>MHOU01000001.1 GCA_001821935.1 Candidatus Staskawiczbacteria bacterium RIFCSPHIGHO2_02_FULL_43_16
AGTTTCCCTTGAGCTCCGAGAATCATCAGAAGAAACTTCTCATTCGGGTTATTCGTGAACTTCTGGGTGAAGGTTCGTATTTCCACAATTTTCTTTTGATCCAACAGGTCGACGATAACTCCAAGGTCACCAGCGTTGCGCGACAAGCGATCCGGTGCCCACGTCAGAATGGCGTTAAATTTCTCTGACCGTATTTCATCGATCATCTTGTTAAACTCTGGACGCTGCAGAGTTTCTTTTGCGGAGTGCGATTCACGCTTGATCTCGGTCACGCGAATCCCTTCCCGCTGCGCCACTTGAAGCATCTCCTTGATCTGGCTGTCGATGCTCATCGCTTGACGCTCGTCCGATTCGGTACTCTTTCTCGCATAGAGGCAGTACCGCAAGTCCTCTCTTGGTATAGTTGGTTCCATATATTTTTTCCTTTATTTACTTGGTTAATTCTTCTTTATTCGACCTAACACAAGGGATGACGCAACCCTTCAAGGGAGTCCAGACCCCGTAGGAGACAAGCTGTTGGTAACTAGTATACCTATGTATACTTGCAAAGCTTCCTGAATCGTGTATAATTGTCGGTATACATATGTCAATTAACAAGTCACAATTCATAACCGTAGCCGAAATGGCCAAGATGCTTGGAGTTACTAGGGCGGCCATAAACAAGCAGATTTCCGAGGGAAAGATGCCCGCTGAAAAGGTAGGCCGTAATTACCTGATCCCCAAAACAGCCCTCCCAACCGACCTTCAAGATCGCATTCGTAAGGGTCAAAAAGAAGCTACAAAAAATGTTATCGAAAAAAGTCACCATCACGATCTAGATTTTGAAAAGGAGCTCTGGGCGGCGGCAGACAAGCTTCGCGGCAACATCGATGTTTCCGAATACAAGAACATCGTCCTTGGTCTTCTCTTTTTGAAATATATCTCTGATGCTTTTTATAAGCGTCGGGAGGAGCTTGAGACGTTTACCCGTGATGCGAAGAATGAGGACTTCTATGTGAAAGACAACAAAGCTCGCGCACAAATTCTTGAGACGAAGGATTTTTATAAAAGTGCGAGAGTGTTCTATGTTCCGGAAAAATCACGCTGGGAATATCTTCAGACGAAAACGATGCAACCTGATATCGGACAAGTGCTTGATAAGGCGATGGATCTTATTGAGGAGGATAACCGAGCCGAGCTTGAGGGCGTTCTCCCAAAAATCTACACACGCACAACACTCGACCATGCAGTAATCGGCGAACTCGTAAATATCTTCTCTCGCATTTCGTTCAATCACGATTTTGATCGCGAGAAGGACATTCTCGGACGAATTTATGAATACTTCCTCGGTCAGTTTGCCTCCTCTGAAGGTAAACGGGGTGGCGAATTTTTCACGCCGAGATCAATCGTTAAACTTCTCGTTGAAATTCTCGAGCCATACGAGAACGCACGAGTGTTAGACCCTGCCTGCGGTAGCGGCGGGATGTTCGTATCTATGGGTGAATATCTCCACGACCACGGACAAGACCCGTCAAAACTCGCCATCAACGGTCAAGAGAGCAACCAAACCACACTTCGTCTCGCGAAAATGAATCTTGCTATTCGTGGCCTCTCGGGAAAAGTCGAGCTCGGCAATACTTACTATCAGGACAAGTTCCCTCACCTGCAAGCAGATTTCGTCATTGCCAACCCTCCTTTCAACGCAGAATGGGAGCCATCAAAGCTCGCCGACAACGACCCACGCATAACCCTTGGTACTCCGCCGAGTGGTAATGCCAACTTTATGTGGGTTCAACATTTTGCTCATCACCTAGCTCCAAATGGATATGCGGGGTTTGTTATGCCGAACGGAACTCTTTCTGTGTCTGGAAAAGAAGGAGAATTACGCCAAAAGTTAATTGACGGAGATATGGTTGATATTATCGTTTCCTGCCCCCCGAAACTTTTTTACAATGTCTCTGTTCCAGTCTCTCTTTGGTTTCTAGCAAAAAATAAAACTGGTGACCGTTTTCGCAAACGTTCAGGTGAGACGCTCTTTATTGATGCTCGCGATACGTTTGAGCAAATCTCTCGTAAACAAGTTGTATTCAATCCAGAAAATATTGAAAAGCTTGCTAACACGGTTCGTGCTTGGCGCGGAGAGTTGAATACTGCCGAATATAAAGATGTTTCTGGATTTTGCAAATCAACAACGGTCGAGGAAATAAAAAAGAATGGTTATGTGCTTACTCCTGGTCGTTATGTGGGACTAGCAGACGAAGAAGACGACGGGATCCTTTTTGAGGAAAAGATGCAAAAACTTTCAGACGAACTCCGAGTAGCCTTTGAAAAAGGTCGAGATACAGAAAGGGGGATTGAGAAAAATCTTAAAGAGCTTGGATTTTAAACATGAACACCATCTTACAACAACTAAGCACTAACAACAGGAAAATCAATAAAATTGAGGATCTTTTTTCTGATGGCTCTCAGTATGGGTATACAGCAAGTGCTAATAGTAAAAAAATAGGTCCAAGATTTTTGAGAATAACTGATATTCAAGGAAACGTTGTTAATTGGAAAACCGTTCCTTATTGTGAGATTTCGGAAAAAGAGAAAGCTAAGTATCTTTTAAAAAAGAATGATCTAGTTTTTGCCCGCACAGGAGCGACTACTGGGATGAGCTATTTCTTAGACTCTGACCTGACAGAAGATGCTGTATTTGCATCGTATCTAATTCGACTACGTTTTGATGACCATAAATGTGATCCGAGATTTCTTAAATACTTTTTTCAGTCAAAAAATTATTGGGGTCAAGTGAGGGGCTCCCTCTCTGGTAGTGCCCAGCCAGGTATTAATGCGGTGACCCTATCCAAACTTGAAGTCAGACTACCTGATCTGAAAACTCAGAAGAAAATTACAGACATTCTCGATGCGTATGACTTAAAAATAAAAAATAACGACCATATCATTAGTATTGTTGAAAAAATTGCAAATATCTTGTTTAAGGAATGGTTTATTAAATCTCAAAATAAAGAAGGCTCAGATACGGTAGAGCTTAGAGATATTTTTTCCTTCGTAAAAGGAAAGAAACCCATCGAAACATCTAGTGAACAAAGAGATGATTTTCTCCCCCAAATACTCATTGAAACATTTGGAAATGGCGCAAGAACATTTGCAAACACTCAGGGTATGACTATTTCTGATCAAAATGATCTCCTCATGGTTATGGATGGTGCTAGTTCTGGTCGAATTGAATTTGGTATGACAGGTGTTGTGGGTTCAACCATGGCAAAACTGAGCTTCAAAAAGCCAATTAAAGCTATTGTTTATTTCTTTCTGAAAACAAAGGAGAAAGATATTAAAGATGGGGCGACTGGATCGGCTATTCCGCATACAGATAAAGAGAAGGTCTACAGATACACGCTTTCCTTATCCAAAAACATTGCACTGTACGAGAAAAAGTTAGAAGCGTTCATCGCCTTAATGCGACAAATACAAATTGAGAATCAAAAACTTACCTCTATGAAGGATAAATTGCTGGGGCGTTTAATTTAAATTTCGCCATGAACCCTCTAAACGAAAACAACCTAACGGAGAAATCACTCATCGAATGGCTTCATGGCCAAGGCTATGAGTATGTTTATGGTCCAGACATAGCTCCTAAACAACCGGGTGCGGAGCGAGATCTTTTTAATGAAGTGGTGTTGAAGAACCGTCTTCTTACTTCAGTACGCAGGTTCAATCCGCAACTTCCGGCTGAACAAGCAGAACAAGTTGTAAACGATATCGCCGGTTATCACAATGCTGATCTTATCCTCGGAAACAAGGAGATGTTTTCACTTATCACTGAAGGAGTAAAGAAAACGTGGCGAGAGAATGGTGAGGAAAAAACTGAAGTCGTAAGACTTATTGATTTCGTAAATGTAGAAGCAAATGAGTTTTTGATAGTGAATCAATTTACCGTTCAAGGCATTGAGAACGTCTGCCGTCTCGATGGGGTTGTTTTTGTTAATGGCCTTCCTCTTGCTGTGCTTGAGCTCAAAAGTCCTATCCGTGGTGAAGCAACTATCGGTCAGGCATATCGAGATATTGAGTATTACAAAAAGGAAGTCCCGAAGATCTTTTTGTACAACCAAGTTATTTGTTTGAGCGACCTCACTGAAGCGCGACACGGGACAATCTCCTCGTCGTGGGAGCGATATGGTACGTGGAAAGGTATTGATTCAGAAAGTGATGTGCCGAAAGGCGCGAGTCAGCTTGAGGTGCTCGCGAAGGGTCTTTTCAATAAAGTCCGACTGCTCGATGCTATACAAAACTTCATTGTATTTGAAGCGGATGGTGATGGTGATGCGGTGACGTATACGAAGAAGATGGCTCTGTATCATCAGTACTACGGAGTGAATAAGACTATCGCAAGCACAGTTCGTTCAGTGCTTGGAGAACAAGAACGAAAAATCGGTGTCTTCTGGCACACGCAAGGCTCTGGCAAGTCGCTCTCAATGGTTTTTTATGTGAATAAAACGAAACGCATCCCAGAACTCAAGAGTCCAGCGTATGTGTTCCTCACCGACCGCGAAGACCTCGATGACCAATTGTTTAAAACATTCAGTCGGACGGGATACGGTACGCTCGCGAAACGGGCTTCTAGCATTAAAGATTTGAAAGACAGACTCTCTCACCTTGGAAGTGAACTTATTTTTACAACAATTCAGAAATTCCAAGAAGACCCCGACGCGAACGTTGTTCTTACTGAGCGAGAAAATATCATTGTGCTCACGGATGAAGCGCATCGCACACAGTACAGCATGCTTGCAGGTAATGTGCGTCATGCTTTGCCGAATGCGAACTTTTTGGGTGTGACCGGAACTCCAATATCACGACACAACCGCGACACGGTGCGCGTCTTTGGAGATATTGTGAGCTCGTACAAAATCGGGCAAGCGGTAGAAGATGGTGCAACGGTAAATATTTATTATGAAGCTCGGCTCGTTCCGCTCCATTTGGCGGATGTGTTTGTGGACGACAAGCTCGATGAAATCCTCGGAGAAATCCTAGTGGATGAAAAAGCCAAGGCGAACAAAGAACTTGCGGTGCTTGAAAAGGTGGTCGGCGCCCCGAGTCGTATTGAGCAAATATCAAAAGACATCATCTCCCATTTCAATAATAGACCGATTGAAGGTAAGGCGATGGTAGTCACAATGAGTCGGCCTATCGCCGTGGCGATGTATCAGGCAATCAAGAATATCCCCGGAGCACCAGAGTGTGCCGTGGTTATTTCTGGCATGGAAGATTTTCCTGGACAGATTCAGTCGGAACATGACGTAAAGAAACTTGAGAAGCGGTTTAAGAAGGTAAACGATCCGCTTCGCATAGCGATTGTTTGCGAAATGTGGCTGACAGGTTTTGATGTGCCCAGCTTGCACACGATGTATCTTGATAAGCCACTCAAGAATCACGGACTTATGCAGGCGATAGCTCGTGTGAACCGTGTCTACAAAGACAAGCCGGGAGGTTTGATCGTGGACTACATAGGTATTGCTGAAAGTTTAAAGAAAGCTCTCGCTATCTATGATGCCGACGTGCAGAAGGAAGCGATGATACCCATGGACGAAGTCATTCGTGAGATGAAGAAACTTCACGGAGAGATTTGTCTCCATTTCTCCAACATTAATTTCTCTGGATGGAGACAAAAGAAGGGTGTCGAGCTGGTCCAGCTCTTTCAGTCCGCGATGAATGAAGTTATCACCGAAGAAGGCCGTCTTTCTGACAAGCGAAAGATGTCGTACATGAGCGCGGTTTCGAAACTCTCTCGTCTTCATGCGCTAGTGATGCCCGGAGAAGAAGGTATGAAGATTGTTACGGATGTGCAATTC
This sequence comes from Candidatus Staskawiczbacteria bacterium RIFCSPHIGHO2_02_FULL_43_16, assembly GCA_001821935.1. Classification (GTDB taxonomy): domain Bacteria; phylum Patescibacteriota; class Minisyncoccia; order Minisyncoccales; family Staskawiczbacteraceae; genus VGLO01. The sequence continues at coordinate 5,832 of MHOU01000001.1, forward strand.
TTCCAATCAATTCGTGAGGCACTAAACAAGCAGACGGTCATACCACATATTATTTTCCCCGAAGCAACTGAGAGCGCTATTCGCAGTCTCATCGAGAATGCGGTGCAGGCTGAAGGTGTCATTGATCTCTTTACCAAAGAAGGAGAGGAGAGAAAGAGTATCTCTATTTTCGATCAGCGATTCGGGGACGAAATAAAAAAGGTCAAGTACCAGAACCTTGCTATTGATATGGTTCGCAAAATGCTCGACCAAGAAATAAAGGTACGGTCTCGTACTAACAAAGCTCGCTATGAAACGATGCTAAAGCTTCTTACCGACCTTATCGAGAAATACGAAAACAACGTCATCAGCTCGGCAGAAATCATCAAAAACCTGCTCGAGATTGCCGATGATATAAAAAAGCTCGATGAAGAGAGCAGGGAGCTTGGATTGTCTTCAGAAGAAATTGTTTTTTATGACACCCTTGCCGGTGATCCCGATCTCAAGAAAGCCGGTATTGATATAAAAGAGTTTGTAAAAGATCTAACGAAACGTATTCGTCGCGACCTTACGATTGATTGGACAAACAACGAAACAATCAAAGCACGCATCCGTCAGAATGTACGCCTACTTTTACTCCAGAAGGGATTCACCGAACTTGTACAGACGGAGCGACTGATAGAGTCGATATATCAGGAGTCAGTGAGGGTGTATCGAGAATATTTACCAGTATGAGTGATATAAATTTTAAATTTCTAAAAGATGCACCAATCGGTAAAGAAACCGAGGGTTTCTTCGATTTTTATCACAAGAATGTAGCGCCCGCTCTGAGAACAATCATTGAGAACGATACCTGCGTACATACGATAGGTCTATTTGGAAGATGGGGTACAGGAAAGAGTACGATCATAAAACTTTTGAAAGATGAGGGTATAACCGATAGCCAAGTTGTGGAGTTTGATTGTTGGAAGTATGAAAATGATTCACTGAGACGACAGTTACTACTTCAGATCGCAAAAGATTTAGGCATTAGTAGAAAAGAAATTGAAAAACTCGAGAAGGATTTATATTTTTCAGTAAGCGAGACTGTTGAAGAAAAAGTTTCCATATCTTGGGCTCACCTGAAAAAGGTTGGGTTGATTTCGCTTGCCTTCTTTATTCCAATAGGCCTCATAAATTGGCAGTTGTTTCCAGACTTCATCAACCAGTGGAAATTATGGTTAGGCACAACATTCTCGTTAGTGCTGTCGATTGGATTGTTGGCAGAGAAGGTTCTTGGCGATGATCTGAAAAAGATAATAATGATTTCACCAATAACGAGCTCGAAGGCTCAGTTGAATTCTCCAGAACAGTTCGAGCATTCGTTCGTTAAGATTCTTAAACACACAAACTCTAAGAGTAAGAAGGTAGTTATAGTCATTGATAATCTAGACCGTGTTGATTCAAAAGTCGCGACAGAAGTCTTGGCGACACTCAAGACGTTTCTCGAGATTGGTGACGCTGATCTTGGTGGCAAGCAGGTCATCTTCTTGGTACCGTGCGATTTTGAGGCAATAAAAAAGGCTGCACCAAGTGCTGAGCTTGCCGATGAGTTTTTGAGAAAGATATTCAATGTCGTTTTGTGGACACCAGAATTTATTAACACCGATATTCGTTCATTTATCGCTGATCAAATAAAACATACCGGTGATATTAGTAAATTCCTTGATGATGAAGACGTACTTCTAGTAATAGAATCAGCATTTGCAAATAGCCCAAGAGAGATTAAGCAATTTATAAATAACCTCATCTCATCTCTTATCGTTGCTTTTAAGTCAGAGGTTAAAGATATCGTCGAGGGCAACATTGCTTACATGGCGAAGGTGCTTGTGCTTATGCATAAGTATCCAGTCGCATTTCAAAACCTAAAGAAATCTTGGTATTCGCCTGAAGAAATTATTTCCACATACGATACTGTTGTGATTAAAGAAGAGCAGGAACCTTTCAACGAAGGTTTTAGAAATTTTATGCTAAGCACTAGTCGTATCACTGTCAGTGATGCTGAACCATTTATTTATCTCAAAAAGCCCGTAGTATCTGCTCAACTTAAAGACGCTGAGGGTATTCGCCTCGGTCTCATTGAAGGAAAAGAGACAGAGACGAAGGTTTTAATGCAAGCGGAAACGAATAAATCCGCTTTGATAGAGTTTGTTATTTCCGTATTGAATAAATACCAAAACCAACCAGAGATATTGAGGAACATTTTTAAGACCCAGTTGGTTATTTTCCAAGAACTCGGACATACAAGCAAGGAGTACCTAAACAGAGTCGGGACATTGCTTGATGGCAAGGTCTGGCCGTATTTTATGGAGCTTCCGACAAAGATTATCTTCAGCTTCTTGTTGGTGCAGACTCAGCTCGATAAAAATACGACAAAGAATATTGTTGAAAGATATCTCCTGGCGCTTTCGTCGACAGAAGAATTTAAAAATTTCCAGAAAATAGACCAACTTAAAATCATTGTTGAGTGTTTGCTTGCAAACCAAGATCTTCTTACGACTGATCAAAAGAATAGGTTTGCCCAATCAATTGAACAACTCTATTCGGGTAGAGAGGACGTTGTCAGTTTGTTTATCAATGCAAAAAACCAGAAACTACTTCTAACCAGAAAGACTCTTGAACAGTTCATTCAAACAACCAATCCTCAGAATTTCCCACTCAGAGTCGAAATATTCTTGGGTCTTAAAGAGATGCTTTCTGGTAGCAAGTTATTCGGCGTGCTCACACAAAAGATTTCTGAATTACTTACACAGCTAAATACAAAGACACCTGCCTACAGTGACGAGAAGGAGAACTATTTACAACAGGCACTGAAGCTTATCAATGAGTTCGGCAACGATTTGGATCAAGTCGGGGTAAAAGAACGCCCTGAGTTGATTCGTCTAGTAGTGCAGACATTTAACAATATTGGTAATTGGGATCAACGGGCAACCCCGATGAATATCCTCATCTTCCTTGAGGATATCGCAGACCAGAGCCAGAAGACTGAAATAAAGAATCTACTCATTCAATTCTTGCAGAACGCAAACCCAACTGTGGTCAAAGCATTATTTGATTATTGGACAGTTGAGTATGTTCAGGAATTGATACAAGAGGTCTTTACACACTTGCAGGCTAGAATAATTAGCGATCAAATCTTTGCGAAAACTATTTACACTCATGCAAATGAGACATCACGCCCCCAACTCATTAGTCACCTGATAAATAATCAGCACAACACAGCGATTGATTTCCTCAGCAGTCTTGACGCAAGTGAGTACAATAGAGTTGAAGCGGTGAAGGTGCTACTAACTAAAGCGCAGGGATTAGGAGCAACTGAGCGTGCCAGAATCTATGATTTTGTATCGACAAAAATAAATGATAATGACGACACATCTCTAAAAGATATTGTCGCTGAGCAGATTAAGAATCTCCTTAATCAAGATAATGATACGAATGCATCCGTTGGATTTAACTTCTTCACTAAAGCGGATTTCTTGAGCAAGGAAAAACAAAGAGAAATAGTGAAGTCTACACTCGAGTTCTTGAGACAGGCTGGTAAAACAATAACCACAAACAATAGGCAGGCAATCAAAGCTATAGCTCATCTTTTTGACATACTCCAAGAAACACCAAAGAACGACTTTATTTACCTACTTTTCAGTCTCATCAAACCAGATAAGAGTGAAGACATTCTCAAAATGGCACTAGAGAACTTAAATCAAATTAAGCCGAAGTTCGGTGATTATGAAAAAGATTTTAAAGATTTGTACGAAACGCTCAAATCTTGGACTGCAGAGAACACCAAGAAAATTGTCTCGGAATCTATTTTGCAGTTGAAACCAACCACAAGATTAGGTAAGGACGAAAAAGAATATTGGGATTCTATTGAGTCTCTGACTAAACCAGAAGAATCTACTGCCTAAAACAAATGAGCTCGACATCCACACCACTTGGTCCAGATTTCGTTAAGGATTTGATTCCTTGGATGCTTCAGCAATTTGGGGAAGCAACAGCGAAAGCATTCCGCATGATCTGGGATATTGGAATTGGTTATCTCGCCCAACATTGGATTGCGGTACTCATTGGTTTGTTTGTAATTTTCGTTGTCGCGCTTGTTCGCGCTTTCGTCACTGGTCGCTGGGCAATGCTCGGTAGTGTCGTCTATAACTACCTCTACTTCGGGACACTGTTTATCATCGGTTCCGTCTTTGGTCCCGAAGTGTTTGCCAATGATTATTTCAAAATCGTTCTCGCCATTCTCTACATTGCCTGTTTTATTCTTACAGGCAGATTCCTGACCAGAATTGGCGTTCGCAGATTTTAGAACTGTTGATAACCCAGCTTCGCAACCCTCCTAATCTAAGCTAGCATGCCAAGTAATAGTGAAAGTGCCATGAAGTACAATTCTGCATCCACAGGACAGGTCTATCCAATCTACACTAAAAAAGTGTAAAATATATGATATGTCTATGTGTCGTACGCACTTTCAAAAAATGAATCAAACAAACGACACGGTAATCAGGGAAGAGCTCATAAAACAACTGGCCAAAGATTATCCGAACTATCGGATCATTCCTGAACTTGGTATCTGGCACGGAACAGTCAGAATAGATGTTGCTGTTGTGAATGGCACTTTACGCGGGTTCGAGATTAAAAGTGATCGTGACACACTTGACCGTCTACCTGACCAGATGCAGGCATATAATGCCATCTTTGATGAAGTCACCCTCGTGGTAGGCAGCAGACATTTTGTCGATGCATTTAAATTGGTACCTGAGTGGTGGGGTATCAAGACGGCACATGCGACCGCGGATGGGTCAGTTTGTTTCAATACAATACGGGATCCGAAGGATAATCCAGAACAAGATAGTATCTCTATTGCGCGGCTACTATGGAGGCACGAGGCACTCGAGAAGCTCGAGAATTTGGGTAAAGCAGGTGGCATTCGATCCAAACCCCGAGAAGTTGTATACCAGCGTCTTGCTGAATCGCAAGATCTCAAACCTCTTAAGGAGTACGTATGGGATGTTCTCAAGTCTTCCCGGCAAGATTGGAGGTCTGGCGTGCAGCTAGCGTGAGATGGTGGTTGATGCCGATACTTAGCCACTTCTGAGGGTTTCCGGTCTTTTGATTTGACGTGTCCGCCATCTTTTTGATTTCCGCATCGCCGAAGCTGTATGCTCCACCTTTATAAAAGGACTGCCCAATGAGTGTGCGGGCATGCCCGAGGTACTGTTTGTGTCCCGGGCCCTTCTGTCCGGTCTTTTTGTTTATATATCCTATTGCCTGACCTCTAAAAACCTGCCACTGTTCGTCATCGGTATACCGAATGCTCGCGCTTACGCTTGCGCCAGGAATGTATCCGTAGAAAACAGGATGCTGAATCGTGTAGTCTGAGTAGGTCGGCGTTCTTGCAATTTTCTTGCTATCGCGCAACTCGCCCCACAATTTCCAATCCAAGCGAGGAAGCGGATGAGTGCCGAACACCTCGAGCTCGGTCAAATCCTTCGGGAATGCGCCTCCGGAAACAATGAAAGAGCGCCATTTAGTCAGACTCGGCAGGAGCGCTAGTTGATCAGCCACAGCCTCGGCGGTCCTGCCTTCTTTAATTATTTGCAGATCAACAAGTATATTCGTATTTTCGATTTTGAGTTCGTTTACTTTCATAAACTCCATGATATGTGAAGACAGATTCTCTTCTTGAAGGTGGGTCATGTCGATACGGAGGCACAATCCGTGCCCACTCGACTTTGCGTAATTCACTGCGACTGACCGCGTCTCCATATCTGCGCTCGTACTGGTTACGGGAATGACATAGATGACAGGAATAGAGAAAATGTCCAACGAATTTGATGACCCAAGGATTTGCTCAAAGGAAGATGCTCTAATGTCACCATCAAGTAAGTGAACATCTACGAGTACCGGATTCCTTCCGCAAAATTTTAGTAGATTTTTTGCGACATCTGGAAGTCTGCGTAGAAATTTATCTCGTGAATTCTCCGTGATTTTACGACGATCCTTTGCATCAGTCGTTGGCGCGGGCATGATGAACTCAACAAGCGGAGTTACTTTCTCACGATCTGACGGGAAGAGCTTCTCCAACGCTGTCATTTCAGCGAGTCTCCAGCGCAGTATGGGGACATACGATTGTATTGGCGTTGTCATATTATTCTTTGAAATCATTGACAAAATATTTTCGCACGCCAAGGCTCTTATCGTTGACTAGTTTGTTTAAATAGTAGAAATTCTGGTGCTTGAACTGAATGAGCCCTGCTATTACTGCGGTTTGGACACCGAGTTCTTTAGCGAGGCTCTCAGCCGCCATAGGAGAGGGGGTGTATTTTGCCGCGCTAATTGCCCACTTGCTGTTTGGAAGTATTGCCTCCTCTGCAAACGCATCCGCCTTCTCCTCTCTCTCATCGATTTTTATTCCATCTTTCTCATGTAATTCTTCATCATAGAAGGACTCTATGCCATTGTCGTAGTGAAGTGCGATATGCGCGAGCTCGTGCATCAGGGTAAACCAAAAGTTATTTGGTCGATCGTGACGAATAGAGAGACCTATGACTGGGTTATCCTTGCTTGCTAAAAATGTAGCACCGTCAAGATGTGTTTTCGGAAGATGCGGTTCGATAATCAATTTGATGCCATGCTTTTTGAGATAATCCCGTGCAAGTAGAGGACCGTTATCTTTTGAGCTCAGGCGTACCACGTTCTGCATGAATGCCAAGTTAACCGTTCCTTTCGTGTATTTAACGGGGGCCTTCATCTTTTCGGCCTTTTGTAACACACGCAGTCCCCAGGCGAGCAGAGCGTTATTATCCGTTCGGGGAGCAGAACGAAAACTGGTCTTTCGGTATAACGCGGAAGGTTGCACGTTGCCAAATAACGCGAAGAATCCGTTGATAAGTTCAGACTTATCATGTTCCTCAAGCGACTTCTTACCGAAATAACCGCGTTGTTCCATCGTTCTCACAAGTGATGTGTCCCAATTTTGAGACTCAAAGTTGCGTGATGGTTTCTGTATGAGTACTTTCGCAGGGATACCGAGTCCGGTGGAAAGAGCCCTCACCATTTCGAGAGTGAGCTGGCGTTTGCCTGAAAGAATTTCGGATACTCGTCCGGCAGTGCCGATGTAAGGTACGAGATCAGCGGGTTTAAGATCCACCTGCTCCATACGAAACTTGATTGCTTCAATCGGGTCAGGAAGATGTTCAGGAAAATGTTTGGATTCATAATCTTTAACAAGCGCAGTGAGAAGCGTAAGGCGGTCAGCGTCTGCAGATCCAATTTCAGGGTCACGGTCAACAAGCTCCTCGATGAGCTTGAGGGCGCGATTGTGATTCTCTTTAGTTTTTATGATTTTTATATCGTCCATATATATTTATCCAATTGGCCACTTTTCATACTCTTGGTGGGTCCCGATTGCTTTTACGATCACAATGCCGGTGTTGTATGCAATTTTGACCCATAACCGATACCTATTCCAACAGATATCGAAAATGGCTTGCTGCTTGCCGGGGAGGGTGGCCTTCGGATAACGTCCTTTGAGATCATGCGGCGTTATCCACTCGGCATTCTCCACTTCGGCTTCCCACGCTTCGACCTGAGAGCGTGCATCGGGATGCTCATTTTTGAAGGTAGCTAAAATTTCTTTTCCAATTAATTGCATGGTTATGGTTGGCTCTTAGTACCTTCATATTGACTCCCATAATGGGAAGTATATTATAGGTACCGTGTGGTGGTCAAGGGCCATTGGGGATATGTATCCAAAGCCCGATACTCCACGGTCGATACCCATTATCCGCAAAATTTGACTTCATGTGAATATGAAAAGACGTACATACCACGTAACACCAGATGACGGCGACTGGAAGGTTAAGGAACGTGGCGCGGAACGCGCCGTAAAAGTTCTTGAGGACAAGTCCGACGCAGTACAACTTGCAAAGGACCTCGCGAAATCAGCCGGTCTTGGCCAAGTGATAATCCACAAAAGTGACGGTACCATTCAAACCGAGCACACATACGGCCGCGACCCTGAGAAATATCCAGGTTGACCCATGCAGGGAGCGTACACAAAAGCGTCTCTTATGAGATGCTTTTGTGTTATATTAGTCCTAATGAAATATACGAGGAAAAGAAGATAAAAGATTCTCTAGCGCAACACGTTGCGTGTCTTTATCTTTGCCCTCGTAAGCTAATGGATAAACTGTCGGGATTCTACCCCGATCTTGGGAGTTCGAATCTTCCCGAGGGCGCAGTGTTGGTAACCCAGCTTCGCAATCCTCCTAATCTAAGCTAGGGTGTCAAACGATAGCAAAAATTGCTATCATGTACTTGTACAACTGAATAGCCCGAGAGGGCGGTGACCTAAACCGAAGTTCGCGCTCCGGCATGGTCGCTTAAAGGAAACCCCGCTAGAGGCCAGTAAACTCCTGGTCAGAGTCGCTCTAGCGGGTAGTGTCCGAAAGGATACTGGCCCCTTCGGGGGTCGCGATGGCCAGGAGCTTACTGGGAAGGGCTCCTTGTCGCGCAAAAACCCGCTAGAGCGCATGGTCATCAATACTCCGACAGACGGATCGTCTGTCATTTTAGAGCCCAAGCTTGTTCAGTCTCGTATCCGTACCTTTTGGGGATATGGGAGTTTAGAAGCGCCGACATGGTTTGTCGGCATGGAAGAAGGTCTTGAACCCGACGCGACGCTCGCGCATCTCGCCGAACGTTTTCGTGTCGCCCATGGCAAGACGACCACCGACATGCGCCGTGGCATGGAGTATGTATACGGCCATACTCGCTGGTTTAATAGAGACGCGGCAATCCAGCCGACCTGGAAGTATCCGATCGCGCTCTATCTGTATTTCAAACTTGGCCGCATTCCAGCGAAAGAGGAGATTCTTAATTTTCAAGCGTTGAAGCTTGGCGATAGCGAAGAGAAGGAGACGATGAATGTAGAACTTATGCCACTTCCGTCCAACAAAGCGCATGAGCGCACGTGGCTCTACAGCACTCTCGACATTCCCGGACTTTCCACCCGCTCTTTGTACCTGGCAACATACAAACCGGAACGCGTGCGAAAACTTCACGAGTTTTTTCATACGTACAAACCCAAACTCGCTATTTTCTATTCCCTCACATACCTCCCTGATTGGACAGCGGTGATCGGCTCCGAACCGGAGGAGATAACGAAAGGTATGTACTTTGCCAAAACAAACTCTACAGCATGTTGCATTATCCCGCAGAGCGCATCGTTCGGTATGTCGTACGCGCGGTTATACGAGTTTGCCGAGAAGGTACGCGACAGAATTAATTTTTCCTGATCACACAAATATGTTAACGAAAAGGAGCTTACAGAAATTCAAGACTTTATACGAAAAGTATTTTGGCAAGAAACTCACCGACGAAGAAGCCCGCCGAAAAGCGGACTACTTCGTAAGTATTTATCGTGCGGTGTACGGCTCCGTTGAGTTTCCAGACGACGACAAGAAAAATGAGTGATTTTATGTCATTTTATTTTGAGTCGTTTTGTGCTATTTTTACGATAAATATGACGTTAAATCATACAGAGTCAGAACACCAAGTGGAGTTACTTGGCCAAGGTGGAAAATCTCCTTATTCTTATGAATAAACTCAACATCAAATCAGGACTAGTTGTAGCGACTTTGGCGGTTATTTGGTTTTTTATTTCACCGTTACCAATACTTTACGCATCAACAACAGGAACGATCACAGTTATCAAAACAGTGGTGAATGATGATGGTGGCACAAAAACTCCCAGTGATTTTTCTTTCTTTGTTAACGATGGTGCTCCAATTGTTTTTAACTCTAACGGTCAAAATCAAATCACTTTACCACCAGGTACTTATAATGTTACCGAAGTTACCACTTCTGGCTACAGTGTTTCTTATAATAATTGTAGCAATATTCAACTTTCGTCTGACGACAACAAGTTTTGTTTCATTACCAATAGTGATGTTACTTCCATAAATCGTCCACCAACTCTTTCCGGGCTTGAACAATGGGATGGCTCAACATCGCTTTCCGAGGGGTGGATTCTGCCTTCTCCACAAGCAACCTCACGAGCAATCTCTTTTTCTGCGGATGTCAGTGACCGAGATGGCGACCAGGTTCAACTACAAGTAGAACTTAGACGATTTGAAGAGATGTTTACTGGTATTGATAATGGCGGCATACTGACCTCTAATCTAGTGCCATCGGGGTCGGAGAATGTCCGCGTAACAAGATCTGGTCTTTCCGAAGGTAAATATCACTGGCGCGCACGAACGATTGACTTAAATAATAATAAATCGGAATGGCAAGAGTTTGGAGTCACTGGAAATGTTGATTTTGAAATTCGCACAAAGGTTCCTGTTATTATCGTACCTGGAATTCCAGGAAGTGAATTGTACCGGGACTACGACTTTCATACAAAAATATGGCCCCCGTTTATTGATGATATTCAACTGCCGTTGGAACTTCCCTTGGCTGAAAACGGCACGGAAAATCCTCTTTTTCCGATGAGGGTCGGCGATATTATCCGAGCGCACGACGATAATGATTACTATAAGTCTTTGATAACCGAACTAGAGAATAATGGTTATCGTGAGGGAGACACTCTGTTTGTCTTTCCGTATGACTGGCGTCTCAATATAACTACAAACGCACTCTTGCTGAAACAAAAAATTGATGATGTGAGGCAAAACGGCAAGGTGGATATTATTGCACATAGTATGGGTGGCCTAGTTTCCAAGTTATATATACGCGGATTTCCCGGTACGGTCAGAGCATTCATTGATTTAGCCACTCCCCATCTTGGTTCGCCGAAAGCGTTCGAAGCTCTTCAGTGGGGTGATGATATGGGTTACGGATGGCTTGGCGAAATAGTGTCAAAGAGTCTTGTACAGAATATGCCATCGGCGTACCAACTATTGCCAAGTCCTATGTATGTGCAATTGTTTGGACCGTATTTCAATAAAGGAGGAGGACATGATGGATGGCTTGATTATCAACAGAGTATGACATTTCTTGTTAACTCTGGCAGAAATCCTCTGGCTCAGACGTGGAGTAGTTTGCATGATGCGATTGATAATTGGAACGGAACTGACTACGGCGTTGAACGGATAATTAATATTGTGGGTTGTGGGCTTGCAACGCCCGCCTCCATATACCAGTTAAGTGGCGATCATAAATATTTGCTTGATTATAAAAATGGCGATGAAGAGGTGCCGCTTGGGAGTGCTGAAGCACTAAACTCTACACAAATCTATTACGCAAAAAATGCAGTACATGGAACATTACCGAGCAAAGACGGTGTCCGGCAACTCATTGCTAACCTTGTAAGCGGAAATGGAGAGCCGTTGCTTTTAGGCACGAACCTTTCAACCAATCGAAACTCATGTGGTCTTTTGCAAGGATGGATTGCTTCTGTTCATAGCCCTATTGAATTGCACATCTACGACTCGGAAGGAAGACACACCGGACCAAAACAGGATGGATCTATTGAAAACAACATCCCGGGGGTTGCATATGATGTTATTGATGATAACAAGTTCGCATTTCTTCCGGATGGGGGAGCATACAAAATAACAGGCAAAGCGACAGGCCTCGGCTCGTTTGACGCACGAGTAGAGAGAGTTGAGAACGAACAAGTAACCGAAACTTTTTACTACAACGAAATTCCGCTCACGACTCTTGGTACGAATGTTGAACTTACCATCGTCCCAAATCAGACCGATCACGTCTTCCTGATTGATCAAGATGGCGACAGCACATTTGAGTCAGAAGCCCGACCATCGTCTGTCCTCAACACCGAAGAATCGAGCGACATCACCGCACCAATAACAACGAGCACCCTTGCCGGGCCAAAATTAAATACAGGAATATGGTATGTTGGCACCACCACAGTTAGCTTGACTGCCGAGGACGATAATTCTGGTGTTTTGAAAACGGAGTATTCGTTTGACGGTGGCCAGACATGGAATATCTATTCTAATCCATTCCCCGTGACTCAAGAAGGGACAACGTCTGTTGCATATTTCTCGATTGATCGCGCGGGAAATTATGAACAGATTAAAAATGTAGAAATAAAAGTAGACAAAATGCCACCCGAGGCAAAAATATACTTTGACGTCAAAAGTCAACAGTTGCAGGTGGAAGGCAGTGACAATCTTTCGTTGGTGATGATTACGTCGAATAATGCTGGCGAGTATCTGCTGACCGACGAAGCGGGACACACACTCCTGCTAACTTTCAAGACTGGATACGAAGTCGGTAACCGCATGAAAGCGCAACTATATCGTATACAATACGATAATCAGCCAGTTGTGGTTTTGCCAGATACTAATCTTCAGTACGAGTGGTCATTAGATAGAGAAGGTTCAGTTAAGGAACTTTTGCAACGGATTAGCGTGCGCGGGGCTTTTGATGTACAGACGAAATACAATTACGCAAAAGACGTTACATATTTTACCGTTCAAAATGGGAGCCTATCACCACAAAAAAGTGTACAAGGAATGTCTATACTTAGATTGCTAACTAACTCTAGCAGTCTCATCCTCGATCGAGGGTACTGAAACTATAAGTTATCGAGCGCTTGAAACCTTCCACGCTCAAACTGCTCAAAACCGGCAGGAGACCATTCTCGGTCCTTGTCATTCCACGAGTCGCTACGTCCTGCTGTGAGAATAATAGTGCTTGGCGGTGGTTTATCGTACTGAATCGCATGGTGCGCAAGGATCGTAAACGCATCCACGAGATCGTCGTGTCGCTCGACCCCGAAGCCGACGATCTGTCGCACAAGTTCCTCGGCTCCATGTTTGGGAAATTTGACCTTGCCGCTCTGAATCATCGTCGCGATGCTCATCAGGCGTGACCGCTTGTCGGCGTTGACCTTCACTCCCTCAACGTCGATCCCGTCGGACATATCCTATCAATGGATGCTGGAACACGAACGTCATGCCGAGTTCTGGAGCAGCTTCGAG
>MHOU01000002.1:0-23467 GCA_001821935.1 Candidatus Staskawiczbacteria bacterium RIFCSPHIGHO2_02_FULL_43_16
GAGCTTCCACTATGGCCGGGTGCGCGTGGGCTGCTATCGTGCCGGTCACGGCTACAGCGATGTGCGTTCCCGCTCCGACGGTGTCTCGTAAAAAGGGTTGCCTGGCGAAGTGCCGTGGTGAGCGAAGCGAACCATGGCCTGAGCCGGGCAATAAAGCGTGTTTGCAAGTCAAAAACTTGCAAGCACGCTGTTTTTTTGTAACAATCATATTGCAAGCGGGCTTCCCTTTGCCTGTTTGTAGACACTGCTTGCTTAACTTTATTGAGTTAACAAGACTCAGAAAACTTCTCTGCGACGGACAGAGTAGGGGTACATTATTTCGTACCCCGACGCAGGGTATTTTGTAAAAAATATCCGGTGGAATGGACGAAGTTAAGCAACAAGCGGGCTCGCGTACGACTAACGGCAATGTGCCGAACGTGAACTTCCACAATGGCAAGGTGCACGTGAACTACTATCATGCCAGTAACAGCAACAACGATGTGCGTTCCCGCTCCGAAGTATCGCATCAAAAGGAGTTTTAAAACTCCTTTTATGTTCCAATAATATTATGTCAAATAAAGAACAGGTCTGTCGAGACGCGAGCGAGGCCGACTCTGTCGGAATGCCCGTCTGGGGGGGGGGTTAGAAGCCAAAGCTTGTATGAAAAAATTATTGCCACTAGAAATTTATTCCATGCCTGGCATCTTTTTAAACTAGGAAAAACAAAAAAAGCCGATGTTATTTGTTTTACGAAAAATTACTGGCTGGAGATTTCCCTTCTGCGAAGCGAATTAAGCCACAAGCAATATGCCCACGGGCCTTATGCCCCGTTTTATGTCCGGGACCCAAAGTTACGGAAAATCAACAAGGCCTGCGTACGCGACCGGGTAGTCCACCACGCGGTATTCCGGAAACTCTATACTCTCTTTGATGCCACTTTTATTTTTGATTCATATTCTTGTAGAATAGGCAAGGGCACTCACCGGGCTGTACGGCGTCTGCATCAATTTTTCAACGAAGCTAGCACCAATAATACCAAAAATTGCTGGGTGTTAAAGTGCGATGTGAAAAAGTTTTTTGATTCCATTGACCAGGATATTTTACTGGGGCTTATCAGTAAAAAAGTGCAAGATTGCGAGGCACGGTGGCTTATAGAAGAAATTATTAAAAGTTTCCCGCGAGGGCTGCCTCTGGGAAATATTACCAGCCAGCTTTTCGCCAATGTTTATTTAAATAGCTTGGACCAATATATTAAACATGTTTTGAAGGCAAGCCATTATATCCGTTATTGCGATGATTTTGTCATTTTGCATACTAATAAACATTATCTGGAAAACTTGGTTTTAAAGATAAATAACTTCTTGCAAGAGCAGTTAGCGCTGACATTGCATCCTGGTAAAATAACCCTGCAGCCGTACCGGCGGGGAGTGGATTTTTTAGGGTATGTAAGTTTTCCTAGTCATACGGTTTTACGGGTACGAACCAAAAAGAGGATGTTTCGGAAAATAACACAAAAAATATTGTCATATAAGAGCGGTCAAATAACCAAGGAATCTTTTCACCAGACAATGTATTCATATTTGGGAATGTTGGTGCATTGCAAAGCCCACAAAGTAATGAATGAATTAGTGGTTTTGTTGAAAGTATATAAGGTCAACTTGTAAACGAAGGCTTTTTTCTTGTTTCAAAGTGTAGTAAAATAAGAAAATTTCAATAATTATGCCAAAGAAGGTAGAAAATACATCATATCCAACTATTTTTGAGAAACAAGAAGTCCGTCGAGTGTGGCACGATGAAATGTGGTACTTTTCAGTTTCCGATATTGTTGGGATTTTAAGCGAATCAAAGGATGTAAAGCAATATATTAAAAAAATGCGCGCACGTGATTTAGAGCTTTCTGTCAACTGGGGTACAATTTGTACCCCCCTTGCCATGATTTCAAAAGATGGCAAAAGAAGAGAAGAGATAGCAGCAAGCCTCGAAAATATCTTTCGCATTATCCAATCTATTTCATCGCCAACGGCGGAACCATTTAAGCGTTGGCTGGCCAAAGTAGGAAAAGAAAGAATTGATGAAATTGCAGATCCGGAACTTGCGGTGACTAGAGCCAAGCAAATTTATGAAAAGAAAGGATATCCTAAAGATTGGGTGGATAAACGCATGCGGGGTATTGCCGTAAGAAATACGTTAACGGATGAGTGGAAAAATCGAGGCGCTTCCAAAAGCATTGAATATGCCATTTTAACCGACGAAATCTATAAAGCCACCTTTGATAAAACCGCCAAAGAATATATGGATTATAAGAGCTTGGATAAAAAAGCCCGTGATAATTTACGTGACCACATGCACGATATAGAATTAATTTTAACCATGCTAGGAGAGGCCACCACTACTAAAGTAACCGTCGAAAAAGATTCCCAAGGATTTAAAGCTTTAAAAACCAGCGCAAAAATCGGCGGAGGTGTTGCGGGCAGAACCCGGAAGGATATCGAAAAGCAGACTGGTAAAAGAGTAATTTCAAAAGGTAATTTTAAGAGTCAAAAATTATTGTAGAGATGGAAACAAAGATTAAAAATTTAGCCGAAGCGGCTCAAAGGATTAAAAAAGTGGCGCTTGAAAAAGAGCGCATTATTATTTACGGCGATTTGGATAAATAAACTTGTATGATTCAACAGGGTTTAATAAGAAAAGTAGGGCAATATTATAGAAACGCGGCAGAATATCAAGAAGAAGTTTTGCGTGGTAAAAAGGAATTTTTTGATTTAGATAGTAATGAAAGCGTAGATTCTCTTGATACTGATATACCGCTATTTAACGAATGGATGATGTACGATTTTAGGTTTTCTGATGGGAAAAACATGTTCGAAAAGTTTTATTATGAAAATCCATTAAAAATTCCATCATACAGAAGGGAAATATATAAAACATTGCTTGAAAATTATTATGGATTATTCCAGGTTTTAGAAATTAGACCATTTTTTGGATTAACTATCAAAAGATTGAGCGATGAAAAAGTATTTGAAGTCATGGAAATGTCTTTGACAACTCAGGTGGGCGCGGAAGATGTTTTCATTGGTCGTGTTGCCAAGGTTATTGATCATTACGAACTAGTTGGAGCGGATACGAAGGCAGTAAAAATGAGCCAATCAAATGATGAAAAATTAAAGAAATATTATTTAGAAAAAGTTTTTCCAAAAACCAAAATGGATACACCAAAAGATGCTTATATATTTTTTAAAAATATGTAACAATGGACAGGAGTAGTGAAGAAATAATATGAACAATGTGATTTATATTTTCATTGATGCCTCTAATCTCTGGCAGGCACAAAAAGCCAAAGGTAAATTTTTGGATTATGGAAAGACTACCAAATATATCCAAGAAAGATTTAAGGGCACAAAGATAAGAGTTTTTTATTACACCGCCTACCCGGCCGAAGGGACAAGAAATTACAGTTTGGATAGCAAGCACAAATTTTTCACGTTTTTGAAAAAGGGTTTAGGCTTTGAGGTAGTGAAAAAAGAATTGAAAAGAATCACTGTTGGCGAAGTGATTGAAGAAAAGGGAAATATGGATGTAGAAATGACGATCGACACGCTTCACAATTTGGACAAATACCACACCGCAGTTTTCTTTACCGGCGATAGCGATTTCTTGGCCTTGGTTGTTTATCTAAAAAATCATAACAAAAAAGTATATATTTTTTCGTCAAGAAATAATATCTCGCAAGAACTAAGAACTGGCGCGGACGGCTATACAGATATCTTAAGTATCAACGAAATGTGGGGAAGAGATTTAAAACACAAAGCGGGATTGCAGAAAGAGGGGACATAAAAAAACAACCCTCCTTGTGGAGGGTTGCCCTTGGATGTAATACCCTTTCAGTTTTGGAAAACTGAAAGACATCTTCATCATATTCTAATTATACAAGCATGTCAATAGTTAAAAATAGGATAAAAAATCTAACAGAAGCGGCTCAAAGGATTAAAAAAGCGGCGCTTGAAAAAGAGCGCATTATTATTTACGGCGATTCGGATGCCGACGGGGTTTGTTCAACAGTGATTTTGCAAGAGGCCATTAAAAATCTTGGTGGCTCGGTTTTTTCGGTGATGTTTCCGGATCGGGAAAATGACGGGTATGGGGTAAATAAACGGGCCTTAGGGTTATTGAAAGGTAAATCTCCTGCATTGTTTATTACGCTAGACCTGGGCATTGGCAATGTGGCGGAAGTGGAAGAATTGAACGCTATGGGCTTTGAGGTAATTATTATAGACCACCATGAGCCGCTGGATAAAATTCCGGCGGCAAGCATTGTGGTTGATGTAAAGCAGCCCGGCGACAACGCGGGGTTTGAATATTTGTGCAACGCGGGGCTGACGTTTAAATTAGTTGAAGAAATGTTTCACCCCGCCGAAGCCCTTGGCGAAGGGGGGCTTGGCGAAAGTTTACGGAATAGCTTACTTGAACTGGTGGCGTTGGCTACTATTTCTGATATGGTGCCGCAAATTGAAGATAATAAACTTTTTATTGAAAGGGGATTGCGCTCTTTGCAAGAAACCTACCGGCCCGGTTTGCGGGCGTTTTTTGGCATGCCGGACGTGGGCAGCGTGGCGGCCGGTGGCTACATGAAAATTATTTCTTATATCAATACCGCCGAGTCAGTGGATTTTATGAACGATGCTTTTTTACTTTTAACTAGCCATGAAGTAAACCGTTGCCGCGATTTGGCTGAGGGTTTGGCGGGAAAAAGCGCGTTAAAACAGCAGAAAATAGCCTCAATTTCACAAGAAGTGGAGCGGCGTATTGCCAAAAACCCCGATGACAAGATTATTTTTGAAGGTGATCCAGCTTGGAAATTAACCCTGGCCGGCCCAGTGGCCAGCATTATTGCCCAAAAATACCAAAAACCCACCTTTATTTACAAAAAAATGGACACGGAATCGGCCGGTTCGGTGCGCAGTTTGCGCGAAGGTGAGAATTCGGTGGATGCCATGGCTTTGTGCAAAGATTTGTTAATCACGTATGGCGGGCACGCCAAAGCATCGGGGTTTAGGTTAAAGAACGAGGATCTTGATCAATTTAAGCAGCGTTTGGGTGAATATTTTATACATTTAAGGAAATAATGCCAATATTAGATTATGGAAAAGGAAATTAAAAAGGGGGAAATTATTATTTACCAAAGTGCTGATAAGAAAGTAAGAATTGATGTAAATTTGGATCAAGATACTGTTTGGTTGACGCAAGATCGGATGGCAGAACTTTTCGGTAAAGGCAGATCTACTATTGCCGAACATATATTGAATGTATTTAAAGAAAGAGAATTGGATAAAAATTCAGTTTGTCGGGATTTCCGACGAACTGGTAAGGATGGTAAGGAATATGAAGTTCAGCACTATAATCTTGACGTTATAATATCGGTTGGCTATAGAGTAAAATCCCTGCAAGGAACTAAGTTTCGTATTTGGGCTACCAATACCTTAAAGAATTACCTTGTCAAAGGCTACGCGATAAATGAGAAAAGACTGCTTGAGGCTAATAGTAAGTTTAACGAATTGCAGGAAGCGATAGATTTTCTGCGCAAAAAGTCAAAATATGACTTACTGGCCGGCCAGGAGCAAGAGATTTTGGATTTACTGTCAAGTTATTCAAAAACGTTAACTTTGCTTGAACAGTACGACAAAGAAAAAGTTGCGTTGGTAAAAAATGGAAAAGGGAAATTTATTTTAACCTATGAAGATGTGCTGAAAGTTATTAACGCCTTGAAGAACGAACTGGTTACTAAGGAAGAAGCCGGTGAATTTTTTGGAATAGAGAATAGCGATAAATTAAAGGGCATTGTTGGTAATTTGTACCAGACATTTGATAAGAAGGAGCTGTATTTTTCAATAGAAGAAAAGGCGGCGCACTTGTTGTATTTCATTATCAAAGATCATCCGTTGGTAGATGGGAACAAAAGGACGGGTGCATTTTTATTTGTGTATTTCTTGGACAGGAATAATTATTTGTATAAAGAAAGTGGTGAAAGGAAAATCAATGATAACGCGTTGACAGCTTTGGCATTGCTGATTGCTGTCAGCGATAGACAAGAAAAAGACAAACTGGTAAAAATAGTCACAAATTTGCTTAAGGGGTAAATAATAAAGATATGTTTATACAAAAGAATGAAGAGCATACAGGCGATTTATATTACGATGCCATGGAACTCTTGGATGGAAGTAGATCTGGGGCGAAAGAAGCGTTGAAATTATTGGAGAAGGCGCTGGAACTTGATCTAAACTATGTGCAGACATATATAGGATTTGTACAGGCATATGGATCGTTGGGAGACAAAATTAAAGCAAGGGAAAATATCAAGAAAGCATTTGAATTGACCCAAGAACAATTTCCTAAATGGCCGAAAGAGATGCCTTGGGGCGATATCGATAATAGGGCGTATTTGCGAGCAATCGGGTGGATGGCGGATGAATATGCGGATAATGGTAAAAAAAGTGAGGCCGAAGAATTGTACCGGTTGTTGTTAAAATTAAATCCCAATGATAATCAGGGTATACGTTATACCATGGCTGGTTTGTGTGCCGGAATAAGTGGAAGGGAAATTAATAAAATGTTTGATGAGGGCAATAAAAAGCAGAATTGGGATAAGTTGCGGGATTTAGTTAAAGAACAAAATAAAAAGCATAAGTTTTGGAAAGAACCCAAATACGATTAATGCATCATAGGCTAATTTGTACGAATTAACCTATGCTTGGAAAAATAAATGTTACATTTTATAAAATTTGAAATATGGCCCTGGGTTAAAGTTAAAACAATCTATTATTGGTGGATTATAAAGTACGGGGGTAAGAAAAATATTCCCCGCGAACTTATTTTTCAAAAGTTGCAAGAGAATATGGAATCAATGACTAAAAATATTGTGGATGCGGTAAGGGTTTCACCTGAAAATCAGATGGATGAAGAGGAGAAAAAAATAACCAGAGAAATTCTTATGAAAGTTAGTGAATTTGAACGAAAAATAAAAAATCTCAAGTAAGCATAATAAAAAATGAAGAATATCGTAATTTATACCGATGGGGGCAGTAGGGGCAATCCCGGCAAAGCGGCCATTGGGGTGGTGTTTTGTAATGAAATGGGGCAGGTGATCCAAAAATTTGGCGAATATTTAGGTGATGGCTTAACTAATAACGATGCCGAATACCAGGCGGTTATTTTTGCCCTCAAAAAATTTAAAGCGGTATTTGGCAAAAAAATGGCCGAGATAGCCGAAGTGGAGGTGCGCAGCGATTCGGAATTATTGGTAAACCAGATGAATGGCAAGTATAAATTGGAAAATGAAAAGATTCAAAAGTTTTTTATAGAAATTTGGAACTTGAAAATTGACTTTGCCAACGTTAAATTCAAAGCCATCCCGCGCGAAAAAAACAAAGAAGCGGATGCAATGGTAAATGAAGCATTGGACGCGCAAGTGGGGAGCCAGAAGTTGTTTTAACCGATTTGACAAGACTTTTAAAAAATGATAATGTGAAAGTGGGTTAGCAAGATGAGTGATTGCCCCCGCAAAAGAGCCTAGCTCTCGCGGGGGAGGAAAGTCCGAACACTATTTGCCGCAAGGCAGAAACGGTAGCGGGTAATTCCCGTCGTTGGCAACAACAGGGCTGCGAACAGAAACGACCCGGTTTAGTCCGGCTGAAACGTGCTAAATGCCTACTGGAGTGCAAGAACAAAGCTGAGAGGAATCTCATAATTCTTATCAGTTAAAAGTAGTTCGCCAGAGCCAAATAGTAATATTTGGCCCAGATAGATAATCACTGTCGCCGCAAGGCGATACAGAATTCGGCTTATAGCCTTGCTAATCCAACAAAGAAACCGGCTCAACCGGTTTTTTTGTTGGTTGTAAAAAACATGAAAAAATACTAACATAGATTCATGGAATTACTGCCTAACAAAGGAAAAAATCTAATGATCCAGGTTGATGGAAAAAGCTATGCTCGTTATCCTGTGAAAACCAAACTCATTACGCCGGAAGATAAAGATATTTCAGTAATTGTTGCCGAATATGCAAAACCTTACATACAGCCCGGTGATATTTTGTTTGTCAGCGAAAAGGCGGTGGCCATAACCCAGGGCAGAGCCTATGATATTAAAGATATCAAGGCAAGTTGGTTAGCACGCACCCTTTCAACATTTGTAACTAAAACCCCGGTGGGCATTGGTTTGGGGTCGCCCGAAACCATGCAGCTAGCTCTGGAAGAAGTTGGGGTTATGAGGATTTTTATAGCGGCCATCATTGGCGGTTTGGGTAAAATGGTGGGTGTAAGGGGCCTTTTTTACATGGTGGCGGGCTCCGCGGCGCGGTCTATTGATGGGGCAGTGCCATACGCCATTCCGCCGTATAATAATTATGTTTCAAAAGGCCCTGTGAATGCTAACGAGGTTGCACAAAAAATCGCGGGGCTGCTTGCCCTGAGCAGAGTCGAAGGGGTGGCCATCGTTGATGCCAACGACCTTGGTGTCAATATTTTGGGCACCACTCAAGGCATAAACAGCAAACTAATCGCCAAAATTATCAAAGACAACCCGCTGGGCCAAAGCGACGAACAAACTCCCATTGGAATTATTCGGGAAGTAAAATCTTAAATCGTAAATAAAAATTTTGTTTACAAAATTTCTCAACACCCAAACCAAATCAATAAGTTTTGCCTCGCTTATCCTGGCAGCGTCTTATTTTTTTTCGGCGCTCTTGGGTTTATTTAGAGACCACCTTTTAGCCGGCCAATTCGGCGCCGGCAATGAACTGGATGTGTATTACGCCGCGTTCACTATTCCGGATTTTATCGCCTTGATTTTGGTTTTCGGCGCCATTTCTTCGGCTATTATTCCCATTTTCAGCAGTTACTTGGTTAATTCCGAAGACGAGGCTTGGCAGTATGCCTCAAACCTGTTCAACATTTTTTTAGTGTGCCTCATTGCCATCTGTCTTATTTTTATTGTGTTTGCGCCCTTGGGTGTGGCGTTAATCGCTCCCGGTTTTTCGCCAGAAAAGCGTGAGATGACCGTCACACTCATGAGGATTATGTTTTTAAGCCCCATTATTTTGGGCATCAGCAATATTGTTAGTGGCATTTTGCAGGTGTTTAAACGTTTTTTAGTGACTGCCCTGGCTCCCTTGATGTACAATTTGGGCATCATTGGCGGAATCATTTTTTTTGTACCGCGGTTTGGTTTGGTTGGATTGGCCTTTGGTGTGGTACTGGGCGGCCTGCTACATTTACTCATTCAAATTCCGGCATTTTTGTATTCGGGGTTTAAATACCGGCTATTGTTTAATTTCAATCACGCGGGCGTCATGAAAACATTAACCTTGATGCTTCCGCGGTCCTTGGGCCTTGGCGCCGGCCAGTTAAACGCCATTGCCACCACTGCCATTGCTTCAACCCTGGCCAGCGGCAGTATTGCCGTGTTCAGTTTAGCCAATAACTTATCTGGCATGATGGTTAATGCCTTTGCCGTTTCGCTTTCAACCGCCGTTTTTCCGGCTATGGCCCTGGCCTATTCCAAGGATCACACCAAAGATTTTGAAAAAAAGTTTTCTTCGGCATTTTTACAGATTATTTTTTTTACCGTCCCCGTTGCCGTTTTGCTGTTTATACTGCGCGCCCAGATTGCCAGAATTGTTTGGGGTTCGGGAAAATTTGACTGGATAGACACCCGCCTGGCCGCCGCCGCCCTTGGCGTTTTTAGCATTGGCCTATGCGCCCAGGGCCTTATTTTTATTTTATCCAAAACTTTTTACGCCGCCCACAACACCAAAATTCCCGCCATGGCTTCCGTGGCCACGGTGGCGCTGAATATTGCTTTAAGCTTTTTATTTGTCTGGCTGTTGGCCGGTCACGGCGTGTTTTATGCTTTGATGCAATTAGTGTTAAGGCTGGAAGGCATTGATAACATTTCCGTTTTGGGTTTGCCGCTGGCATTTTCCATTGCCGGCATTGCCGAAGCCCTGTTACTTTCCTGGCTGTTGTACAAAAAGTTCAAAGTATTCAGGTTGCGCGCCATGGCCGATTCACTGTATAAAATTGCACTGGCAGGCATATTAACCGCCGCCACCGCATTTTTGGCCCGGCAGATTTTAGTGAGTTACCATATTATTAATTTACAGACTTTTTTGGGAGTCTTTTTCCAATTGGTATTTGCGGGCATAGTGGGAATGGCCTGTTACATCGGCATGGCGTTTTTGTTAAAATCACCCGAACTGGAAACCATCAGGGAGTCATTTTTTAGGGGGGGGAAGGGCAAAATCCATTGACATTCTCGGGGTTTTATGATAGGGTCTCTCTTGTCCTATCGTTCTTTCCATTACAACAGCCTATCAAGGAGGCTCAGTGAACATCTTGTAGCCATAGAGAGGTCGCGACATTTTTTGTCACCCCGTAAAAATCAGTGCGCATCTTGGTAAAAACATTTTTTTCTCTAATTTCGAAAGGTCTACCATGAAAAGTTCACGGATTTTCGCTTCTCTTCTTGCAGTCCTCTTCACCGCCGCACTGTTCGCGCAGTCGGCAATGGCGCAGGTTCCTCCTCCCCAAGACCCGGCCAAGGAGTACGACCGCGTCAAGGGCCTCTTGGACAAGCTTGAGACAACCCTTGACGGCTACATCCCAATCAGCGTAGCGGTAACTGATGCCTGGGATGATCGTCGGCCATTCTTGTCTCAGGAACTGATGGCCGCCGGTGACAGTTATTTGGACAACGCAGAAGCTTCTGCGTATGATGCTTCCAAAAAATTCGGCGTGGCCAAAGATGCCTTGAACAAGGCCAAGACCGCGTTAACGAACATGCAGCCCGATGTGGCCACCCTGGCCATCATGGAGGCCGAGACTGCCATCAACAACAGCACGTTCTATAACCAAGAGGCTCTCTTGTGGCTGGTACAACTGGATAATACCGGCAAATAACCATAACCCGGGTTTGCACAATGCACTATTGTCAAACCCGGGTTTTTTCATTGAAATTTGGGGTAAAAAAGGGTAATCTGATGATATTATATCCCAAGAACACATTCGGAATTTTTGTATTATTGCACAAGTAGACGTCGCTCGCCTTACCGCCCTCGCTTCGCTCGGGCTAGCTCTTCGGTTCCGGCTCGCTCCTTAGAAACCCACGGTTTCTGATATTCGCCAATTCGCGCGAATTGGCGAATAGTTTCCTACACGGAGGGGACACCAAGTTTCCCCTGAGACGGGCGATCCGGCAAAGACGGCCTCGCTCGCGTCTTGACCGACCCACCCCTCGTCAATATGCGCTAACTTATTTATGCTCATTCAGTTTTAATTTAATGGAAAATAAACAAAGTTTTATTCGTAACTTCTGTATAATCGCGCACATTGATCACGGAAAGTCCACCTTGGCTGACCGGCTTTTGGATATGACCAAAACTATTGCCACCAACAAAATCACGGCGCAGTTTTTGGACAGCATGGAGCTGGAAAAAGAAAAGGGGATTACCATCAAACTAAAGCCGGTGCGCATGCATTACACACATAATGGCAAGGAATACATTCTGAATTTGGTTGATACGCCGGGCCATGTTGATTTCGCCTATGAAGTTTCGCGTTCTTTGGCCGCCGTTGAAGGCGCAGTGCTGTTGGTTGATGCCACGCAGGGTATTCAAGCTCAAACGTTGGCCAACATTGATTTGGCAAAAAAACAAAATTTGGTAATTATTCCGGTAGTAAATAAAATTGATATGGATGCCGCCCGGGTTGAAGAATCATGCCAAGAATTGGCAGCCGTACTTGGGGTTGCGCCTGAAAGTGTCATAAAAATTTCTGCTAAAAACGGATTAAACGTTGAACAAGTTTTGCAGGCGGTGGTTGAAAAAATTCCGAGCCCAGAAGTCCGCAACGCCGGAGCCGAGCAAAAACCTTTCCGCGCCCTTATTTTTGATTCCACCTATGATTCTTTTAAAGGGGTGCTGGCCCTGGTACGCGTAATTGACGGCAGCATAAAAGACCGTGAAAAAATTGAATTGCTGGCTGCCAAAACAGTGGCTGAAGTAAAAGAGTTGGGGTATTTGGCGCCAGGCATTGTTCCCCAGCCAGAAATTTTTACCGGTGAAATTGGTTACATTGCCACCGGCATTAAAGAACCGGGTAAAGTGCGTGTCGGCGACACTATCGTAAGACTAGCCCCTAGACCCTATACCCTAGACCCTCTACCGGGTTACAGTGAGCCAAACCCCATGGTTTTCGCCAGTTTTTACCCTGAAGACCCGGAAGAATTTGAAGTGCTTAAAGTAGCGCTGGGAAAATTAAAACTGCAGGATCCGGCGCTGGTGTATGAAGCCGAAATGAAAGAAGCCTTGGGCAGGGGATTCCGCTGCGGGTTTTTGGGCACCCTTCACGTAGAAATTATTTCAGAACGCTTGGAAAGAGAATTTAATTTGGGCTTGGTAATTTCAACCCCAAGCGTAATTTACAAATTATTTAACAAAAAAGGGCAGGAACAGGTAATATATTCAGCCAGCGACTGGCCCGACCCTTCCGCCATAGAAAAAATGGAAGAGCCTTGGGTGCTTTTAGAAATTATCGCGCCGGCAAGTTATGTGGGTAAACTGATGGATGTATTAAACGGTGTTGGCGGGAATTATTTAGAAACTAATTATCTGTCTGCCGAAAGGGCGATTATAAAATACGAAGCTCCGCTGCGCGCCATTGTGGCAAATTTGTATGACAAAATAAAAAGCACCAGTCAAGGCTACGCTTCCTTAAATTACACTATGTTGGGCTATAGGCCGGCTGTTTTGGTAAAAATGGAAATTTGGATAGCCGGCCGCCCCGAAGAAGCCTTCAGCCGGATTGTAGAAGAACACGACGCCCATGAACAAGGCAAAAAACTGGTAGAAAAATTAAAAGAAGCCCTGCCCCAACAGCAATTTACTGTGGCGCTTCAGGCAGTAATTGGTGGTAAAGTTATTGCACGCGAAACTATTTCGGCTCGCAGAAAAGACGTTACAGGATATTTGTATGGAGGAGATAAAAGCCGAAAGAAAAAATTGTTGGAAAAACAAAAGAAAGGAAAAGCCCTCATGAAAGATAAGGGAAAAGTCACCGTGCCCAGCAAAACATTTTTGGAAATTTTTAGGGCATAGTTAAGGCAAAAATCACCCACTTTAACCCAAAACAAACGCTTCAGACATAGTCTGAAGTGTTTGTTTTGGGTGTAATCGTATTGAAAACCACCTCAAATGGGAGTAAAGTTAATATAATTTAACTTCACGTAATGGAGGATATAAATCCTAATGTGCAAAATTATATAGATATACTAGAAAAGACTAACCAACAGTTAAGTCTTTGGTATAATCCATATGGAGTTATGGTCGCGATTTTGGGAGTATTTTTTACAATACTTGCCATCGCAGCTGCTTTTATAATTTACCGTCAAAGTCGTGACTATAAAGATAAAGTTGAAGCAGATAGGGAATTTTATAGGAAAAAGATGCAAGAGTTTTTAGAAGTCCAAACGAAGATTATAGAGGGAAAAAGCAGAACAGCTAAAGAATTGAGTGAGAAAACAGACCATATTTTACGAGAGTACAAAAAGAAGCTTGAAAAAAGCTCCAAAAGCCAAAAAGAAGAAATTCAAAAAGCAATAGACAAACTTGAATTAGAAAAGTTAACTATAAAAAATGATATTGGCCCAATAACTGTTACGCCAAATTTTGACAATCCATTATCGACAGTCAGTTTATTTGATAAAAAACTCCACAAATGCTCTCATTGTGGATTTAACTTTTATATTGATACTAATCCAATTTACTCCGGAGTCGTATTGAGTACTAGGAGTACAGTTACTTGTCCGAAGTGCAATAACATAGATTCTACCTATTAAACAAAAATTATGGATAAGGAATTATCAAATTACATTAAATATTGTCTCGGCTATGTAAGAATCACGCGCGAGAAGACTGCTATTGCTCAGCAAAAATATTCAGTAAATCTTCCAGCGGAATATTTTAAGCTTGTTGGTTTACTGAACGGCGATACAGACGGGAATCTTGGTGAGTTGATAAATTTTGAAACATTTTACAAGTACGATCCTAAAAAAGTTCCAAAAGAGGAAAAGGAAAGTTACGAAAAAGAAAAAATTTTTGCTAATAAAATTGAGGATATTTATAACAAATATCAAAATGATCAGTTTACAAAGCAAATAGTATTAAACTTTGGCTATTTTGAGGTTGAATTACCGATTGAAGAAAATGGCGTATTAGATTCGGAAGAAGACGAGGAAGAAGTCAAAGAAGTTAAAACAAAAACTGACCGATATCCTCTTTTCTCTCTGCCTATAAAGATTGAAAAAGAGATTACTAAAAGCGGTGTTGGGAAATACTATGTTTATGGAGTTGATCCAGAGATTCAAGTTAATGTCGGCGTATTAGAGTCAATACTCGGCGATGATTTATATTTTCAGCTTTTGGACGAAATGGGTAAGTATGAAATTGGTGGCAAATTTATCCTTCCTATTACCGATTCAGATATTTTTAAAGAAATTTGGCATAAAATAAAGGCTCAGCTCAAATATACAGAAGCAAATTTTGATGAAGACTCATTTTCACTTACTGAAATTAGAATTGCTTTGAGTCCAAAAGCTAACTATTTTCTCGCCGAAGACTTAGCGAAACTTTCTAAATTAACGGAGGAGGAACTTAGTAAAACCGCACTCACAAGTTGGATTAAGAATGAAGAACTTAACATTGAAACAGAGACTCCACACGAAAAAGATTTATATTTCCCATTTCTTTACGATCAATCCCAGTTGGCTACACTTTCAATAATCGCTAATAAGTCGGCAATTATTCAAGGACCACCGGGAACGGGTAAATCCGAAACAATTTCTAACATTCTTTGTCACCTCGCCGCAACAGGTAATCGCGTTCTTTTCGTAAGTCAAAAAGCCCAAGCTCTCAAAGTCGTTAAGGATAAGTTGAAAAAATTAAATATCAAATATTTATTTGGGTATCTTCCAAATCCAAACTCTGCTCAAATTGGAGAGGATGATGAAGCCGATGGTATAGTGCCTCAACTTGCTTCCATAGATACATACATTGAAGATTTAAGAAGTTGGAAACCAAAAAATCCAGTCATAGATCAAGTTATCGAGAAAAGAGACGAATTTCGGCAAAATTTAAATGAAGCAGTTGAAACTCAAAGAAAATACTATGCGCTTCATCAAGAATTACTTAGCCTGAAAGAATATGATATAGAAATTGCTGATTTCAGTTGCTTTGCAAAGAGCTTTTCTTCAGTTGAATGGACGGAAATTAAAAATACGAAGTTTGAAATAGAAAGACTAGGAAGAACTATCAAGAAATACGAGCGAAGCGAGGAAAGAAAGCATTTCGAAAAACTTTTTTCTAGCTTGGACTTTAACGATACACATTATGCAGAAGAAATTGAGAAAATAAAAAATGATATTGAAAAAACAGGATATGACAGGCACTCAAAAATCTTTAGGAGGATAAATAATACTTCCAGGAGTTTCCGTCTCGGAAAAGTTCTCAATAAATTACCACGCGAGATTGTGGATGAAATAAATAAGGTTCAAGAAAGTGACAGCACAAGGAATGAGCAAGCTAAATACCTTGGCGCTTTGCATAATCACTGTTCCTATTATGAAAGTATCAATCAGTTAGAGAATCATGAGGAAAAGTTAAGACAAAAGTTGTCGGTTTGCGGGGTATCAGATGAGGAATTTGATTTACTAGATCAAAAAATTGATAAATCAACTGCAAATAATCTAGATAATATAAAACGTAGTATTTTGCGCGTACAAGAAATTAAAGCGGAGCTCATTGGACTTTCTAAAATAGAAAGTGCTAATCGCATTAACTCTGCATTGCATACTGCTGAAAAAGAGAGAAGTCAGAGAGTGGCGGTTTACATTCAAAACATTATAAACAGAAGCCTTCTTGATAAATACGAAAAGAACATAACAGTAAAAAGAATTATAGGAAGAATACAAAGAGCTTTCGGCAAATCACGAAAAGCATTTAAAACTTTTGACAAGTTACGCAACGACCCTGATCACTTTAATGCGGCGTTGGATATTATACCGATCTGGATTATGGAACTAGATGATGCAAGTAGATTATTGCCACTTCAAGCAAGCATGTTTGATCATGTGATTCTTGATGAAGCTTCGCAATGTAATATCGCTTATACCTTGCCAACAATGTTTCGGGCAGATCGAGCTTTGTTTGTGGGAGATAAGGAACAAATGCGCGATAGTACGATTATGTTTAAGTCAAACCGTATTTTTGAAGAATTAGCACATCGTTATCAAATCCCAGACGAGAGACAAATAAAGGCGGCGGGAACTTCTGTGCAGTCGCTTCTTCATATTGCCGATAACCTTAAATTCAAGACGAGAATGCTTAGGTATCACTATCGTTCACCAGCAGAACTTATAGGTTTTAGTAATGAAAATTTCTATCAAAAAAATCTTGTACCTCTTAACAGTAATTACTTAACGTATAAAGATACAAATAGGATTATAGTTGTACATGAAGTTAAATCTGATTGGAGTGAAGAAATTTCTGACAATGTAAATATCGCGGAGGCGAGAGGCATTCTTGAGCTTTTTAAAGAACTGCGTGCAGATGAAAAGTATAAAGACAAATCTATTGGGATTCTATCTTTCTTTAATGCCCAAGCGACTGAAATCCGAAAGGTTTTTACAGAAGCAGGTTTAAAAGAAGAAAACGATAACTATAAAGTCAGTATTATTGAGGGAATACAGGGCGATGAAAAAGACATTATTATTTACTCTTTTGTAATTAGAAATGCAGATCAAAAGAAAAGGTATAACCCTCTAACTGGTGAGGGTGGCGATATTAGAGCAGATATAAATAAAGGCAGGGTAAATGTTGCTTTCTCACGTGCAAGAATACAAGTGCACTGTTTTGTAAGCATGCCATTACCTGATGTGCCTGAAAGAATTTGGATTAAAAGGTATCTTGAGTACGCGAAAGAAAATGGCGAAGTTGCTTTTGACTCTTTAGATTTGAAGCCCTTTGATTCTTACTTTGAAGAAGATTTTTACCAAACGGTAAAAGCTGGGCTTGGGAAAGGTTATAAAATTCAAAACCAAATTGAGAGCTGTGGATTTAAAATTGACTTCGTTATCAGTGATACAAATACAGGAAAAAGAATTGCTATCGAATGTGATGGACCCTGTCACTTCAAAGATGAAATAGATGAGGCTTATGGCATTCACGTAGAAAGCGATGAGCAGCGACAGCGTGTTTTGGAGTCGGCAGGGTGGAGATTTTGTCGTATAAAATACGCGGATTGGATAGATGGGGCATTTGATCGTAATGCCGTCGTTAGTACGATTACTGAGCTTTTGAGATAAATTCATAAGAAAGGGCAAGTCGGCAGTCGCGATTTTACATTTTTAAAAGCGGAAAAACACCTGGCGGGTGTTTTTTGTTTTTGTGGTAGAATTTGGGCATGGCCAACGATACAAGAAAATTTAAACGAATTATTTGTCATTTAGATAAGGATGCGTCGCTCGCAAGCTCGCTCCTTAGAAACCCACGGTTTCTAACGTGTCCGCTCTGGAATCCTCGTGGCACTGTTTTCCTTAAAGGGGAAATGCCCAATTTCCCCGACCCCCTTTGTGCATCCATATCCAAATTAAATATATGAAAAAAATTATATGTCATTTGGATATGGATGCCTTCTTTGCTTCGGTGGAGGAGCAAAAGCGGCCGCATTTGGTGGGCAAGCCGATTGCGGTGGGCTCGCCGATTATTGAAGGCGTGGGGCGGGGCGTGGTTTCCACGGCTAACTATAAAGCCCGCGGATACGGCATTCATTCGGCTATGCCGATTATGACGGCCTGGCGCTTGTCAGAGGAAGCCAGAAAGCAGGGCAAAGACGAGGTGGTATTTTTACCGGTGGATTTTGCGTTGTACAACAAAGTTTCCGCGCATGTGTTGGAAATTATCAAAAAGTATGCGGCGCTGGTGGAGCAGGCCAGCGTGGATGAGTTTTACTACGATTTAAGTTCAGCCGGAAGTTTTGCTAAAGCAAAAGCCATTTGCAAAAAAATTAAAGCAGAAATTAAGGCGGTAGAAAAAGTAACGTGCTCGGTGGGGATTGGCCCCAATAAACTGATTGCTAAAATTGCCGCCGGAATAAAAAAGCCTGATGGATTGCTGGTGGTAGAGGGAAAGCAGTCCCGGGAATTTTTGAATCCGCTGGATATCCGCGAGCTGCCCGGGATTGGCCCTAAAACCGCCGAAATTTTTTATAAACAGGGGATTAACAAGGTGGGTGACTTGCTGGCCTTTTCGCGCGAACAATTGAAAGACTTGATGGGCAAGCACGGCGAAAGCATTTTTCAGAAAGCCCGGGGAATTGATGACAGCCCGATTACCGAATTTCATGAGGTAAAATCTATTGGCGGGCAAACAACCCTGAATGAGAACACGAAAAACCCCATTGTTGTTTACGACATTTTTAAAAAACTTTCTGATGGCGTGTTTGCCAGTTTTAGTAACGGCGGATTTTCGGGGTTTAAGGGCATTGCGGTAACGGTGCGATTTGCTGATTTTCAAACGCAGTCCAGTTCAAAGAGTTTTAAGGAGCCACTGGGCGTGCGCGATCCTTCGACTTCGCTCAGGACAGGCCGGAAAATTTTTGAATTGGAGGCATTGCGGTTGTTGTTGCCGTATTTAGACCTCCAAAAAAACCCCAAGAGCAAACCCATCCGCCTGGTTGGTATACGAATAGAAAAAATAGTACCATGAGATAATAAACTTTGTAATTTGGATGGTTAATTAAAATGATGTACGACGTTATCGTAATCGGTGGTGGGCCGGCGGGGATGATGGCCGCCGGCAGAGCAGCTGCCAGGCGAGCCTCGCTCTCTGGGCGGACGGCGCGTGTTTTATTGCTTGAAAAAAATCCTGGGCTTGGTAAAAAATTACTGATTACGGGCGGGGGCAGGTGCAACCTCACCAATAATAAGACAGAGGTTCGTACGATGTTGAGCAAATATAAGGGCAACGACCAGTTTTTGTTTTCCGCTTTTGCCCAGTTTTCGGTTAAGGATGCACTGGCATTTTTTAATGGAAGGGGACTGGCCACCAAAGAAGAAAATGAAGGCCGGATTTTCCCGGTTTCAGACAGCGCTAAATCCGTGTTTGATGTGTTGGTAAAATATATGCGGGAAGGGAATGTGGAAGTGAAAACAGAGGTTGAGGTTTTGGGAA
This sequence comes from Candidatus Staskawiczbacteria bacterium RIFCSPHIGHO2_02_FULL_43_16, assembly GCA_001821935.1. Taxonomy (GTDB): domain Bacteria; phylum Patescibacteriota; class Minisyncoccia; order Minisyncoccales; family Staskawiczbacteraceae; genus VGLO01. The sequence continues at coordinate 19,259 of MHOU01000002.1, forward strand.
TTTCACAAGAAAAAGATCATATTGTCGTCGCCACAACCGGCGGCGGCCTGCGGGCCGCCGCCGTTATCCTGGCCACCGGCGGAATTTCCCGGCCGGAAACAGGCTCAACCGGCGAAGGCTTTAAATGGCTCAAAAAATTGGGGCACACTATTATTGATAATGATTTTGCGCTGGTTCCCGTTGCGTTAAGCGATGCGTGGGTAAAAAAACTAGCAGGCGTGAGTTTAAAAGACATCAAATTGACCACGTTTCAAAATAACCAAAAACAGGCCACGGGTAAGGGGAGTATCATGTTTGCTCATTTTGGCATTACAGGCCCACTGGCGCTCAACCAAAGCCGCGAAATCGGTGAACTCTTAAAATATGGCAAAGTGGAAGCCCAGATTGACCTGTTTCCCGCCAAAGACTTGGGTGCTGTAAGAAAAGAACTCCAAGAACTGTTGTCCGGCGAACCAAACAAAAAAATCAAAAATGTATTAAGTAAATTGGTCCCAGGCGCGCTGGCCTTGGCGCTCTTGGAAATTTCAACCATTAACGGTGAAACAAAAAATAATATGGTCAGCGCCGCGGACCGTAAAACCCTGGCCCAAGTAATGAAAGCCATTCCGCTGAATGTCAGCCACTTGCTGGGGGCGGACAAAGCCGTGGTTTCCAGCGGGGGAGTAGCCCTGGAAGAAGTAAACTTCAAAACCATGCAAAGCCGTAAAATCCCCAACTTGTATCTGGTAGGCGACGTCCTCAACATTGACCGCCCCTCCGGCGGCTACAGCCTTCAACTTTGCTGGACGACAGGTTTTGTGGCTGGTAATAATATTTAGGTTGTATTGAAAAACATTCTGAATGGGGGTAAAATTAGGTAAAAGTTATAGAAAGATGCGAGAAAAAATCCTTTCCCATGTTAAGCAAGAGCCATATTTTACCGAAGGGAATTTTGTATTGTATAAGGGATAAAAACGCAACCAACACACTTAAAAAGAATAATCCCAAATAGAATGTTGTCCACTGGAACAAGGGCGGCTTTTATAAAAAATAACAACCATGCAAGCTATGGAAAACGTAAAAAAAGAGTTTATTATGAAAAAGCGCGGTGAGATTCTTTCGGAGTTGGGGGATTATTTGAAAGAAATAAAACATGATATGTCGGTTGATCAGATACTTGCAGCAGTAAAAAATGATGATGACGATGAGGCCTTTGATGAGATGGTCATAATGTTGTCAGAAAGCGATGACGTGCCGGACTCCGAAACCGCCCAGGAGTTTGCCATGGAATTGTTTAACTATTTTCCACGCAAATCTTTTGGCGGAAAGTCTTTGGCCGAAAAAATGCCCTTTGACGAACTTCAAAAAATGGAAGAAGCATTTCAAAAGCTTAAAGATGGCACGGCAAGTTCAGATTATAGTTATACATTACCAGATTGATGTGGATAAGTTCCGTCCCCTAATTATTGCAAAGTGATAATATTAAGGAACACTATTAAAATTTTTATTATATGATCTCAAAAATGCAAAAAACGTGGCTGTGGATTTTCGGGGGGATGTTTGTCATCCCAGAGATTTTATGGAGCCCAATAGTAAATCTTTATTATGAATTCTACCAGTCTAGTTATAGCGGTAATGTGAAGCCCTTTAGAGATAATTTCCTTCAAAATTCAGATAACTTAAATTACTTAAAATTTGTTATTTGTTTCCAATTTATTGGTGTGATATTCCTACTTTTGTTTTGGTTAATTAATAAAAGAAATATGGATTCTCAATTAGTATTTTGGATTATCTTACTTTTATGTTTATCTATCGCATCGGTAAGTTTTCTTGCTGCTACCTTTGCCCTCACATTTAATCCGAATTTTGTTTTATAGGCATAAAAGTACTTTATGAAAAGTAAGATCATAATTTTATATGGCGTAATAATATCTCTTTCTCTGGGAGTTGCTAGTGTTAGCAGTGCGGCGACCATACTTACGGATAATTTTAATAGTTATAATGATGGAAGTTTCCACGGTCAAGGAGGGTGGGTTTCTAACCCTGCTTATATTATTGGATTCATTTCGCCAAAAGAAGGAGCGAAGGCATTGCGTTCTTTTAACTTTAACACCCCAGCAGCGGCTTATAAGTCCGGTGCATTATTAAACGATGGACAAATAACAGCATACGTCCGTCGTTTTGATGCTAATCAGCCGGGCATTTTTTCATTTATATTAAGGGAGGGCAATGTTCCTAAAATTGAAGTGAGGGGTAATTTTGGTGCTAATAGAAAGTTTCAATATGTGGACGGTTCTGTGGGTAGTTATATTAATTTCGGGCCGGTTTTTGGTCATGAGGATTGGTATGCTATTCAGATTCAATGGAGAAGTTCTGATCATTTTGCAAGATATAATATTGATGGTGGATCTTGGACAGATTGGACTCCCAGCATTGCCCCTTGGGTGTCGGGGCTAGATACGGTTAGGCTTGAAGGTGCTAATGCAATAGCTTGGGATGCTATTCAAGAAAATCTTATTGATGCAAAGACTCCAGTTTTGATTGTACCGGGGTTGATGGGCACTGAAATGAAAGATGGGGATGAATTGTTGTGGGCTAATATTCCGAAAATGTTTATTGATCCTAGTGATAATTTTCTAGATTCACTTGCGTTTAATTCTGATATAACTCCTTCTAGTTCTAGTTTGCGGCTGGCTGAAGTTATTAGGAAAAAACCTTTATCCGATTACACGGATGGCCTTATTAATGAATTTGTAGCAGGGGGTTACATAGAAAACCAAAACTTATTCACCTTTCCCTATGACTGGCGATATGGGGTGAGCGGAAAGTACTCTGACAAAAAAACAAATTCTGATTTATTGGGTGAAAAAATCCAGGAAATTTTAGCGCAAACGGGAAGCGATAAGGTTGATGTGATTGCCCATAGCCAGGGCGGATTGGTGGTAAAGAAATACGTCATGGATCATCCGGCTAACCACAGTATTGGAAAAGCGGTATTTGTGGGGGTGCCAAACACAGGGGCAGTAAAAGCGGTGAAAGTGCTTTTACTGGGAGACAGTTTTGATATCTCTTTTGCCGGATTCGGATTATCTGAAGCCGAAATTAAAAAGATTTCTGAAAATTTGCCCGCGGCCTACGATCTGTTGCCCAGCCAGCAGTACTATGATTCCAAAGGTAGTTTTATTAAAGTTGTCCAAAGAGATGGCTTTACTGCGACGCAAGAAGATTTAACCTACCAGGATTTTGAAAGCTATATAGCTGATGACCACAACTTAAACGCAATGGCGCTAGCTGGCGCTAAAAGTTTACACGATGCCAATTTTGACAACTTTGACATGCGGACTGCCGGGGTGGATGTGTATGCTATTAATGGATGCAACATTGGAACACTGGATAAAATTACCGAAAGCCGGCAAAGCACCCCGCTGGGGAATGTTACTACCGGTTATCAAATGATAACATTTAATGATGGCGATGAAACTGTTCCCATAGAGAGTTCTGCCAATCTGCCGGTGGATCAAAGCCACGTTTTTTATTCATTAAAAGTAAGGCATAGTAATTTGTTAAGTGCTAATGGCACCCGCCAGCAGATTGTGAATTTGGTTTCTGGTAGCAATCTTGGCGTGGGTGGTAATATCATAACCCAAGATAGCAGTAGGTGCGGACTTAACGGGAAGGTAATTTATAAACATAGCCCCATTGATATTCTCGCGGTTGATGAAAATGGCAATCATTCCGGGATTGCAGATGATGGCGCCATGGTAAATGAAATACCTGGAGCCGGTGTTGAAATATTTGGCGAGGAGGCATACTTATACCTACCCACGGATGAGGGGCAGGTATATGATGTTAACATACAGGGGACGGGGGCGGGGACGTATACCATTGGCAGCCAGAATATTGTGGATGGGGAAGTGACCAGTGCAGAAATATTCTCTAATTTGCCGGTGACGGAGGATTTGACGGGCATGGTTAATTTGGGCGGCGGGCAAACGACACTGACCGTACAAGAAAATTCAGAAAGTGCTCCGCAAACTATTTTGCCTTCGGCAGTTTTGGTTGGCGACGCGGTGGAAGACGTGGTGCCGCCGGTTTCTGTTGCCACCCTTTCCGGAATTATGGGCCAAGAAGGATTTTATAGAAGTGATGTTAGTGTTGAGATCAATGCCACTGACGAAAATTCAGGCGTGTTGGCATTGCATTACAAGATTGATGGCGGGGCGTGGCAAA
>MHOU01000002.1:23483-58773 GCA_001821935.1 Candidatus Staskawiczbacteria bacterium RIFCSPHIGHO2_02_FULL_43_16
AGATTTGAAATTTTCTTCACCAGAACCAAGCGTTGTTGTTACTGACAACAATAATGTGATTACACTAGCCGACCAGGCAGGCAATGTAACCGAGTTGAAATTAAAAAGTAACAATGGCAAAGGATTTATGCGGGCGGAAATAATATCGCTAAATTACAACGGGGTACCCGCCGACATTAATAAAAATACTATGATGTTTGTGTGGAGTTTTGATAAGCAGGATAATTTAAAACAATTCATCCAACAGGTAATATCCAAAAAAGATTATATGATTACCACTGTTTTTGACGGCAAAACCACCAAAGTTATCGGCAAAGACTCCTCGGGCCGAATTTACGAAACGTTCAGCGGTTTAAAAATGATCAAAATTTCAATCAACAAAGGGGATTTTGGGTGGAGTTATTAGGTGGGAATGTTGCAGTGGGCCGTGTAAACGCTTCAGACTATGTTTGAAGCGTTTATTTGTGATAGAATAGTTTCATGGCAGACATAAAACCCCCCTTCGCGCAAGGCTTCGGCGGGGCGAAGCAAGATAAATATAATGCGGTGTGGGTGAGCCACAGCTCAATTAATGACTTTTTAAAATGTCCGCGGGCTTACTTTTTACACAATATGTATAAAAATGAGCGGGGCAGGAAGGTGAATATTGTAAATGTACATTTGTCACTGGGAATTTCTGTGCATGAAACACTGGAAGGTTTATTAAACTATAAAGCAGAGGAACGCTTTAAAAAGCCTTTGTTACAAACATTTGAAGAAAATTGGGTGAAAGTTTCAGGCAAAGTGGGCGGATTTAAAAGTATGGAAGAAGAAATGGAAGCTAAAGAACGCGCGAGGCGCATGATTGAACGTGTGGACGCGCACCGCGGGCCGTTGGAAAAGCTGGCCGTTAAATTGCCACCGCATGCCAATAATATGCCACCGAATTTTTATTTATCAGAAAAAGATAATATTATTTTATCCGGGAAAATTGATTGGCTTGAATATGTACCGGAAAACGATAGTGTGCGCGTGATTGATTTTAAAACCGGTAAGAATGACGAAGATAAAGATTCGTTACAATTGCCGATTTATACGTTGTTATTGAATGCCTTGCAAAAAAGGAAGGTTTCAGGCGCAGGTTATTGGTATATTGAGAGAAACGATGAGCCGACAGATGTTGAATTGCCGGATATTAAAAGTGCGCATAAGCGGGTGCTAGAAGCGGCTTTAAAGGTGAAACAAGCCAGGGAGGTGGGAGTGTTTGAATGCCCGCGTGGAGCCGGGGGATGTTTTGCCTGTAAACCGTTTGAAAAGATTATCAATGGGGAAGCCCAGTTGGTAAAGGTGGATGAGGAGCGCAAAACGGAGTTGTATTTAATTTGAAATTTGAAATTTACAATTTGAAATCAATTTGAAAAAAGAGAATTTGAAATATTAAAAACCCGGCGGCGCGTTTTCAAATTACAATATTGTAATATTTAGATATTGATTTCAAATTTCAAATTGTAAATTGTAAATTCGTGTTATGAACCAAGATCAGGCATTAGAAATTTTAAAGAAGGGGCATAATGTGTTTTTAACCGGCGCGCCTGGGGCGGGGAAGACTTTTTTATTGAATAAATTTATTGCGGAGTTGCGCAGCACCGAAAAAACGGTTGCTATCACCGCTTCAACCGGAATTGCCGCCACGCACATGAACGGAGTGACGATTCATTCTTGGAGCGGGCTTGGTATTAAAGAAACCATTACAGACCAGGAAATAAAAGGCTTGATGAAACGAAGGTATCTTTTTAAACGCCTGCGCAAAACCGATGTGTTGATTATTGACGAGGTTTCTATGTTAAAGGCCAGTCAGTTTGATGCGGTAGATAAAATTTGCCAATATTTTAAAGCCAGTTTTATGCCGTTTGGCGGAATGCAGGTGGTGCTTTCGGGTGATTTTTTCCAACTGCCGCCGATTGACAGGAATGGCGGTGAAGTGAGCTTTATTACCAATTCGGCCGCCTGGAAAAATTTGGATATTAAAGTGTGCTATTTGCAGGGGCAGTTTCGGCACAGCGATGAAAAGCTGGGGGCGCTTTTAGAAAGCATTAGGGAGAATGATATTGTCCTTGCAAAAAATATTTTGCAAGCGCGGAACTACGCGGAATCTGACGCGGAACTACGCGGAAAAAATGTGACGAAATTGTACACTCATAACGTGGATGTTGATGCTATGAACACGCAAGAACTGGGAAAAATTGATGGGAAGGAGTTTACCTATCACATGCAATCATACGGCAAGCAGGAATTATCAGATACATTAAAAAGAGGCTGCTTGGCACAAGAGAAGTTAGTCTTGAAAAAAGGCGCGCAGGTAATGTTTATCAAAAATAATTTTGAGGAAGGCTATGTGAACGGCACCCAAGGCACAGTGGTAGATTTCGATGTGCTGGGGATGCCGATTATAAAAATCACCGGCGGCCAGAAAGTGTCCGCGGTAAAAGCGTCATGGAAGATAGAAAATGAAGAAGAAGAGGTGGTGGCGGAAATTACCCAAATTCCGCTACGCCTGGCCTGGGCCATCACCGTGCACAAAAGCCAGGGTATGAATTTGGACGCGGCTCAGGTTGACCTTTCCAAATGTTTTGTCAAAGGCATGGGCTACGTGGCACTAAGCCGCTTACGGTCGTTTGACGGGTTGCACGTGCTGGGAGTCAACGACATGGCCTTTATGGTAAATGATGAGGCGGTGGCGCTGGACGGCAAGTTAAAAGACGCCTCCGCCCGGGCGTTGAAATTATTGGAGGCGTAGGTTTTTAGCGCCGCCGCGCCCGCGGGCGCGGCGGCTTTCTTGCTTTTCTGAAATTTTTATGGTAAAAATATGATGTGCTCTTCACAACATCGCGCCCTGGAGGAATAGTACCTCGGCGGTCTCATATTTAGCCCCGTGCAATCCGGGGGAGATGTGACCCCATGTGGTAACACGTGGAGGAAAAATTCCTGAACATGCTGGAAACCCATAAAGCTTTTTTCACTACAACATGGCCCGCAAGGGCGAGTGTGAAAGTTTGAAAAGAAAAAAGATTTGGCAATCAGCAGCCAAGCTTCGAAAAGTTCGGAGAAGGTTCAGAGACTATAATAGGAATTACCAATTCACGCGAATTGGTAAATGGTATAGTCCATTCCTTTTAGAAATAAAAGGTAGCAAAAGAAGCCGCAGGTCCCCGTGCAATTCGGGGGGGCGCAACATGAATGTTGCACTATTTTTAAACCAACGTTATAATTAATTTATATTATATAACGTTGGTTTAAAAAATGGCAAAATTTAAAGAAAAAATCAAAGCAATAGAGCTTCGCAAGAAAGGCAATAGTATTGGAGAGATTGCGCAAGAAATTGGTGTTTCAAAAAGTATCGTAAGCAAGTGGTGTAGGGATATCGCTCTTACAAAAACACAAATAGGGAATCTTCATGAAAAAATGAAGATAGGTAGCTATAAGGGTAGAATGAATTTTCTAGAAAAAATTAGAAAAATAAGAAAAGATGAAACTGCTAGGCTGGGGGAAGAGGGTAAAAGGGAAATCGGAAAAATTAGTAGAAGAGATCTTTTAGTTGGCGGCATTGCGCTTTATTGGGCCGAAGGCACAAAATCTCCGAATGCGGAAGAAACAAGTTTTTCAAATTCAAATCCCGGAATGATACTTTGGATACTAAGATGGTTTGAAGAAATATGCGGGGTTTCAAGTGATAGATTTATTATCCAGATTAGGATCAATAAAATCCACAGAAATAGGATAAAAGAAGTAGAAAGTTATTGGTCAAAATTGATCGGCATACCTTTCAACCAATTTACAAAAACGGTTTTAATCAAAGCTCAAGCAAAGAAAGTATATTCTAATAATAATCATTATGGCACTGTCAGGGTCAGGGTGAGAAGCGGAACTCAACTAAGAAGGAAGATAATTGGGTGGATTGAGGGTTTGGCGACGTTATAATGCGGGCCGGCGTAGCTCAGTTGGTAGAGCGGAAGAATCATAAACTTCAGGTCACAGGTTCGATCCCTGTCGTCGGCACCACGAAAAAATAATTTCGTAAAACAAAATTATTCTCGTGGTAGCCACGCGGAAAAGTTTAGAAAACTTTCTTTGCGTGGCACATGAAAGAAATAAATTATGCGGGCGTAGCTTAGTTGGATAAAGCGCTGCCCTGTCACGGCAGAGATCAGGGGTTCGAGTCCCCTCGCTCGCGCATTTTCTAAAACCACCGAAAGGTGGTTTTTGATTAAATACACACCCGCTATATCAATGCGGTGGTTATAAGAGTATGCTTACAGCATAGAGGTATCTTTAAAGCATGATGATATGTTTGTTCATAAAGAGTTAATAATTAAACATGTATCATTGCTTAACCGCAAGTGATCAAGTTTTTATACTTCTTATATTAAATATATGAATAAAAAAGCTATTATTCCCGTATCAAAAAATACTATCTTCAGGCTCAAAGTTTTGGCCAAAGAAAAAGAAACTATCAGGCGCAAACTGGTGGTGACAGCCAAACAACTTGCCAAGACAGCCAAAGAGAAGGAAGGTACCCGAAGTAAATTGGCGTTAACCGCTAAACGACTCGCTGCAGTGGCCAAGGAGAAGGAAAGTGTCAGGCGGAAGTTGGTAGTGACAGCACAGATATTTCGCCTAAAAGCCAAACAACTTGCTGTAATCGCCAAGGAAAAGGAAGGCATCAGGCTTAAGCTTGTGGCGACGGCAGAAAAACTTCGTTTCAAAGCCGAAGAGCTTGCCATGGCTATCGTGGAAAAAAAAGCGATTTTAGCTTCCATTGGAGATGCGGTTATGGCCTGTGATAAAGATGGCAAGGTAATATTGTTTAACCGTAAAGCGGTAGAGATGACCGGTTTTTCTGCTAAAGAGGTTATTGGTAGACACTATAACCAGGTCATAAAATTTGTAAGAGAATTAGATAATAAGCCGGTTACCGATTTTATCGCCGAAGCTATGAAAACCGGCCAAAAAACCACCATGGCTGATAATACGTTACTTATCAGAAAAAACGGTTCCAAAATTCCTGTGGCTGACTCGGCCGAACCAATAAGATATCTTACTGGAATACTCGTTGGGTGTGTTATTGTTTTTCGAGATGTCACCCAGGAAAAAGAAACTGATAAAGCAAAAAGTGAATTCATATCAGTTGCCTCCCATCAGCTTAAGACCCCAGCGACGATTATAAGTTTATATACAGAGATGTTGTTAAAAGACAGTGGCGGCATTGTCACTCCGAAACAGAAAGAATATATTACCGAGGTTCACAATGCTAATCAGCGCATCGTGGATATCATAAACACCCTGCTTAATATTTCTCGTATAGAAATGGGCATTTTTTCTATGGATAAGACGCCGATAGATATTATTGCTTTTTTAAAAAATGGCATTTACGAATTACAAGCAGGTTCAAAAGAAAAGAATATTATCTTTCAGGAGGAATATCACCAGCAAAAACATATTATGTTTATTGATAAATTACTGCTTAACATGGTTTTTTCTAATCTGCTTTCTAATGCTATTAAATATACTCCGGTGGGCGGCACCATATCGGTAAAAAGTTCAGAAGTAAAAAAAGATGAGAAAGTTAATAACAAGATTATACAAGAAAACAGTCTATTAATTAGCATATCTGATAATGGCTGTGGAATTCATAAAGATTCGCAAGATAAGATTTTCACTAAATTTTTCAGATCTGAAAATGCGCGCAGTCAGCATACTGACGGTACCGGGCTTGGGCTGTATATTGTCAAATCAATTTTAGACCATATAGGGGGCCAAGTGTGGTTTTGGTCAAAAGAAAAAGAAGGTACTATTTTTTATTTCACCATTCCACTAAAAACAATTAAAAAATCCCGATGATTAAATTTTAAAATTTAATCATACGGGATCCCGTATCAAAATTTATATTAAATTTTTATCGGGACAAAAAAATAGAGCATTATGATAGACAATAAAAAACAAACGATATTAATTGTTGAAGACGAACTTCCTTTATTAAAAGTATACGCTGATCGGTTCAGTGAGGAAGGGTTTTTAGTATTGAAAGCCAGTAACGGTCAAGAAGGGCTTGATCTTGCGATCAAAGAAAAGCCTGACCTTATTTTATTGGATATTCTCATGCCAGTAATGGATGGCTTAACGATGATGCAAAAATTGCGGGAAAATACTACCTGGGGCAAAACAGTGCCGATTATGCTCTTGACTAATTTATCTGCCGATGAGAAAAAGATTAAAAAGATAATCAACGAAAATGGGCCGGCATATTATTTAGTAAAATTAGATTGGAGCTTAAGCGCCATTATTGAAAAAGCCAAAATGGCAGTTTTGATACAGTAAAAAAACTAATTAATTAAAAACCCATGCGAATACTCATTGTAGAAGACGAACAAGCATTGGCTAAGATAATTAAGGATAGTTTAGAAACCGAAGGTTACGCTGTTGACCATCTATCGGATGGACAAAAAGCTTTTGGCCGCATTCAATCAACCCATAATGAATATGATTTAATCATGCTGGATCTTATGTTACCCAATAAAGGGGGGCTTCAAATATGCCAAGAGATGCGAAAAATGAATATAGATACTCCGGTATTAATTTTAACGGTGAATGATGACTTAGAAAGCAAAGTTTCTCTTTTTGATGCCGGTGCTGATGATTATCTGGTAAAACCCTTTGAATTTAAAGAACTTTTTTCAAGAATAAGGGCTATAACCAGGCGCCCCAAAAAAGCCCTTTCTATAGAACTGAAAGTCGCAGACATTGTCTTAAATCCTGCCACCCAAAAAGTATTGCGGGCGAGCAAGGAAATTAAATTAACCCTAAAAGAATTTCGTATTTTGGAATATTTCATGCGTCATCCAAACATAGCTGTATCTCGTGAAGACTTGGTGAGGAACGTATACGATTTTGACTATGATTCTTTTAGTAATGTGTTAGATGTTTTTATTAATAGATTGAGAAATAAAATAGATAGTAACAGAGCAAGAAAGCTCATAGAGACTGTGCACGGCATTGGCTACAGATTAAATGCTCATACATAAGACATGCATTAGATTATTTTTTTCAAAACTATTTTATAACCCCTTTAAGAGGGGTTATTTTTTTCGTTTATATCGTTCACATAACGTTCATGGCAGAGGGTTTACTATTACAATTGTAAGGCAAAAGTATTTAACACGTCAAAATATTAACTAGGAAGGAAAATAATGAAAGTCGAATAGTAACATAATCATATACTTCGCTTTGCGATTTATATGTTCAAAAATATGCCAACAGTAATCAATAATCCAGGTACCACAGAAGATTCTGGTTCAAACTTAGTATTAGGTGTTATTTTAGTAATGGTAATTTTAGGAGGTTTTGCGCTGTTTTTTATCTATGGGGTGCCAATGATTCAAAATAATAAAAATCCTGATAGCACCGACATAAATATTACCGTGCCCCCCGCCACGACACCAACCACCCAAACCCCAGCGCAGTAAAGAGCGCGTAGGGAAACTTAATCATGAAGAAAGTAAATATTTAGTATTAAAAAGTGAATAATAAAAAAATGTTAACGCTTATTATTGTCATCTTACTGGTACTATGGCTCCTGGGATTAGTTTCTTCTTATACGTTATCTGGGTTTATACATATACTCTTGGTTATTGCCATTGTGCTTGTATTGGTTCGTGTGATCCGCGGTCAAAATCCTTTAAAGTAGAATAATATATGCAGAGCATATAATTAATCGTGCGGTCGATATGAAAAATTCGTTTTTCATATCTCACTTACTCATAATTATGATTGCTATTTTAGATAATGTAATTAATGCATTGGCGCTCCAAGTGGGCTTTATGTTAGGTGACATGATCCGCTTGTTGCTTACTCCCGTGGGTGCTGTTATGGCAGTATCACTATTGGCGTATTTAGGGCATGTAACGATTAAAAGCATTACTAAAGATATGCAAGGAGTCCTTATTTATCTAAAAAATCATAAGTTAAAGAATGCGTTTTTTGCCCCTTTTCAATCAACAATCCTCCCCATAATTTTAAAAAAGAAGAATAGTGCTATTAAAGGCATACCAAGTATTATTGGCATTCCCCTAGCAGATACATGAAGGTCGAAAAGATAAATCTTAAAGGAATTAAAAGTCCACTAATAAAATGTTTTAACATACAATCACCCTTATTATCAAATATTGGGGGGATTGTTGTGGGTGGTATAAATACTTTAATATGCAAAATGCATCACAATTTAAGTTAGCCAAGTTAATTATAAAAACCCTATTTCTTGTTTTGACTTTGGGTATTATCTTAGCAATTTATGGTTTTATGCAATATAACAATAGAAATATTGATTTTGTAACGCAGGATAAAGATTGGCAATATTTTCCGGGCGCTGTCGTAACAGAAAAGGGTATCCACTTTTCGCCCCTAAACCGTATTATTGTTCACCAGGACGGTTCATGGGGCCAGCCGAATCCGCCAGTCAATATCGGTGGGCAACACCTACATGTTAAGGGGGACTTTAAAATCACTGCCATAGCATTAGAAATAGACCAACAAGCTTCTTTTAGGCTCTATGCAAGTCCGCCCATTGTATACGACCAATGGAGGTATGAAAGTCCTAGTGTTGAAGTCATGGTTGATACAGTAAAAAACCTTACTACGGTTCGCATTTGGGATGGCAGTTCATCTCATTCTATGGACACAAGAACGTATGCGACTCCTTTTAAACTTAAAACCGTTATTTCGCTAGAACACATAGGAGGCCAAATTAATATTATCGTAAACAATCAAATACTAGGAAGTATGCCCGATCACCATATTTTTGACAGTGGCAACATTTGGTTTGGTGCAGATGGAAAAGCTGGAAGTAATGGCTGGACACTAAAAGAGCTATATGCCGAGGCTCTCGGAACTGGACGCATTGAAATTATACCACCTCCGTCATTAATTGTAGACCAGAGCGATCAAAATAGTCTGGGTAATTTGGCAAACAAACACTCCAAGAAACTAAAAATCGGTGCGGCAATATCGGTAGGGCCCCTGCTTACCGATGAAAAGTATGGAGCTTTGGCTATCGGTCAATTTAATATGTTGACTCCGGAAAATAGCATGAAGCCTCAGTTCATTCACCCCGAGGCCAATATCTATTCATTTGAGCAAGCCGATCAACTTGTTGATATTGCGCTAAAAAATAATATGACCGTGCATGGCCATGCATTAGTCTATGACAAAAGCAGTCCCGAATGGATGACTAAAAGCCCTGTGGCCGACCGCCAAAAAATTATGGTAGATCATATAAACACGGTGGTGGGCCATTTTAAAGGACGTGTGGCAGAATGGGACGTAGTGAACGAACCATTTTCCAAGAAACACGCTCTTTATAAAAATGGAAAAACGGGACTGGAACCCAATATTTGGTTTGAGGCCATGGGAGAAGAATACATTGACCTGGCATTTAGAGCAGCACATGAAGCTGACCCTGGAGCAAAACTTTACTTAAATGACTACGGAGTTGAAAAAGATGGCCAGCATTGGGACGCTTTACTGGCTTTGGTAAAAAGACTTAAACAGCGTGGCGTACCTATCGATGGGGTGGGATTTGAGGCACATGTCTATACTGACGGCGATTACTTTGATGCCAGCCAACTTAAACAACACATGGAAAATTTAAATAGGATTGGCTTATTGGCTCGCATATCAGAAATTGATGTCACGGGCGACGATCCAAAACAGCAGATTAATCAATATGTAATGGCGCTAGATGTATGCTTGCGAACTCCTAATTGCACCTCGTATAGCACATGGGGCATTACTGATAAATATGGCTCTACGACTCGATCAGATAGGTACCCATTGGTTTATGGCACCAGTTTATTGTGGGATAAGAATATGAAGGCCAAGCCTGCCTATGGCGCACTACAAGAAAGACTGCGACAGCCCTAATCATTAAAGATATTATATGAAAATAACAAGGTCGGCTAAACTACCAAAATTAACTTAAAAAATAAAAAATGAATAAAAATCTTATTATTATATTAAGTATTGTGGGGATAATAGCGCTAGCGGGGATTGGGTATGCAATCTGGAACGCTTCTGATAACCCCCAAGTTGTTAATCAAGAAAATCCAGGAACGACAACGAACACCGCTAATACTAACACCATCCAAGCAGGAGCGCCAATCGTACAAACAGACTCAACTACTGCACCCTATATTTCAACGGTTGTGGTAAATGGCACTGTTAATCCAAATGGAGCTGCAACAACATACTGGTATGAGTATGGAGAAACTTCAGCGCTAGGTACTCAAAGCTCAAACTATTTAGTTGGTTCGGGATATACAGCAATTTACACCCCCGCTTATATTATCGGACTCAAGTCCAACACCAATTACTATTTCAGACTTGGCGCCAAAAATATTTTTGGAACGGTTAATGGAACAACCCATAGTTTCAAAACTAATACTACTCCATCTCCAATAGGAACCGCCCCAGTCACCACTACTAATGCTGCGACAAATATTAGTAGCACCAACGCTGACGTGCGCGGCCAAGTTAATCCAAAAGGATCAGAAACAACGTTTTGGTTTGAATATGGTTTAACTGCCGAATTGGGAGCGGTTACTGGTTTTCAATTAGCGGGCAGTGGTAATGCTTTGTTGCCAATTTCAGCTTTAATCTCAAATCTACAGCCATTTACCAAGTATTATTTCCGCTTGAATGCAAATAATCAGTTTGGTACAACAAATGGTGAAATTATGAATTTCACTACCAAAAAGAAGTAAATTGTTAGTTGAATGTAGGTGAACAACCCCAAAAAGCGGACATTTTCATGTCCGCTTTTTGGTCTGGATATAGTACACCCAATCGCGCATCAATAAAAATCGTTGATTTATGCGTTACAGCTTCGTCCAAAAAAATACGATCGTATCTTTTTGGACGAAGTTATTTTTAGTGAAGTACGCCCGTAACTTATTTTTTCTTTTTTATGATACAATGCGATATATGAATTCTGCGGAACGGTTTTTGGAACAATTAAACAAGGAATATTTACAGCTTCATAAACAATATGAAGAGTTGTTTTGGATTTCGTATATGGGTGACCATTCCGTGGACGACGCAAAAAACAAAGCCCTGGCCAAGCGTGATGCGTTCAGGGGGAATGGAGAATATTACCAAGAAGTTAAGAGGTTAAAGGGAAAAGGTGAAAGTTCCAAGATTAACGAGCGGCTTAATATTTGGTTGGATTTTTTTGAGCGTTACCAATTGCCGCCGAAAGCGCTGAAATTAAAAAATAAGATTGACGCCCTGGAAACCCAAGTGCTAAAAAAGCAGGGGACTCGTAAGGAAGGTTATATTGACCCCTATACAAAAAAGTTCATGGAAGCCTCAACCCTACGCATGCGCACCATGATAAGCACCCATAATGACGAAAAAATCCGTAAAGCTTGCTGGCAGGCGCGGGAAACATTGGCCACGGGATGCCTGAAAGAATACATTAAGTTAATTGGCCTGCGCAACCAGTTTGCCAAAACCCTGGGATTTGAAGATTTTTATGATTTTAAAGTCCGGCGCGAAGATGGCATGACCAAGAAAGAATTATTTTCACTGTTTGACCATTTATACCAAAAAACAAAGTATGCGTTTGCCGATATTAGAAAATTGGAAAAGAAAACCCCGGGTTTACGCAAGCCCTGGAATTTTGGTTATTTAATGACCGGAGATTTTACTAAAGAAGAAGACCCCTATTTCCAATTTGACGAGGCGCTGATAAGATGGGGCCGGTCATTTGCGGCGCTGGGCATTGATTATAAAAAGGGAACCTTAACCCTGGACTTACTGGATAGGAAAGGCAAGTGGAATAATGGTTTTTGCCATTGGCCTAATTTAGTGCATTTTAAGGGTGCCAAAAGAATCCCAGGCAGCTCCAATTTTACCTGCAATGTGGTGGCGGGACAGGTGGGCAGCGGGGTGATTGGTTATAACACGCTGTTTCATGAAGGCGGGCACGCGGCCCACATGTTAACGGCAGAGCAGCCCGATGTGATTTTAAACCAGGAATATGCCCCCATGAGCACCAGCTGGGCGGAAGTGCAAAGCATGTTTTTAGACACCCTGTTTTCCAGCATTGAATGGAAAACTCGTTACGCCGTTAACGCCGCCGGCCAACCATATCCCTTTGAATTATTTGAAAGAAAGCTGAAAAAACTGCATGTGCTGGCGCCTTCACGCATGAATTCCATTTTATTTGTGGCGGCTTATGAGCGCGATATTTATGAAACTAAAAACTTAAACGCCCAAAAAGTGCTGGCCATTGCCAAAAAACATTACAAAAAATATTTTGATATGTCTATTGATTCGCTTTCGGCTTTAAATATTCCCCATATTTACTCATGGGAAAGTTCGGCCGCCTATCATGGCTATGGTTTGGCGGAATTGGGGCTTAGCCAGTGGCGCGAATATTTTTACAAAAAATACGGCTATATGGTAGACAACAAAAATGTGGGCAAAGAAATGGCCAAAGTGTGGAAACTGGCCGCCCGCCACACCTACAAAGAGTTTATCAAAATGGCCACCGGAAAACCCATTTCCGCCGAACCATTTTTAAAAGATGTCACCATTTCCATTGAACAAAAACTAAAGCAGGCAAAAGAAAAAATCAAGCGCCTTCAAAAGGTGCCGCACCATCGCGGCCCGGTGCGTTTGAATGCCATAGTGCGCATGGTGCATGGCAAAAAAGAAATCGCCAATTCAAAGCAGAGTTTTGAAACCATGGCGGCAAAGTATAAGAAGTGGGTGATGGGGCAGGCACGGCAGTTGCGCTCAAAGGGCGTTTTTAGTGGTGTGCCCAGTCATTGACATAGTTCCTGTTGTAATGTACAATCAAAATAAATAACCAGCGTTGTTGCTCGTTAAAAAGAATCATCCACCAAAAGAAAGGGGATTGCCGTGAAGAAAGTTACAGCCAGTACTCTGTTTTGCATTCTTCCTCTTTGCCTGGCAGTATTCTTCCTTCGCCAAAGGGCCGAAATATTGCAAAAGGGAGAAGAATTAACCAGTCAAATCTGGCTTCCTGAAGGAGCCGAGGTTGAAGTCTGTGCGCAGCCAGCGCCACCACAAGAAAGCCTCCCTTTTAAGGAGCCGGGGAATTTCTACATTGATGTTTCCGTTGATCAACACAAACACTTCTTTGGCCAAGACGGCAAACACTTTGTGCGGCTAAACAGAAACAAGGCTTTTTATCACACCCAACAAGGGAAAATTATCATCCGTTCATGGCAATACATCCCCGATACGCCCCCGTGGGTGACGATCACCGAATTTAAGCACCTTGGAGAGGGCAAGTTGCTTTGGAAAATCCAAGATAATTGGGAAAATTTCTTGTTGACGATTGCCATAGGCCTTTTCTTCGGGTTCGGGATTGGAGTCCTTCCCTGCCTATTTCTGTGCATTATCTTGGAAGTTTTTTGAATAGGGCGTGCAGGAGGCACCAACAAACACCAAGCCCCGCGATTGACACCGGTCGTCGCAGGGCTTTTTTATTTGCTTTATTTTTTGAAAAAATGCAAAATAACTTAACGAAATCCTAAATCCGAAACCCTAAATCCTAAATATGCAAAGCATATTTTCTTCGCCGCTTGGCAATAAATATTTGTGAATCTTTATTGCCTTCGCTTGCTAGAAAATAAATCTAAAATTCTAAATCCAAAAACGTTTAGAGTTTAGTGTTTAGGATTTAGAGTTTCTTTTGCGGAGCAAAAGCTATGTGCGGAATTATTGGCTATATTGGGAAACAACAAGCATTACCAATTTTGATTGATGGTTTGAAAAAACTGGAATACCGCGGATACGACTCCGCCGGTTTTGCGGTACATTCGGGCGAAGGGGTGGTAGTTAAAAAAGCCGTCGGCCAAGTGGCGAACTTAGAAAAAGCAATTCTAGATTCTAGCTTCCAGATTCTAGATTCTAATATAGGTATCGCTCACACCCGCTGGGCCACCCATGGCGTTCCCAATGAGGTAAATTCTCACCCTCACACCGATTGCAAACAACGCGTGTTCGTCGCCCACAACGGCATTATTGAAAATTACAAAGAATTAAAACACTATTTGCAAGAAAGGGGGCATACGTTTACTTCTGCAACGGACACGGAAGTGGTTGCGCATTTAATAGAAGATTTTATCAATCAGGGAGATGACTTTGAAAAAGCCCTGAAGCTGGCCTTGAATATGTTGCGCGGGGCGTACGCCTTTGCCATTATAGATGCCGAAAACTCCGCCGTTTTGTACGCGGCCAAATGTCAGAGTCCCCTGGTGATCGGTTTGGGCCAGCAAGAGCATTTTTTAGCTTCAGACCCCAGCGCCCTGATTACTCACACTAAAAACGCGGTGTATTTGAATGACTTTGAAATGGCGAAAATTTCCGCGGGTGAAATTACCATTGAAAATATCCGCCGCGAGCCCACTGACACCAAAGTGGTAACCTTAGAATGGAATTTAGAGCAAGCTCAAAAGGGAAACTATCAGCACTTTATGCAAAAAGAAATTTTTGAAGGGCCGGAAACGGTCAAGTTAGCTTTTGCCGGCAGATTGCATGAGGCTGGAGTGAAATTGGGGGGGCTTGAGCAGGTAAAAGAAAAGTTGGAAACTATCAAGCGTGTTATCATTTGCGCGTGTGGAACTTCTTATTATGCGGGGCTGGTGGGGGAATACCTGTTTGAAGAAATTGCCGGCATTCCTGTTGAAACGCATTTTGCTTCGGAATTTCGTTATCGCCAAGAACCCTTTGAGCCGGGCACGGCGGCGATTTTCATTTCCCAATCCGGCGAAACGGCTGACACGTTGGGGGCGCTACGCAAAGCCAAAGAAAACGGATTATTGACTTTGGGCATTGTGAATGTGGTGGGCTCTACCATTGCGCGGGAAACAGACGCGGGGGTGTATAACCACGCGGGGCCGGAAATCGGGGTGGCTTCTACCAAAGCTTTTTTGTCGCAGATTACCGTTTTAGCGTTAATGGCTGAATACCTGGCCAAGGTAAAGCGCCCCGGCTTATTGGAAGAGCTGCGCAATATACCCGGGAAAATCGGCGCCATTTTAGCCAGGGCAAGTGAAATAGAAAAGTTGGCGGAAAAATATCTATATCACAAAAATTTTATTTTCTTGGGGCGCAGGTACAACTATCCCACAGCCTTGGAGGGCGCGTTAAAATTAAAAGAAATTTCTTATTTGCACGCGGAAGGTTATGGGGCGGGGGAGTTAAAACATGGCCCCATTGCCATGATTGGCAAAGAATTCCCCACCATTGCGCTGGTGCCGGGCAACGGAGTTTTGGAAAAAATGTATTCTAATTTGGAAGAAATTAAAGCCAGATCCGGCCCCATTTTAGCCATTGCCACCGAAGGTGACCAACATATTAGCGCCATTGCCAGTGATGTGTTTTACATTCCCGCAACCTTGGAACCCTTAGAACCCTTGCTGACGGTGGTGCCATTGCAGTTATTGGCCTATTACATTGGCGCCAAGTTGGGCTATAATGTGGACAAGCCAAGAAATTTGGCTAAAAGTGTGACTGTAGAGTAACCTATATGATGATAAGAAATTTAGAAAAAAAAGATGCGGCGGCGGCGGCCTTGCTTATTGTGCAGTTAACGAAAAACATTGTTGAACCGGAAAAACTGGCCGGCCGGATTGAGGCGCTGGTTGATGCCTCAAACTGCCAGTGGCTGGTGGCTGAATTAGGCGGGCAGGTGGCGGGTTTTGGGGGCTTAACCTGGTATGCCATTCCTTCCAAAGGCCTGATTGCCTGGGTTGATGAATTGATTGTTGATGAAAAATTCCGGCGCCAAGGCATTGCCAAATTGCTCATGCAAGAATTATTAGCCATTGCCCGGCAAAACAACATACGGCAGGTGAAACTGACATCTACGGGCGGGCCCGCCAGCAGTCTTTACGAATCGTTGGGATTCATAAAAAAGGACCAAGAGTATTTTATAAAAAAATAGGGGCGTGTGGATAACCGTATTGCCATCTTGTTTGGGTTTTTGGTAACATAAAAGCGTATGATAACTCTTGGTATTATCTATTTTCTTTTGGCGGGGTTTTTGGGGTATGTGATTGGCAGGTGGGGAGATAACTACCTTAATTTTTGGATTGGTAATCGGTCATGGTACTACTATTTTCCCGACCACTGGATTTACGGTTTAATTCTGATGATAGTGGGGCTGTTTGTGTTTACCACATCATTGGGATGGCTGGTGTTTTCATTTGGCTTGGGCCATTTTATCAGTGACTTGAAAGATTTTTGGAATTTGAAATTTTACGGGTCAGACGGCAAAGATAAGTCTAAGGTGAGATTCTGGCATATTGATTAGAAAAGAGTGGTATTTAAATCTATAAAAACGTCGCGCGCCAAAAGGCGCGCGACGTTTTTGGTTATTGTTTGACAATATAAATTTTATAGTGTATATTCAAAACCACACCATTTGAAAAATCTGTTCTTTAAAAGCCCAATAGGGCAGGAGGTATCGCGTGAATGTTGGCAGTCAGCCCGGTATTATCAGCAGTTTTGAGCTTCCCGTTTCCCAATCACTGGATGATATCAAGAAAGCGGCCCAGGTTGCTCTTGATAACATCAACCAAAGAGAATTTTCCCTGAAAATGACCGCAAAGGAAGTGGATCTTAACAAGCAGTTTCTTGACGGCGAATACCATTGCCGCAGGCAACAGCTGGAAAGACAGGAAGCTGCATCGGCTTGTTTTTTCAAGGATAATCCCCTTGCGTCTTACATTAAAGACGAATTGGTTGTTCCCTTGATTGAATTAGGCCAAGGCAAGCGGGAAAACGTGGACAGCCTTTTGGAACCGCTCCCCCGTGGCACAGCGCTGACAGAAGAGATTAAAGAGGTAATCGCTTCTGCCGAACATGCCTATAACGAACCCTTTTCTGCCATGTCACGGACGATGGTTGTCGTTCGGGAAATTAACTATGCCTTAGAAGATGCGAGCCAGTCCATCAGGTTGATCCGCATTGACGGTGTACAGAAAACCGAAGATCGTAATACGTTTGGTATTGCCCAGGTTATTCAGAAAGGTTTTTGGCAGGACGGCGAAAGTATGGTGGATTTTTACTTTCTTGATGTCATGTTTCCCACTCGACTCACCTTAAGGCCGGCTGGTAGCCATGACAGCAACCTTGCGATTTCCTGGGTGAATACGACCACTTTTTTCAATGAAGCGGTTTTGGCCTTCGCTAGGAAAGAGGGTCGCATGTCTACGGCCGGAGGCTTTGAGAATCTGGTAAAGATTGCCGGCCGCCACGATAGTGTTGAATCATTGGCCAATGCCATGGCTCAAGACGCTCTGGTTGAAGAGGTCAGGCACCAGATGAATTTTAATCGTTCGTGTTGTTTGGGAGAGCGCCTACATCAACGCTATCCCCGCTTTTTTCACGAACGCGTTGCCAAGGGGCACTGGTTGGCTGACTTTTGGAGATTATGTCAATATGATAGTGATCGCTACCAACTGGCTCGGGCGGTTGAAGAAGTGGAATCAAAGCTTGTTAGTGTGGCGGCCAGTCCAGATTCATTACTGTCGGTAGCATTAATGGATCCACTTCTTAAAAGAGCTTTTCTGGGTGCTCGACAGCTTCCTACGGAGTGGGAAATTATCGCCGCGTTGCTCAATGGTGTTCATGTTACTCGTGTTACCCAGGACGCTTTTGCGGACATATTTGGCCTTACGCGCGAAGAGGTCCGCACGAGGGCTATGAAGGCTTTGAAAGAAACCTTTAGAGAAGACCTTGAAAATACCCCCTTTTGTTCGGTTGATGAACGGGGGGTGTTGCACCGAACCAACAAGACTCATGCCATGTTTGCAGGCTGGGCCCAAAAAGACGACCGGTCTTGGCTGCAAAAAATCAAATCAAGTTTCGTAGATTGGCTTTCGGGCTGATCCGGCGGCTCCATTTGCAACGCAGATGGAGCCTTTTTACTTTGCAATTTTTTTGTAAATTTGTCACAATGAAACCATGAAAAAACAAGTGGTGGTGATTCATGGTGGCAGAACATTTTTGGCCTACCAAGACTATATTGATTCCTTGAAAAAAAGGGAAGTGGTTGCTGAAAAATTCAAGGCCCATAAAAGTTGGCGGGATGGCCTGCAAGAAAAATTGGGGGAAGATTTTGAGGTGTTTGCCCCTAAAATGCCCAATGGTTTTAATGCGGTGTATGAAGAATGGAAAATCTGGTTTTTACGCCTGGCGGAATTTTTACATGATGATGTGGTGCTGGTGGGCCATTCGTTGGGAGGTATTTTTTTGGCAAAGTATCTTAGTGAAAATACCTTTGCCAAAAAAGTGCGTGCGGCGGTGCTGGTGGCCGCTCCGTTTGATGATAACAACCTTAACGAGTCGCTGGGGGATTTCATTCTTCCCGATTCTTTGGAACATTTTTCTGTTCAAGCGGGCCGAGTTTGTTTATGTTTCAGTAAAGATGACCCGGTTGTGCCATTTAGCCATATGGGTAAGTATAAAAAGGTGTTGCCAAATGCCATTGAAATGCCCCTTGAAAATCGCCAACACTTTGAGCAGGAAGATTTTCTGGAATTAGTTAAGTTGATAAATAATATATTTAATAGTAATATACATGTAATATAAATTAACCCTCAAAAAATGGAAAACTATATGCAAACAAACATGCAAAACCAGGGGATTAATAAAAATTTGGCTTTGGTGTGCCTGACGGTTATTGTTATTTCGGCCATTATTAGCGGGACGGTGTTGTACATGGATTCCAAGGCGCCAAATGCGCCAGCTAATAACCAGCCAACCGATAACCAGCCAACCGGCCCGGTGAAAGTTTCTATGGATGATGATGCGGTGCTGGGCAGCGCTTCGGCTCCGGTAACCTTAATTGAATTTTCCGATTACGAATGCCCATTTTGCAAACGGCACTTTACCCAGGTGTATCCTGAAATCAAGCGCGATTACATAGATACCGGGAAAGTGAAATTGGTATTTCGTGATTTGATTGCCGTATCGGGACACAATCCGTTGGCAACTTCCGAAGCTATGGCGGCCCAGTGCGCTAAAGACCAAGGCGGGGATGCAGCCTATTTTAAATACCACGATGAATTGTTCAAGCGAACTACCTCAAATGGCAATGGCCTTGCTCTGAGCCAGCTTCCGGTGATTGCCACTGCTGTGGGATTGAATACCACCCAGTTTAACCAGTGTTTGAATTCTGAAAAATATAAAGACGAGGTTGCCAAAGACCAGGCCGATGGAAATAAGGCCGGCGTAACGGGCACCCCTTCATTTTTTGTGGGCAAATCTACGGCCGATGGAGTGATTGACGGCACCATTATTGTGGGAGCCCAGCCGTATTCGGCATTTAAAGCCGCCATTGATGCGGCATTAGCAAAGTAGTATTCAGTATCAAGTATTGAGTATAAAAACCCCGCGCCTTTTGGCGCGGGGTTTTTTTTGTTACAATAGGAACATGAGAAAGGAAAATATCCACCCGGAAAAATACCCCGAACCCGAAATCAAAACTCTCCACAAGGCTCCGCACTGGACCCGCGCCCTTGGCGTGGGAGTGGTGGTGATGGGGCTGGCCATTGGCACCGGCGAATTGATTTTATGGCCCCATTTAATCACCAAACACGGCCCGCAACTGTTATGGGCGGCATTTATGGGAATCACCTTTCAGTATTTTATTAACCAGGAAGTGGCCCGCCACGCCCTGGCCACCGGTGAAAGTTTTTTTACCTCTTCTTCAAGGGTATTTAAATGGTTTGCGCCTTTTTGGCTGTTGTCGGCTATTTTGCTCTATATCTGGCCGGGGTGGGCGGCTGCCATCGGAACCATTTTACAAGAATTGTTAGGGTTTGGTAGCCACATTCTGTGGGCCGCCGCGAGCCTCGCGCTGGTCCTAGTGCTGACATTTATGGGAAAGGCAGCCTATACTTTACTGGAAAGATCACTCAAAGTTATCATCCCTATTTTTTGCGCCCTTTTGTTGGTGAATAGTTTTTTGACGCTTTCATTGGTTAATATCCAAGAAGCGGTTTTAGGTATGGTGAATTTTGGATATTTGCCGGAAGGCATAGATATTACGGTGTTGATTGGCGCCATTGTTTTTGCGGGAGCCGGCGGCCTTTTAAACTTATGCATTTCACTTTGGTATCGCGACAAACAGGCCGGCATGGGAAAATACGTGGGGCGGATCATCAACCCCATTACCGGAAAAACCGAATCAGTTTCTTTCAAAGGATATGCCTTCCACCCTGACGCGCAAAGTATGCGGCGCTGGAAAGAATGGATGCGGTTTATCAGAATTGACCAGGGTATTATTTTTTGGCTGCTGGGGTTGGTAACCCTGGTGCTGTTAAGTTTGAACGCCTATGCGGTGCTTGGTCCCCGGGGTATTGTTCCTGAAGGATTGAACGTAGCGGTGGCTCAAGCCCATATTTTTGGCCAGCACTGGGGCGGGCTTGGGTTCAATTCCTTTTTAATCATGGCCTTTTTAATGCTGTTTTCCGTCATGTGGACTATTGTGGATGCGTTTTGCCGGATTGTCAGTGATATTGTTTATGTTAATTCCCACGCAGGGCCGTTCAAAAAATATCTTGGCGCCCTGGAACCTATTTCTGTCAGCCATTTATATTACGGGCTGGTGGTTATTATGGTGTTGATGAGCGGCCTGTTGCTGCCTCTGCGACAACCCCTGGTACTGCTTACCATTAGCGCGGTTTTAGGGGGGATGGTGATGGCGGTGTATACCCCGGTTCTTATATACTTAAATAATGCCAGGCTGCCGAAAGCTCTGCGCCCGGGCATTATTACCAATACCATGATGGTTTTGGCTTCACTGTTTTATGCCTACGCCAGCATTGCTATTATTGTCCACTATTTGTAAGCAATATGCCCTCCACATCGTCTTTAATATATGGAACTGCTTGAATTATCGCAAATTATTTTTAACGTTACGCTTTCCATTACAGCTACCATAATTGGCGTGACAATCTTAATTTTTATAGACAGGACATTCAAAGCCATTAAAGCCGTTGAAAACTTTTTTATCACGTTGGACGAAAAAACCCAAGGCGTATACCGCAACGTGAATCTGCTATTGGAAGGCATACCCATTGTTTCGTTTATATCAAAACTATTTAAAAAAAAGAGTAAAAAGTAAATATAAATATAATTAACGCGAGCAAGGTATCCAGCGCAAATGGGGTCACAAGGTATATTATAGATATCAACCCCATTTGCGAGGTGAATTTCCTCGCTTCGCTCCGGAAATTCATGAAAACAGCAACAAAATTGTTAGGGGGCGCGGCGGCAGGACTGGCTTTGGGGGTGGCTGCCAGCATGTTTTTGTCATCTAAAAAAGGAAAGGCTTTGAAGGAAAATGTAAAAGAAACGGTGGCGGATTTTTACAAGCATATTTCTCCGCAGCTTAAAAAAATAGGCACCATGGGCCAGCAGGAATATCAGGAATTCATGGAAGCCGCGGTCCAAAAATATGCCAAAGCAAAAAAACTTTCAAAAGAAACCGGTAAAGAATTGGCCAGCCAGATCCAAAAATCGTGGCGACATTTTGCACAAAATTTAGAGTAATTAATTAAAAAAATATGTCAGAATCATCATACAGTTCACCAACTACCAAGCCGTTGTATAAAGGCACGCAAATTGTTTGGTACGCGCTTGGCATTCTGGAATTTTTATTGGCCTTCCGCTTTGTGTTAAAGCTTTTGGGCGCTAATCCGGTCGCGGGGTTTGTTAGTTTTGTGTACGCGATGACCCAGCTATTTGTTGCCCCGTTCATAGGAATATTCCCCAGAGTCCAGGCGCAAGGGATGGTGTTTGACTGGGCTGCGTTGCTTGCCATGTTAGTATATTTATTTGTAGCCTGGGCGATTGTGAAACTATTTTTGATCAGCAAAACGGTTTCCACACCAGAAGCCGCAGAACATCTTAAAAAACAAGAAGACAAATAACATGCGCAAGTATTTTTATAAAAATTTCCAAAAGGTAAAATCCCAGGCTCAAAGTTTTGGGGCAGGGGTTTATCATCGGGTTTGGAATTTGGCTAAACGGCTGGACCCCAGCCGCATAAAAAAGGACAAGAAAAAATGATTCTCCTGGGTTTGTAAGAAATGATATTCGTCTTCGTCATTGGTAATGTAACCCATCTTGGCGCCCTGCGCTTTATCATCGCAAAATATAATTAGGATAAAACGCAGGACGCCCGAATGGGTGTAAAAGCTCTTTATAGTAAGGGTTTGTAAAAATCCAAAACAAAAAACCTGTGTATAAACCGCAGGTTTTTTGTTTTACATAAAAAGTGATACTATTGATAAAATGCAAAATAAAATTACCTATCCAAAAGTAAAATTACGAGATGTCCTCTCGGCTTTTTGGGCCGGAATTAAACCGCAAAAGTTCAAACTTTTTGTGATGATTTTTGGTGTGGCTGTCACTAATTTGCTTTACATCATTACTCCGCTGTTTTACAAGCGTTTTTTTGATGTGATTATGGCAGGGGGCAACACCCCTTCAGTAGCTCAAGTTCTTGTGAGAATTATTATCTATATTGGGTTTTTGCATGGGGCGGCCTGGCTTTTTACTCGTATCGCCGAATTCGCTAACAATACGTATGTTCCCATGACCATGGCCAATTTAAAACAACAAGCATATGACCATTTAATTGAACATTCGTATAGTTTTTTTGCGAACAACTTTGTTGGCGCGCTTGTTCAGCGGATCAGCCGTTTTAGCAGAGCCTTTGAGATTCTTTCCGATGAGGTAGTGTGGAATTTACTGCCATTGCTTGTCAGAGTGAGCGGCATTTTAGTGGTGCTATTTTTCATTAATAAATGGATTGATTTGGTGGTTTTGGTTTGGATTATTATTTTTATTTCTTTCAATGTTGTTTTTTCACTTTGGAAGTTGAAATATGATATTAAGGCAGCGGCGGTTGATTCAAAAGCCACCGGATATTTAGCTGACACTATTACTAATCAGAATACGGTTACATTGTTTAATGGCATTGAAAGAGAAAAACGCGGTTATAAAAATGTCACAGGCGAGCAGGCATCATTACAGCGTTTTAGGTGGAATTTAGGTGGTACTATTAATGCGGTGCAAAGCGCTCTTTCGTTTGGCATTGAGCTTCTACTATTTTACATTGCCATCAGATATTGGAGTCTTGATATTATCACTGTTGGGGTATTCGTTTTACTGCAAGCATATGTTGTAAATTTAATTGACCAGTTATGGGGGTTTGCCAGGGTTGTGCGCCATATCTATGAAGCCTACGCTGATGCCAAGGAAATGGTGGAGATTATGAAGCTGCCCCATGAGATTGTTGATGTTCCGGGAGCAAAAGAGTTGGTGGTTAAAAACGGCCAAATAGAATTTAAAAAACTGAATTTCGCGTTTAACAGCACGCGCAAGGTGTTGGAAAAAATAAACATTGTTATCAAGCCCGGGGAAAAAGTGGCGCTCATTGGCCCTTCCGGGGCAGGCAAAACCACCTTTGTAAAATTACTGCTAAGGCTGTATTCGCCAACTTCCGGCCACATTTTCATTGATGGCCAGGATATCCAGAAAGTGACCCAGGGCAGTTTGCGCCAGAATATTTCCATGGTGCCGCAGGATCCGGTACTGTTTCACCGCACCTTGGCGGAAAATATTGCCTATGGGGCGCCTGCCGCCTTCGCCAAGGCTCCGGCGAGCCAAGCAAAAAAAGAAATTGCCAAAGCGGCAAAGCTGGCCCACTGCGATGAATTTATCAAAAACTTGCCGCAGGGCATGGAAACCTTTGTGGGTGAGCGGGGAATTAAATTGTCCGGCGGCGAGCGCCAGCGGGTGGCCATTGCCCGGGCTATCTTAAAAAACGCGCCGATACTGGTGTTGGACGAAGCAACCAGCAGTTTGGATTCTCATTCTGAAATGTTGATCCAAGACGCGTTAAATACCTTAATGAAGGGAAAAACCACCATTGTTATTGCCCACAGGCTTTCTACCATTCAAAAAATGGACAGGATTATTGTGGTGGACAAGGGAAAGATTATTGAAGAAGGCAGTCATGATGAATTGTTGCGTAATGAACGGAGTTTGTATAAAAAATTATGGACCTTGCAAGCAGGAGGGTTTTTGGCAGAGGAAGATGAGGAGAAAGTGGAAGAAAATGATGAATTGTAAGATTTTGGCAGGCCTACCGTCTTCTATTAATCATATCTTAATAAAGGTCGGACATTATGGAATTCAAAATTTAAAAATAAATGCGAGATAAGGTATCCAGCGAAAGTCAAGCCACAAGGTATATTATATATCTTAGCTTGATTTTCGAGGTGAATTTCCTTGCTTCGCTTAGTAAATTCATGGATACAAAAAAATATGTCATTGGCGTGGGATTGATTGCATCAATGTTAATTGCAGGTTCTTCGATGGTTCTGGCCCAAAGTACTGCCGTGGCTATGCCGCAGATAGAGCATAAAATGGTGGTGGAAATTGGGCCTTCCGGCCGTACGTTATTGCGAGGAACGGTGGGAGCGGTTGCTGCCAACTCATTAACCGTAAAAAGCTGGGGCGGGGATTGGGTGGTGAATGTTGGAGCCGGCACCAAGTTAACGCCTGGCAACGACATAGCCCAGTTTCAAGTGGGTGATTTTGTTGGCGTGCAAGGGGTAACCAGCCAAAGCGCGCTATGGACCATTGACGCCACGTTGGTGCGCAATTGGTCAATTAGACAAGTGTGGCTGGATGCTAAAAAAGAGGTAAAGGAACTCATCAGATCCGTCATGCCGCGCAATTGGCAAGGTGTGGTGGTGGGTGATGTGAATGCGGATGGATCATTTAAATTGAAAATCGGGGAAAAAACGTATGATATCAAACTGGCCGCTAATGCCATGGTGGTCAACCAAAAGTATATGGCTATTGCCTCAAGCCAAATTAAAACGGGCGATACCGTACGGGTGTACGGCCCGGCAACAGAAACTAGCATTACCGCTTCGGTGGTGAGGGATGTTTTCATTATGCCGTAAAACTAGAGAGTAGTTACTTAAAAAGTGGCGCGCGCCTTTCAGGCGCGCGCCGCTTTTTACCCTCGCGCAGAAGATTGCCCCTTCGGATTTTTTTTGCTATAATAACCGAATATGATTACCCCATACATTTACGCACTTTTAGCGGTTGTGTTTGTGAGTCTGGTTTCGCTGGCCGGGGTTTTTACCTTGTCGCTGCGAGAAGATGTGCTGCGAAAATACTTGTTTGTTTTCATCAGCTTGGCCGCCGGGGCCTTGCTGGGAGATGCTTTCATCCATTTAGTGCCTGAAGCCTTGGAGGCCTCGGTAAACCCCGCCCTCACCAGTACCTTGGTGATCGTGGGCATCTTAGTTTTTTTTATCGTAGAAAAGTTTTTCCATTGGCACCACCACGGCGAAGATGTTCACGAACCTCACGCTATCCACCCTATTGGCAAGTTGATTTTGCTTTCTGACGGCATTCACAATATTACCGACGGCATTGTCATTGGAGCCAGTTTTTTGGTCAGTGTTCCTTTGGGAATTGCCACTACCATTGCGGTAGTGCTACATGAAATTCCGCAGGAGGTGGGGGACTTTGCTGTATTGCTGCATGCCGGTTATCCCCGCAAGAAAGCTTTGTGGCTGAATTTTCTTTCCGCGCTAACGGCCATCGGTGGCGTATTGATTGCTTTTGTGGTGGGGAACCTGGACGGTTACAATACCTGGCTCTTGGCCATGGTGGCCGGAGGTTTTATTTACATTGCTATTGCGGACCTGGTACCCGAACTCCACAAAACTAAAGAATTGAAGCATTCCTTGATACAGATTGCGGTGGTTACTGTTGGTATTTTTTCCATGTTAGTGTTAACCTTTTTCGAATAACATGCGCCAGGATATTGTTATTGATGAAACTCAACATCAATCGGATATTGCATCCGGGCGTGTTAAAAAGCTTTTGGCCTTTTCGGATCTGACAAAAAAAGAGGGTTCACCAATTAAAATATTGGTGGATACGGTAATGCAACTGCCCCGGTTTGCCGGTTTTGATACTATTGAATTTCCCAAAATTGTTACCGTGGAAGAAAATTTTGATGTGTTAAATACTCCCAAAAACCATCCCAGCCGCCGCCCAACCGATACCTATTATGTTGATGATAGCCATGTGCTCCGCACCCAAATGACCGTCATGTGGCCGTACTATTTACGCCATCAAGGCATTAAGGAAAAATTGGAAAAAGAGGGAAGTGTAAGCCTGATGGCTCGGGGGATTGTGTTTCGCAAAGATGAAATTGACAGCAAGCACTTTCCGGCTTTCCACCAAATTGATTTTCTTTACATTTGCAAAAATTCGCAAAAAGTGATTTCTTTGGAAGAGTTGCAAGAAGTACAGGCTGACGCGGTCAAAGCCATTTTCGGCGATATTGAGTTCAGGTTTTTAACGGACTCGTTTCCCTTTACTGACCCTTCAACGCAAGTAGAAATCAATTGGAATGGCAAGTGGATGGAAGTGACTGGCGCGGGCTTGGTGCACACCCAAGTGCTGAAAAATTTCGGGTTAGATCCCGAAGTTTACAACGGCTGGGCGTTTGCGTTCGGCATTGAAAGATTAGCCATGATTAAAATGGAGATTCCGGACATCCGGGTTTTTTGGTCACAAGATTCGCGCATCACCAGTCAGTTCAAAGATATTGATAGTAAGTATAAAGAAGTCAGTAAGTATCCGGCTGTTGAGCGCGATATTTCATTTATTATTGACAAAAGCGTGGCACTTAACAACTACTATGAACTGGTGCGCGATGAATCGGGGGATTTGGTTGAGCAAGTTGAGTTGGTGGATGAATACGAAAACGACGAAAAATTCGGCGCCGGTAAAAAATCATACACCTTTCATATTGTGTACAGAAGCCTAGAAAAAACTCTCACCAATGAAGAAGTGAACGTGATTCATGGCAAAATTACAGAGAAGACGAAAAAAGAACTTAATGCTGTAGTGAGATAAATTTATGAGAAGTGAATCATCAGGATTAAATATAGAGTATCCAGAAGATAGTATCCCAAAAGAAGTTTTGGAGAAGATTGAACCGATAACTTTTGGCGATTTTTTGCGCAGGAAGAGAAAAGCTGGTAAAGAGCTCTTAAAAGATATTGCCACCAGGGCTCTACCTTTTGCTGATAACCATTTTTCCACCCTAGATTTGGGGGTAACCCATTTTGGACAACTTGAAACGGGTCTGCGTAAACTTCCAGAAGATTTAAACTACATTATAGTTGGATACCAACTTAATGATGATGAAGTTATCCAGCTAAAACGTGCCAATGAGTTGGAGTTAGTATTAGAGGAAGATAAAGAATCCGATGTGGAGCTGACCAATTATGGTAAGAAAATTTATCGTGTGCCAGCCCGGGTTGAAGACAATCCAACTGTTTCTGTGGCAAATGCGGAAGAATCAGAAAAAGAAAGGGATGAATTTGAAAAAAAACTAGCCAAACTTGAACCTCGCCTAAGGTGCATTATTGAACTTAGATTTGGTCTTGGAGATGATGGTAAACTTCATACTCTCAGGCAAGTGGGAGACATTATTAGTCTTACGCCGGAGAGGGTAAGGATCCTAGAACATAAAGGACTAAAGAATATGGGGCTCAGTTATGAACAAGTAGAGCGCTTAAGGCGATCTGTGTTTTAATAAGAGCGGGTGATCGAATACAAACCAATAAACTCAAGTTTGTTGGTTTGTAAAAAGTATAGTAAAATGGAGGTATGGAAAAATTAAAAACCCCAAAGCAAATTGAGCGCCATATTAAAGGCGTAGCTAACCATCGTCGAATTCAGATTTTGCTTTTAATTGCCGACAGTGAGGGGATAACCTTAGATGAGATCATTGAAAAAGTAGAAGCTAATCCAAAAACCATTGGCGAACACACCCGCCGCTTGCATAATGCCGGATTAGTGGAAAAAAATTACAACGGGAGGTTTATTCAATTATCCCTTTCTCCGTACGGAAAAATTTTCATTAAATTTATTAAAGAATTTCAGAAATATCATTACAGCAAATGACAAACCAACAAACTTGAGTTTGTTGGTTTGTAGTGGCGAATTTGGTTTTATAAAAAATGGAGCGATTTTGTGGGTCGCTCCTTCATTCTGTTGCTTTTCACCACGTCTGATGGCAGTTTGGGCAACGATTGGGATTTTCCAGATTAGCAAGTTCTTCCATGCTAACTATGTCTTTGCAGAGCTGGCATTCTTTGACCATGTTGGTTGCGATGCCTGGATAATCCAATCGCATTTTTTTCTCTGTGTCGAGCAGTTTTGCTGAATCCTTTGAGACAAGAATCATGTGTAACCGATACATGCCTTCTCCTTGGTTTCAGGGGAAATTATCTCTGGTGATATGCTACCATATCTCTAAGGAAAATCAATAGTTGCTGCCGTTTCTTTATTTTGGTAAAATAGATTATATGAAGTTAAGCATTAAAGAAAAAGACGAGGAAAAGCCGAAGAAAGAAAAGATAGAAAAAGAAGCCAAGAAAGTGGCGCCTGTTAAAGCTGTAAAAGAAGAAGTCAAGAAAGAGGTAAAAGCGGCTAACACTGAAGATAAAACTCCTGAACGAAAAACGGAAGTCAAGCCTGTTGCTGATGCGCAGGAAGTGACAAGGTCAAAAAAAGATGCGGGATATTCTGCCAAAGACATCCAGGTGCTGAAGGGTTTAGAGCCGGTAAGGTTAAGGCCGGGAATGTATATTGGGTCAACCACGCTTGAAGGTTTGCATCATTTAATTTGGGAAGTTGTTGATAATTCTATAGACGAAAGCATGGCCGGCCACGCCGACAGTATTGAAATTACACTGTTGCCGGACAACCGCGTACGCATTTCTGATAACGGCCGGGGCATTCCGGTTGAAAAGCACCCTGACACGGGAAAATCAACGTTGGAAACGGTGTTAACCACTTTACATGCCGGGGGCAAGTTCGGCGGTGATGCCTATAAAGTTTCCGGGGGTTTGCACGGGGTGGGGGTTTCAGTGGTGTGCGCATTGAGTACTTTTATGCAGGCTGAAGTTAGGCGAGATGGCGGTTTGTATATGCAAGAATATTTTCGCGGAGCCCCAAAGGGCGCGGTGAAAAAAATAGGGGATTCAAAAGAAACCGGAACTTCCATAACCTTTGACGCTGACCCGCAAATTTTCCCGGAAATAAAATGGGATACCAAAAAAATCTTACAGCATTTGCGCCACCAGGCTTATTTAACCAAAGGTGTGAAAATTTTATTCCGTGATGAAAGAAAGAAGGGCGATGAATCCAGTTACGGTTTTTATTTTGAAGGTGGAGTGGGCAGTTTTGTAAAATACTTAGTGATGGGCAATACTCCGCGCCACAGCAATATCTTTTTTGTGGCCACTACCAAAGATCAGATTTTTGTGGAAGCGGCATTTCAGTACACTCAGGAAATGGAATGTACCGAACAATCTTTTGCCAATAACATTTTTACACCGGAAGGCGGAACCCATATTTCCGGTTTTAGAACGGCTTTAACCCGTTGCTTAAACGCCTATGCCCGCCGTGAAAATTTCTTAAAAGAAAAAGATGAAAACTTTACCGGCGAAGATGTGCGTGAAGGTTTAACGGCCGTGGTTTCAGTTAAAATACGCAATCCGCAGTTTGAAGGCCAAACCAAGGCAAAATTGGGCAACCCGGAGGCTAAAAATGCCGTGGAAGACGCCGTGGCCGAAGCCTTGGCTGATTATTTGGAAAGAAACCCCTCCGATGCCAGAGCGGTTATTGAAAACTGTATTTTAGCCACCAAGGCTCGTTTGGCTGCTAAAGCCGCACGTGCTACGGTCTTAAGAAAAGGTGTATTGGATGGTTTGCAATTGCCGGGTAAATTGGCTGATTGCTTGAGCAAAGATCCTGCAGAATCTGAATTATATATTGTAGAGGGAGATAGCGCCGGAGGTTCGGCTAAAATGGCAAGAGACAGACGGTTTCAAGCTATTTTGCCGTTAAGGGGGAAGATTTTAAACGTGGAAAGGGCAAGGTTAGACAAAATGCTTGCCAATAAAGAAATCAAGGCCTTAATTATTGCTTTGGGCACCGCTATTGCTGAAGATTTTAATATAGAAAATTTAAGATATCACCGGATTGTCATCATGACCGATGCCGACGTTGATGGAAGCCACATCCGCACCTTGTTGCTGACACTGTTTTACCGGCACTTTAAGCCGGTCATGGAAGCCGGCTACATTTATATTGCCCAGCCGCCACTGTACAAAATTTCTTCTGGAAAATCTGCTAGTTACGCCTATACCGAAGAACAAAAAGACAAAATGGTAAAAGAAATCGGTAAAACCAGCGTAAGTTTACAGCGATACAAGGGTTTGGGAGAAATGAATTCAGAGCAACTGTGGGAAACCACTATGAATCCCGCCAATCGATTATTGTTGCAGGTGGCAGTTGATGATGGCGCCGAAGCCCACAAAACATTTGATATTTTAATGGGAGAAGAAGTGGAGCCAAGAAAGAAGTTCATTCAAACCCATGCCAAATCTGTTAAGAACCTGGATATTTAGAAAATAGTATATAAATTTTTTAAAAAAGGCGGCAGGCTGATTGCAATCAGCCTGCCGCTTGGGTTTACGGACGCGAAAGGATTTTGAAGATTTCATCCCATGAGTGCACTCTGGTGATTAAATCATGCGTTTCCTCTGAACGGTTCCAAGTGCGGTCAAAAAGCAAAACCGGAACACCTTTATCTGCGCAACGCCTCGCTGTTTCCGGATGGTCTTCAATGTGCAGCGCAACGTCAATTTCTTTGCAAGCCATAGGTTTGGGGCGGTGCAAAATCGCACCGTTGTCACTGCTGCAAAAATGCACATCTTTGAACATTTTCGGAAAATGCCGGTCAATCATTTCGCGCGTTCCTTCGGCAATTTCCACTGGTCGAGCGGTGATGATGTGTAGTTCGTGGATTATCGCCAATCCCTTAATCGCTTTTTGCGCCCCAAGCATTGGGCAGATGTTTCTTTTGGCTTCGGAATTATCAAAGGCAATGAAACGTTCCCTGCCCTGTTCTTTGGTGATTTTCCACACGCCGTCGTACCGGAAAGAAGTAAACTCTTCCACGCGGAACTGTTCGTTGTAGCGTTCATTGCAGAAGGCAAGAAACGCCGGGAAAGTATCCACAGCTACGTCGTCAAAATCAATGCCGATTTTCCGTTTTGTCACGGTTTTTCCCTTTCGTAAAAAAAGTAGGTACTGGTTAATTTTATATCATACCTTATCACTCATTGCAATTGTGGCGTTACGTTGAAATTTCAATAAAAAAAGAGTAAATTTAAGTATATGAAAGTTATTATTGTCAGGCATGCGAAGACCAATGAGAATGCGCAGGATAGGTTAGCTATTGCCAAATCAAATATTTTGTTGAATGAAGAGGGGGTAAAGCAAGCTGAAAAGCTGGGGCATTATTTGAAAGGCCACCGGATTTCACATGCGTATTCCGGCCCATTAAAACGCGCCGTGCATACGGCTGAAAAAATTTTACAGCATCACCCGGATGCACAGCTGATTGTTTCTGACCATTTAAACGAGCAAAATTTGGGGGTGGCTGAAACCATGCCCAAAGCCGTTTGGAAAGAGATGAAGAAAAAATCCACAGACCCGTGGCATTTGTTTAAAGAGGAAAAAGGGGAGTCGTACAGAGACATGCAGGCTCGGGTGGCAAAATTTTTCCACGAACTAATTGCCAAGCACGGGCCCAATGATACTATTTTAATGGTCAGCCATGGCGGTACGTTGGGAGTTTTATTGTTGCATATTTTGAAAAAAGAACTGACCGAAGAAAATTACCGCGCCCACCAGCCCAAAAATACAGAGTTTACGATTGTGGAAATTAGTGAAGATGGGCAAAAGAAAATTCACGATTTAAATAGTAATAAACATTTAAATTAAAAAACTATGCTAGACGCATTTAAAAATTTGGGAAAGTTGAATGAATTAAAAAAGATGCAGGATGAATTTAAGAAGGAGCGCATGACCATTGAAAAAAGGGGAGTGGTGGTTACCATGAATGGAAACTTCGGAGTTGATGAAATAAAGTTAAATCCTGAATTGGGCATTGAAGACCAGCAGAGCGCACTGAAAGAGGTTATAAATGAGGCTCGAGAAGAAATACAAAAGACATTGGCAAAGAAGATGATGGCTAGTGGAATCGGGTTTTAAATCTTAGTCAAAAAAAACCGCTCATTGAGCGGTTTTTTGGTGTAATTGACATGGGCGTGGATACCTGATATAAAAACACCAGTACCATGATATTTTTACGCCCCAGTGTTTGGGGTGTATGGGCTTTAACTACGGGGGTAATCATGGCATTGGTTTTGCCTAAGGATTTTGACGGGCCGGCGTGGGATGCTTGCGGACAATTTTTGCGTCAATTTCACGAGAAGGCCAATGAGGTCTTTAAGGCAATGCACCAACCCGAATTCGGGTTCGTTGTTGCCCATTGGCAAAGTGAGACTGCAAAAATCCCCACACATTACTTGCGTCGTGTGGGATACTCCAGCCCCGCGTACGTTCTCCTGGACAATTTTGTTGGATTTGGGGTTGGGATTGAAGACCCCTTTCGACCCAAAACTTTTTCGGCGGCGGAAAACCTTGTCAAGGTTGCCAAGAAAAAGTTTGAGTTGAAATTTGGGTTGATCTTCTGGACTAAGCCCGGTTTCGATTTTGTTCCCAGTAAGTATTACCGGGTAATGATAGGGGAACAACTTGCGGGAAGCGCCAAGAAGTAGTGTCGTTAGTAAGCCATTCGGATTTCCGCGTGGCTCTTTTTTTGAATATTATAGACATTAATAGCTCTTGGTTGTATTATACATTCAAGTCGCTCTTAACATCGTCTGGCTACCAAGAACCATTTTCTCATAAAGGGAGAGATACATGCTCAATCGCATCGGTTTTGTGGCGTTTTTCATCATGGCCTTGGCTTTCGCGGGTTGCTACAGGAAGCATGCGGATGACCCTACGCAAAAGTGGGTCAACATCCACCGGCTGTTCATGAACGAACCACACTCCTACACGTTTATGATCAAGGATGACCCTGCGAGCAAGGATTTTAAGATGATTCGTGTCGTCAATCGCGGGTTATCCAGTGTTGGCAGGCCAAGTCCGCGAATCATCGAAGATGTCCTCAAGGGAGAGTTGATGTGGGCCACGGCAAAAATTGGTGAGTACTCTGAAGGGTCTTACCTTTACGATCTGGAAATCCACATTCACAGTGTCAAGGATGTCGAGCCGGGCGGATGGGAAAAAATGGAGGGGAAGACTCTCCGAAAAGGTCAAAACGCCGTAATTGAGTGACGCAGGCCATGGTGAAACCATGTTTTCGCCAGGGATTTTTTTTGCTATACTAATCATACATGCGGATTACATTTTACGGTGCGGCGCAAACGGTGACGGGGTCTAAATACTTACTGGAAGTTGGGGACTTTAAATTACTGTTGGACTGCGGCATGCACCAGGGCAAGCGTGATGTTGCCAATGAATTAAACGAACATTTTCCTATTAATGCAGATAAGGTTGATGCTGTGATACTTTCGCACGCCCATGCAGACCACTGCGGCATGTTGCCGGTGCTGGTGCGGGAAGGTTTTAAGGGAAAAATTTATTGCACCGCCGCTACGGCTGACATTGCCAAATTTATTTTAGAAGATGCGGCCAATATCCAGGAACATGACGCGTTTTATTTTAATAAACATTTGCCCGAGGGGCACAAGCCGATTGTGCCATTATATAGCCACCAAGATGTAAAGAAGGTGGGCGGCCATTTTGAGCCCGTGCCATATTTTAGGTTAAGCGGGCAATGGACCCAATTAAACCCGAACATCCGTTTTAAATTTTATGACGCGGGGCATATTTTGGGGTCTGCGGTGACACTTTTAGAGATAACCGAGGCCGGGCAAACCAAGCGTTTGGTGTTTACGGGTGACTTGGGCAGGCACTTTTTGCCTATTTTGCGGGATCCCGAATTCGTCCAAGAACCGGCAGAAATGTTAATTACTGAAGCAACTTATGGCGGCAGGGCCCACAAACCAGTGGCAGATTTAGAGGGCGAACTAAAAACCATTATCACCCAAGCCGTGGTACAAAAAAGTAAAATTATTGTGCCGGCGTTTTCATTGGGAAGAACGCAGGAATTATTATATGTGTTGCATAAAATGCTGGATGCAAAGCAAATTCCTGCACTACCCATTTTTGTAGATAGCCCATTGTCACAAAAAATCACTCGGGTGTTTAACACCTATACCAATGACTTTGACGAACAATTTTGGGAAGATTTTGGTGAAAAGGGCGAAAAAGCTTTTTTCTTTGACGGCTTAACTAGTACGGCTTCTATTGAAGAATCAAAAAGCATTAACGACAAGCTTGGCCCGTATATGGTGATTGCCGGCAGTGGCATGTGCGAAGGTGGCCGTATTTTGCACCATTTAAAAAACAACATTGATAACCCTAATAATATTTTGTTAATTACCGGATATCAGGCGGAAGGTACGCTGGGCAGAAAGTTGATTGAAGGCATTACACCCGTTAATATTTTTGGTTTGCCGCATCATGTAAAGGCAAAAATAATTGTTTTAAATGAACTTTCCGCCCACGCCGACCAAAAAGATTTATTGAATTATGTGGCGCACATTGAAGGGCTTAAAAAAGTATTTTTAGTGCACACTGAACTTCCTCAGGCAACAGCATTTAAGGGGTTAGTTTCGGCCGCGCATCCTAATATTGAAGTGAATATCCCGGAGTTTAGGGAGGAGTTTGATGTTTAAGTTTCGCTCGGGTATTCCGCTAAAAGATGACGCGGTTAATTTTGCCAGCGCAAACCGGCTGCGGGCCCGCGCGCTCGTGCGCGCAGCTCCCTTCGCCTATTACCGCTCATCTCTCGGCAGAAAACCCCGCCCAGGCGGGGACCATGCTTTTCTGCCTGCGAGGTGCACTTTTGGCGCAATACCCTCGCTTCATGCCGACCCAAAAAGCTTTTTTGGGTCGGCATCTAGTTTTTCCCAAAGCTTTGTGTTATAAAAAAGTTAGCCCATTACTTATTTGTAAAGGAGGTTATCGTGATTGGTTATGGTAGGGGATACGGCCTTTTGCTCTGGTGTACGTTGTTGGTGAATTTGGCAATTGTCATTTCGATGTCTGTTTTGGTCGGACTTAGGATTGGCCTCGATGGCTTCGAACAAAACCCAAATCTACACTGGTG
>MHOU01000002.1:58792-106090 GCA_001821935.1 Candidatus Staskawiczbacteria bacterium RIFCSPHIGHO2_02_FULL_43_16
TGCCGTCGCAATAATGTGGCAATTATGACGGCCAAAATGCGCCTCGCAGCCAGCACCGCTGCGAGGCTTTTTTCATACGCTTGACTTACGGCTTGATATCGGCTAGTATAGAGGTAAATAGACATAGGCGGCCGGAGGGCCGTTTTAAAAAACAAAAAAATCGGTTAATATATAAACACATGGACATTGTTCAAAAAACCCAAACATTTTTTAAAGAAGTTTACGTTGAACTGCGTAAAGTAAATTGGCTGACGCGCGGCGAGGTTTTGCGCTACACGCTGATTGTGCTGGCGGTGACCATTGTGGTATCCGCATTTTTGGGCGGACTGGATTATATCTTTTCAGAATTAATTAAAAGATTTATCATTAAGTAAAATGTCAAAGCAAGTTGTAGAACAAGGGAAAAATTGGTACGTGATTCACACCTATTCAGGGTATGAAGACGCGGTGGCCAAGAATTTAAAGCAAAGAATTGAAAGCCTTTCCATGGAAGGCAAGATTTTTAATGTCATTGTGCCCAAAGAAAAAAAGGTTAAGATCAAAAACGGAAAGAGAAAAACCGTTGAAGAAAAGATTTTCCCGGGGTATGTATTAGTAGAAATGGTGGTAGATGATGAAAGTTGGTATGTGGTGCGAAACACGCCGCGCGTGACAGGATTTTTAGGGGCAGGAACCACACCTATTCCCGTTTCAGCCGCCGATATGGCTGATTTAATGAAAAGAATGGATGCGGGTGAACCGGAATTTCAAATTGACTTTGAAATTGGCACCGCGGTTAAAATTATGGACGGGCCGTTTAAAGGGTTTGAAGGCAATGTTTCGGAAATTGACCAGGCGCGCGGAAAAATTAAAGTGCTGGTGAATATGTTTGGTAGAGACACACCGGTGGAGTTGGATTCATTGCAGATAAAGAAGATAGGCACATAAATTTTTAATTTCCAATTTTTAATTTTTAAATAAAACTTGAATTTTTAAAAATTGAAATATTAAAACGTTATTTATAAAATTTAAAATTACAAAATTGTAAAAATTAAACTAAATATTGCTCTTGGCGCAGAATAATTCTTTGCCATTACATATTATTTAGTTTTCAGAATTATGGCTAAAGAAATAAAAGCAATCGTGAAAGTGCAAATTGAGGCGGGCAAAGCCAATCCGGCGCCTCCGGTAGGACCGGCGCTGGCGCAGCATGGGTTAAATATCGCGGAATTTTGCAAGGCGTTTAATGATGCCACCAAAGACAAGATGGGCTACACCATTCCCGCGGAAGTAACCATTTTCAAAGACAGAAGTTATACCTTTAAATTGAAAACTCCTCTGGCCTCGCAATTGTTGAAAAAAGCGGCCGGGGTGGAAAAAGGATCCGGCGAGCCCAACAAAAAAATGGTGGGAAAAATCACCAAAGCCCAGTTAAAAGAAATTGCGGAAATGAAAATGCCGGATTTAAATACAACCGATGTTGAACAGGCGATGAAAGTAATCGGTGGAACAGCGAAAAATATGGGGATAGAGGTAAAGTAGAAATATTTAAAAGCGGGCCGCTTCAACGGCCCGCTTTTGTTTTGGCACCAGGCAGAATATTGCGCAAATATTGCTCATATTTTGACAAAAAGAGGACAGTTAGCTAATATGGCTACACCTGTTCTTTCAACCAAACTTCTTATGGGGAAAAACCATGATTACCAGCCATGCCTCGTTGGAGATGTTTCAGGAGTTCAACTGGAAAATTTACCAGTTGAATGATGACCGTCACTGTTCTTCGGTCGTTGACATCATTTCCTACCTGCACCGCGACATCACCAGGATTTTGAAGGCGGTCAGGAAGGAGAAGCACCAAGAACTTGAAAAGCGGATTTGCGTGACGTTTAGCTGGGCGTTTGCAGTGGCCAGCCGGCTCCACATTAACGTGGCACATGAAATGTGGAAACGCTTTCCCGGCTGTTGCCCTTACTGCAAAGGGGCTGTTTGCGATTGCAAAGAGCGTGCCGATAGCCGCCAGGCGCTTACAGCGGCAAGGGACCGCCCCGAGTCTTTGCGTGATTGGCAGAAAATGTTTGCTGCCATTTACCCAAACAACAAGCTGCAAGATTCAGTTATGCATCTGGCTGAGGAAATTGGTGAATTAAGCGAAGCCATCAGGAATTTTTTCGCTGTCCACAGCGATGAGGCATTTAACAACATTGCCGAAGAAATCGTGGACATTTTCGCCAATCTTTTGGGAACGGCCAATTGCCTGGACTTTGATGTGGCGGCGCTTTTGGCCGATTACTACAAAGATGGTTGCCCCAAGTGTCAGCAATGTCCTTGCCGGTGTGGATATATTGTTGTTGACCAGCCGGTGTAGGCTAGATTGTAAAAACACTTTTTCTTGAGCCCCGAGAGAGTTTGTCTCCCGGGGTTTTTATTGTGTTGCTTTTTTATTATAGAATGAGTAAAATGTAGGAACTAATTAAACTTAACGAGCAAGGTATCCAGCGCAAATAGGGTCTGAATGTATATTATTATATATCAACCCCATTTGCGAGGTGAATTTCCTCGCTTCGCTCCGTAAATTCATGATTCTTTCAGATAAAGACATTAAAAAAGCGCTCAAAGAAGGCAAGATTGGTATCACGCCCATGTTCCCTAATTCTTTGCAGCCGGCTTCGGTGGACGTTCATTTGGGGTCGGATTTTCTGGTTTTTAAAAATACCAATAATATTTGCATTGACCCCAAAGAACCGATTGACGACATGATGGACGAATTAACCATTGATGACAAGCGCCAATTTATTTTACATCCGGGCGAATTCGCTCTGGGCATGACGTATGAAACGGTTTCAGTTCCTAATGATATGGTGGTGCAGTTAAACGGGAAATCTTCATTAGGCAGGATCGGGCTGATTGTGCACGCCACGGCGGGTTACGTGGATCCGGGCAACACCTTAAAAATCACTCTGGAATTGCATAATTTGGCCAACCTGCCTATTAAATTGTATTATAAAATGCCCATTGCCCAGATTGCGTTTGTTAAACTTTCCAGTGAAGCAGATGTGCCTTATGGCAAGAAAGCCTTAAATAGTAAATACTTTGGCAGTGTAAAGCCGATAGCCAGCCAGTACCATAAAAATTTCACCAAAAATAACGAGTGGATTAAGTTTAAAAAGTAATTTATGGCAGAAAAAGGTGAGCATGGCAATCCGGATTTGCCAGAAGAAAATTTTTTATCAGAACCATTAAAACCCCATCTTTTTGATCCAGAAAAGTACTTAGAAGATAAGGTTCTGTGGAAGGATAAGCTAGTTTCAGAAGAAGCTTTGAAAACTTCACTAGAAAGATTAACCAAGCCACTTCAAAAAATTGATTACCAAGACAATGGATATGCCTATATTCAGGGTGAAAATCTTAGTTTTGAATTTAAATATTCTCCACCAAATGAGGATGAAAAAGAGGGGATTAACGAATATATAAATAGCCGTTTTTCTAGGGAAGAGATTAGTAAAGGCTATCTAGATTTGGGGAGTTGGAGGAAGTTGGACTATTTAGTATTTGATGAAGTGGCACACAAAGGAAACGTGCTATCCTATTTAGGAATAAACTCAAGAGTGTTGTTTTGTCCGACAAAAGAAGACTCGCATGGTTTGATTAAATTTATTGATTACCGGGGTGGTGGGAGCGGGTGCGATATTTATATTGTTGGAGATATGGCCAGTCCACGTTCTCTCATTACGTTATTTCATGAAATGGGCCACTTTTTTGATTTTGAAGAATTGAAAAAGCAAAAAGTTGAATCTTTCATAAGAGAGGGCTGGCATTCAAAAAACGCAGAAAAAATTAGGAAAGAAAGGTCAGCATCGGCATTTGCTTTTAAGTGGATGCGTCCGTTTTTGAAAGATAAACAGTTAAAAGA
Source organism: Candidatus Staskawiczbacteria bacterium RIFCSPHIGHO2_02_FULL_43_16 (assembly GCA_001821935.1). GTDB lineage: Bacteria > Patescibacteriota > Minisyncoccia > Minisyncoccales > Staskawiczbacteraceae > VGLO01. Next base: position 62,682 of record MHOU01000002.1, read on the forward strand.
AGATACGGTAAATTTTTTGAAACGTTATGCGCTTGCAGATTATAATTGTTCAGCGGAAGAAGAGTTTAGCAACGAATTGGTAAGAAAGAAACATGCCGCACAAGTAGCTGGCGACTGGGAGGTTGAACAAGAAGAAAGCAGGCGACAATCCTTATTTGGTGACTTTTGGCTTTGGCGAGATACCGAAGAATATCAACAGTGGAAGGCAAAAGAAGGAAATAAAAATTTGGAAGATTACGAGATATTTCCAGCGTGGGAAAAATGGGTTGAAGAAACTAATTATGACTTTAAAAAAGATCTTGAAGCAAAAGAATTATGAGTGAAGACGATAAAAAAATAATAAAGATCAAGCGGTTTGACAAAGAAATCCCATTGCCTAAATATAAAACCGAAAGCGCTGCCGCGTTTGATTTATGTGCGAGGGTGGGGGTCCAGATTCCCGCCAAAGAATTTAAATATGTGCCATTAAATGTTGCCGTTGAAACGCCTCCAGGATATTTTTTATTGCTTGTAGCGCGCAGTTCAACCCATAAAAAGGGAATTTGGATGGCCAATGGCGTTGGTATTGGCGACCCAGATTTTTCAGGTGATGGCGATGAATATAGTGCTGTGTATTATAATTTTACGGACAAGCCGGTGCTGATTGAAAAGGGTGAACGGATTGCTCAGGGATTGATTGTAAAAAGAGAGCCGGTCAAGTGGCAGGAAGTGGATGTGATGGAAAATAAAACCCGCGGCGGGTGGGGAACAACAGGGAAATGATTAAACATAATTACCCGGGAAAATTTATTGTGATTGAGGGGCTAGATGGATCGGGGAAAAGTGCCCAAGTTGACCTTTTGGCAGATTTTTTAACGCAAAAAGGTAAAGAAGCTATTTTAAAAAATGAGCCGACTACGGAATCTGAGGCGGGTGTGAAAATAAGAAAAATTTTAAAAGGTGAGATAAAAGCGGAGCCAATGGAACGGCAAAAGCTTTTCGTCCAAGATAGAACGGAGCATTTGGAAAATAAAATCATTCCGGCGCTCAAAGAGGGAAAATTTGTAGTATGCAGCCGTTACGCATTTTCAACCATTGCTTATGGGTATTCAGACGGACTGGATGAAAATTTATTAATAGAAATGAATAAAGACTTTTTATTACCAGATGCCACGATTGTTATTGATGTTTCTCCGGCAGAGTGTATTAAAAGAATTGAAAAGCGGGGACAGGCAAAAGAGCTTTTTGAAAAGGAGAAAAAATTAATAAAAGTGAACGAAATTTATAAAAAATTACCGGAAATATTTGAAAATATTTTTATAATAGACGGAGAAAAACCAATTGAAGAGGTGTCTGAGCAAATAAGAAATGTTGTAAGCAAATTTTTATAACACATACATCCATGGAAGAATTAGATAAGTTTGCGCCAGTGTTTGAAGATTTGGGGTTTAGCCCGGAAGACATGCGCTTAATTGCGCCGTTTTTTACTAATTTAGACAAATCGGTTTACAGTATTACCTTTTTACCACCGGAATTGATTGGGGCATTGTGTAGCCGCGCCAGCCGGGCCAAAGATGATTTACGTCCTGCGTTTTTGAAAGAATTCGTAAAACCTTCACTGGATTTAAAAGAAGAAGATTTGCTAAAAATGGCTCCAGGGGATGCCGATGAGGTGAAGCGTTATGCTATATCATTAAAAGCGCTAATTGAATTTTTACATCAGCACCCCGCGGAACTTATTTTTTCCAACAAAAAAGCGCGCGATTTTTATATTAAATGGCTGGCCCAGTTTGGAGATGATTCCATTGCCCAGATGGCCGGTGCGCATTTGGCTTATACCGGCATTTCCCAGCTTGCCATAAAACAAATTGAAGATATGCGCATGGGCATTGCGCCTATTGAAAAATCTACCCGTTACGTGGATTATTCTTCAAAAGTAAATGGAAGTTTCAGGTATTATACTGATCCAACATTGCAGGATATGGGGCTTTTAGCTGAATACAAAGCTGCCATGGACAACCTGTTTGAAACTTATACTCTAATTTTGGAAAAGTATATGGAGTTTTTGAAAGGTAAGTATCCGGGCGAAGAAGAGCGGACACTAAGAACTAAGGCCTTTGATACGGCGCGGCTGTTATTGCCGGTTTCAACCTTAAGCCAGGTGGCATTTTATGGAAATGGCCAAGCTTTTGAATATATGATTAACCGGGGATTAGACCATAAATTGGGGGAAGTGCGCTGGTCCAGCCAACGGGCATGGGAAGAATTAAATAAGGTGATGCCAGCATTTTTACGCAGGCTGGAAACCGATGATTCAAAAAGTTACCGCACCTATATGTCCCAAAAAGGCGAAAGAGTGAGGGGCGCCTTAAAAAACGTTGGCTATGCGCCAAGCAGTGCCGACAGCCAACAACAGGCCGTAAAATTACTGGAATATGACCCAGAAGGCGAAGATAAAATTATTGCGGGGCTCATTTACCAGGAATCCACCGAAGCCTTTGATGTTATTTTAGGGAAAGTAAAAAAAATGACGGTGGCTCAAAAAGAAGGGTTTTTGCAAGAAGTATTGGCTGGTAGAAAAGCCAAGTATTATAAAATTCCCCGGGCGTTTGAAAATATTTATGTCCGGTTTGAAATTATCATGAACATTGGGGCGTGGCGTGATTTGCATCGGCACAGAACCTTAACTCAAATGCGCCAGCGCTTCACCCCTGAACTGGGTTTTGATGTGCCGGAAGGCTTGAAAGAAGCCGGCTTAGATGAAAAATATATTTCCGCTACCAAGCAGGCAGAACAAGTATTTGAAGAAATTACCGCTACCAATCCGGAAATGGCGCAGTATTGCTGCACCTTGGGCCACCGTGTGCGGTTTATGCAATATCAAAACATGCGAGCGTTCTTTTGGGAAGCGGAATTAAGAACTACCAGCCAAGGTCACCCGGATTACCGAAAAATTGAACAGGAAAAAGCCCGTCAAATCCAGGCCATTTACCCATTAATTGGAAAATACTTGATGGTTGATTTTGCAGATTACGATTTCGCCCGCAGAGGGGACACTAAAAAAATTGAGAGCAAAGAAAAGGAGCTGAATGCGTTTTTGAATAAATAATTTATAAAAATAAAAAAGGCCGTCGGATGCGGGAGCACCGACGGTCTTATATATGGTTAGTAGCACTTCAGTGTGCTTTCGACTTCATTGCCGATATTATTACTGATTTCGACAAGCGTCGTCCTCAGGCAAAAGATGCGGAAGGCAAGATTCAAGAGAACCTCAATCACTTGTCCGGATGGGTCTTCTCCCTCGAACTTGGGAGAGAGGATGATCAGGTGTTCCTTTTTTGGGATGTGGTTGATTTCACCGGGCTCGGGGTGAATTTCCCGAATAAATCGTTTTTTCCCCCTTTGGCAAACGATTCCGATGGAATCGATGTCTATATCACGTGTGATGGGTGTTCCGCCGTACGAGTAGACCACCAGAGCTCCGACGGGAACTTCCGAGATTTTCTTGGTCATTGCGTAATTCCTCTAGATATAAGGTACTGTTTATTTCACGTTTTTATATTACACTTATTAATTACTAATGTCAATAGTTTACGCTGTATGAAAAAATGATAGAATAACTCAATGAAATCTACCTATAAACCAACCATTGGGCTGGAAGTCCATGTAGAATTAAGGACTAACAGTAAGATGTTTTGTAGTTGCCCTAACGACCCGAACGAAAAAAGACCAAACCAGAATATTTGTCCAACGTGCATGGGACACCCGGGGACGCTTCCGGTGGCAAACGAAGAGGCCATTAAAAAAGTGATTAAAACTGGGTTTGCTTTAAATTGTGAAATTGCGACTGAATCAAAATTTGATAGGAAAAATTATTTTTACCCCGATATTCCTAAGGGCTACCAGATCAGCCAATATGACATGCCTTTGTGTGGGAAGGGTTTTTTGGAAATTAATGGCAGAAAAATAGGGATTACCAGAATTCATTTAGAGGAAGATACGGGCAGCTCGCTTCATCCTGAAGGGGCAGACTATTCGTTGGTTAACTATAATAGGGCGGGCGTGCCATTGATGGAGTTGGTAACCGAGCCGGACATAACCAGTGGCAAGGAGGCCAGTGATTTTGCCAAAGAGTTGCAGTTGATTTTTAAATATTTGGGAGTTTCGGATGCCGATATGGAAAAGGGATTGATGCGGGTGGAAGTGAATATCAGTGTCAGCAAAACTAAAAAGCTTGGCACGAAGGTAGAAATTAAAAATTTAAACAGTTTTAAGGTGGTAGAAAAATCCATTGATTTTGAGATTGCCCGGCAAACGGAACTTTTGGAAAGCGGGGGAGATGGCTCGCCCGTAGGGCTACGCCCGAGAGTGGTGCAGGAAACCCGTGGCTGGAATGATGAAGAAGAAGAAACCTTCAGCCAGCGGGAAAAGGAGTCCGCCCATGATTACCGGTATTTCCCCGAGCCGGATTTGCCGCCACTGCATTTTGACCATGAATATTTGCAGAAAATAAAAGGCGAGGTCCCGGAATTACCTCAACACAAGCGCTTAAGGTTCGCCAAAGAATATGGCTTGGAAGAAAGCCAGATAGAAGTGTTTGTGGCAAATAAAGATTTGTCAGAATATTTTGAAAAGGTGGCATCTGAGGGGCAAGAGAAAAGTTTATATAAACTGGCGGCCAATTACTTGATTTCCGATGTGCAAGGGCTGTTGGGCAATACGGAATTCGTGGAAGAAACTTTTAAAATCACGCCGGAAAATTTTGCTGAATTTATTGCCATGATCCACAAAGGTGACATTAACAGTAAAACCGCCAAAATGGTTTTGTTGGAAATGTTTAACACGGGAGTTGACTCTTCGCATATTGTGGAAAGCAACAACTGGGGTCAGATGAAAGACGATGGCCAATTGGAAGCAGTTGTTAAAAAAGTTATTGATGCTAACCCGAAAGTGGTGGCGGATTACAAAGCGGGTAACGCCAATGTGCTACAATTTTTGGCCGGCCAGGTCATGAAAGAAACCCGCGGCACCGCCAACCCGCAAAAGGTGCAAGAATTATTGAAGAAATTTTTGTAGATTAGACCTGTTGCGTATTAAGGATTGTTACGAAAATCGAAGATTTTGGATCAGAAATTTGATAGAATTTTGAGGCTTGCCCGCTGGGCCCGCCGAGAAATTATTGCAAATTTCTGGCCGAAATATGCGATTTGCAGTAAATCCTTAATACGCAACAGGTCTATGTAAAAACATCAAAAAAGCCCGGAAAATCCCCGGGTCGTAGCGATACGATTTCGGGGATTTTTAATGTAAAAAGTTTTTAATCAGTTTTTGTGCTTCCGTTTGGTTTTTTACCCAATGAATCCTTTGATCACGTTTAAACCAGGTCATTTGGCGTTTGGTAAATTGCAATGATTCTTTTTGGATTGCATCAATCATCTCCCCGTAGGAGATTTTTTGTTGTAGGTATTGTGCGACAAAGCGATATTCCAGGCCAAGTTCTTCAAGTCTTTTAAACGAGAGGCCAGTTTTTGCCTGTCTGCCGACAGGCAGGTGGAGATTTTTAACTTCAATAATAATTCCTTTGATTCTTTTTTTCAGGCGGGCGGCAATCAATTTTTTTAGTTCTTGGGGAGATTTTTTAATGCCAATAAGCAGTGGACGCCCGACGTCCACCGTGGACGTCGGGCGTCCACCTGCTGGTGGGACGGGTTTTCCCGTGGTTTTGACTATTTCAATGGCGCGGATGAGGCGGCGGGGGTTTTGGGGGTCAATATTAGCGGCGCGGGCGGGGTCTAGTTTTAAAAGCATCTGGTAAAGCTCTTTGATGGTTTTTCTTTCCAGTTTTTTCCTTAACTTCCAATTTGGTTTAACTTCCGGAATAACAATGCCGTCAACGATTGATTGGATGTAAAAACCGGTTCCGCCAACTAAAAAGGGTAGCCGTCCGCGTTTTTGAATTTGTAATATAGTCCGTCTGGCTAATTTTTGGTACTGGGCGACCGTGAATTTGCGCGTGGGGTTGGCCACATCAAGTAAATGATGAGGAATGCCTGCCATTTCGCGCTTCGTAATTTTCCCGGAACCAATATCCAGCCCCCTGTACACCTGCCGGGAATCGGCAGAAATAATTTCTCCATTAAAAAGCCGCGCCAGCTTTATGGCTAGCGCAGATTTTCCCGAGGCAGTTGGCCCCAAAATTACGACTAATTTATCCATACTATCTCATCTCTTCTTTTTTGTCTTTGATAAAATACCGCCACTTTTCCAAAAATTCAATGAACACGGAAAAGGGCATGTCTATTAACACATTAAAAAAGGTGGTGATAGCGTTGTATTTTTTCCATTTGTGGCTCATCCAGCGGCCGGCGCCGGTGATGGGTAAGAGTAGCACGTCAGAAATAAACATGAAAAGCCCACCGCCTCCACTTTCAATGGTCAGTTCTTCAGAGCGCGAACGCACCGCCGTGCCAGCGAACAAAATCAAGGCGATGAAAATGATGTTGATAATAATGGAGCTGACCGGGAAGTGAAGATAGTTAAACACCCAGTAAATGCCCCCGAAAGAAACCACCGCTCCCATCAGGTAAATAAAAGAAAGCATCAGCCTGGTTGAGACACCGCGTTTCTTGGGGAGTTTTATCTCATAGATATCGGGCACGTCTTTTTTATGGACGATTTTGAAGGTTTCCATAATGGCCAAAGTCATATTTTTCGTGGAAGGCGGTTTGATGGTGGCAATGAGCACGGCCATGAGAGCGGTAGGAATGGCAACGTCGGCCGCTAGGGAAAGGGGGTTAATATCTCCGTCGCTGAACAATTTTGCCAATATGAATTCAAGCAATATCAGTGAAACGATTTTGGTAATGAAAATTGACGCGGTAGAATACACCGCCGCCCGCCTGATTTTAGCCTTTAAATCCAATAGCCTGGCTGCGTAAGCTTCGCGGATTGCCCCCTCTAAAAAGGCCGGGTTTTGCAGCTGATTCATTATTTTTTCCGTTTCATCTGCTTGCGCAGCCAGATTTTTTGCCAGCACATCACCCAGCAGCAAATAAGGCGTGTCATATTTTTCACAAATGGCGTAAAACTTTTTTGCCAGAGGGTGCTGCAAATCTTGTTCAAGGGTTTTGAGGATCTTATAAATATGCTGGGCAATGGCAGCCAATTGGGCCTCTGACGGATTATCCCAATACGGATATTTATATTTCATCAGGTTGTAATTGATAATGGGCGTGTCAAACTTAAACAGCGCTTGCTGGACGGCAATGTATATTTGCAAATTCGTATCTTCTTTCTTTAACAACCCGATCCGATAAACCGCCTCTTGTACCTGGATGCGTTCTTGCATGTGGGAGAACATGTAATCTATCAGTGCCATTTCTTTGAGCGAAGGGGCCAGGGTTTCTTCAATTTCACAGGCCGCGATTTCCAGCAGATCATGATAAAAATTTAAACCGGCCTTGCCTTTTTTGTTTTCCGGGTTGTTTTTTAAAATAAATACATATTTTTCAATGATGCGCTGGACATCAGACACCTTTGATTCTTCAATAGTGTCATTTAAAAACCAGCCTCCGCGCACTAGTTCCAGCACCAAGGGTTCGGCCACATTTTGGGTGGTAAAGTTATTTAATTCCAAATCCAAAAACCGCCGTTTCAGTTTCCTGATAATGGCGGCGCGGCGCATTAAATGCTCTTCCTTCCAGTCAATGATGGTGCGGATGTGTTCGTAAAAAGAGGCGAACTTTGAAGCCACCTCGTCAACGTGTATGGTGGGAGCACCTCCTGTGGGTTTAAGAGATTTTTGCCAAAGCGAGTATTTTTCAATAAGCTCTTTGGTGGACTGGGTTAGCTCATTCATTGTTTTTCTGAAATTTCAGTTTTCATTTTTTCCAAAAAGGCTTCAACCGGCATTTGGCCCAAGTCTCCCTGCCTGCCGGCAGGCAGGCCTTGCCCTCGCGCACGCACGGAAACGGCGCTTGCTGCGATTTCTTTATCGCCCATAATTAATAAATAGGGGATGTGCTGCATTTCGGCTTCGCGGATTTTTTTACCCAATGTATCGTTTTCTTCGTACATCTTAAATCTTAAATCATGCATCTTAAACTGCTCTGCAATTTTTTTAGCGTATTCAAAATGCTTATCTGAAATAGGAATAATAGCAATTTGCACCGGCGCCAGCCATAGCGGAAAATTCCCGGCCACGTGTTCAATATATACCGATAAAAATCGTTCTACGGAACCCATGAGGGCAAAATGTATCATCACCGGAGTTTGGGCTTTCCCGCCGGTATCAATATATTCTAAGCCGAATCGTGCGGGCTGCACAAAATCAAGTTGGGGAGTAGCCAGTTGCCATTCGCGGCCCAAAGAATCTTTAACCATAAAATCTATTTTGGGCCCGTAAAAAGCCGCTTCGCCTTCGGCAACAAAATAATCCAGGTTGTTTTTCTTAGCGATGTCCAGCAAAATGTCTTCAGCCTTTTTCCAAAGTGAAACTTCGCCTAAATACTTTTTAGGATCTTTAGGGTCTCTGAATGAAAGGCGCGCCCGAAGCGGCATGCCGAATGTTTCGTAAAATATTTTAGTAACGTCAATTAATTCTTGGTAAATTTGTTCAATTTGATCCGGCATGCAAAAGGTGTGGCTGTCATCTTGAGTAATTGAGCGTACGCGCGAAAGCCCCAATAGTTCGCCGGCTTTTTCATCGCGGTACACGGTGGTGGTTTCCATGTATTTTATCGGCAAATCTTTATAGCTGCGGGGTTTTGAGGCGTAAATCTGTTGGTGGTGCGGGCAGTTCATGGGTTTCATTACCAGTTCATCTTTAGTTTCTTGGCTTTTTACCAAAAATAGTTCACCGCCGAATTTATCCCAGTGGCCGGAAGTTTTATACAAATCATTCTTGGTAATATGCGGGCTCCACACTTTCTGCCAGCCTTTGGCCGCGCGCAGGCTTTGAGAATATTCGTTTAGCAATTCCCGCAGCCAAGTTCCTTTTTGGGTAAATAATGGCAAGCCCTTGCCGACTTGATCGGAAATAGTAAATAAATCCATTTTTTCTCCCAAAATCCTGTGGTCTCTTTTTTTGGCTTCTTCTAACTGCTTCAAATACGCCTCTAATTCTTTTTGAGTCGCAAAAGCCGTGCCGTAAATACGGGTTAACATTTTATTTTTTTCATCACCGCGCCAATACGCGCCGGCAACTGAAAGCAGTTTGAAATTCTGCAGTTCTTTTTGCGGGTTTTGTGAGTGGCCGCCTTTACATAAATCCAAAAAGTTTCCCGGGTCGTTTTCGGTAATGGCTTTACCTTCTTTGGCAAAGTCTTTGATAAGTTCAAGCTTATAGGGGTTATCTTTAAAATGTTTTTTGGCGGTTGCCACCGAAACTTCTTTTACTTCAAAAGCGTGCCATGTGGCAAGGATCTCCCGCATCTTTTTTTCAATGGCCGGGAAATCTTCTTGGGAAATGACCGTTTTGCCCATGTCAAAATCTTGGTAAAAACCATTTTCAATGGCCGGCCCGATGGCGTTTTTAGCTTTAGGCCACAATGTTTTTACTGCCGCGGCCAGCAAGTGGGCGAGTGAATGGCGTAGTTGCTCTGCATGTTCTTCCATGAATTGATGTAGCGAAGCGAAGAAATTCACCTCGAAAATCAGGCTAAGATATATAATATACCTTGTGGCCTGATTTTCGCTGGATACCTTGTTCGTTATTTTAATGACTATTTAATCATGCTACCATTTCCTTTTTCCACAGAAAAGACTTGACACGGTTTTTTGGTTATGATTAAATGGGTTTTGTGGGCAGAGAGGGTTCTTTGTCCAGTATGGAGTTTTTCACCCTTAGGAGTGCAGTCATGGAAAATCGCGGTCATCAGCGCAAGATTCATTTGGAGATGGCGAAATCTCCGGCGCAAAGGGCCCTCGAAATGAGGAAAGCGATCGAAGAAGTCAACTCAATAACTTGGGTTGAAAAAGGCACGAGAGATCGTACGATCAAGATGCTCCAGGATGGCTCCCATTCTGTCGAGCGGATCATGAAGACGTTTCGTGCTCTTGCCGAGCGGCACCAGCCTCAACCCGCGTGATTTTTCTGCGCCGTTTACGGCCCCACATAGAAAGGTGTGGGGCATTTTTTATGCTTCTTGTACAATCTCCTGTACGTCATCGGCTACAATTTTGATTTCACCGTTGCGGTCATCCACCCGGCCGGCAAAAAAGACAATTTTATTTTCTTGCAAGGCGACGGGATTTTTTTCCATCAAGTTGGGGAAGACCACCACCTCCGTTTTGGCCGTTAAATCTTCAAATTTGATAAACAGCATGGGCTTGCCGGTTTTGGTGATGATTTTTTTGGCTTGGGTTATCAGTCCGCCCAGCAGGACTTTTTTATTCACCCAGGTTTTGTCAATTTTGGCAATGGCAGTAGTGCGGGTTTCAAATAATTTTCTAAAACTGTTCAAGGGGTGGCTGGAAACATACAACCCCAGCAATTCCTTTTCCCAGGTTAATTTTTCCAGCATTTTGGCGGGAACGGCCGCGTCCATTTTTATTTCCGTGGTTTTCATGATGGCCGGGGCGCCGGCAAACAGGCCGATCTGCCCGGTAGATTTGTTTTTTTGGTTTTCGCGGGCGATTTCCAATAACTTTTCCAGGTTTTGCAGCATCTGGTTTCTCTCCGCAAATTCATCAAAGGCACCGGCTTTTATAAGCGCTTCCATACTTTTTTTATTCAAATCTTTGCTGGCCACCCGGTGGATGAAATCGCTGACGGAAGTGAACTTGCCGTTGGTTTTGACTTCCAGCGCCACGGTGTCAATAATATTTTCACCCACATTTTTAATGGCCAAAAGTCCGAAGCGGATTTTCTGCTGGCCGGGCACCACGGTAAAGTTTTTCAAGCTTTCATTAATGTTGGGGGGAAGCACTTCAATGTCCATTTTTTTACATTCTTCTATTAACAGGGCGATGCGTTCCACATCCGCCTTTTCCGAAGTTAACACCGAAGCCATAAATTCCACCGGGTAGTGGGCTTTTAAATAGGCGGTTTGATAAGCAATGGTGGCATATGAAACCGAATGGGATTTATTAAATCCGTAAGCGGCAAAGGGTAAAATCCATTGCCATAATTCTTCGGCTACTTTTTTTTGAAAACCGTTTTTGACGGCGCCATCAATAAATTTAGTTTCTTGCGCGTCAAGCAGGGCTTTGATTTTCTTGCCCACTGCTTTTCTTAATACATCGGCTTCTCCTAGCGTAAAACCGGCAATAACTTGGGCAAGCTTCATGAGTTGTTCTTGGTAAATCATGATGCCTTGGGTGCTTTTTAATAGGGGTTCAAGTTCGGGAATGATGTAGGTTATTTGCTGCCGGCCGTGTTTTCGCTCAATGTAGTCTGGGATAAATTGCATGGGGCCGGGCCGGTACAGCGCCACCATGGCTGCAATGTCTTCAAATTCGGTAGGTTTTAACTCTTTTAAGTAGCGCTTCATTCCGTCTGATTCCAATTGAAACACTGATGTAGTTATGGCATCTTGCAAAAGCTTGAAGGTTTTTTGGTCGTCATGGGGTATTTTTTCAATATTTATGGATTCGCCGCGGATGACGAAAATTCGCGCCAAAGTATCTTCAATAATGGTCAGGTTTTTTAACCCCAAAAAATCCATTTTCAAAAGCCCTAAGTCTTCAATGGCGTGCATTTCATACTGGGTGATAATGGAGTCGTCTTCTTTCCCCGGGGGATGTTGCAAAGGAACCGACTGGTCTAGGGCGTCTGCGGAAATTACCACCCCGCAGGCATGGGTGGAAGCATGGCGGGCCACCCCTTCCAATTTTAATCCCAGGTCAATTAATTTTGTGGCTTGCGGGTCATTTTTATACAATTCTTTAAATTCCGCCACTTTTTCCAGGGTTTCAGTCAAATCCATTCCCAGGGGAATCATTTTTGCCATCGTATCGCAGTAGCTGTACGGGTATTGCAAAGCCCGGCCCACATCGCGCACTACGGCGCGGGCGGCCATGGTTCCAAAGGTGATAATCTGGGCCACGTGGTCATGGCCGTATTTTTCACCCACATACTTAATCACCTCATCACGCCGCCGGTCGGTAAAGTCCATGTCAATATCGGGCATGCTGATGCGCTCCGGATTTAAAAATCGTTCAAACAGCAGGTCATATTTTATCGGGTCAACGCTGGTGATGTCGGTAAGGTAACAGACCAGGGAACCTGCCGCCGATCCCCGGGCGTTCCTGCTGATTCTTTTTTCCAGGGCCCATTTGGTAAAGTCATGCACAATTAAAATATAGCCGGCAAATCCGGTTTTGTTGATAATGGAAAGCTCGTAGTCCATTCTTTCCCTGATCTCGGGCGTGATATGGGGGTACTTTCTTGCCAGCCCTTCTTCGCAAAGTTGGGTTAAATAACTTTCGGCGGTTTTTCCTGGAGGTACCTGGAAAGAGGGGAGCCGCGTTTTTCCCAGTTCAAATTCAAAGTCGCACATGTCGGCGATTTTCTGGGAGTTTTCCAAAGCCTGGGGCGTGTCTTTGAAAATCTCTGCCATTTTGGCGGGTGAGAGCATGGAAAAATCATCGCCTTGCAACGTGAGGCGTTCGGGGTCATTGGGGTCGGAACCGGTGTTGATCAACATTAAAACATCCTGGGCTTCGGCGTCTTCGGCGCGCAAATAGTGAATATCATTGGTGGCCACCAGCGGCAAGCCGGTTTTTTGGGCCAGTTCAATAATTTTTTTATTCAACACCTGTTGTTCGGGGATATTTTGGTGGTATTGCAATTCTAAATAAAAAGAATCCGATCCGAAAATTTTTGAATAATGGCGCGCCAAGGTTTCGGCTTCATCCAGCTTACCGGCCAATAACAATTTGGGGATTTTTCCGTTTAAGCAGGCGCTGGTGCCGATCAAACCTTCGGCGTGTTTTTCCAAAAGCTCTTCATCAATGCGCGGCTTGTAATAATAGCCTTCCAGGTGGGCGGTGGTAACCAGTTTGACCAGGTTTTCATAGCCCTTCTGGTTTTTGCAAAGCAAAATCATGTGCCAGCTTTTGGCGTCAATGTTGGGGCGCTTGTCTTTATGGCCTTCAAAGGCCATGTAGACTTCACAGCCAATGATGGGCTTGATGCCGCGGGCGCGGGCTTCTTTGAAAAATTCCACCGCGCCATACATGACGCCGTGGTCCGTTAAGCCAACCGCACCCATGCCAAGTTCTTTGACATAATCAACCAGTTGGGGAATTTTTGGCAGGCCATCCAGCAGGGAATAATGGGAATGGGTGTGCAAGTGAACAAATTTTGGCATAATTTTTGCGTTTTGATAACCTATTTTACTTTTTATTAAAAACTTTCACAAGTTGACTTAATTAAGTATTAGTGATATGATTAAGGTGCGTCAAAATAGGTGTCAATCTTTTGTATGTAAAGAGAGGGTGCTATGAAAAATGAAACGATCAGGGGCATTTTAGACAGTGCGCTGGGAGCCGAGGAAAAGGTGGCGCAGCTTCGTGGGCTTCTGGTGGCCGAAGAGGCGGCTGAAAAGCCAAAGGAAATGACTCACGAAGAAATGATCAAAGAGACGCTGGAGCGTCGTTAGCCGTCGTAGTTGAAGGGCGAAAGCCAAACCTTGAAGCGACACACTGCTTCGAGGTTTTTTAATGCGCCAAAATCTGCTACCATATGGTAATGAAACCGAATTTCAACGAAGAAAAAAAGTTATGGAAGCAGGGGATTGAGTGTGTGGTTGGGTTGGACGAAGCCGGGCGCGGACCGCTGGCCGGCCCGGTGGTGGCAGGTGCGGTTGTGGTTAATTCAAAATTCAAAAATCAAAATGCAAAATTACAATTTAAAATTCAAAATTTAAAAATTGACGATTCAAAGAAATTGACGGAAAAACAGCGAGAGGAATGTTATGAATCGTTAACCAATCATAAGGATATTACATTTGGCGTTGGCGTTGTTTCGGAAAAGGTGATAGACAAAATAAATATTTTAGAGGCGACGAAATTGGCGATGGCGCGGGCATTAAAAAATTTGAGTGCAGCCTCGCCCATAGGCCTACGGCCGAGGGATTTTTTGCTGCTAGACGGCAACTTTAAAGTAAAATCAAAAATTCCGCAAAAAAGCATTATCAAGGGCGATGCCAAAGTGTTTTCCATTGCCGCCGCCAGTATTATTGCCAAGGTGACGCGCGACCGCCTGATGCAAAAAATGCACACAAAATACCCCCATTACGGTTTTAATAAGCACAAAGGTTATGGGACGGCCTTGCATATTAAGAATTTAGAGCAGTTTGGGGCGTGTAAAATACATAGGAAAACCTTTAGAGGTACAAAACAGAATTAGGGCGTTTTTAGAACCCAAAAAATGAGATGATTTCTAGGCACAGCGAGGAAGCATAGTCTCTGCACTACGCTGACGAAGCTGTAACGCAGAAATCAGCCATTTTTTGGGTTCCCTCCGGGCGGGCGGATTCAGGCAAGCTTCATCGTTGCTTCGGAACAAACAATACCTCCGGCATTCAATTTGTTCCTCGCGCCTTTAATCTTGCCTGAATCCGCTACCGCTAAAAACGCTCTAATTCTGTTTTGTGCCTCTTGCCCTGTCAGCAGCTTGAAATAACTATGGTAAGGTATACAATAAAAATAGAACCTTATTTCATCCTTTTTTTGGGAGGGTCAGCCATGTTCCATGATGCAATCAAGTACCTTCGCACCCAGCTCTGGTTTTGGATGGTCATGCTTTTGGTAATTACTCTGGTGGCGCTTTCAGCCATGGGCCTGGTGCCCTGGTATGCGATCTTTGAAGCACTCGGGGCCTGGCCGCTTGTCGCAATTGGAGTTTTGGTTATTATTCCTTTTTTTTGGGGAGTGGGCAAAGCGTTCCACTGGTCTTGCCAGGAGGAGAATCCACGGTTAATAGTATTCGCCTTAGTTGCGGCGGTTACAGGGGTTTTTGCCGCCACCGGACATTTCAAACTTTTGGAGTGGTGGGTGGTCTGGTTGATATTGGCCGTTCTGGCCGTGTTGGCCATAACCATCATTGGCGGAGTTTCCCTTTGGCAAGAAGTTTCCCAAAGGAAGCAGCCAAGATCGCACGCTGCTGTAAAAACCAAAAAACCCAGCGCCTAAAAGCCGAACCCAAAAGTGAAGGGGGTAGCACTTTTGGGTTTTTTTATGCATTGCAGCCTCCTATATATTGCAAAAAAGAAAGTTATTTGGTATAGTAAACCTCAAATAGAATCTTGTATCTTGTATCTGGTAGCTTGAATGGAATTTTGAATACGGAATTTGTGCGTCGTATTCTAGCTTCTAGATACTAGATTCTAGATTCTCAACAACAATGGCTGTTCCGCGACATAAACATACCCGTTCTTCCGTAGGCCAGCGCCGGATGCATATTTTCATCAATCCGGTGGCTTTAGCAACCTGCAAAAAATGCGGCCGGGCGGTCAAGCCCCATACCATCTGTTCCAACTGCGGATATTATAAAGGCAAAGAGATGATTAACGTGATGGCAAAATTGACCAAAAAAGAAAAGAAAGTGAGGGAAAAGGAAATAAAGGAAGCAGAGAAAAATAACTAGAATTCGGTATCTTGTATTCTGGAGCTGGAATAGAATTGAGAATGCTGATTCAAAATTCAGTATTCAATTCAAGCTACAAGATACAGAATACAGAATTCAAGCACATGGCTTCACGGCACTTATCACGTTCAATTGTTATGCAAAGCCTATACGAATGGGATTTTTATGGTGCCAATGCCGGCGCCCTTGATGCCATTGTTGACCGGAATGTCAAAAATTTCGGGCCCGGTTTGGAAGATTTGAATTTTGTGAAAAGTTTGGCAGCGGGGGTGGTAAGCCATTTGCAAGACATTGACGCCATTATTGAAAAAGCGGCCCCCGAATGGCCCATTGCCCAAATTCCCCTGGTTGATAAGAATGTATTAAGGCTGGGTTTATTTGAACTTTTATATGCTAACAAAGAAGAAGTTCCGCCCAAAGTAGCCATTAATGAAGCCATTGAATTGGCTAAAAGTTTTTCAGGAACCATTTCCGGCAAGTTCGTTAACGGGGTATTAGGAACCGTGTACAAGCAGTTGGAAGAAAAATAAAAAATGACAGAATTTTCACTTTTTGAAAAAAAGCTGGGATTGAAATTTGCCAATAAAGATTTGTTGACCCAAGCCTTTGTGCATCGCAGCTACTTAAATGAAAATCCGGAGTTCGGGCTGGACCAAAATGAACGCCTTGAATTTTTGGGAGACGCGGTGCTGGAACTGGTGATTACGGTTCATTTATACCAAGAATATCCCAATGAAGACGAAGGCCAGCTCACCAATTGGCGGGCGGCGCTGGTGAATGCAAAAATGCTGACCACGGTGGCGGAAGAACTGGGCTTTAATGACTTTTTACTTTTAAGCCGCGGGGAAACCAAAGAATTGGGAAAGGCGCGCCAATACATTTTGGCCAATACGTTTGAAGCATTGATCGGCGCGATTTATTTGGATTCTGGCTATGAACCGTGTGATGTGTTTATAAAAAAGTATTTGCTCAGCCGCCTGCCGGAAATTATCCAAAGCAAGTCGTATAAAGACGCCAAGTCACATTTCCAGGAAGAGGCTCAGGAAAAAGCCGGGGTGACACCCATGTATAAGGTCGTCAAAGAATGGGGCCCAGACCATAAAAAAGAATTCACCGTTGCGGTTTTCTTGGGTAAAGAAATGGTGGCGGAAGGCAAGGGCTATTCAAAACAGGAAGCAGAAGAAGAAGCAGCAAAGGCCGCGCTCATTGCAAAGCAATGGGCGGCCTAGAATCTGGAATCCTGTATTTTGTAGTTAGAATACAAGATTCAAAATTCAATTCAAGCTACTAAATACTAAATTCAAAATTCATAAAAAATGCTAACAATACGACTTACAAGAAAAGGAAAAAAGAACCAGCCGTTTTTCAGGGTGGTGGTGATTGATAAAAGGCGCAGCGCAAAAGGTGGGCGGCCTTCAGAAATTTTAGGCTACGTTGATCCGCTGACAAAAAGGAAGTCCTTGGAAAAAGACCGGATTTTACATTGGATCAAAATGGGAGCCCAACCTTCGGCTACTGTGCATAATTTATTGGTGGCGGAAAAAATTATTGACGCGCCTAAAATAAAAAAATTCAGCGTTTCTAAAAAATCTAAAGCCGCCGCCGCAAAGGTAGTGGCAGACGCCGCCGCAGGCGCCGCGGCGCCCGCGGTTGAGCCAGTAGTCGAAACTCCAACAGAACTCGAAAAACCAGCAACTTAACTATATTCTATTGTGCGACACAAAAAATGCCTCTTGCAAGAGGCATTTTTTGTGTAAATAGGCTCATTTTCACTAAAAACGCTCAAATGGCTTGACAAGCACCCTTGATAGTAGTATAATTAAAGTATAGAGAATAAGCGTCAAATTCTCTAGAAGCGTAGCACATTTACTACATTTTGACGCACAAAAATCCCATATGGGCGGTATAATGGTATACCGAAGTCTTCAAAAGGAGATATACCATGTTGCAGAGCATCAAGACCGTTGACCAGTGGACCGGCAACGAAATTCGGAGCCATGCGAAGCCTGAAGGCGAAGAGAAACGCGTGGCCGCCGGCCTGAATGCCATCGGCGGACGGTCGCCGGGTAATGTCGTCCAGCACCTCTGGCCGTCCACGAAAATCTCCGGTGCGCCCTCGGGGTACAGCGACTACGACGTCGTGGTCCCGTTCCTATTCGCCTCGTTTGGCGGATGTTTCGGGCAACGGGCGGCAGCCCTGTTCGGCCACGCGGTGTTCCATGTGACCGGAACTGGGGCGATCGAGCCTGAGTCTCGGTACACCCACGACGAGGAGTGGGTCAGAGATCCTATTCTGCTCGTCATGGGCTCGGACGAAGAGTGGCACGCCTATCAGGGTGTCGTCGTCACCGAGGGAGCGCTCAAAATGGTGGAGGCTGAATTGGCTCGCCGGACCATCATGGGCAATGAGCAGTTCGAGCCCACCGGCCTCGAAATCACTTTCGAGGATTTGGCAGAAGCGATCTGCCAGATGAAAACCTGGGATGATTGGCGGGCGGCCAAGGAATCCCTGGTCGGCACCGTTGCGGTTGCCAACTAAATAAAATCTCTCCTCCTGGAAAAAATCAGGAAGGGCTCATTCTTCTGGGGTTGTCAGAAGTTGGGTGGTCGGCCGAGCCATCTGTAAAAAACTGAGGCCGTTAGTTGTTCTTTGTCGTTCTGACCTAGCCGATTAAAAATCAGACGACGTAAAATACCTTAGCTTCGCAAGAAGAAAAGGGAACAAGGCCTTTGAAAGGGACGCCAGCACTTTTGCCCGTCCCTCTCCTCTCTGAAATCATAAAAATTTGTGATTTGAGAGAGGGGTGGAAGCAATCTACCTCGGCAGAAGCAAGACCAATCGTGCCCGCCATCAATGGAATTTGCGTGCACGTACAAGCCAGGTTATTTAATCTGGCATAGTAGCGAGAGGGGGGCTGGAAAACAATGATTCTTTTCCAGTTTCCCCTCCCTTTCTTTAAAAGTGTGGTATAGTGGTTTTAAACTTTGAAAGAAGGGTGGGGAGGAATAAGAATGCTTGTAATTTTTTATAATCATTCTTATCTCTCTTTATGGGAGATGGTATGGCCAAACTTCACACACGGTTGGCCATATCTTTAATAGAGCATAGCTCTTTGTATGTGTGTAACATTTTTTTCGGAGGAATTGCCATGACGTGGTTTTTCTGGCTTGTGCTGTCGTGCGTTGATGAATTACAGGAAATCGTGGACGAAATTCTGGGTCGCGACTATGCGGAACGGAAAAAGACTTCGCGGTTTACCCCGATGGCATTCCTGCCACCGCCGCCCGCGCCGCAAGTTCCGGCCAAAGTGGCGGAACCGGTTTTGTATGAAGAGCCAGCGGTCGTCGAAAAAGTAGTTCTCAGTCAAGAAGATCAAAAGACGATTGCGATTCGCAACATCGAAATCAATGGAGATGTTTTTTGCCCAGACGAGTATTGTCCTATTGATGTTTCGCCGGCGCCAGCGATGCCCCCTTTCAAAAAGAGGTCCCAGCCTCAGCTCTGGGACGAGGCACTGAACTTGTTGCAGGAGTATATCCTGGCGCTCAGTGATGGTAGTATCGCCCAAGCTGAGGAGTTGAAAAATCAATTCTTTGTTGCGGGATCGGATGGTTATCGTCTCGTGGTAACCGTAGAGAAAATCCTGAACAAGGGATTTGATAGCGACCAGGAAGGGATGGTCTTTTTCTGGGATCAAGGGAAAAAGTCTTCGTCGGTTTTGGACGAAGTGCCCCTCGGCCAGCGCGGGCAAAGCTTCATTTACGCCTTACTCAATAAGGCGAAAAGTGAAGACAGGGAGAAGCCGGTTAAAAATCGCGTCCTGAAACCAATTTCAGTGGATCCTGAATCCATTGAACACCTTCTCATTCAGGGGTGGAAAATTCACAAGGAAGTTGGGCGGCAGGTGATTCTCGTCAAGGACGGCAAGTCCGTCACGCGTTACCGGCCGGAATCGGCTTCCAACAAAAAAAGCGGGTGAAAACCCGGACATTGAAGGTCTGCGCTGGCGCAACGGTGCCAGCGCAGACCCCTTTCTTTCAAATCATTAGTTGAATAGCGGATATCGATTTAATATCAGATTTTCCCGAATTGAAAAAAAAATTCTTTAGTGATTTGAAAGAAGGGAGGACTCGTAGTCCTTGCCCAGTTCATTACACCGTACATGCGTGTGCATGTGCCAAGTCCCAGTGAAGTTTTCTTGTTCCCATGGCAAGAGGCTTCGGAGTTCCGACACACTCCACAAAAAAATGTCGCAGAAAAAGGAGTTTACCATGGCGGGATATCTGACCGTATGTTTTCAATGGCCGGGGAACCGTGATTTGTTGGAGGATTCCACGTTGTGAGAACTCCACGAGGCTCGCCTCAGTCGGAAGTTCCCCGACGCGGAGGATGACTTCTGCTTCGCGCATAAGGAGCAGGTCCTCATTCAAGAGGAGGAACTGCCCGACTTTGCGGCCAGGGAAGATCGGGTAGTCCAGCAGGAGACCCGCGGAGAAATGCTCCAGCGGCTTTGCAGGACAACCAGGGTGACGGCACGCCGCCGAAAGTGCCAGCCGGTGTTTATCCAAACAACCGCGCAAGAGGAGGAGCCAACTCATAAGCCGGTGTTCAATTCCCATACGGAATCGATGGGTATCCGGCACAAGAGGTGGCACTTCACCCGATATGCAAGGGGATAGAAGGCCAAGGGGAAGCAAGGTGCGCAAGTGCCTTGTTTCTCCCCTTATTTTAGTCCAGTATTAAGGTATGGTGGATTAAAATGAGGGGACAACAAGTTGTTCATTTCAAGGATTGGGGGATCAGCATGGTTTCGCAGCGTGGAGGCAGGAAGTACGCGACAGTTTGGCAGCCTGCCAAGCTGGTAATTCGGAGGAGGACGCCGGCGCCCATTGATATGCGTCCACCGAAGGCGCAAAAGAATTTGCGCAAGAAGAAGTAGTTTTCAGGGTCGGATGCCGCGGCATCCGACCCTTATTTTTTTCAAAAAATTTGACATAATTTTTTAAATGGATACAATGGATTTAAGCAGAACGGTCGAGCTGCAGAATATAAAAAACGATAACAGCAAGAATATGGCAGATTTTGACAAAGAGTTTCTTGAATATCTTGTTAAGGCATTGGTTGATAACCCAAACGACGTCAAAGTAGAAAGGAAAGTTGACGAAATGGGAGTGTTGCTTTCATTGACCGTAAACCCAGCCGATATGGGCCAGATCATTGGACGCGAAGGTTCAACCGCCAAAGCAATCAGGAACTTAGTGAGAATTGTTGGATTGAAAAACCACGCCAGGGTAAACCTTAAAATTGAGGAACCCATCGGCGGAAGGGTAACCAGGCCAACAGCTGAAAAACCGGCAGCTCCGGATGATATAGAGAGTATTTCTCTGTAATTTACAAAAACAAAAAACTGTGCTAAAATAAGCGCAGTTTTTGTTTGTAAAAAATATGATCAAATTTGATATCATCACTATTTTCCCTGAAATTTTAAGCTCATATTTGGGCGAGAGTTTGATTGCGCGGGCCAGAGCAAAAAAGCTGATAAAAATCACTACCCATAATTTGCGTGATTTTGCTGATGATGCCCGCGGCACGGTTGACGACCGGCCATACGGGGGCGGCCTTGGCATGGTAATCAAGATTGAACCAGTGTATAAAGCGGTTCAATCTTTAAAATCAAAATTTAAAAATCAAAATGCAAAATTAAGGAAAGTTATTTTATTCACACCAAGGGGAGAAAAATTTACCCAAAAAATGGCGCACAAGCTTTCAAAACTGGACCAAATTATTTTTATTTGCGGGCGATATGAAGGTGTTGACCAGCGGGTGGCTGAAAAAATCGCGGATATGGAAGTTTCCATTGGTGACTATGACTTAATGGGTGGGGAACTGCCGGCTATGGTGGTTATTGAAGCCATTTCGCGGTTGGTGCCGGGCGTGCTAGGCAAAGAAGCGTTATTAAAAGAACGCATTACCAAAAGCGGGGGATTTATTGAATATGCGCAGTATACGAGACCCGAAGAAATTAAGGTGAAAAGTACCCTTCGACGCGACTCAGGGCAAGAAAGTTGGCGAGTTCCAAAGGTGCTATTATCTGGCGATCACAAAAAAATAGAAGAATGGAAAGGTTTGCACGGGAAAGTGATTGAATAATTGAAAAAAATCTGATATGGTGTATGATAACGGGCAGGTGGCTGAGCAGCAAAGGCACTAGACTGTAAATCTAGCGGGGTTTCCCCTTCATAGGTGCAAGTCCTATCCTGCCCACAGGTTTTAACAATTGAATATTGCCGATGTAGCTCAGTGGCAGAGCATTTCCATGGTAAGGAAAAGGTCGTGAGTTCAATCCTCACCATCGGCTCAGAGAATAAAATTAATTAAAAAAGACAAGCAAGGTATCCAGCGCAAATGGGGTCTCAAGGGAATGTTTGTTCTCATTTTTTGCAAAATGCGAACTGAGTGTCGCTACGCTCCCTCAAACCCCATTTGCGAGGTGATTTTCCTCGCTTCGCTCCGGAAAATCATGGCCGCAAAAAAACCATTTTTGAAAGTGCAATGCACCGCGTGCAAAACCGTCAATTATTTTACTAAAAAGTCAAAATTGATGGCTGACAAAAAACTGGAAATTTCCAAGTTTTGCAGCACCTGCAAAAAGCACACGGTTCACAAAGAAGGTCGCAAGTAGGTAGTGGCTCAGTTTTGAGCCTAATCCGCTTTGAAGAGGTTATTTATCCTTAAAAAAGTAACAATTAACGGGATTCGCCCGTTTTTTTTGTTTATTAGATAAAGATTTGACAATACCCTATGGGGGTATATAATGGATACATGAAATACATGCATGAAGAAAATAGGGGTAAAGTAATACGTCGCCTTACATTGATAGAGGGTCAGGTTCGAGGCCTCCAAAAGATGATTGAAAATAACACCTATTGCATTGATGTTATCACCCAGACATCAGCAGTGAAGCAAGGACTTTCAAATGTTGAAGATTTGTTACTTGAAAACCACCTTAGTGGTTGCATTTTGGATCAGGTAAAATCTGGTCAGACCGATAAAGCCAAAGAGGAAATATTAAAAGTGTATAAACTTAAAAGAAGGTAAAATGTATACACAAACGTACAGAATAAAAGGGATGCATTGCGCCTCATGTTCTTCTGTCATTGAAAAAACTCTTAAAAAGGTGGCGGGAGTACAAGATGTGCAAGCGAATTTTGGCACGGAAACCGCCAAAGTGTCTTTTGACGCGACAAAAACTAATCCACAAGAACTTTCCAAAAAAATCGAGCCGCTGGGGTATTCGTTTATTATGCCCATGCATGCGGGTCATGGTGGTCAAACCGCAGAACAGATGGGCATGTCGGCTGAAGAGCACGCCGCCCACACGGGACTTGGCCAATCCAAGCAAGAAAAATTAGCCGAAGTGGCTGACATGAAAATGAAAATTATGATGGTAATGCCCCTAGCCACTTTTAGTATTTTGCTGATGGCATGGGAAACGTTAACCGCCGTTGGCGTGGCGCCAAAAATGCCGGAAACGTTATTTGAATTTTTCCATCACCTTTTGCCCATCTTTGCCACCGCCACGTTTTTTATTGCCGGCAAGCCGTACCTGATGGGTTTTTACCGCTTTTTACGCTATGGCAAAGCCAATATGGATAGCTTAATTGGCATTGGCACTTCGGCCGCGTTTTTATACAGTTTCATTGTTACGGCATTTGAAGGCCCACTTAGTCCGTTTTTGAATGTTGAGAATGTTTATTACGACGTGACTATTGTAGTTATTGCTTTTATTACCCTGGGGAAATATTTGGAAGCCAAAGCAAAAATCAAAACCGGAGATGCTATTGAAAAACTACTGAATTTACAAGCCAAAACAGCTCTGGTTATTAGGGGCGGCAAAGAAACAGAAATTTCTGTTGATCAGGTTTTGCGCGGTGACCGGATTGTGGTCAAGCCAGGCGCGCGGATTCCGGTAGATGGAACGGTATTGGAAGGTTCTTCATTTATTGACGAATCCATGGTTACGGGCGAGTCCATGCCCGTTGAGAAAAAAGCTGGGGATGCCGTTGTGGCCGGTACCATAAACACTACCGGAGCTTTTATTTTTGAAGCGAAGAAAATAGGTTCAGAAACATTGTTGGCCCATATTGTCAAAATGGTGCAAGAAGCGCAGGGAAGCCGAGCGCCCATCCAAAAACTGGCCGACCAAATTTCAGCCGTATTTGTGCCAATCGTCATTGTTCTGGCCTTTCTTTCACTTGGCGCGTGGCTAGTTATTGGTACGGCATATTTTGGCTTTGCACAGGCGCTTTCTTATGCGTTAGTATCATTTGTGGGTATTCTGGTTATTGCCTGTCCATGCGCCTTGGGTTTGGCCACTCCGACTGCTATTATTGTGGGCGTTGGTAAGGGCGCAAAAGAGGGGATTTTAATCAAAGATGCCGCCACGTTGGAAAAGCTCCACAAAGTTGATATGGTGGTAGTTGATAAAACAGGCACCATCACCAAGGGTAAACCGGAAGTGACTAGCGTATCGGATGAAAGTATTATGCAAGTATTTGCTTCACTGGAAAGCAAGTCTGAACACCCCGTTGCCCATGCTATTGTTGAATATGTCAAAAAGAAAAATGTCGCCCTGTTGCCGGTTTCACATTTTGAAATAATACAGGGAAAAGGATTGAAGGGGACTATTGAAGGTGTTGAATATTTTGCGGGCAGCTTTAAATTAATGGCTGATATTGGCTTGTCGTTTGAGGGTGGCCCGCAATTGGTTCTGGCCACCAAAGAAAAAGTACTGGGAACCGTTATGGTGGCTGATGCCATAAAACCCGAGGCCATTGAAGCGGTTAAAAATCTCCATAAACTTGGCATTAAAGTGATCATGCTCACGGGGGATCACAAAAACACGGCTCTGGCCATTGCCAAAGAGGTGGGGATTGATGATGTGCTAGCCGAAGTTTTGCCCGATGAAAAACTTAACAAGATAAAAGAATTGCAAAAGCAAGGCAGGATTGTCGCCATGGCGGGGGACGGTATTAACGATGCTCCGGCTTTGGCCCAAGCGGATGTGGGTATTGCCATGGCCACCGGCACGGATGTGGCGATTGAAACGGCCGGCATTACCTTGCTTGGAGGAGACATTTCAAAACTGGTTAAAGCCATTCGACTTTCCAAACTTACCATGCGAGGCATTAAGCAAAATCTTTTTTGGGCGTTTATTTACAATATTGTTGGCATTCCGCTGGCGGGCGGCGCATTTTTCCCATTTTTTGGCTGGTTATTAAACCCCATTTTTGCGGGCATGGCCATGGCGCTTTCCAGCGTTTCAGTGGTGGCAAACTCATTGCGAATTAAGGCAAAAAGAATTTAAATTCATGAAAACCTACACATTCCACGTAAATGGTATGCACTGCGCTTCCTGTGTTTTTCTCACGGAGAGCGAACTCTTGCAAATGCCGGAAGTAACAAAAGCCAAATCTTCCCTGGCCAGCCATAGTGTTGAAGTGACGGGTGAATTTGGCGACAAAACACCAGAGCACATTGCGCGGGATTTGAGTGAGATATTAAAACCGCATGGCTACACCCTTTCGGTTGAAAAACGAAACCATGCAGTCAAGTGGGCTGATTTTACATTGGCATTTCCCATCGCACTGGGATTTATAGCCTTATTTATTCTTTTGCAAAAGTTGGGTATCGTGAACTTAGTGACGACTTCACAAGTTGGTTATGGTACGGCATTTATTATTGGGCTTATCGCTTCTGTTTCTACGTGCATGGCAGTGGTTGGCGGGCTGGTGCTTTCCATGTCTGCTAACTTTGCCAAAGAAGGAGATAAAGTAAAACCGCAAGTACTTTTTCACATTGGTCGATTGGTATCGTTTTTTATCTTGGGCGGAGCAATCGGCGCACTGGGCGCTGTTTTCCAGTTTGGCTCAACGGGCACGTTTATTCTCAACCTTATCATTGCCATAGTTCTTTTAATCCTCGGCATTAACCTGTTGGATATTTTCCCGTGGGTAAAAAAAATCCAGCCAACCATGCCCAATTTTATTGGCAAACACATCCACGGGCTTAAAAATATCAATCACATTCTCACACCTTTATTGGTCGGAGTGGCAACATTTTTTCTGCCGTGCGGATTTACCCAATCCATGCAGATTTATACGTTGACTACCGGCAGTTTTTGGACGGGGGCATTGATGATGGGGGTATTTGCCCTCGGTACACTTCCGGTGCTGGCGCTATTAAGTTTTAGTTCCCTTGGTATCCATAAAAAAGCCCAGTCGGGGGTATTTTTTAAGACAGCCGGGCTAGTTGTCATCTTTTTTGCAGCCTTTAATATTATTAACGCCTTGGCGGCAGTAGGAATTATCCCGCCGGTCTTTAATTTTTAAAAATTTCCATGAATATGAAAATAATTATTATATCCATATTAGCCGTTGCCGTTGTTGCCGGGGGAGCTATGCTGGTGATAAGCGGCGCTAGTAATTCAAGCAGTCAGACAGTGGATAATGTGAGTATGGTTGGTGGCAAGCAAATCATAACCATTAGTGCCAAAGGTGGCTATTCACCAAGGTTAACCAATGCTAAAGCCGGCGTGCCCACCGTCATTAAGATGAATACGCAGGGTACCTTTGATTGTTCCTCTGCCATTGTCATTCCAAGCCTGGGCTATCGCAGCAATCTTCCGCCGTCAGGGGAAACATTAATTGACGTGCCGCCACAAAATGCCGGCACGGCACTGCAAGGATTGTGCTCAATGGGAATGTATAGTTTTTCCATAAACTTTAATTAGGGAGGGTGTCGCTATAAGCCCCCGCGGCGGGGGTACGGTGGTATTGACAGTAATTGAGATGCATGCTAGAATTAAGCATTAAGGGGAAACAATGTGTTTCTGCCAAAAACGAATAGAAAATGAGGCCCTTTGTCAATTTGGAGGATTTTTCATGGCTCGTTACGTGATTTTGCTTGTGGTTCTTGCAGTAGCTGGGTGTGGTGACGACGCAGCTAAAAAAAAGAAGGAACAAGACCAAGCTGTGCAGAATGAAAAAGCTGTCAATGTCGCCAAGGAAGCCATGCAGGAAATACTCAAGAAGCATGAGGCTGACAAGGCGGTTGAGAAAGCGGCGAAAGAAATGGTGGCCAAAGAGGCCAAAGCAGAACTTAAGAAATACTTTGATGACCTCAAGGAAGAGGCTCGCAGGAAAGAAGAGTTAATCAGGGCTCAAGAAGAGGCCTTGGCGAAAGCGAAAAAGGAATTTTCCTCCAAGGAAATCATCAAGGAAGCTGTCAGGGAAGCTTTGACGCCGTTCGAAAAACAGGTTCGTGAACGCCTTGAAGCTCTGGAAAAAGCTAAGAAAGAACCGCCGGTGGTTGAACCCAAAAAGGCGGCGACAGCTGATTCTCCGGGACATGCGCTTGCCAGCGAGCAGGCTCGCCTTGAAGCGCGCCAAAAGATTGAGAAGGAAATCAGGGCGCTTAATCAGGAGTGGCACCGCTGCCACTACGAGGCCAAGCTGATTAAGAATTTCAGCTTGAGTTTTGGCAATCAGGGGTCTCTTACTCCACTGCCGATGGAAACTTATGTCTACCGGGACAGAGTCCAAAAAGGTGTGGATTGGGAGAAGTTTGACGATGAGATAAAGAAGAAAATAACCAGAAGTAGCGATCAAAAAATCGCTGATGACAATGAGGAGGGAAGGCGCTACAAACAACGTCTGGCGGTAAAGGATCAGCTACAGCAGAAGGTAGAAAGGGCGCGGGAAATAGAACGCGAGTTGGTGTCAAGGTGGCGCCAGCTTTATCCCGTGGCTGGCGAGAACCAAATCGCCATGATGGCCAATTATTGGCTAGCCCGCGCCCAGTGATTAGGCTCCGGTTGACGCAAGTTGACCGGAGCATTTTTTTGCATTTGAAAAACCTGAAGAATTTTGATACACTTGGTTTAGGATTTCGAGTTTCGGATTTAGGATTTTAATATTTAGGGGCGTGGTGAAGTGGTATCATAAAGGTCTCCAAAACCTTTGGTCCAGGTTCGATTCCTGGCGCCCCTGCCAACACATGCTAAGTCAAGAGACTGAGACGCCTAGAGCTATTTTTCAGTTTGAAACATGATGGCGCTAGGGCGCTAAACTCTAATTAGTCCACAAAAATCACCCTTTAAATCGGGGTGGTTTTTTGTTAAGATTACACAATGCTTACGGAAAAACAAATAGCTTACCTGGCGACAATCCCAGAAGATAGAATAGCAATAATTAAGCCTTTTAATCCTAAAGGGTTGTTTGTGACACAAGAAATCATCTCGCAAATAAAATCTGTTGCACCGAACTTAGAAGTAAAATCACTTGGTTCACTAGCCCTGGGAATTGCTGGCGCAGAGGATATTGATATCAGTATCTTCTGTGAAAAAGAAAAACATGCAGAGCATATTAGTAATTTGGAAAAAGTGCTCGGTAAGTATGATCGGCTCGTTGAGGATTCGGCAAAGTGGGATTTTGAAAAAGATGGTTTCCATGTGGATGTCATTCTTGTTGACCATAATAACAAATTTTCCAAGAGAGTGGACAAAGTGTTCGGGGAATTAAGAAACAACCCAGAGCTTCTCAAAGAATACGAAAAGATGAAGTTGAGTTTCAATGGGAAAAGTTATCGTGAATATCAGACAGCAAAGTTTGAATTCTTTAATAAGGTTTTTGGAGCTAAAGAGTTTAAAATTATTATAGAAAATCTAAAGGGAACATATAAGTCTTTTGAAATAGAAAATGACCCCGTTTGGAAGGATTACCCTCTTTCTGGTGTTACCTACCCCGTTGATTACGGCTATATTGAGGGCTACCAAAGCGAGGATGGACAAGATTTAGATGTCTTCCAAGGTTCGGGTGATTTGAATGGCTACATAAAAGTTTGGCGGTGCGATGTGCCTATTGAAACCAAAATTGTAATTAATGTCACCCAGGAGGAGTGGGAACAAATTATAAAAACTTTTAATCCGGTAATAAAAGAAAAAGCACTGTTCAATAATAACGAATTAGAGAGTTTTTTGACGGGCTATAGAAATGGAAAATAATATGTTTCAAAAAGAAAACTTTGAAAATCTTTTGGCAGTGGCGTTATCTAAAAAGATAATTACTTCTGGGGATTTGAAGCCGTTTAGGGAAACAGAATTAGTGCTAGAGGATTTTTTGAATTGGCTTAATCAGGAAAAAGGATACTTGTTGCATGGTGGTGCCGTCTTAATTCCTGCTAGTGAAAAGTTAATTTCCAAAAGGAAAGTGTTCCATGCTACTGATGACGGAGGAGTTGCGATTATCAAAGCGCTGTTTCCAAATAATTTACCCGGGCAAACAAATTTGAATTACAGGATTGATAAAAGTGGTGTTCAGGAAGTTGTTCTTGAAGGAAATCCAACGGGTGAATTGATGCGCGAAAAGGGTTATATTTACATATTGGAAAACGAGGGTTTTTCCAATCAGGGAACTCAAGGTATTGCTGATTTTGAGAAACCTTGGGCGGAAGGTAAAACACAAGACTATCTTTTTGTCATTGAAGTTGAAAAATCAGATTTTAATTATTCTTATCGGGTGGGTGAGAAATAGTTTAAGTGCTTAATGAACAAAAGCAAAGCCACCTGCATACTTAAATTCTATTCCAAACTGCAACGTTTTTAAATTTTAATCTTTCTTTTTCTCGGATTTTTTATCCCCGATTAAACACTTCTCTGGGAGTAGAATAGTGTAATCTTTTCCGCGGCCGGTGATTTAGCAATCTGACAGCTTTCTGAACATCTTGTTGAGTTATTGTAGCAAAGTTGCTCTTCTTTGGGAAGAACTGCCTGAGCAACCCGTTGGCATTTTCATTGCACCCCCGCTCCCACGAGTGGTATGGATGAGCAAAGTAAATAGTGAGTCCTGTTTGCTGTTCAGTGGCTTCGTGTTCCCAGAAAATCGAGCCGTTATCGTAGGTGATGGTATATTTTTTCTTTTTTGAAATCCTTTTGAACCGCAAAATCGTTTTCTCTTTTGCCGTTTCTGCTAACCCTCGCTCGAGTTTGTCGGCCAGTATCAATCCCGATTTTCGTTCCACGTGGGTAAGGATAGCGGGCTTTTTGTCTTTGCCGATAATGGTGTCCCCTTCAAAGTCGCCGATACGACCGCGCCGATTAATGATTTCCGGACGCTGGTCAATTCTCCGTTTTTTTAACGCTTCCCTCTGCTTTTCGCGTATTCTGGTGTCATACCGGCGCCGATACTTGCCCTTCTGGCAACGAAGGTATTTTACCAGGTCTTTTCGTTTTTCATAGATGAATTTGTAAATACTATCTTTGCCGATTTTCTTGCGTTTGTGATGTTTATTCCACCTGCCGGCAATCTGCTCGGGCGACCAGTAGGTTTTTAGTTTTTTAACCACATACTTTCGCAAAGATATGTCATTTCCAATTTTCTTAAACCGTGCATTGGCGTTGATTCTTTTTTCTCTGGCCGAGCGTTTTGATTTTCTGACATAGTACCTGCCGTTGGCCCCTTCGCCCCGCTTACGTTCGCGCCAGATAGTGGTTCTGTTTCTGCAAAGCTGTTTGGCAATATCTTTTTTCTTGACCTTGGCCCGAAGTAGAGCCGCTAACTCATTTTTCTTACCTGTTGTAAAATGTGCATGGGGCATGTCCGTTATTTGGTTACTAGTTAATGTTGGTTCATTAACCATTGTACCCAATAACGGCTGCTCCGTTTGAATCTCAGTTAGTTTCACGATTTTTTACCACGTTGCAGTTCGGAGCAGAATGTAGGGCACCCCTATTGACAAGGTTACTTGTATATGCTATAATCAGAATATAGATAAGGGAGGTTTTTACCCGACACTTATGTCACCGTAGAGTGACGCGAAGGCAGTACTTTTTAGGGCAATTCTTCCAGGGGAGACGGTTGAAGACATTAATCTGCCCTCAACCGCCTCTTCATGGAAGAGCATTGCGAAATTCCGAGTAAGTGCTTGGAATACGTGCCATCGCAATGATTTGACACAATAAAGACCTTTCGGGTTATGCGTAGCATGGCGCATGACAGAGCACACCGAGAGGCGTTTTCCCGAATAGGGAGAAGGAGTTACTACCATGGCTACGATTATTCGCAGTTTTTCTGGTGAGGTGGTCGAGGGTATGGAGAACCCGAAACCCGTTGAATTCACCGTCCCCGAGGCCCAGTATCAGGAGATGACTCGCTGGGCGAGCCAGGAGGGAATTACCTACGAGGACGTCCGGGAGTTGGCCGACTTCTGGAACGCGTTCGAAGCCGACGAGGCTTTGAACCAGGAGGCCATCGGAGCTGAAGTGGGCGACGAAGCCTACTTCGAGCTCTATTCCCAGGTTGGCGAGTAATCGCCGCCACCGGGATTCCGCATTAGCAAGGTGCTTGCGTGATGACAACGCTGGCGATGCGGAATAAAAAGCACCAATTGTTTTCAAAGAGGGGGAAGCGTTTTGCCCCCTCTCTCTTTCCAAGAATGTAACAGGAGTTATGTTCTTAGAAAGGGATGATGGAAATATGCAAAGCATATTTTCTTCGCCGCTTGGCAATAAATATTTGTGAATCTTTATTGTCTTCGCTTGCTAGAAAATAAAAAACCCGATTCCATGTGAATGGGACCGGGCTTGGAAAAGTGAGAAGTTGGAAACATGGCATTACGTCATGTCGTCCAAAAACTTTCTCATTCTTTTCCTTCGGGTTGCTGGCTGGGAGGTTTGCTGGGCCAGCCGCAAGATTTCTTCTTCAATCGTTTTGCCCTCTTCTGCTTCAAGCAGTTTGATGCGCGCGTCGGCTAAAGAAGGAATTGAGGTTTTTTTCAGGAAGCTGGTAAAAAAGGTTTTTACCGCTCCAATCAAACCATCTTCATTGATATCCTCGGTTTGCGCGGGAATGACACAATGGTGGAATCGCCCGCGGGTAATCCTTTTTGCGCTTAACTCTCCAAGCCCGGTATCACGCAGTCGGTCTCGGTAATGCACGATGGCCTCGTGGTTAAATACGGTGCCAATGTAAGCAACTTGACCGTGAGAGTTGATTGCGTACAGGCGTTGGCAGATACAGCCGGGTTCTGCGGGAAACTGGAAGCGCTGCCCAGAGAAACAGGTAATTTGCCGAGGCTTGCGATCTGCCATTTCTTCAAAGAATTCCCGGGTTGGTTCCCAAACCAGCTTGGCCCGGTCTTCATTGTTGTGACTTTGATATTCAAACAACAAAACGCGCAATGCGGTTATCGCAATAGTCAGATCGCGGTCTTCAAAGAGAAATTTCACGGTTCACCATTTTTCCTTTCATTAAAAGAGCCAGGTTATTGTCCGGGGTTTAATATAGCATAATAATTGGTAAAGTCAAGAGACGAGTGTCCATAACGTGGTTGTGGTCAATCGTCTCTTGGGAATTTTTGCCCAGAGGTCGTGTGAGCTTGGTCAGCTTGCGCGGAAATTTACAGACTATTGGAGAGTCGTCATGACTCACAATTCCATCGTTGACGTCGTTGTCCTGGCCCCAGTCGCTGATTGCCACAGCGACGAGTATCTGGTGAAATTGGGCAGTGAGCCCAATGCCACCGACGAGCAGATTGAAGAGGCCTTCGAGGCCCTCAATCGGCTGGAGGCCAAGCACCGCGACGCGCTGGCAACCGAGGATCGCTTGGACCGCGAGGCGAAAGCCGCCGCGGTGGCCAAGTTGGAACAGGCCGACAAGGTGGCCGCCACCATCAAGCGCGTGGAGGCGAACATCAAGAATCGCTTCCGCGACGGCCTGGTGCAGCGCGGTGGCCAGCGGGTGCTGGACGACTCCGCCAAGGTGAAGGGGTTGGCGGCGCGTTTCGACGCGGCCGTCAGCACCGGAAACCTGGGCGGGGCGGTGGCGGCTCTGAAAGAGTTGCGCCAGGCGAACATCGCCGCGGGGATGCTCCACCATTTCGGTTCGGTCCGGGCGCACGATGAATTCCTGTTCCAGGCGGGCGAGCAGTTGAAGCGCCTCCGCGCCGAAACGCCCGGCAAGAAACGGGGCAAGCGCCGCACGTAGCATGAGGCTACGGAGGCTCAGGACACCAGAGCTTAATGTTGGTGTTGCTATCATGGGGTTGCAATTTTTCACTCTCGCAACCCCTCCTTTTTTAAGCCCAGAACATGTTTGCGGATTTAAAAAAGGAAATAATTGGTAACCAGTTCTTACAAAAGGAGGATCAGATGACCAAGGTTCCTTTCACGGTTGACCAGCTCTTGAAGCTGGCCAAGATTGGCAGCGACAAAATCGTTGCCGATTACCGCAGCGGCGGCGAGATTTGGCACTGGGAAGGCATTCTTCCCGGTTCCGAATCCGAGACGTTTGAGGAAATTGAGCAGGAGCTTCGCAAGAAGTTCCCCGATGGCGTTATCGTTGACGATATCGCCTAGCCGTTAATTGGGGATGATTGGTTTCGATGCCCAGTGTTGCCGGTAGGCTGTGGTAGGCCACCGCGGGAAAGGCTTTTGTACCAACCCCGCGTCCGGAATAACAGCGCTGTGGTACGCCCGGGTTCGATTCCCGGCATCTCCAATAAGGGGAGGCTCTGCGAAAGCACCCTCCTTCTCTTCTTTCAAATCATTAGTCATAGGCCTTTTTCATAATAATCTTTCTACTGCAATTTACATATTTTGGCTCCGGCTTTGTAAAATTTTTTCAACGTATCCTGCGGATATGTTTCAAAAATTTTACTTCGCCTCGCTCAAAATCTGAAAATTTAGTAAAGAAAGTTATTATGAAAGAGGCCTAGCAACAGAAATCACTGACTGCATATTGTAGATATAACGGCAGATTTTCAGAATGATATTTAGGATTTAGTGGTTTGAAAGGAGGGCTGTGCAACCCTTCACATCAAAATCTCACCCACTTCAGAGTAATTTTCAAATGAAGATTTTTCTGAAGTGGAACTTTGTCAAACAGCCTAAAGGTTGAGTGTTCAACCTTGGCTTATCGAAGAATTCCTAGGAGGATTTCAAATGCAGTTGTCCATGTCTTGTTCGGCCCGCGTTGAAACTCGTATGGAGCTAACCGTTGAGCAACGAGCAATGGCGATTCAATCGCACATGCTCACGTTGCGACTCGAATTGACCGAAGCTCTGCGGGGAGAGAAGTATTTGCCATGGGCGAACTGCCCGGCGTGTGGTAAAGGCCTCAAACCGGTGGAGATCATCCGCGGGTTCAAGGATGACCCCAATGACTTCACCACCGAATGCCCCAAGTGCAAGCATCGGTTCAAGGCGAATCTTCGGCACTACATTCGCGGAGACTACGCTGAATTGCCGTTCTACTGCGCTTCGCAGGTGCTGGCGCAACTGCAGCCGTTGGTTGCTGTGTCCATCGACGAGTTCAAGAAAAAGCACCCGGCGATTTACTACTCGGCCGTCGTCCATCACGGAACTGTGAGGAATGCCTTCCAAAAGATCGGCATTCCTTATGCCTTCGATGAGACGTTCGACTGGAAGGAGAAGGTCAAGCCCTTCCTCGGCCAGTTACCTGACACCATCATCGCCGAGGTGGCTGGTGTGTGTGCGGCGACGGTTCGCAAATTCCGCAAGGGTCGGCAGATTGCAGCCTGCACCCGAGCGGATATGCTCGAAAACGCCGTTGTCTAACGAAGTCGACTGATATTTCTCGGTTGACAATTCAAAGCCGTTTTTCCCAAGGGAAGAACGGCTTTTTTCATAAATAAACCTTCTCAAAATCTGCGAAGTAACTTAGTATTAAGACAGTTGCTTCACACACATGGAAATCCAATCAAAACAACAAATTGACGAACATAAAAAAGAAATCGAACAAGAGCTCACTGAAATGCTTCAGGAAACTGATAGTGATTTTTCGTTGCAACATATTAGGGATGTTATTTTCAATGAAGAAGATAATGATGACATGATGAAAATTGTGGTCATGTTTGATAATGGCGGGGGAGCATCAGAAATGGAAAACGCCCTGGAAATCGCCACGGACGCTTAGAATTATTTCCCCCACAAAATTTTAAATGGCTTGTCTCCGGTTGAAAAGGTATTGAAGTTTCAAAAATAACCATAGAAATTATCGGCAAATTATGCTAGGCTGAAGCCAATATAGCAGTTCTAACTGCTTCCAAAGCCCGCTGCATAACTGGACTTTTTTCGTAAATTTCTTCTATTTCCCGCTGGTCACGTAGATGCCAAAGAACTTCCTATTGAGGATTTGTCCGCAAACACCATACACCACGAAAGGCACTCTATTGAGAAAATCAGACAAGGAATTAGTTATTCAGAAATTGATGTAGAACATACCTCATCAAATCCTACAAAATAATAGCTAAATTTTAAAAATATGAGTTACGAACACATACCATTCGGCACACCAGAAAAGTTTAATGTGGTTGTTGAAATCCAAAAAGGTGGTCAAGTAAAGTATGAATATGACGAAGAATGGCACGAGATAAAAGTAAGTGCCATTTTTAAAAACGGTTTTATTTTTCCGTTTGACTATGGTTATGTGCCACAAACTCGTGGTGGAGACGGAGACCACCTTGATGTATTTGTATTAGGTTCGCAATCTGTTCAAATGGGAGCAATTGTTGAATGCCGTCCGATTGGAATGATTGAGTTAATTGATAGAGGAGAAAAAGACGATAAAATTTTGGCTATTCCCTTAAATGATTTAGGTTTTGAAAACATTAAAACATTGGAAGATTTGCCATTTGATTATAAAGGTATTTTTGAGGAATTTTTTAAGGAATTGGCAATTCAAAGAAATAAAACAATGGAAATTAAAGGATATAGAGATGAAAAAGTAGCAATGCAAGAGTTAGAATTGGCAAATAAAAACTTCAAATAAGTTTATTGTTGGAAAAACAATAGAAAAAAAACTTTAAAAACCGATATGCCTTGTATCGGTTTTTGGTTGATAATTCCCAAACTTTGTGTAATATGTATTTAACGTTTATTAACTATCCTGTCCTTTGACATAAGGAGTCTACCAGTGACCGGAAGAAAAGTCCAAGAGGCAATCGCCATTTACCGTTGTTACTTCAAAGACGAAGGTATCGGTAAGGTTGATTTCCCCCACGATGTCCCGACAGAGGGATTTGCTGGCCGCCTGACAATTATGGAACACTGCCACGGAATGCTGGATGCAATGGAGGCGATGGTCGCTGATGGCACGCCCGAAAAGATGGAAAAGGTGTTTCGGTGGGTAGGCTTCATTCAAGGTTGCCTGTGGTCACAAGGTGTCTTCTGTTTGGATGAGTTGAAAAAGCATAACCGTTCCTAAACCACAACGAGAGAGGAAAAAAGTAATGCCACCTTTGACCAAGTGTCCCAACTGCCAAAATCCTATCTGCACTCTGGGCGGAAACAGGTTTTGCGGAGCTTGTGGGTTTGAATATCCATTAGGCACTGCCTTTGACCTGACGATGCAAGCCATAGATAATTCGGATGCGGCTGGCTCGGAGGGGTCTATCCTGTCAAATATCAAGAAATGCACAGAAGACCTCCACGCCTTCAAAGCTGAAAGTATCAAAAGGATTAGAGCCAAGCTCCCAGAGTGGAACGAAAGGTTTTGTTCCAAGTGCGGGAAAAGGTTGGTTGAGGATTGAAGCCCTGCCAAAAAGAACGAACATAGCCCATCACTCGGATGGGCTTTTTATTTTATGAAGGTTGCAAAAACCTCAAAATCGGGTTAAAGTGAAGCCAATATAGCAGTTTTAAACGGCTTCCAATGCCCACTGCACAAAAATATGAAATTCAAACTCACTAAAAAAATTAAAACCGCGGTGTTGATTATCTTGGGTATTTTATGCCTGGTTTTGGTGTGGGAAATTTTTGTGCCAAAATCGTTTACCCCCAAAGAGCCAGTGGTGTATAACGCCGAAAGCGGGCTGGGGCAGGCAGAAATTGCCAATGACCTTGAAAGCCAGGGTGTTATTAAAAACAGCTTCTTTTTTAAATTGTATTCGTTTATTTCCGGCAATGCCGGCAGGCTCCAGGCGGGCATTTATGACTTTTCCCCCTCCATGTCCATTGCGGGCATTGTTAACCGGCTGGCTAAAGGTGACGTGATGAAAAACCGGGTGGTTGTTTTGGAGGGCTGGGATATTGATGATATTGCCAAATACGTGGGTGCCAAAAAGTTCTACTTTAAAGATGAGTTTATAAAAGCCACAAAAGCTGATTACAGCGACGAATTTTCATTTCTCAAAAACCGGCCCAAGGGCGCGGGGCTGGAAGGCTATATTTTCCCGGATACTTACAGTGTGCCGGCTCACATCATGCCCCATGATTTTATAAAAACCGCGCTGGCTAATTTTGATAAACGGTTGACACCAAAATTACGGGCGGAAATTGCCAAGCAGAAAAAAACCATTTTCCAGATTGTGACCATGGCTTCTATTTTGGAAAAAGAAGTGCCTTCATTGGCGGATAAAAAAATCGTGGCGGGGATTTTATGGAAACGCATTAACAGCGGCATGGCCTTGCAGGTGGATTCAACCATTAATTATATTACCGGCAAAAGCGACAGCCGAGCCACGCTGGCGGATTTGAAAATTGATTCAAAATATAACACCTATAAATATTTGGGGTTGCCGGCCGGGCCCATTTCAAACCCGGGAATGGAGAGTATTTTGGCAGCCATTTACCCTACCAAAAGCCAGTACTGGTTTTATCTTTCAGCTGATGGCACCGGTGAAACGGTGTATAGTAGGACGTTTAAGGATCACAAAGTGGCGATATCAAAGTATTTAAGGGAGCAATAGCGAACACTTATACCCGACTTCCCATGCCGAAGGCAATAAATAGAAGGGTATGAAGTTTTTATTGTGCGACAAGTTCATTGACAAAATTCTATAATAGTGTAATGTATAACTATCAAAGGAATGTTTCTTTGATAGGGAGCAACTAGGTTGCACCTTGAAAATGTGGTCTTCAAATAGGGAGCTTACAATGGAAGTCTTGGTATGCGTTTTTTTAGTATTGGGGGGTGGTCTTTTGGTGGCCTCTGGAGCGATCTTTCGGGATTG
This sequence comes from Candidatus Staskawiczbacteria bacterium RIFCSPHIGHO2_02_FULL_43_16, assembly GCA_001821935.1. Lineage (GTDB taxonomy): Bacteria > Patescibacteriota > Minisyncoccia > Minisyncoccales > Staskawiczbacteraceae > VGLO01. The sequence continues at coordinate 100,283 of MHOU01000002.1, forward strand.
CACAGACAAGACGGGCGGAGTCTTGGCGTTGGCAATAGGAGGTGTTTGCTTGGTCGCTTCTATTTCCATTGCCTTTGCGATTGGGCGTACCTCCAGCATATCAATAATTGAAATGGCAGATAAGAGATTGGTTGCGGGGGACACCTATACCCTTGTCACCGATTCGCAAAAGGACGGCGAGAACTTTTACGCCGTCATCAAAACGGACTCCGGAAAAATCTTTGGAGTGGCGTTCAAAACTCTGCCGGCAAAACGAGCCGTAGCGGCCAGCGACAACAAGGGTGGGGTTGTGTTCGTTCCTATTTTTGACCTTGACGAAAAGTCAAAAGAAAAAAAGTAGGGAAGTGCCAATTTCCCAAAACCAAAACCCGAGAGCAGCAATGCTCTCTTTTTTTCTAAAAAAACCAAAACCTTGACAGGGGAGTGAATATAGACTAGTATAGTGGTATATCGTAAGCCGCAGACTACAGGTCGCGAAAGCATAAACTCCTGTAATAGGCAAAAAACATACTCGTGTTTTTTGGTGTCTGCAGGTCGCAGGCTTTTTGTTTAAATTAGGTGTTAGATATTAGGTGTTAGATATTAGCCGAACGGTCGGAAAACTAGCATCTAAAACCCAACACCCAAAACCCATTTATGGCATTAACAAAAGAAAAAAAATCAAAATCGCTGGAAAGTTTGAAAGAAAAAATTGCCAAGCAAAAATCGGTTATTTTTGCTGATTTTTCCAAGGTCAATTCGGCGGATTTGTTTAAGCTCCGCAAAGAATTGAAAGAAAACGGCTGTTCCCTGAAAGTGGGCAAGAAAACCCTCGTCAGGATAGCGTTCGGGCAATCGGGAATTTCATTTTGGAATAACATACAAAAAGTGGTTCCGGGGCAGCTGGCATTGGTGTTTGGCATTGACGATGAAATTGCGCCCGCGCGCCTGGCCAACAAATTTGCCAAGACCAACGAAAATTTCAAGATTTTAGGGGGAATTTTTGAAAACAGGTTCATTGACCGGGAGCGGGCATTAGTGTTGGCCAACTTGCCAACCCGTAACGAGTTGCTGGGCAGGATGGTCGGTTCGCTTTCCAGTTCAATGGCAAGTTTTGTGAGAGTATTAGATAAAATAAGTAAAATTGAATCTGGAAGCTAGTAGCTAGAAGCTAGAATAGAATAAAAGAATTCAGAATTCTGTATTCAACATTCAACTCAAGCTACAAGATACTAGATTCTTAAAAAAAATGGCAGACGAAGTAAAAAAAGAAGAAACAAAAGTTGAGGTTCCGGCTAAATTTGAAAAATTGGTTTCGGAAGTAGAAAAAATGTCAATTGTAGAATTGGCAGAATTAGTGAAGGTGCTGGAAAATAAATTTGGTGTTTCAGCCACCGCTCCGGTGGCAGCTGCCGCGGCCGCAGCCGGGCCGGCTGAAGAAGCAAAAACTTCTTTCAATGTTGAATTAAAAGAAGTGGGAGCCCAGAAAATTGAAGTGATTAAAGTGGTCAGGGATATTACGGCCAAAGGATTGAAAGAATCAAAAGACCTGGTTGACGCCGCCGCCACTGCCCCCCAAATGATTAAAGAAGGGGTGAAAAAAGAGGAAGCAGATGAAATGGTAAAGAAATTTGCCGCCGCGGGAGCAAAAGTGGAAATAAAATAAACATGCCAAGAAGCCGCTTGAAAAAGCGGTTTTTGGTTGCACGGGAACGAGCCACCCTTGACAATCATACTGTTAGGATATATAATTAACGCAGAGCACCTTGAACAGATTTACCTGGGGCTTTGGGCCACGTTGGCTTGGGGTTAGGGGTGAATCAGGAGGGTTTTGTAATGTTTAAGCAGCTGGAAAGCTTTGTTGGCGTCATCTGGAGTTTGGTTCTGGCCTTGAAGGCCGCGGCTGAGCAGCAAGGGGAGGAGCCGGAAGATTTCATCCAGTTTCTGCAAACCAGGGATGGGAAAATTTTGGTGCCCGGCATGGTGGAGTTTGTGGTCATGGCTCGGCGGGGCAAAAAGCCGGGCAAACCGGTTTCCCGGCAACTTGAGGAATGGAGGATTTTTTACAAAAAATTCTTCAACTACAAGCTGGATGTGGAGAGTATTCGTATTCCGACGCGCTTGGACGGTTATGACCGCTTGATTGTGGTGGCGAAAGGGTTCACCCTTAACCAAATTTACGCCGCCATGGCAAAGCAGTTTACCTGCTCAAGCTACGCGGATGATTTGGATAAGGTGGTGATTCACAATGCCCGCGACGCCAATCGCGATGGCACTTACGCCGTCTGGGTCCGCGACCAAAGAGAGGCAGACAAGGAAAACCGGAGCAAGTCTGCCTATGACTTGTGGGGAACCAAAAATCCGGTTTTCGTTCCCGAAATGCCCTTTATTACGCTCGGGGAGCGCATGCTCTACGAGTTGAAACATTGGGACGAAACGGGCGACCAGCTGGACCAGGATAGCTGGACGCAATGCCTTGGCTCGCGCGGTGCCGATGGCGATGTGCTGTGCGTCCGCTTCGCGCCGGGTTACGTGCACGTCAGCTGGAGCGGCTGCCTTAACTCCGGTCCCGATCTGGGCGCCCGTTCCGCAGTTTCCCGTCCGCTGGAGCCAAGCGGAGCGCAGGCGTAAGCGGACTACGTCAATTTTGTCAGGCGCTTTGCAACACGGTTGTTGCAAGGCGCATTTTTTTTGTGTAAGATTCTAGCGTGGTCACTATAGCCTCCCAATAAGCAAGAGTTTATACTGCCACAAGGAAACTGCTTGCCTGATTATATCGAACAATGCAAAAAAGCTGGTTCGGAATACTACCGCGCGACGGACGCGGATATGGGTTTCAATCCCATTCAAACAACCCACGCTTATTGGGTTGTTGGTGATACGGAAGTAAGCAGGCAATAAAACGGGCTCGCGCAATGCCAATGGCAATGTGCTGTGCGTCAACTTCAAACCGGGTTACGTGCACGTCAACTGGAACAACTGCAATAACTCCAATCCCAATCTGGGCGCCCGTTCCGAAGTATCCTAGCTAATATACCCTATTTTTAAAACGTTTTAAAAATAGGGTATAAGCAAAAATATGAAAAAACCAAATATTAAACAGGTGGTGGTGGGGGGGGGATTAACGGCCAAACGTTATTTGAAAAAATGGTGGCGTGGGAAAATATATCCGGCGCTTGGGATAACTTCAAAAATGGTAAAACCAGAAAGCCAGAGGTAAAAGAATTTGAAAAGAATTTAAAAGCCAATTTGAATGGCATTCAAAAAGAACTCAAAACAAAAAAGTATCACCACGCGTCTTATGATACATTTTACGTAAAAGACCCAAAGCTAAGAGAAATTAATAAGGCCTGCGTGCGTGACCGGGTGGTGCACCATATTCTTTTTAGAAAGCTTTATTCTATTTTTGACCGCGCGTTTATTTTTGATTCTTATTCTTGCAGAATCGGGAAGGGCACGCACCGGGCGGTCAGAAGGCTGCATGAGTTTTTTAGGAAGGAAAGCAAAAATAATTCCAGAATGTGCTGGGTGCTAAAATGCGATGTGAAAAAGTTTTTTGAATCTATTGACCGGGATATTCTGGCGCGGCTTCTTTTTGTTAGAGTTAAAGATGAGGGTGTATTGTGGTTGATTTCGGCCATTATTAAGAGTTTCCCAAAAGGCTTGCCCTTGGGGAATATTACCAGCCAATTATTTGCCAATATTTACCTGAATGAGTTAGACCAATTTATCAAGCAGACGCTTAAAGTAAAATATTATATCCGCTACTGCGATGATTTTGTTATCTTAAGCCGCGATAAACAGCATTTGGAAAACTTAATTTTAAACATAGATGAATTTTTACGAAATAATTTGGGGTTGTCTTTGCACCCCGCTAAAGTCACCATTACAAAATATCGCCAGGGGATAGATTTTTTGGGGTATGTAAGCTTTCCGGGATATTCCATATTGAGGGTTAAAACGAGAAAAAGAATGTTTAGAAAAGTGCTAGGTAAAATAGAAGATTACAAAAGCGGGGTTATTTCCAAGGAATCTTTTAGCCAAACTGTTCAGTCATACTTGGGAATGTTAAGCCATTGTAATGCCTATATCGTAAGAGTGGAGTTAATCAAAATAATTAAAGAATCTGGCATGACAACTCTGGAAGCCGCTTGAAAAAGCGGTTTTTGGTTGTGGGGGGCAACCCAGTATTTCATAATTCAAAGTAATTGTGGTAAAATGGTTAAATAGTCACAACAATGAAGAAAATCTTCTGGACCGAGCATTCTAAAATAAAAATGCGCCAGTACGGGCTTTCCCAGGGAAAAATATTGCAGGTGTTGCGCCGGCCGGAACGCCAGGAAAAGGGGATTGCCCCGGGTTGCACCGCTTTAATGCAAACAAATCGCGGACCAACGCGGAAATTAACGCAGAAAAATGCAGAAAGGCCTTGGCTAAAAAGGGCTCCCGGTGAAATTTGGCTGATGTATAAAGACAACCAAAACATAAGAAAAATTATCAGCGCCTGGCGTTATCCGGGAATTTCAAAACCGGGGGAAAGTATTCCTATTCCCGCCGAAATTAAACAAGAATTACTAAATGGAGATTTATAAAACAAGGCCATTGATTATTTCGTGGTTTGCCTGGCATTTTTTCCAAATGCCCGGGTTTTTGGTTTTGGTTTGGAAAAATTATCTGGTATTTTGCGCGGATTTTTTTTCCATCCCCCTGTTGCTAAAAACCCTGCTTTCGCCGTGGCGCAAGTACCGGTGGAGTTACCCAAAATCAATTGACCTTGGCGCTTACGCCAGCAATTTCATTTTTAACACTTTTTCGCGCCTGATGGGTTTGATATGCCGGACAACGCTGATTATCCTGGGCATTATGGCCCAAGTTCTGGTAATTATCATCGGGGCGGCGGGTATTTTGTTTTGGATATTGCTGCCATTTATTTCATTAGCCTTAATATTCGCCCTTCTGTATGTTTAACTTTGACACCCGGACAACCCAAGTTTCAAAATCTCTGAAAATATGGTCATTTTTGCCGGTTAAGCATGCCAGCCTTTTTGCTCAGGCGTTTTTTTACCTATTTTTGATTTCTCTGGTGGCAGGAGCGCTGTCTTTCATTGACCCGGTATTTTATTTTCCGGCGGCAAGGCTTTGCGTAGTATTTTTATTGCTGTTTGTCTTCTTTTTGGAAGTATCTCTATTTACCGTATTCGTGGTTAAAAAACCGGGCGTGCCCATGGCGCTTAAAGAAGCCATGGCCGACCCCGCAAACCATAACCTGGCCGAATTTTTAAGTTTGGAAGCTTGCGGCATTGTTGAGCGGGCCGTGAAAATCTGCCGATCGCGCCGGCTGTTGCAGGTGCCTTCAGAATCTTTGTTGTACGGCGCACTGTTGATTAACCAGGATGCCAGGGCCTTGGCTGCCCGTCTGGGTATTGATGTAAAAAAGACCATCCAGGATTTGAAAAACCATTTAGAAAAAGGGAAACGGGAAAGCGCCTTCAGCCTGCTCTTTTCCCCTTCATTTGAACAGACCATCCTGGAGGCGGCGCGCCTGGCCAACCAGCGCGGCTTGGATATTATTTCAGAAAAAGAATTACTGGTTGCCCTGGCAAAGCACGACGCCTTTTTCAAAACCGTCATGATCCAGCTTGAGTTAAAGGATAAAGACGTTGAAAGCGTGGCTTTCTGGCTGGATGCCATTGAACAGGCTTTAGCCAAACGGGCCCAATTTTGGCTGAAAGAAAACTTGGCGCGGGCGGGGTCTTTGGGCAGGGACTGGGCCTCCGGTTTTACCATTACCTTGGACCGGTTTTCCATTGACTGGACTCACGCGGCCAA
>MHOU01000002.1:106098-112451 GCA_001821935.1 Candidatus Staskawiczbacteria bacterium RIFCSPHIGHO2_02_FULL_43_16
TATTCAATGAAATGGTTGGGCATGCCAATGAAGTTGGCGAAGTCCAAACCATTTTGGCAAAATCTTCCGCCAAAAACGCCCTGTTAGTGGGGGCGGAAGGGTCCGGGCGCAAAAGCATTGTCCGGGCTGTTGCCCAGGTCGCTTATTTAGGCGCCAGCTTGCCGGAAGTAAACCAAAAACGCTTTGTGGAACTTGACCTGGTTTCACTGCTGGCCAAAACGCAAGAAGCGGAAAAGGTGGAGTTGTTGCTGGACCAAATTTTTAAAGAAGTGATAACGGCCGGGAATGTGGTTTTAATCATAGATAACTTGGAAAATTTCGCGGGCGACGCCTTGGCCAAACCCGGAACCATAGATATCACCGGAATTTTAGCCAAATATTTAGCCATACCGGATTTTCAGTTTATCGGCATTACTTCATTTGAGGGTTTGCACCACAGGCTGGAAGATAACCCTTCATTTTTGGAATATTTTTCCAAAGTTGAGGTTTCAGAAGTTTCGGAAGGGGACACACTGCAAATTTTACAGAATATGGCCATTGGCATGGAAATAAAGCACCGCATTGCCATACCATTTCCTTCGGTGCGTGAAACCGTGAATTTAACCTCGCGTTACCTGCCCAGTGCGCCATTTCCCAAAAAAGCCATTGATATCTTTCAAGAGGCGCTTTCTTATGCCAAGTCCTTACAGGCAAAAACATTACTGCCCAGCCACATTGCCAAAGTCATTTCCGATAAAACCCAGATTCCGGTGGGTAAAATGGAAGGCAAAGAAAAGTCATTGTTGTTGAATTTGGACCAGTTGCTGCATCAAAAAATTGTGGGCCAGAATGAGGCGGTTTCGGAAATTTCCATTGCCATGCGGCGGGCCCGCAGCGGCATTTCCAATAAAAAGCGGCCCATGGGAACCTTCTTGTTTTTGGGCCCCACCGGTGTGGGAAAAACGGAAACCGCCAAAGCCCTGGCTGATATTTATTTTAGTGGGCAGGAAAAAATGATCCGGCTGGATATGTCTGAATTCCAATCACTTGATGACATCCCGCGCTTGCTGGGCGCTTCCGGCGCCAACGAACAGCAAGGCTTGCTGACCACGCCGGTGCGGGAAAATCCGTTTTCCTTGGTGTTGCTGGATGAAATTGAAAAAGCCCATAAAGATATTTTAAATTTATTTTTACAGGTGTTTGACGATGGCTATATTACAGATGGGCAGGGCAGGAAGGTGGTGTTTTCCAATACCATTATCATTTGTACCTCAAACGCGGGCGCGCCGGACATTTTCAAATCGGTTGAAGCCGGGGCCATGATATCAAAAGATGCTCTGCTGGCCAGCCTGTTTGACCGGGGCGTGTTCCAGCCGGAATTTATCAATCGTTTTGACGCCGCGATTATTTTCCATCCGTTGAGCCGTGAAAACTTGATGGACATTGCCCAACTCATGCTGGCCAGTTTGGCAAAAAATCTCCAAGAAAAAGAAATTGAACTGGTTATTACCGAACCACTGAAACAAAAAATCGTTGAACTTTCCTATAAACCACAGTTTGGCGCGCGCGAAATGCGCCGGGTAATGCAAGACAAGGTGGAAAACGCCATCGCCGATGCGCTCTTGCAAGACAAAATTACCAAGGGCAATAAAATTGAGATTAATCCCGAAAATTTTGGGGTGGTTGTGATCAAATAAGTTTATTTCATTGTGCGACAGAACAATTGACATTCAAAAATAAGTATGCTAATAAATATTTAGCACGAGTTGCATTACCGGTTCTTTTACAAGGAGTTTGCCATGGGTAAGTCGTTTTGGGTCGTTCTGTGCCTTTTCGCAGTGTGTCTGTTTGCCTCGGTTTTCGCTACCTTCTCCATTGAGGAGTACCGGTGGCAGCGAGTGACCACCTCCCTCAATGATCTAGTGGAATCGATGAAAACGAGAAGCGAACAGAGGGATGAATTGATAAAAAGCCTCCGACTTTTGGGGGAGGGGGTGGATGCTCGGGAGATGGAGATCACTCAAGAACAAAAGAAAAAAATGGGGAAAATTGCCTTGGATGCAATAGCGAAGATCGATGAAGGGGAGGAAGAATTCTGGGAATTTATTCCTGGTTTGCAAGCGTTTTTTAACCAGGAGAGAAAAACAAACTTCCGAAACCTTCTGTTCTCGGCTCTGACTCTTGCCTTTGCGCTTTTTGTGGTAGTCGCGGCCGTGAAAACCAAAAAGCATTTTTCAAGAGAAGCTGTAGAACTGACCAGGCAGCGCAATGAGATTGAACGCTCCAATGCTAGTTTGGCGGATCGGGAGCAAAAGCTCCGGCGAGAACAAGATCGGCTTTCGGCAGAATCAAGTGCACTGGAAAAGCTTCGAGAAACTTTTGACCAAGAGCGCAGGAAGTTTAGGCGTGAGGTGGCAATATTCCAGCATAAGCACCGGCAATCTGGAAAGGCGGATCTGCCAGCTAATCATGGCCGGGATGGTCCTGCCACTCCCCAAACACCGAAAGAGGCGGTGGAGTTGCCACCTACCGTCGGCGCGAAAGCCCAAGTAACTAGCCTGGCTCCATGGAAGTTCTGGGTGACCTTCAGTCAAAATGATGAGGGCTATCCGCTTCCCCAGGAAAAAGATCATTTCATTACGGCTTTGAAATCAGACCTCGCCAAGGCAGGACTTCGTAGCCTCAAGGCAGAGCGGATTTACAAGAGCCTGTTATTGTTGATTGAACGTTTGGAGAAGCGCCAAAGGATTTGGCAGATTGGCTATACAGATCTGCGGGGATGGAAAAAGTGGCGGATTGGAATGAAGCACCGCCTCATCTTTATTCGCGTTGGTGAACATGAGGTACGTTTTTTGCCACCGATTACTCGGGATAAAGCGTACCGTCCAAAGTAAAACCTGGCCCTTGGTATTGTTACCAAGGGCTTTTTTCATGTAAAAGCGAAGCCCCGTATTGCCCGCCTTAGGCGGACTAATACTGGGGTGGGGAATGGGGGATTTTTGAAATGTGGCCCAGCTGAGCGGGCCTACAGCGCTTAGCGCTGTGAAGTAACTGTGGATAAATAGGCTATTTTACGAACAAAATGGGTATTTTTTAAAAAGTGTTGACTGGGTGCCGTGAAATGGGATATAAATAGCATGTAGTGGATAAATGTGGATAAAAGTGGGAGAAAGCCTGTTATCTGGGGATAATAAAAATTAGGGTATAGGGTATAGCGTCTAGGGTATAGTAAAAACGCATCGTCGTTGACTAAACCCTGAACCCTAGACCCTAACCCCTCAACAAGTGCTCATCGGCCAATATCAACACACTATTGACGCGAAAAAGAGACTGGCTTTGCCGGTGAAATTCCGGGGGGAATTGGGAACCAAAATAATCGTTACCAAAGGAGTTGAAAATTGTTTGGTGGTTTATACTGAAAAAGAGTGGGAGATAACATCAAACAAGTTAAGCAATTTACCGATTTCACAGGGAGAGGCGCGGTATTCTGCCAGGCATTTTTTGGGAAGTGCCATGGAAATTAACTTAGATAAGTTGGGAAGGATTTTGGTGCCAGATTATTTAAAAGAATATGCAACTTTAAAAAAGAATGTAGTTATTTGTGGTTTGTCAAACCGATTAGAGCTTTGGGATGAACAGAAATGGCAGGCTTATACAAAAGATGCTGGAAAAGGAGTAGAAGAAATGGTTTCAAAATTAGGACCACTCGGTATTTAAAAAATGAATGAACACAAAGACCATATCCCCGTTCTGACCAAAGAAGTTTTGCAGTATCTTGACTTAAAGCCCGATGAAAATGTGATTGATGGCACGGTGGGCAATGGGGGGCACGCCAACCTGATGTTAGAGAAAACCAGCCCATTTGGAAAATTATTAGGGATTGACGCAGACCGGGACCAGATTACCAATGCCAGGCGCAACGCCCATGCCTTTAACGAAAGAATTGTATTGGTAAATGACTCGTACGCCAACATCAAGGAAATTGCCGAAAGAGTAAGATTTAAACCCATTAACGCGATTTTATTGGATTTGGGATATTCTTCCTGGCATATAGCGCAGTCCCAAAAAGGATTCTCTTTTTTGAAAAATGAACCGTTGGATATGCGTTATGGCGGCGGGGAATTGACTGCGGGAAACATTATCAATGAATACAAGGAAAAAGAATTAGAAAAAATACTGCGCGAGTATGGGGAAGAAAAATTTTCAAAACAGATTGCCATGGCTATTGTGCGACAACGGAGGGTAAAAAAAATAGAAAGTACATTTGATTTGGTAAGCGTGATAGAAGAAGTGGTTGGTGCCAGGTATCAGCGTGAAAAAATCCATTGCGCCACGCGAACGTTCCAGGCGTTGCGTATCGCGGTTAACGGGGAACTGGATAATTTACAAACCGCTTTACCTCAGGCTCTGGAAGTGCTGGCGCCGGGTGGAAGGTTAGCCGTCATTTCATTTCATTCGCTGGAAGACCGGATTGTTAAACATTTTTTCCAACAAGAAGGGCAAAAGGGGACGGTAATTATATTAACTAAAAAACCTGTTGAAGCTTCTGATAGCGAGATTTCAGAAAATCCGCGCTCACGATCAGCTAAATTACGGGCAATAATAAAAAGATGACAACCATAGCCTTGCAGCACAAACTAAGAGCCATAACCTTGCCGGCCGTTAACTGGAAAGCCGTGTATGTGCTTGGCATTCCGGCTCTGGCGATGATGTTGGTGTTTTATGCCTATTCTATCAATAAGCTGACCGGCGGTTCCTATGTGATTAAAAATTACCATAAAGAAATAAGCCAGTTGCAGACTGAAAATAATAGTTTGGAAGCCAGCGCCGCCAATTCCGGCGTTATGGGCAATGCCCAGGCTCGGGCGCATTATTTGGGCTTTGAAAAAACCACCCAAGTGAAGTATATTGAAGTAGGAGAAGGCGCTTTAGCGCAAGCCAAGTAAGCTGATGAAACAGTGGAGGACTAGTGTCATCTTAGGTGTGATTTTTATATTAGCGGCAATCATGATTGGCCGCTTGTTTTATGTCCAGGTGATTAACCGGAAATTGTATTCGGCCCAGGCCCTGGGCCAGCAGATGGGCTTTACCGAGGTGCAGGGCCAGCGTGGCCAGATTTATTTTCAAAAAAGCAAAGAAAGCCTGGGGCGCAGCGGTTCGGGCGATGTAAAAAGCCTGGCCATCAATGAAGAAGAATATATTATTGCCGCGGTGGGCAAAAAAATACCAGACAAAGAGGCTTTCGCGGTGGCGGTAAGCAACGGGCTGGGGCTGGCCAAAGAATGGGTTCTGCAAAAAATAACCGAATCGGGTTCATACGCCATTTTGAAAAAAAATGCCACGCCGGGTCAGGCCCAAGCCTTGTCAGCCCTGAAGCTGGAAGGTCTTTCGCTGGAAAAAATTTCAGCAAGGCAGTACCCTCAAGAGCAATTGGCTTCGCAGGTGGTGGGATTTGTAGGGGGAGAAGGGCAGGGGCAATATGGTTTGGAAGGCTATTATGAAGATATATTAGAAGGTAAAAATGGCATTAAAGAAGAAAAACGCGGGCTGGACTTGATTGACGCCGAGGCCAATCAGGAATATTTAAACGGCTCAGATTTATACTTGACCATAGATTACAATATCCAGTTTGAAGCTGAAGCCTTGCTTGCAAAGGCCCATAAAGACCTTGATATTTCTTCTGGGCAGATTATTGTACTTAAACCGGATTCGGGGCGTGTTTTGGCGCTGGCCAATTATCCTTCGTTTAACCCTAACGCGTATTACCAGCAACAGGATTTGGGCATTTTCCAAAATTCCGCGGTGCAGAAAATTTTTGAACCGGGGTCGGTTTTTAAACCTTTTACCATGGCCATTGCTTTAAACGAGGGGAAGGCAAGTCCTGAAACCACCTTTATTGACACGGGATCCGTGAAAGTGGGCCCGGATACGGTGTACAATTTTGACCGCAAGCAATATGGCAAGCAAACGCTTTCCGGGATTTTGGAAAAATCCATTAATACCGGGGCGGTGTTTTTGTCACAGATGGTTTCGCACCAGACCTTTATGGATTATTTGGAGCGCTTCGGTTTTGATGAAAAAACCGGTGTGGATGTGCAAGGCGAAGTGGTTTCCAGAAACGACCTGCTTAAAAAGGGTTTTGGTTCCGGCTTTGCCACCGCTTCCTTTGGCCAGGGCATTGAAATGACGCCCATCCAGCTGGCCAGTGCCTTCACGGTTTTTGCCAACGGCGGGCGGGTGGTAAAGCCGTATCTGGTTGAAAAAATCATCCATGGGCAGGAGGAATTGGCCACTAAACCCCAGCTTTCAGAACAAGTTATTTCCTCAAAAACCGCTTCGGAAGTGACCACTATGCTGATTAACGTGGTGGAAAG
>MHOU01000003.1:0-5713 GCA_001821935.1 Candidatus Staskawiczbacteria bacterium RIFCSPHIGHO2_02_FULL_43_16
TGTCGCAGTTGGCAAAGTGTGAACCGGCCTTGTGAAAGGCGACAGTGAAGTCGTCGAACTCGAATGGTTCGCCATGCACTGGCCGCATCCAGTAGGTGTTGCCAAGCAACGGCGCGTTACTGAACTCGATCATGAACTGCTTGTAGGCTGTGCGCACCGCTTCGTCCTTCTGGCGGCTCTGATGTGCTTGCCAGCGGTTTTCGGCAAACAGACCGCCAAGAAATCCGATAACACAACTCTCGATCATAAACACTGCGAAAGCCCACTTTGATACCTGCATGGATCTCTCCTCAAAAATAAGTACTGGCGATACTTCCCTCAACACTTCACAAAAATCTACGTTGGTAAATTACTCTGAAGTGTGAGTGAGTCGTTTCATCATGAAACGACTCACCTTATGGCTTAGCTTTCCATCGCCCGGGCCATTTGATCTTGCCAGACGATCTCGGCCTCGCTCTCAACCCACCGCTTCCTGTTGCCGATGTTCGGAAAGTGGCGGTCATCGATCAAGCGGGGCTGTTCGATCTTGCCCTCTGCGAACAACTGGCGGAAGACTTGCTCTGCCTCCTTCGGGCATTCTCGCCAGTAGACCTGGCAATAATCCGAAATGAGCTGCCTGACGTCTTCCTGGTTTTGAGCGCTAATGCCCCCGATGATCTTCTCGACGTTCTCGATCGGAACCACTCCGTTCACAATGTCGAGAATACAGAAAGAAACACTGAGTCCGATCATGGCAATTTCCTTTCGTAAAAAATGCCTTTTGTGCTTGTTTTATAATGGGAAACCCACTGTTTCACCCCGTGTCTTAATCATACACCCTTTCAAGTCTCTTGTCAAGGGCTTGGAGGATGTGGCCTAAAATGCTAGGATTATTTTATTAAATTAAATAAACAGTAAGGTTCGTCGCAATTTTGGCCACAAAGAATACTATTTGTATTTAGCCAAAATGGCGACATGATTTTACTCGCTTCGCTACATAAAATCACATGAAAATTAACCCACTAGTAAAAAACTTTGTATTTGTCATTTTAATCCTCCTGGTGGTGGGAGGCGTGTTCAGTTTACTATATTTGCCGGACCAACAAGCCAACGAAGTTTCGCTTTCCCAGCTGGCGGGCGATATTAACCAGGATAAGGTCAAAAAAATTACGGTTTCCGGCGATAGCGTTGAAATTATTTACACTGACGATAAAAAAGCGTCCAGTATGAAAGAATCAAATTCTGTTTTATCTGATGTGCTGGTCAACTTGGGGGCAGACAAAACCAAACTGCAAAAAGTGGAAATTTCTGCCAGCACCCAGGAAGAATCAGTCTGGTCATGGCTGCTGCCGGCGCTGCTGTACGGGATTTTACCATTGTTGGTGATTGGCTTTTTCCTGTGGACTATGATGAAGCAAACCAGAGGCAGTGCCATGCAGGTATTTGATTTTACCCGGGCCAAGGCCAAGATTTTCGGCGCGGAAGGCCACAGCAAGGAAAAAATCACCTTTAAAGATGTGGCGGGCCTAAAAGAAGCCAAGGAAGAATTGGTGGAAATTGTGGACTTTTTGAAATTCCCCAAAAAGTATTTAGACATGGGGGCAAAAATTCCGCGCGGAGTGTTGCTTTTGGGCAGTGCTGGCGTTGGAAAAACGCTTTTGGCAAGGGCCGTGGCCGGTGAGGCCAATGTGCCGTTTTTTTCCATTTCCGGTTCTGAATTCGTGGAAATGTTTGTGGGGGTAGGTTCGGCTCGCGTGCGTGATTTGTTTATGACCGCCAAAAAAGCTGCCCCTTCCATTATTTTCATTGATGAACTTGACGCTATCGGCCGGCACCGGGGAGTGGGCATGGGCGGCGGCCATGATGAACGGGAACAAACCTTAAACATGATTTTAGTGGAAATGGACGGCTTTGAAAAAGAAACCGGGGTCATCGTAATGGCGGCGACGAACAGGGGAGATATTTTGGATGCCGCCCTTTTACGGCCCGGCCGGTTTGACCGCAAAATCACCCTGGATCCGCCAGATGTCCATGACCGTGAAGCCATTTTACGCATCCACTCCAAAGACAAGCCGTTGGCCGAAAATATTAATTTTAAAGAAATTGCTGAACGCACTCCCGGTTTTTCCGGCGCGGATTTGGCCAATGTAGCCAACGAAGCGGCTCTGCTGGCCGCCCGGCAAAACAAAACCCACATTTTCCAAAATGAATTTTTGGAAGCCATTGAAAAGGTACTGTTGGGCCCGGAACGCCGGAGCCATTTGTTATCCAAAAAAGAAAAAGAAATTGTGGCCTACCACGAAGCCGGCCACGCGCTGGTTTCCGCTTCCATTCCCGGCACCGAACCGGTGCGAAAAATTTCCATTATTTCCCGCGGCATGGCCGGCGGCTACACCTTGCAATTGCCTTCAGAAGATAATAAATTGCGCACCAAAACCCAATTCTTGGCGGAAATTGCCACCTTGCTGGGCGGCATGGCAGCCGAACGCCTCATCTTTGGCGAAATGACCACCGGAGCCAGCAACGATCTGGAAAAAGCTTCCCACATCGCCCGCAAAATTGTCAAAGACTGGGGCATGTCTTCATTGGGGCCCATTTCATTTGAAGACAAAGAAGCGGTGATGATGGGCGCCGGTTTAGAAAATAATTATTCCGAAGCCGTGGCGGAAAAAATTGATGGGGAAATTGAAATTATTTTACGGGGCGCCGAAAAACGGGCTACTGAAATTGTCGCCAAGCGCCGCGACATGCTCGCCAAAATCGCCAAAACACTGGTGGAAAAAGAAACCATAGAGCGCGATGAGTTTGAGAAGATAATAGGCGTGCCGAGCACGAAGAAGAAAGTAGAAAATAGAAAATAGAAAAATAGAATACGATTTTTGCGGCGCGCCCGCGGGCGCGCCGCCCAGGGCCCGTAGCTCAATGGCGGAGCAGACGACTTATACTCGTCCGGCTGTAGGTTCGAGTCCTACCGGGCCCACACTTCGACTCACTTCGCTCGCTCAGTGTAAACAACATGGAAAAAGGTGAAATAAAAAAATTCCAAAAAACTATTTGGGATTTTTAAAAAATAAAATGGGCGCGTAGCTCAATTGGTAGAGCATTTTCTTGACGTGAAAAGGGTTCCCCGTTCGAGTCGGGGCGCGCCCACTATTTTATGAAAATTAGTAAAGTTACCAAAAAATATTTTTCTGATTGGGTGATACTGGGTCAAGAATTCTGGCCAAGACACTCGGCGGAAGATATCAAAAAAGATTTTAAAAGAATGCTTGATTCAAAAAATGAGCGCAGTTTTGTTTGCATTGATAACGAAGAACCGATTGGGTTTATCAACCTTGCCATAAGGACCGACTACGTTGAGGGCTCAAAAACCAACCCCGTGGGATATTTGGAGGGAATTTATGTGAAAAAAGCCTATCGCAAAAAAGGAATAGCTAAAATGTTATTTAAGGAGGCTGAAAAATGGTTTAAGACAAAGAAAGTAAGGGAAATCGGTTCTGATGCCATGGTGCAAAATGTGGTCAGCCAGAAATTCCACAAAAGTTTAAGTTTTAAGAAAGGAGAGATATTGATCCACTACATCAAAAAGATATCACCATGAAACTATTAGAACACCAGGGCAAGCAATTATTAAAGATGGCGGGCATCAAAACGCCCGCGGGCATGGTGCTGAATAATCAAGATTCGGTTGATGCCGCAACGCTGCGCAAGTTTTTTACCAAACATAAAAATGTCATGGTTAAGGCCCAGATCATGGGCGGAGGCCGCAAAAAAGCCGGCCTGGTGCTTGATGCCAAAAGTTACCCGGCTCTGCAAAAACAGATTAAAAAACTGTTTGCCAAAAAACACCAAGGTACGCCGGTTGGCGCGGTGCTGGTTGAACAAAAACTAGCCATAGCAGCTGAATATTTTGTATCTATTACTTACAACACCCTCACCCGCCGCCCCATAATATTGTTTTCCACTAAGGGCGGCATCCACATTGAAAAAAATACCGGTACCATCACCTCTCATCATCCGGCCCAAGTGGCAACACTGTCTGCCAAGGAAGGCTTCAAAATTGCGGGCAACAAAAAACTGGCTGACGTTCTGGTAAAAGCCTATAAAGCCTTTGTGGCATTTGATTGCCTGGCTTTGGAAATTAATCCTATTATCAAAACCAAACAGGGCTTCTGGTACGCCGCTGACGCCAAAATCACCATTGATGACGCGGCATTGCCCCGCCAGCAAAAACTGCATGCCATTGCGGCCGAAAGCCAATCCCAGCAATTCAGCGCCCGGGAACTTGCCGCCCGGCACATTGACGAAAACGACCACCGAGGCGTGGCCGGAAAAACCTTCTTGGAACTGAAAGGCGATATTGCCGTGCTGGCCTCTGGGGGAGGAGCCTCCCTAGCCGCCATGGATGCCTTAATAGAAGCGGGAGGAAAGCCCGCAAACTACACCGAATACTCAGGCAACCCGTCCCGGGAAAAAGTGCGCGCCTTAACAGAAATTACCCTGTCAGCGCCAAACCTGCATGGCTGCCTGGTAATTGGAGGCGTTGCTAATTTTACCGATATTTTTGAAACACTGTCAGGGTTTGCCGAAGGCATTAGCCATCTGCCTGCCTTACCCAAATACCCCATTGTCATACGCCGAGCCGGTCCGCGTGATACAGAAGCCTTTGACATGTTGCGCCGTTTTGCTAAAAAGCAGGGGCTTGATATTACGTTATTTGGCAAGGAAACCCCCATGAGTTACGCCGCGAAAATAATGGCTGAAAAATCAGCCGCCTATACCGTGAATTACGAAATGGACAATTAAAGAAATATTTCTTGTCTTTTCTCCAATTTTTGGCTATAAATCCGCAATAATTTTTATGCTTATGCGTAGCTAAGCATAAAAATTCTATCAAATTTCTATCACAAAAATTGAAGAAAATCCAAAGAAACCATTTCGTAATTCACGGTAAAAAACATGTCCACCCTCATTCATAGAAACACCAAGGTTTTGGTTCAGGGTATGACCGGCAAGGAAGGCCAAAAAGCCGCTGAAAGCATGCTGGCTTCCGGCGTAATAGTTTCGGCCGGAGTGACTCCCGGCAAAGGGGGCCAGCAGGTTTTGGGAAAACCGATTTTCAACACCGTAAAAGAAGCTTTGGCGTTTGACCCGGACATCAACACCAGCGTTCTGTACGTGCCGCCGCTAGCCGTGCTGGGCGCGGCGCAGGAGGCCATGCAAGCGGGCATTAGCACCCTGGTTATCGTGACAGAAAACGTGCCGGTCAAAGACAGTGCTCTAATGTTTGAAATGTCAAAAAAACTTGGCTGCACTATTTTAGGACCCTCTTCCATTGGTGTTTTAGATACCTGCCTTGGTAAATTGGGATCTATTGGCAATGTGACAGAGGGCAGTATGTACACCAGAGGCTCTGTTGGTGTGGTATCAAAAAGCGGGGGTATGTGCGCTGAAACCGCCTTGGCGTTAAGCCAGGCCGGGCTGGGACAAAGTAGCATTATTGGTATTGGCGGTGACACCATAGCTTGTAGCAACATGACAGACATGTTAGCATTACTGGAAAACGACCCAGACACTAATGCCGTGGTCATGCTGGGAGAAATCGGCGGATTTTACGAAAACCAAGTGGCAGATATGGTGCGTGAAAAAAAATTCACCAAACCGCTGGTGGCCTTCATTTCGGGCCAATTTGCTGAAAAAACCGGCCGAAACGTTGCTCTGGGCCACGCCGGAG
>MHOU01000003.1:5722-78617 GCA_001821935.1 Candidatus Staskawiczbacteria bacterium RIFCSPHIGHO2_02_FULL_43_16
TATCACCACCAAATCCCGGATTTAATAAAAAATTTACTAAGAAACCAAAAATAGACAAATGAAGTTTAATACTTCCATTTCCAAAATCGTGCCGGGCGACCATATTATTCGCGGGCAGGCCTTATCAGCGCTCATAGCGGAAAGCTCATTTGCCGAAAGTATTTATTTATTACTAAAAGGAGGGAAGCCCAGCGCAACGCAAGCTGTTATTTTTCAGGCGGCCTTGGTGAGTGTGATTGACCACGGCATGGGCACCGCCTCTTCCATGGCTGCCAGGTTTGTCGCTTCCGGAGGCAACAGCGTGAACGCTTCGGTGGCTGCGGGCGTAATTGCTTTGGGAGATTACCACGGCGGAGCCATTGAAAAGGCTATGAAACAATTTGCGGGCATTGTTTCCGCCAAAGAATTTGTGGCCAAGGCCCTGCAAGAAAAAACCACCATGTATGGTTTCGGGCATAAAATATACAAAGACGCCGACCCTCGGGTTGGCCAGTTACTGCAAGTGTGCGCTCGGGAATCTTTTACCTCGCCCTTCATTGACCTGGCCCTTGCCGTGGAAACAGAAATTGCTAGCCAAAAAGGGAAGAAAATCCCCCTTAACATTGATGGTTTGATTGCCGGCATTCTCTTAGAGCTTGGCTTTACCCCAAAGCAAGGCAAAGGGTTTTTTATTATTGCCAGAACTCCCGGACTGGTGGCGCAAGTGCTGGAAGAATTACAAACAGAAGAACCCGTCCGCCGTATTGATGAAGAAGAAATTACTTACACCGGAAGTTTGCCCAATAGGTCTAATACTTAGCCATGGATATACCCGTTATTTACGAAGATCAGGATGTGTTGGTGATTGATAAGCCCGCAGGGCTTATTGTGTTTCCGGAAGGTGATATTTCCGGTGAAAAAACCCTTATTGATTTACTCTTAGAGAAGTATCCTGACCTAAAAAACACCGGTGAAGCGCCGCGTTACGGAATGATACATCGGTTAGATAAAGACACTTCTGGCGTGTTATTGGTGGCAAAGACCCCCGAAGCCTTGATTTTTTTGCAAAAACAGTTTAAAAATAGAGAGGTAGAAAAGAAATACACGGCTTTGGCTACGGGGACAGTAAAAGAGGCTTCTGGCACCATCCACACGTTAATTGGCCGCTCTAAAAGTGACCCGCGTAAACAAGCGGCCCATTCACTGCAATACACAGGGAAAACAGGCCTACGGGAAGCTATTACTGATTATAAGATTTTAGAAAGATTTGCCGAATACACGCTATTGGAAGTTCAAATCAAAACCGGCCGGAAGCACCAAATTAGGTGCCACCTGGCTTATGTAGGGCATCCGATTGCAGGAGATAAGTTATATGGGTTCAAAGATTCTCCAAAACCACAGGGTCTAGAAAGACAATTTTTACACGCAGGATACTTGAAAATTATGTTACCAAATGGACAAGCAAAAGAATTTGCATCGGAGCTGCCGGAAGATTTAAAAAATATACTAACTAGTTTAAAAAAACATGAATAAACAAATAGAAACATTTCAAAAGTCGCAACTGAAAACGATGCCGGACATTCGGCCCGGTGATACGGTTAAAGTGCACCAAAAAATCAAAGAAGGGGACAAGGAAAGGATCCAGATTTTTGAAGGTTTGGTGATCGCCCGCAAACACGGCAAGGGCATCAATAGCACCATTACCGTGCGCAAAGTGGTGGAGCAAATCGGCGTGGAAAGGATTTTCCCTGTACACTCGCCTTCTATTGCAAAAATAGAAGTGGTAAAATCAGGTAAAGTAAGAAGGTCAAAATTGTACTACTTGAGAACTGCCAAAGGCACCAAGGCTAAATTGAAAAAGAGGAATTTGAGCGCCGCCATTGCGCCAGAGGTTGTAGCGGAAGCGCCGGTGGTTGAGGCTCCGGAAATTGTAGTGCCTACCGAAGAAACTAAATAAAAACACGCGCGGGTGGTGTAACGGTAGCCACGCCAGCTTGAGGTGCTGGTGCCTTCAAAAGCGTGCAGGTTCGACTCCTGTCCCGCGCACCCGTTATGGACGATTAGCTCAATTGGCAGAGCATCTCATTTACACTGAGAGGGTTGCAGGTTCGAGTCCTGCATCGTCCACCGTTCGTTTAATAAAATACCACGCCGTGGTAGCTCAGTGGTAGAGCAGACGCCTGAATCTTCGGGCCATTCTGCAGTAATGCAGATTTGTAACTGGGTGAATTCGGGGAATGGTTTGTAAATAATATCAAACAGAATCCCGAGCCAAGCCCCTTGCAAAAGGGGAAGGTGTAGAGACTATCCTTTAAGGAGTACTCTTTGATTCACATCAAAGCGGAAGCGCCCAGCCCCCGCGATTGCTTAGGGCAATTTTGCGGGGTGATGATATAGTCCAAACAGGAAGAGCGCCTGGTCGGGTGTTCGATTCACCCCCGCGGCACAAATAATGAATGTCGCCTCCGCGATCTTCAAGTGGGCTTTGCCCGCCGAAGGTCGCTTCTGCGACCGAAGGCGGGTATAGCACAATGGTAGTGCATTTGGTTGCCAATCAAAGTACAGGGGTTCGATTCCCCTTACCCGCTCCACTAGAAAACAATTTGATTTTTTATTGAGGATTTTGACGGCCGCGCGAAGCGCGGCCCACGGTCAGCATAAAAACGGGCCCCGCGGGGCCCGTTTTTGGTTTCATTTTTTGCGGCGGATTTACACCTTTTCTTCCAGCACCGCTTTCAACAACAGCTCTTGCCCGTCACGCAACACTTTAAAGCTGGTTTCACTGCCGATTTTACATTTTTGCAAAATACTGCCCAGGGAATTTTCCACCGTAATTTTTTGTCCGTCGCATTCCAGCAAAATATCAAATTCTTTTATTCCCGCCTTGTCGGCGGCAGAATCTTTAATGACCGGCGCCTCGCCCAGCGCCTCCCGCACCACCAGGGCACCGTCGTTAACGGGCAATTTATTGGTTTTTGCCATTTCGGGGCTTAATAAAACATATTTTATGCCTAAAAACGGCACCACCAGCTTGCCGAATTTTTTCACCTCCGCCAAGTCTTTTTTGGCGTAATTGATGGGAATGGCAAAGCCGATGTTTTGGGCCCCCATAATGGTGGCGGTGTTAATGCCAATCACCTTGCCCTCCATGTTTACCAGCGGCCCACCGGAGTTGCCGGGGTTGATGGCCGCGTCCGTTTGTATCAGCCCCCGCAAATTCTGCATCTGGTGATCCAGGCCACCATAAGCTGAAATATAGCGCGACAAGCCCGAAACAATGCCAGCCGAAAGCGTGTCATTAAATTCACCCAGCGGGTTGCCAATGGCCACCACTTCTTCTCCCAGTTCAATGGCGTCTGAATCCGCCAACGGAATGTGGGGCAGGTTTTTGCCTTCAATTTTTAATATGGCCACGTCATTGATCTGATCCCGGGAAAGCACTTTGGCCGGGTATTTGTGCTGGGGGTCTAAAATAACCGTATATTCGGCCGACATGTCGGCTACCACGTGGTTGGAGGTCATGACATAACCGTCGGGTGAAATGATAAAACCGGACCCGCCTCCAACTTGGGTTTTTTCCAGTACGCCCTTGCCGTCTTTATCCATCATGGGCATCATGTATTCTTTTCCGCCGTATGGAAAGCTGTAAAAATCTTCCACTTTCGGCAGGTCTTTGGAAACAATGACGGTGATGACCGCCGGGCAGGCCTTTTTAGCAATTTTTGTGATAGGTGATTGGTTTTCGAACATAAATGTTGTGAATTTAGTCATTGTACCTAATATTTTTCAGCATTGCAAATAGACGATTTTTGGTTTACTATTTAAGCATTGCGCCCTCGTCGTTCAATGGATAGGACGGAGGTTTCCTAAATCTCTGATGTAGGTTCGATTCCTACCGAGGGCACAAAATGTGTGCCAAAAGCAGCTTGTGGACTGCTTTTTTGATGATAGACAGCAACCTTGACCAGCCTCCTTAAAAATGCTAAAATGAATGCATTGTGGATAACCAATTGGTCGCATTTGGAGCTTAAATTATTCAAGAATTTAAAGGAAAAATATGGCCGAATTTAATCCGGAAGTGATTGACGCCAGGCGCAGGAAAGTGAAAATGCTGTTACCCGCGGTAGTCTTAGCCACCTCGCTTTACTATTCTATGCTATTTACCGTGGGAATCGTGGCGGGGTATGTACTGTGCAAGGTGTTTTGCCACCTGTTTGTCCATAAAAGCAAAATAGATTCTGTCTTTTTGGATCTGGGAAAGTGGAAGTTGCATTTGCATCATTGGATTTTAGGCATGATGATATTGGGGACTGTCTGGCTGATAGATTATTTGTACCTGCCCACCTTTTTTGCCGGAGCCGTGTGCGGCATGATTCTGCAAGACATTTACGATTACAACGACTGGCACCAGGTATTGGTAAAAAATGATGAACACCAAGCGAATTAAAAAATGTCCCGCGAAGGGGCATTTTTAGTATATAGTTGGCAATAAGGAGGCGTGCGATAGCGGTTTATTCGGATAGTTTCGAAAACTATTGGGCTTTACGGCCCTCGGAGGTTCGAATCCTCCCGCCTCCGCACTGCAAGATTCTTAGCGTATAAATTATACAATTCCCTCGTATTTATGGGTGTTTTAACAGGTTCTAACCGGCTATGAATGTCCTTTACGGGAATGGCATGGTGATATTAAGGAGTTCATCTTTCGGAAACTTTATTTGACTTATTGAAACTTTTATAGTATTGTAAGCAACGGTTTTAGCACCCTAACAAAAAGGAGATTCTACTGACCACACCCACTAAAATCAGTGTCGGTGTCATCGGTGTCGGGCCTCATTTCAAAGAGATACTGTTCCCTGCGATTATCTCGCAGGACAATGTCCTTTTCTCGGCTTTCTGCGACAGGGACGCAGATTCACGAGAATGGGCCTCGTCACGTTTTCCGCAGGCAGTGGTTGTTGAGGACGCAACCGATCCCAGTTTCTGGGACAACATCGATTGCGTTGTCTGCTGTTCCTGGCCCAAGGTTCATCAGACTGTCCTGCAACAAGCAGTGAAGCTCAAAAAGCACTGTTTCTGCGAGAAGCCAGCGGCACTCGACGCAACAGCCCTGAATGAGATCATTGGCGATGGAATGCCACACGACCTTGTCATTAGATTCGGCCACGTCTTCCGCTACGCAGGCGGAAGTGCTCGTTTCATTGAGCTTCTCAAGGAAGAAAAACTGATGTGTTTGGAAGTGACGTATATCGGTTCTGGCCCCCGTGGCAAACGCTGGAACCTCGGTTCCAAAAAGGCGTTCTCACTTACCCATCTGACCCACGCGATTGACTTTGTCACAGCAGTCGCTGGCAATGTGGCGAAAGTGAAAAACGCTTTCTGGTCACGAGAAGGGGAATCAGAATCGCTTACGGTTGTTTTCAAGAACGAGCGATGTCCGATGACCTGCCTTTTCGCCACGAATGCGGCCAACGCATTTACGTGCAAAGCAACAGCTGTCCTTGAGGGCGGTGGACTAGTAACACTTGATTCCCTGCGAAGTGTTACGGTGACAGGCCATGCCACGACGACCAAGCGTTCTGGTTCCGTCTGGCAAGAAAGGGATTTGGGCACCACTATCATCAACGACGGGTATGTTGATGAGATGCGGGATTTCTTCTCGGAAATCCGTGGTGTCGGCCATTGTCGTCTGCCCGACCTCGTCCAGGCAAGGCATGTCCTTTCAGTCATCGATGAGACTCTCCAATAGAGTCTCGGGGCGAAGTTTGACCACTTTGCCCTTTTTTCATATGATATAATCATAGTTAAGCAGTAAAAATAAAACCGAATAATTAAATTAAAAAAGTATGCCCCACATCCACGACTTAATAGATTTTACCGTCGACGTTTTTATTGTTCACAACAAGAAGGTTCTTTTAATATTCCATAAAAAACACAATATGTGGTTGCAGATTGGCGGACACATTGAATTGAATGAAGATCCAGAGCAGGCACTATTTAGAGAAGTAAAAGAAGAATGCGGTTTGGAAATTGAAATAGTGGGGAGCAAGCCAAATCTTCAAGTAAAAGGCACAAAATCTTTATATGCTCCGGTATTTTTAAATATCCATGATATTAACGAAATTCATAAACACATCGGCCTATATTATATTGCCAAAGCCAAATCTGATAAGTTTGTATTAAATAATAGTGAGCATAAAGATATTAGATGGTTTAGTAGAGAAGATTTGGATAAACCGGAGTTTAATCTTAATGAAGCTGTTAAGTTATATGCAAAAGAGGCGATGAATAGAACTTAACACCAAATTAGATAATTCTATTTTATTTCGTTATCGTCAATCATATAAGGGATTCCACCTCTTCTTCAATATAGGTTCTAATCTGGTCTAATCCCTTCCACAGAATTGAATTTTGACGAAAATTAAGCTAGTATCATTGAATGATAAAGAAGAAAACTGCTTCGGCAGTCAAGCCCAAAAAGACAAAGGCTCAAGTAATTCCGGAAACGCCGAAAAAACCAATTGAACCCGTCATCAAACGCCCGCCGGTGGTGGTGGTTTTGGGGCACGTGGATCATGGAAAATCTTCCCTGCTTGAAGCCATCAGAGATTTTAAAATTACCGCCAAAGAGTCCGGCGGAATCACCCAGCATATTGGAGCTTATGAAGTGGAGCAACACGGCAAGCATATCACCTTTATTGATACTCCCGGCCACGAGGCCTTTTCCGCCATGCGTACGCGCGGCGCCAGTGTGGCTGACATTGCGCTTTTAGTGGTTGATGCCGCCCAATCTGTGCAGCCCCAAACCAAAGAGGCCATCAGTGCCATAAAAAATGCTGGTATTCCCATGATTGCGGTGCTAAATAAAATTGACTTACCCAGCGCCAACCCCCGTAAAATAAAAGAAGAACTTTCGCGCGCCGATGTGTTTGTGGAATCATTGGGCGGCACCGTGCCCTGCGTTGAAGTTTCTGCCAAAGAAAAAACGGGTATAGACGAATTGTTGGAAATTATTTTACTGGTGGCCGATTTGCAGGATTTGACGGCCGATATAAAAAGCCCGGCCGAGGCCCTGGTGATAGAATCGTACATGGACAGCTTAAAAGGTCCCGTGGCGACGGTAATTGTGCAAAAGGGCATTCTGCTTGCCAAAGATATTGTCGCCACCCAGACGGCCATGGCCAAGATAAAACTGTTGCAAGATTTCCAGGGTAAAACCGTGGAAAAGGTCATGCCCGGATCGCCCACCATTATATTGGGGTTTGAAAAGGTGCCGGGAGTTGGTGAAGTGTTAAAAAGTTACCCCAGCATGGAAGCGGCCGGCGCGGCTATCAAAACGCATGGCGATAAAAAAGAAATTAATTATGGCGGGGCGGCAGAGGGTGATGGCTCAAGGAAAACCGCCAATATTATTTTAAAAGGCGATGTCTTCGGGTCACTGGAAGCGATTGATGGCATGTTAAAAACTTTGCCAAGTGACCAGGTAACCCTGCGCGTCATTAAAGCCGAAGTGGGGGATATCAACGAAAGTGATGCCAAGCTGGCCGAAACCACCGGCGCCCATATCATTGGCTTTCGGGTGAAAATCAACCCGGGCGTGCTGGCCCTGATGCGCAATGACACCCAAAAAAGGGTGCGCATCAAAACCTTTGATATTATTTATGAACTAATCCAAGAGGTGCGCAATGGCATGGAAAAATCATTGGACGCCGAAAATGTACGCAAAGAAGTGGGGAAATTGAAAACCATTTTGGTATTCTGGGCTGAAAAAAACCGCCAAATTGTGGGCGGAAAAATTACGGAAGGTGAATTGAAAAAAGGCTTGAAGCTGGACGTGGTGCGCGCCGATGTAAAAGTGGGCGCAGGCCGGATTGTTAATTTACAGCGCGACAAAAAAGATATTGACTTGCTTAAAAAAGGGGACGAGGCCGGGATTTTATTTGAAGGCAACATCAAAATTGAACAGGGGGATATTCTGGTGGCGTACGTTGAGGAACGGCAAAAAGGAATACTCTAATTTGAAATTTACAATTTAAAATTTGAAATCAATTTGAAATATTTGAATTTTCAAATGAGAAAAACCCAGATATCACTACCTGGGTCTCGACAAACTCACGCGGGCTTTATTTAGCCTTGACGGTATTGCGATCATGCACCCGAAAAACCTTCTTGCCGCCATTTCCCTCCACGGGCTTGCCGCCGGGCCAGTAGAGCCTGCGGCACAAGGGGCATTCACACACATCGATTACAGTCCAATAGCCAGGATTAGCATTGGCAAGATTGGCCAACACCCCTTTGATATTGGTAATATCTACTTGGCCACTGCAACCAAGTTCCACGCAGGGCTTGAGCATAGAAATGCCCCTTTCTCGCTAAGGTGTGGTTTCCCAAAACTAATGGAATATTAATAAAAACTAGTAGCAATGTCAACACGTATTGAAAAAGTGAATTCACTCCTGCAACACGAAATCAGCAAGATTTTGGCTGCGGATTTTGGGTTTAGCGGGGCTTTGGTGACGCTGACCCACGTTGATACTTCGCCCAATTTAATCCAAACTAAAGCCTATATTTCTGTCATGCCCGAAGAAAAAACCGACCATGTTATTGGGGTGCTCAACAGAGGCGTCTATGATGTGCAAAAAAAAATTAACAAGATGGTCAACATGCGCCCGGTGCCTAAAATTATGTTCGTGCGCGACAAAGAAGTTGCGGAAGCTTCACGAGTGGAAGAATTGTTAGAAAAAATTAAGGAAATTGAAAAGTAGCGAAAAGGTGATAATATAATACCCATTGGCCTAGTAGCAAAGTAGTAATGCAAGGGACTGCAAATCCCTTATACGTGGGTGCGATTCCCGCCTAGGCCTCAAGTTGTAATTTTTGCCCGGGTGGCGGAAAGGCATACGCGCGACACTTAAAATGTCGTGAGTTTCGACTCATGTGGGTTCGAGTCCCACCCCGGGCACAAGGAGCAACAAAACGAGTTTCAAAACGGCTTTCAAGCGATTGGAAGCCGTTTTTAGCTTTAAAATCAAGTGTTTTGCCGGATAAATTGAGTTCGGAAAATACAATCTTGGCTAATTCCTCTTTTTCTTGCGGACTGGCTAAATGGTAGGTGGGAAGGGCTTCTTTTAGCAGTTCGGAAAGTTTTATCACTTCTTGGATAGTTTCTATCATAGAAGCCCCGGAAGCCTGTTGTACATTATTTAATGCGTTCAAGCTAAGGTTCAAAGTTGCTTCTTCAGAGGCTAGTTTTTCCGGGCTATATGCACGAGATTTAAGAAGCGACAATCTATTGGCGTCCATATAGGCTAAGTCTTCAAGGATTTTCTTTTTCTTGCGCTCAGCTTCTTCCAGGTGATTGGTGCGTTTTTTATCCAATTCAACGGCATCAGTATTCGCTAGTTTATCCAAACCAGCAAGCTCGTCTTCTGTAAGCAAGAGTTTGCCCATGATTTCTGTAGTTTCTTTAGTAAGAAAATTCAAATTGAAGTTCTTATTGGGGTTAGTGCAACCCGGAGCACAGCGTGAACCAAAGTAGATAATCCCCTTTTTCACATAAGGAGTGTACAAGCGACTACAGTCCGTACAACGTACTATTCCCCGAAATGGGTAATCAATTACTTTAATGTAGTGAGCACTCTTGTTGCTCTTTTTCAGTTGTGCTTGAACCCTAGCAAAGAGTTCAGGCTTAGCTAATCCTTCATGGCTGGTGCTCTTGATATACTGCCCATCATTACCTCGTATCATGCCCATATAGAACGGATTTATTAGGATTTTATGAATACTGTTATAGGTGGGAATACGGGCTATTTGCTCAATTTTTGCCGGATCATCATCCCCATCATCCGCCAGCATTTCTTCTTTTGTTCGGTGCCGACGAGCAGGCACCATAGTGAATCCTTGCTCAATCGCCCATCTGGAAAGGTCCATCAAGCTCCATTCTCCGGTCGCATACATTTCAAAGAGCTTGGCTATAATCGGCGCACGCTGGGGGTCTTTTGGCTTGTGGAGCATATTTCCCTCATTCAGATAGCCAACCGGCGCCTTATTAATACACAAGCCCGCCGCACGGCTTTTATGAATGGTTAGCATTACTTTTTCCCTAGTAACGCGGGAATGATGGATTGAAAATGTGCCTTCTATGTCCATCTGTAACTCGCCCGAACTTGTTTTATCATAAGTAGCCAGCGCAAATTGTACATCAATTCCAGCTCTCATTAATTTTCGGAGTATGGTTTCGTCGCCCTTGTTTCTGCATGCTCTATCATAGCAAAGGAATATCACTCCTTTAAAATAGCGCTTGTTAAGCCATTCGGCCAACTTATAGAACTTGGGACGCTCAACGCGGTACTGGACGCTATTATTCGCCCCAAACACCATGTCAAAGTCTTCCTTAAAGGCAGAGTGTTTTTCGGAAATAACTCCGTCCTTGATAAAGTTGTCCAGAGAAATGGGGGCAATCGGAATCTTTTTTACGAAAGCGAACCTGGTATTTTCTGCCAGTTGGTATTTTATAGAATTTTTCTGATTATCTGAGTCGTCCGTGCTTTTACGGTTATAGATGAGGTAATAATCACGGTATTTGCCAGCAATGATGTCTTTTTCTATTTGTGTAATTTCCATATGTTTATTTATGGTTAATATTATTTTACAAAACACACATCTTCTTCACTAATTTCGACTTCGCAGAATGGGATTGGCGCACATTTGAAAATATTCCACATCTTGCCGCCAGAATATACATAAAGGTATTCCTCAGCAACTAGACGTTTGCGGATACGCCTTAATACACCGCCAAAAGCAGTGATATTTTTAGTGGCTTCATCATCAAATCCATTTTTAACGCTGATAGCACTATTTTCTATATTTTCATTCATAAGATTGGGAAATTTAGTATTATTATTACTAATATTACTAAAGTCCCTCACCGCCAATCGGTTAGCGAACATCGGCTTTGGGAATAACCGGATACTGTAAGGTCTTGGAGCAACCACTGCTTCCAAAATGTGGGCAGCCGAAGAAAATTCCGGCATCTGCCCTCCTAGTTCGCATAAGCATCTTAACCTTATGGTCTGGGCATTCTGGGAAAGCCATAACCTCTTTGGGGTTTACTTGTCCACCCATGCTCTTTTCAACGACTTCAATCTGTTCTTTTATCTCTCGGTATAGTTTAACGGCACCTTCAACACTTTCTTCATAAAGATTGACCATTATTGATGACCTGATAATTGTGCCATCACTTGCCCGATCTACGGAGTAGTTAACGTGGACTCTATTATTTGGATCAAACATATTTTTATTTGATGTATTAAAAAACACTCCGGACTAGGGAGTGTTGATGATTATTAATCATTTAACGTCTATTTTGAACCGCCAGCCGGTTCACCTTGAACCGGCAGACGAGTAATAGTAATAACTCCTTGGCCGTATTTGACTTCGAACTTACTGCCAATAGAGAAATCTGCCTTGAGCAAAAAACTATTGGTAATCCTTAGCATAGGTTTGCTGTTATCATCCCCGGGAGCACGTGTGATGGTCATAACTCTTTTTATGTTATTCATAATAATGTGAATGCTTGTGCCAGGCTGGTTCGACTAGCCAGCCAAAGAATATCAGTGGCGTTTTATTTAAAAATATTCCACTTATAAAAGTTGGTAGACCATGGTTGTGCTGATGAATGAGTATTGGGCGATAGACATTGGGGGGTCGTTTAGCTAACTTCAAGGCGTGACTTGAGCCTCAGACTGAGAGGAACCGAGAGACGGTTATTTCACCACAGGGAATGGGACCCCTTTTGAAACGATCCCCGGTTCAGTCTGAAAATTTTGCGCATTTTTTTTCAAAACGAGGAAAACAGTGGGCTTGTTGTATGATTTATGATATGGCATGGAAACCAGATATAGGGCATTTAAAAAGTAAAGAACTGCTAAATCGGCGGAGGTTTTATCGGTTACTTAGCGAACAAAGCAATTTCGTTGACCATGACTTGGCTCTGATTTTTTATACCGGCTTGCTGGTATTGGTGCATGAGGAACTGCGTCAAAATAAGTTTTGCAGATTACCGGGATTGGGGGATTTTGTATCGATGGAACAGAAAAGACGGCCGGCGTGGTGCGGGAAAGCACATTTAGTAATTGAGCCAAGACAAATCATAAAATTTTACCCAGCTGAGCGCTTAAGACGATACTTTGGCAAGCGTCAAGGGTTTCCGCGCTATAGCGAGGTGATGCCGCCAAAACCAATCCAATAGCCCCTGTATATCGGAGATTTGAAGCCATCCTGCGTGCAGGGGAGTTGTGGATATTATCTAGGTATAGCTCAGTAAAAATGGCAATTTGACACAGCTTTGCTCGATTATTCAAAAGCATCCTCTGGTAGAACAAGCTTAAAAGTACACAAAAAGCCCCTATTTCCAGACTAAATATGGGCTTTTTGCTTAAATCAAGAATAAAAAGGGACTGAGCTATGATTACAAATAAGGTATTGCTGAATAAAAAGCAATACGGTCGATAATGATCAAATCATTAACAATAAGTAGTAATAAAATCTATGGATACAAAAGATATAAATGAATTATTTATTTTTAGGCGTTCATGCGAAAAGTGTGATCATCAATGGTTTCCTCGTGCAAGTAGTCCCCAAAGGTGTCCACGATGCCAAACCTGGCTCGATAAGCCTAGTAGCAAGGGAGCGCCGAAAGTAAACGAAGTGCCTGCTGGTAAATTCCAGTAGCACTGTAAACAAAACCCCACGCTAGAAACGTGGGGCAATACTAATTAAATTAATCAATCAAATGTATATAAATTATAGCACAATTCTGTGCGAAGAGATAGAGTTGAGTGAGTGGGTAAATATCAAAATAATTAACCCTTTTCTTGGCTTTAAAGAAACCTATGGACTTTCCGAGCCAAGCGATGAATACTGGGTAAATTGGCGTCTTGAGATGCGAAATGCCAAAAAAACAAAAGTGCCCTATATGCCAAATGGGAAACTAGCAAGCACTACTGATCCGGTGACTTGGAGTACCTTTGACGAAGTAATAGCCGCACAAAGCCGTTTTAGCGGCATTGGTATCGTGTTCACAGGTCTATTACTGGGAATAGATGTGGACAAATGCCTTGAAGGCAGGGATATAACGCACGAACAAAGGAAAAAGATAGCAGAACTTATCACAAGGGCAAATACTTATACAGAAGTATCACCATCTGGAACTGGTTTGCATCTTTTTCTCAAACTTACTGCTCCGCTTAATCTTAAGGCAAATCGCCATGGTAATTTTGAGGCTTATACTTTAGGAAGGTACTTCACTGTGACGCAAAACTTCTACCAAGATATAAAGTCTGTTAGGCTAGTGACACCAGAGGAAGCTGAATCTTTGCTTTCAATCATTGGTTATCCTTGGGAAAAAGGCGAACAGCCCAAAAATACACTCCATAGCCCAACAAGCAAAGAGATTGAATTAAGCGACGATGTGGTTCTTCAAAAAATGTTTGCTTCTAAGAATGGTTCAGCTATCAAGTTGTTATACAACGGAGATACTTCAGAATTTGATGGAGATGAATCAGTGGCTGATGCTTCTCTCTGTTCACACCTTGCTTTTTGGGTCGGCAAGGATGCTTCTCGCATAGAATCTTTGTGGCTTGCTTCTCCGCTTGGCAACAGAGAAAAGACACAACAGCGCAAGGATTACCGAGACCACACCGTCGAATTTGCTATACAACACTGTACAGGAGTATACGATAATTCGGTTTCTATGGAAAAAATAGAGGGAATGCTAGAGCAAATACCTGTTGACATGTCAAAATTGAAATTAATGGAGGTGTTGAGTCCCATTTTTCAGGCTCTTATCCATATTGAAAGGACAACTGCAGAATTGTTCATTCTGAACAATATTAAAGAACACTTCAGTATCACCAAGGCGGACGCCCAGAAGTATATTCCCCATTTGAATAACCTAAGGTTAAAATCACTGGCGGCAGACAAAGAGGAGAGGGAAAAGGAAGAAAAACTACCACTGCTGGCTAGGGACATAGACTACGGAGAGGTATTTGATGCTATATCTGAAATAGGTATTATCCATGAAAGTACGCTAAAAATAATCACAGCGGTCATTATCTCTTCCCAATTACGATGCAATCCTCCTTTGTGGTTATTTCTCATTGGAGTACCATCGTCGTTAAAAACCGAGCTTGTTGGTTTATTTAGCGCGACAGATGAAGTCTATACATTGGATACGCTTACAGAGAATGCGTTTGCTTCTGGGTTTGTGCCAAAAGACGGTAAAGAACCACAGGATTTACTGCCACTCATTGATAACAAGGCATTTATCATAAAGGATCTGAACACTCTCTTTTCATTGAACGAGGAAACGGTAAAAAAGATCCTTGGCGATCTGACAAGCATCTTTGACGGTAAATTCGAAAAGTTCACAGCCACAAGGGGACTGATTAGCTATAGCTCGTTGTTTTCAATGATCGGATGCATCACGCCTTCAATTTTGATTAAACACTATAACTATGCGACACAGCTTGGCCCACGATTTTTGTTCCTGCGACTTCCGGAATTAGACAGTGATGAAATGAACCAAAGTTTAGAGAACTTTTGGAATGAGAAAAACAGGAAAGAAAAAATCATAAAAACACGGCAAATAGTGTCCTCCTATTGCACTCAACTCATCAAAAAAATCAAACAATACGAACCTGCTGATGAAACTAAGGAAATCCAGGATAAAATTAGTGATATTTCTCTGCTTATTTGCCGGGCTCGTGGCATTGCTATTACGCAAAAATCAAGTTTTACAGACGAAAAAACAGGGAAAAAGGTGGAATATTATGAAATAAATAACTTTCAGGTAGAGCAGCCCTGGAGAATAATCAATCAGCTAAAGTCCTTACTTCAAATCTTGAGTTTTATCAACGGAAACGCTGGTGTGGGCGAAGATGAAATAAATGTTATCAGGCCTGTCATCCTATCAACTATGCCGGTAGATAGGTCAGAAGTAATGGGTATTCTTGTGAAAACATGCGGACGTTCGGCAACTGAAATTGGCAAACAAGTCGGAAAATCAGGGAAAACCGCGCGTAGAACCCTAAAAGAGTTAGAAGCACTTGGGCTTGTTGACTGGTATCAAGACCCAAGCAATACATCAGGAAAAGCCGCCAAATTATACTTTGTCTCTGATAAATTTGCTTCTATCCTTCAGGCACCCATGCCCTCCCCGGAGTGTCTGTCCCTTTCAAAGATTGTGGCTGACGTGAATACGGCGATTTTTGACGAAGCAGAGTACGAAATAGAAGATACTAACCCCCAACTTCCTGTGAATGGTTAAGAGCTTCATTGCTTAATATCTACCAAAAAAGCCACAATACTATCGTGGCTTTTTTGGATGAGAATTATTTTCTAACTTTTACAATTAAATCCGTAACCATTTTATCTGTTTTCCTAACAAAAAAATTTATTTCTTTCAGTAGTTTTAATTTTTCTTTGGGAGAAACGCTGGCTTTATTTAATTTTTCCAATGCCTCTTTAATTGCTTTTTTTGTTAATGTTTTTGCCATAGTTTTTTATTTATTGTTAGTTTATTCTGTCTTATCTTTATACTTTTCATCAAGGTCATTTTTTAGCTTTTTTATTTGATTTTCAGTATCATCTTCTGATGGTAATGCCTCCTCTACTTCCTCAACTGGTTGAGCCTCCACGACTTCGCCATCTTCTACTGGCACAGCCTCTTGCGCTTCATTATCTCTTTCAGCTCTTGCCATTTCTTGTTGTTGCGCCTTTCTTCCCCATCCTAAATAAGCCACGGCTTTGGCAATTCCCCAAAATACTACTCCGCCTAACACCGTGGTAGCCACTTCTTTAATATCTTTGTCGCCCGATGCCAATTCGCGAATACTTTCACCCACGGTTCCAGCCATAGCAATTCCCGCCAACATATTAACCATAGAATTGGCAGATACATAGTCCTTAATTTCTTTAATACCTGCCATTAGAACATTCTTTGCTTTTTCGGACAAACTTTCATCGCTTTGCAATTCTTCTAATTCGTCCAAATGCTCATTAAGCTCGCCGACACCCTCTCGAAGTTCCGCTTGGACTTCCCTTATCTCCTCCTCTATGCGAGTTTCTTCTGCTTGTTCAATTCCTGCTTCCGCCACTTGTTCTTGTGGAGATTCTAATTCTTCGCGATTTAAGCCGTCTGGATTTTTCATATCTTGATTTTAATTAATGGTATATTTTTTCTTTAAGTAATCATACATTTTAAAAAAGAAAAGAAAAAGACCTCGAGGGAGCAAAGGTGCTCTTTCGAGGTCATGTTTAGTGGGTTATTTCCCCCACTTTTTGTAGTGCTTGTCTTTGACGGCCTGTTCAACGAACGGCCACATAGCCAGTCCGCCTTGCACGAAACAGCAGAGGATAAGGTGAAGACGCAACTTCACCCCAAGCCACGCTTGGCCACTCATCGGGTACTCCTTCCGAGAGTCATTAAGTAACATCTCGCCACCCGCCTGAGCGATCTCATTGCGGACCTCGTCCTGAACGCCACGGCGCTCTTCTTCCAGCCATTTTGCCGGATCGAAATCCTTGGGCGCCTTGAAGACGGTGATGCTGTAGGTGATGTGACTGGAAACAAAGTCCATCAGCCAGGAGAAGAAGCCGTATCCTCCGTAAGAAGGGTCATGAATCGTCTTTTCCACGATGCATCCCATGTTCTGGATGCCGAGACGGTTGAGCGTGTCGTTGAGGGTTCTGTCCCACAACGCACTCGTTTCTCCGAGCAAGACCCCCTGCCTGTCGAAGACATAGAAATCTCCCTGCGCCTTCACGGTGGCCAGATTCACTCTCGACACCTTGACTTCGCAGGTTTTCCTCTCTTTGACAATCCTTGTCAAAAAGGGAAACTCTTGGAAGAACGCGGCGATCTTCTCCCTACTCTGATGCTGACACATGACGCACCTCTTTCTGTGGCATCTCGCCACATTTGGGACTTTAGCATCTCGCCAAAGTCGGATGGATGCCTTTAGCTTCTCGCTAAGAGCAACGTTTCAGAAACTACTTATACCATACACTTTTTACAGTTCATTGTCAAATTTTTCGTGTTCTATGCAGTAATTAAAAACCCCAAAAAAGCATCGTGCTTTTTCGGGGTAATGGTAGGCGAAAGTGATCACCTACTTTTTGGGGTTGGCTGTTTGTTGAGCCTTTTTGTGTGCTACGACTACTGCCATAGCACCTGGGTAAAAGATCCAAGCGCAGATCCATCCTATGGCCTCGAATACCTGGAAAACAGGTGACTTTGGCGCTGGCGGAATTTCATCGTCCGCCAGAAGGAATGTCGCCGGGTTCAATTGGTCGAAATTACCCGACTTCATTTCCATGATGAAACACAAGATGTAGAATACTCCGCCGACGAGTGCAGTCCACATCACCGGACCTCGAAGGTCACCTGTGATAAGGTTCCACACGCACATCACGCTGGCCGCGATTCCTACTCCAAAGTAGAATAGGTGCAGGATTCCAGCAAAGCTCACTTTGTCGCGATCGGGAAATCCGTAATCGGGCTTGTGGGCGTTGCCAAGGCACATCTTCAGGAAGCCCAAGCCACTGACCACGACGATTGGCAGACTCCACCACAAGTTGGTGATGTCTTTGACCGCCAGATGCACAAAGGCGTTGGTAATCAGCAGAACTCCGATCCCGTCGCCCCAGGTCATTGTCCAGAAGTCTTGGATGTACAGGAACCTCTGCTTGGTCATCGGAATGAATGAGTTGCGCGACGGCAGATTTCTGTCCACCGCCTGCGCCAGAAGCATCACACCGATGCACGCGACATTGGCGACCATTACCGATGCAAAAATCAGCCAAGAAAATTCCACGATATCCTCCCTTAAAGAACGCCCTTAAACAGATTTAACACCAACAAGGTGAAAAAGAGCTGTTTATTTGTCAAAGTTCACTATACCCTAATTATAGCATATTATGGTATAATGTCAATAGTTGAGGGGTGAACGCCCTCTATCCAATTCCTTATGATATTTGCCGTGATTTTGGGTTTTTCTAACGGTAAAAGATGTCCGCAATTTTTCATAATTTCCAATGTGGAGCCAGATAACTGCTGGCTAAATTCTTGTATTGAATATAGGGGTGCAACTCGGTCTAATTCACCAGCGATTATCAAAGATTTTATTTTTATTTTTTTACCAAATGGAATAAGGCTGAATTTATGAAATTCATCAAATAAATCATTGCTCACCTGCGGACTTAATTTTTTAATTTCTTCAATATCCCTGATTATTATTTCTGTATGTATTCTTTGGTTGGCTGATTTAAAAATAATCATATCCCCTAATTTTTTACCAAAACCATTAGATATCATTATTTTTTGCAAATATTCTGGTAGCATTTCTGTAATTTCAAAGTAGAGCGAAGCAATCCTATCAAGCAATCCCTCAACTTTTAAAACGGGGGCAATAAGAATAAGTTGCTTAACCTTTTTAGAATAATGATTAGTAAAAATTAAGGCAACTCTTGAACCAAAAGAATGACCAATAATAATCACTTCTTCCACAGACAAAATTTCCAAAAAATCATTCAACCAATCGCTATAATTTTTTAAATTATGTTTTTTATGCAAGGGTTCTGAAAACCCACAAGCAGGTAAATCGGGTATTATAAATCTGTAATCACCAAGGTCATTTGCTAAATCAAGCAATCCCCTGTGATTGCCAGGAAAGCCATGCAACAAAACTATGACCTTTTTATGCATATGGTTTTTCTGCCAATAAAAAAACTTCCTCCCGTTAATCGTAATTACGTTTTTTTTAAATTTCATTTTTGTCGCAGTGGATTTGGGAGTACAGAAAAGGCACCTCCCCTTGCCAATAACACCCTTTCGGATATTATCTCCTATCCTCGCGAATAGGAACCACTGCGACGTGTGGCAGGTAGAAATGCCATCTCTATGTCGCAGTGGTCTTTGCCATGCTCCGTAAAAATTTACAGAGTTTAGGCAATTCAATTATTAAATTGTTATCTTAATACTAACTCAAAATCATTAAAAAATAAAGAGGTTTGTATCATTAAAAAGCCCCACGGGATTGGGGACTTTTCACGATATTACTCCCGGATAGTAAGACTAGATAGTGCATTGATGCTATTTCTGATATTATGGATTTGAGGCAATAGTTCGGAAAGCCAACCTTCTTCGGCACTATTTTGTAGTAAAAAGGTCGGTTGAAGTTTAATAGCAAAAAAGAGATGAAATTACTTATTAGATTAATTCCCTTGTGGATTATCCTTATTGCCACCTTGGTGCTGACATTTTGGT
The DNA here is from genome assembly GCA_001821935.1 of Candidatus Staskawiczbacteria bacterium RIFCSPHIGHO2_02_FULL_43_16. Classification (GTDB taxonomy): domain Bacteria; phylum Patescibacteriota; class Minisyncoccia; order Minisyncoccales; family Staskawiczbacteraceae; genus VGLO01. The sequence goes on from MHOU01000003.1 coordinate 25,026, forward strand.
CAGTGCGGCAATTGGCCGTATCCGTTATAAAAACCACCACAGCCCCTGAAGCCGCTTCGGTTAAAATGGACCCGTACGCCGGAGGAATGGGCATGGGCCCAGGATATAGCAATTATTGTTTGACACCGCCCATGTACCCTGCGCTATCTTCCGCCATGATGCCCGGAACGGTTATGACCAAAGAAGACAAGGCTGCCATGGAAAAGTACGAGAAAGAAATGCAAAAGTATAATGAAGAATACACTGCCGCTTGCAAGGCAGAACAGCAAAAGCAGGAAAAACTGAAAGAACGAGGGTTGAATTCAGCCTGGTTTTCAAGCGTAGCGGTGTATTCCATTCTTTTCTTATTCGGAATATTCGCAACGGCTCTTACGTTATTGGTGATAAAAAAGAGTGAAACAGAGGGATAGCTTGTAGGACAAAAAAACCGGGCCGCCCAGCGGCCCGGTTTTTTTAACTTTGCACGATTAACATAGTAGCCCTTCTTGCTCCAAATTCTATTGCTTTTTGTCTTCCCTCTTCTTTATTCGGAAAGAAAATATCCACTCGATTCTTGCCGGTATACTTTTTGTTCATCCTGTCTTCAACCACGAATTTCTTGTCTCCAAACAATTCGGGGATCATGACAATTGTTCCGAAGGGATAGTCGTTGGTAGCAATGAACCCGTCGGCCACGTGCTTCCCAGAGGCTGTTTCCCATTCCCTATCGTCAGTTTGATCTTTTGTGTCTGAATATCCGGTAAATACCACGCCCTTTATAGTTTTTACCACTTCATAGTGAGATTTATCCAACTTGCAAATGGTAAGGTGTCCATTGTAGACCAAAGTGACTTTTGTGTCACTTGCGGTGTTATTAGGTTCGGCATGGGTAGTGTTTGGGGCTACGATGGCATATAAGGCGATTCCCACAATAAAGCCCATAAGGATAGATCTAATCAATAAAGATTTATTCATAAATTAGGCTTAATAGTATAAAATCCACTAAAAAATGCCCTTCTTTGAGCATGTCTTGATATTAGCATACTCAAGCACCTTTGTCAATAGCTATCCCACATTTATCCGCAGGTGTCAAATAGGCGTTTTAGAGGGTAAAATGGCTCAAAAAACCCCAAAAAAAGAGCCTAAAAATAGGCTCTTTTTTGGGGTTTTGGTTGGAGCGGGTATGGGGAGTCGAACCCCACTCATTAGCTTGGAAAGCTAAGGTAATACCGATATACGATACCCGCCTGCGCCCGCCATATCGGGCTTCGGCGGGCAATGCCCACTAAGACCGCAAAGGAAGGGGCTCTTTTGTCGGGGTACTCGGATTCGAACCGAGATTAAGTCGTCCCAAACGACTCGTGCTGCCGTTACACTATACCCCGTTTTGCTATCTTAGGTAATTTTTGAAACCGCTGATCGTGATGCCAAACCTGCCCATAATGTATTATTCTGTGACAATTAGCACAGACAACAACACATTTTCCAATTTCTTTTTTCACTCTTTCTATCCCAAAATGATTATAGCGCGCAGATCCAATTGAGAACTCCTTATCATTGCCAGTGTGGTGAAAATCTAGGATTCGATGATCCTTTGTGCCACATTTTATGCACCCACTTTTTATCTTATACCCATCCAATATTTTTTGGTATTTTTCTACAAGCGCCTTCTTAGTTTTACCATAACAAAACCGACATTTTAAGCGACGGTAGATTTTATCGGGCGTTGAAAGGGCAACCCCAAAATCAGATTCAGGATAATATTGACTGCAATATTTGCATAGCTTCATTAGTCTATCATAATATCTTTGGGAGCGGGAATCAAGGTGCAAATTACCAAAAACTTAAAAGTAGAATCTGCTTAGGATTATATCTCAAAAAATCTTCCTTGTCAAAGGCAAAAAATCATGATAACATCCAAAATAACCCCAGGGGATATGCCCTCGTAGTTCAATGGACAGAACAGCGCTCTTCTAAGGCGCATATGTGGGTTCGATTCCTACCGAGGGCACATGGTTTAAAAATCATGGCGGTCGTAGTGTAGTGGCCTAGCACAGCGCTCTGTGGCAGCGCTAGCGGGAGTTCGAATCTCCTCGATCGCCCATACCAAAAGCCGCCCCGTTCGCGGGGCGGCTTTTGCATAGACAGGAGTATAAAAAAGTTCTTGACATATCAAAAATATTTGTTAGAATATGATTGTCGCCCTTTTCCAACCCACAATCCAGCTACGGAGAATCACATGGTAAGTAAAATTTTTTCCGCGTCTGAACAAAGAAAAGAAAGAAAGCTTGAAAGATTCATCAAGAGAAAGAACAAACTAATATCGGCTGCCCAACCGCCCTCCGGCAACACTAAAAATCCCAAGCCGTGGACATTTTTTTGCAGACTAAATGGCTTAGAAGAAGCACTGCCGCCAGACAAAGAAGGATTTGTGAAAAAACTCGCCCAAATCATGGCGAATGCCAACTATCAAAACCTTAATCCCACTATCGTTTACAAGAAGCTTTGCGGGATTCTGGAAATGGAGGTGGCTCAACGGCAAATGATAGGCAAAGCCATAGACCATCGAGAGTGCAAAAAATGGTCTGTCGGAAAGCACCGCGTATTCTTTGCGGTGGATGAATCCAATCGTATCGTACGCATTTCATTTTTATGGAGAAAAGATGCGTACGGAGGGCACTAACTTCCCAAGGCACCAACCGAAGTTGGTGTCTTTTTTTGTAAACTAAAAGCGTCGCGCCTTCGGGCGCGACGCTTTTAGTTTATCTGGCATATTCAATCACCCGGTTCTCCCTAATCACTGTCACTTTAATTTCCCCCGGATATTTCAATTCTTCTTCAATACTGGCGGCAATTTGGCGAGCCATTTTTGCCACGCCCAAATCATCCACTTTATCGGCCTTCACAAATACCCGGATTTCCCGACCGGCTTGAATAGCATAAGTTTTTTCTACCCCTTCAAAGCGGTTGGCGATATCTTCTAAGGCCTTCAAGCGCTGCAAGTAATTTTCAATGCTGTCTTTGCGGGCTCCTGGGCGCGAAGCGGAAATGGAATCGGCCACAATGACAATGGTGCCTTCAATAGAATCAATAGGGTAGTCACCGTGGTGGCTGCGCATAGCATGGATAATTTCTTCTTTTTCACCAAACTTTTCCAAAATTTTAATGCCAATCTCAATGTGACTACCTTCCATTTGCTGGTCCAGTGCCTTCCCAATGTCGTGGAACAGGCCGGCGCGTTTAGCCACCTGGGCGTTGGCCCCCAGTTCTTCGGCAATGGTTTCGGCGATTAAGGCTACTTCCATGGAATGTTGCAATACATTCTGGCCATAGGAAGTTCGGTAATGCAGCCGGCCCAAAATTTGCACCAGTTTTTCATGGGCGGCCAGCTGGTTCATTTCAAACATAGTTTTTTCCCCGGCCTTTTTAATTACATCGGCAATTTCTGCCGTGGCTTCCGCGATTTTTTCTTCAATTTTGGCGGGCTGGATCCTGCCGTCGGCGATCAATTTATCCAGTGCCATTTTGGCAATCTGCCGGCGAATGGGGTTAAAACAGGAAATAACCACCGAATCGGGGGTTTCATCTAAAATCAGTTCAACCCCGGTCAGTTTTTCAAAAGTTTTAATGTTTCTGCCTTCTTTGCCGATGATTCTGCCTTTTAAATCTTCGCTAGCCAGGGTGATGGTGGTGGTGCTTAATTCCAGCGTGTGAGCCACGGCGCATTTTTGGATGGCCAGGGTTACAATTTCCCGCGCCTTGGTTGCCAGCGCATCCTGGCCGGATTCTTCCATTTTACGCATGCGCTCTAATAAATCTTTTTCTGAATCTTTTTCAACCAAGCCCAATAATTCTTTTTTGGCATCTTCGCGCGTAAGGCTGGCTACTTTTTCCAGTTTGCCCTCAGCTTCAAGACGCAGTTTGTCTAAGTTTTCTTTGACTTCTTTTAATTTCTCCACTCTCTGGCCAAGGTCTTCTTCTTTCTTTTCAAACCCGGTTATTTTTTCTTCCAGCAGTTTTTCTCGGTCTAAAATAAGTTGCTGGGCTTTCAAAAACTCTCTCCGCCTATCATCAACTTCTTTTTGGGAATCTTGTAAAATCTTTGAAGATTTTACTTCGGCTTCTTTTATTAACTTTGCCGTTTCTTCTTTGGTGTCCTGTACCTTTTTGACCAGTTTCGCTTCTAAAGAGCCAGCCCGTTGCTTGGCAATGGATTGGCGGATATAGTAGCCCACAATAGTTCCGCCACCCAGCGCTAATGCCAGGAGCAGTGATAGTATAATAGTGTCCATGTTTTTTAACATTTAATAATTTTACAAACAAATAAACCCACCAACGTAGTGGGCCCGTACATGACACATGATATTTTTGAAAATCTACTTAGTTCCCTCTATGACTTCGTCAATCAGCCCGTACTTTTGGGCCTCAACGGCTGTCATATAAAAATCGCGGTCGGTGTCTTTTTCAATCGTGGCCATGGGTTGGCCCGTTTTACCGGCCAGAATCTCGTTGATCTTACCTTTGATTTTTATAATCTGCTTGGCTGCAATTTCAATTTCCGTTGCCTGTCCCTGGACTCCGCTGGCCACCTGGTGAAGCATGATTTCGGCGTTAGGCAAGGCAAAGCGTTTGCCTTTTGAACCGGCTGCTAAAAGCACTGCTCCCATGGAAGCCGCAAGACCCACGCAAATGGTGGAAACGGGGCATTGGATGAACTGCATCGTGTCATAGATTGCTAAACCGGCAGTTACTGAACCGCCAGGGCTGTTAATGTAAAGCTTAATATCTTTTTTGGGGTCCTTGCTAACCAAGTAAAGCATTTGCGCTATCACCACATTTGCGTTCATATCGGTTACCGGCCCAGCCAAAAAAATAATACGCTCTTCTAAAAGCCTAGAAAATATGTCGTATACGCGCTCACCGCGCTGCGTTTTTTCTACAATAGTTGGTACTATTGGCATCTTTTAATTTTTACTATTTTGCCTCGCCCGTTTGGCTACGGCCAAGGGAAAAACTCTCTAATTTTTCAAACACTTTCTCGTTAAACTTCGCTCCTTTACTATACTCCCTTAACTGCCCCATGTCAATTTTCTCTAACTGCTCTTTACTGTAATTTTTGACGGCTTTGTTCATCTCCTCTTGCAACTCCGCCGTTGAAACTTCCACCTTTTCAGCCTTGCCAACCTGGCGCAATACCAAAAAATCTTTAATGCGCTTTTCCGCTTCTAACTTGAAAGAATCTTTCACTTCTTGTTCGGTTTTTTTCACGTTCTGCAAGTATTGCTCCAGTGTCATCTTAAACCGGCTAATTACGCCATTTTTCATGTCTTCAAATAACCTTTCCTGTTCATACTGGACCATTTTTTCTGGTAGTTCAAACTTAACTTTTTCAGCAATTTTGTTTAATAATTCACCGCGTTTGCGTTGTTTTTCGGTTTCTTGTTTTTCAGCTGTAATGCCTTCTTTTAAATTTTCTTTCAAAGCCACCAGGCTCTCAAATACGCCTAGCGCTTTAGCAAAATCATCATTAATCTCCTGTAATTCCATGGTTTGCACGGAAATCATTTTCACCTTAAAATCTCCCATCTTACCACCAAGGTTATTTATAGCATTGTCCGGAAACTTAGCGGAAAATTCTTTTTGGTCACCCGCCTTCATTCCCAAAACATTATCTTCAAAGTCTTTCAAAAACCCTCCTTCACCCAAAATAAACCGGTCCTTGACGGTTTTACCTTCATTGATATCTTTGTTAGTATATTCAATTTCCACAAAGTTTTTATTTGCGGCCGGGGCGTCAACTTGGGAAAACTTGGCCCGGCTTTTTTGCAAATATTCCAGCGTTTCCTGGATTTCCTTGTCATACACCGCCACTTCATTGCTTTTTATACCCTTGGCAATTTCTTTGTAATCAGGCAATTCAATTTCCGGCAACACGGCAACGGTTACTTTAAACAAAAAGGGATTTCCTTTGGCAATTTTTACAATTTGCACATCCGGGTCGCCAATGGGTTCCAGTTTATTTTCTGCCACAAATTTGCTATACGTTTTTTTCACCGCCAATTCTCCCGCTTCCATCAGCACATTTTCCGCCCCCGCCTTTTTCTCAACCATTTCCAAAGGCACCTGCCCCTGCCTAAAACCATCCATTTTCACATGGCCTTTTAAATGTTCCAGTGCCTTTTGCCAATATTCCGCAAACTCTTTTTCATCTAACTCAAAGTTAATCTCTACTTGCGACTTTGGCAATTTTTTTAGTTCTGCTTTCATGAATTTATGGAGCGAAGCTAAGGGAGCCTTGGCGAACACTTATCCCAGACTTTTATTTTTTATAATAAAATGGGATTTGGAAATTCACCTCGAAAATGGGGTTTGAGGGAGCGTAGCGACACTCAGTTCGCATTTTGTAAAAAATGAGAACATACCATTCCCTTGTGACCCCATTTTCGCTGGATACCTTGCTACGCTTTTTATTCTTTATATATTATCTATCTTTGCCGCCATTATAAAATCATTTTCCGACAACCCGTTTACAAAATGGGTCCAAAGCGTAATTTCCACTTTACTATAATTGATTGCAATATCCGGATGATGCCCCTCTTCTTCTGCCAACACGGCTATTTTATTTACAAACTCCATTGCCTTTACAAAATCTTCAAATTTGAATTCTTTTACAATTTTTTGAGTCTCTAAAAACTCCCATCTCTCTTTCAATTCAGAAAGATAACCTTTAATTTCGTGCTCGCCAAGCAAAACTAATTTATCATGAGGCAAACATTTCTTGTTAAGTAAATTTTCCATAAGTTTATTTGGGGATGTAAAGTATTTAATATGGACGTCGCCTGCCTGCCGGTAGGCAGGGGCGTCTACGCTATTTTACTCGGTACCGTGAATTTAACGACCGTGAGATTTATGGTACTTTTTATTTAAAATGGTGGCTGTTCCCATTCTGTCCCCATTTTCACTTGCTTTTTATTATTTCTCAAATACAATTAAATCAGTTCCCCTTCAAAAGGAGGCTTTATGCCAAGCAGACTGACGATTCACTGGTTTGTAGCGATTATACTGATAATCGCATTTGCGCTTGTCTATTCAAATCCCTCGGTGGGACAATGGATAGAAGAAATCTTCGGCCAGGGAAGCCGAAATATCCTGGCATTCGCCATCGTTGTCATCACGGCCATTCTTGCCCTCGCTTTCAACACAAACTGGAGAAAGCAGTAATCGCCCAAGCCCAACGACGCGTCGTTGGGCTTCTTTTTTTATACTAAGAAAGCAACGATCAACAACGCCACGATATTCAACACCTTAATCATAGGATTTATTGCGGGTCCCGCTGTATCCTTATAGGGATCGCCGACGGTATCTCCGGTAACCGCTGCCTGGTGGGCAAAACTGCCTTTTCCGCCCAGGTTTCCTTCTTCAATGTACTTTTTAGCATTATCCCAAGCGGCGCCTCCAGTGGTCATAGAAATGCCCACAAAGAGTCCTGTAACAGTAGCTCCAATTAACAATCCCCCCAGTGCTTCAACTCCCAAAAACATACCCACCAAAATTGGGGCAACTACCGGAATTAATGCTGGAATCATCATTTCTTTAATGGCGGCTTTGGTTACAATATCAACGCACTTTCCGTATTCTGGTTTGACAGTGCCTTCCATTAAACCTTTGATGTCGCGAAATTGTCTGCGAACTTCTTCAACCACTTTACCGGCAGTTTTTCCAACCGCACCCATCAAAAAGCTTGCAAACAAGTAGGGAAGCAAACCTCCAATTAACAAACCAACAATCACTTTTGGGTTAGACAAATCAAATACCAGCATTCCGCCGCCCATCCTGCTTGAAACTTCTTGAGTGTAAGCAGAAAACAATACCAAGGCGGCTAAACCAGCCGAAGCAATGGCATAACCTTTGGTTACGGCTTTGGTGGTGTTTCCAACAGCATCAAGGGCATCGGTAATTTTTCTGATTTCCGGTGGCATTCCACTCATTTCAGCAATTCCACCGGCGTTATCGGTGATTGGGCCATAGGCGTCAACACCAACTACAATTCCTGAAATGGATAACATGCTGACTACGGCCAGTGCCACTCCGTAAATGCCCGCGAAATAAAAGCTCAGCATGGTTCCGGCGGCAATTAACAAAACCGGGAAAGCGGTTGATTGCATACCCAAACCAATTCCTCGGATAATGTTGGTGCCATGGCCAGTTTCAGAAGCTTTGGCGATTGAACGCACCGGCGTAAACTTTTTAGAAGTGTAATATTCTGTGATAACAAACATTCCAACCGCAATTACCAAACCAACTAAGGTTGATAAGTACAAATTCATAACGGTAATATCTTGGCCTACCATCATTTTGCTGATAAGTGGATAAAAAGCGATGGCTGAAAGCACCACTGAAACTGCTAAGCCTTTATACATAGAGCCCATGATTGATTTGCTTTTGCCAAGCCTTACAAAGAAGCTTCCAATGACGCTGGTTAACATTGAAACGCTGGCCAACATTAGTGGCAGTAAAATAAACTGTGGGCTTCTTGGGAATAATAGGGCGCCCAAAATCATAGTGGCTATCATGGCAACCGAATAGGTTTCAAAAATGTCTGCGGCCATACCTGCGCAGTCCCCCACATTGTCACCAACCTGGTCAGCAATTGTGGCCGGGTTTCTTGGATCATCTTCGGGAATGTTTTTTTCAACTTTTCCCACCATGTCGCCTCCCACGTCGGCGGCTTTGGTGTAAATTCCGCCTCCAACTCTGGCAAATACGGAAATCAAGCTAGCTCCAAAACCTAAACCAATCAAACCTTCAATTCCGGTGGCAAAATAATATCCGGCAACGGCAATCAATCCTAAGCTCACCACCATTAAACCGGTAATTAATCCCCCTTTAAATGAAATGTCTAAGGCGTGGTCCATACTGCGTTCAGCGGCTTTAGCAACTCTGGTATTCGCTTGTGTTGAAACAATCATACCAATAAACCCTGAAAGTCCTGACAATACTGCTCCCAATAAGAATCCAATGGCTATTTCCCAACCTAAGAAAATCCAAAGCGCTATAAACAAAATTACCGCAACCACAGCCACGGTTTTATACTGACGTTTTAAGTAAGACATTGCGCCTTCTTGAATCGCTTGAGTAATAGCAACGGCTTTATCTTTGGCAGCTGGAGATTTTTGAATCTGCATTACCAAAAACACCACAAACGCGATGGTAAACAACGAAACGATAATTGGGAAATAAGTTATGAGAGCCATGAATTGATGAGCGAAGCGAGGAAATTCACTTCGCAAATCAGGCTGAAATTTTTATATATAATATTCAGCTAGGCCTAATTTGCGTTGCGACACCTTACTTGCTATTAATTATTTTTATTAATTTTATTATTTTGTAATTTTAAACGTGGAAAGTATTCTAGTATTTAAATCTTCTAATTCAAAAAAGTCAGAGTAATCTTTTCTTTTTAATTTCTCAATGTCTATCTCTTTATTTCCTAATATTGATAATACTATTGATCCATTACCATACTTTATAATCGTTGCGATAGTAGGAGTAAGTGAATAATAGGAATAAACATTTTCTTCTTTTATTATATCTGTTTCTTTATAATCTTTTGCTATATATTTGGAATCTACCCTTTCGAAAGACAATGCTTCTACATTCTTTGTATTCTGATTTAAAACTCTTTGAAAATATACATATCCACCCTTTACTGCAAATGGATCGTTCATTTCACCAGTCACAGCAACATTAAATGGGCTGGGCTCATTGCACATCTCGCATATATTTAATCTCAAAGAGAACAACCTAATACTATCGTTATCAATATTCTTCTCAAAAAAGACATATGGCGAATCATTATCTTCGATTGTAAAATATTCTGGATATTTTATTTCAAATTTATAGCCCCCAAAAAATTTATTACTTTCACTTCTATACGTTTTCCAATTGGACATTTCATTTTGAAATTTTGCATTGTCATTTCGATTTTTGATATTTGCATTTTGCATTATCAAAAAACCCCCGCCAAACAATACTATTGCCGCGACCAGAATAATTAAAATTCCCTTGGACGTTAAAATTCTTTCTTTCATTTATTTTTAATTTTGAATGTATCTGATGCCGACGTATTCATTGGAAGATATTGTCTGATTTTTAACTACCTGACCTTTCGCCACGGTGATCCCAGAAAGCCTACCAAGCTGATTTTTCAGTCGTTCATATAATGCCTCTATTTTTTGATCATCGGGAGTATTTATAAAATCTTCTTGCCCATGACTTATTGCGGCCACCAGGCGAACTTGGCCGGTTTTAAAATCATATTCTTTAATTTTTATCGCGTAAGCACCCGCATCGCCAAAAGTCCATCTCATATATAATTTATTTAGAGCGGGATCGTAACCAACGATAGACGGGAAATCAATGTTTTCTGCTAATATTTTCCCCTGTTTTGAAACCAAATCGTACTGCCAAAGAGTTAATCTGCAATCTGCCATATAATAATTGCAATTTTCCCCAGAAAGATAGTACAAAATATCTTTGTAAATAAAGAAGTCATTTATTACGTCATCAGGTAACGTGGATTTTTGTGCACGACGAACCCCTGGCAAATCAATACTTTCAATTTGCTTTGACAAAAGATCGATAGAAGAAAGTTGCCCATACAAATCCACGAAGTAGGCCTTGTTTCCCACAAGCTGCATTTGAGGCTCAGAGTTACTATACAAGTCAAGGTAAGCCATAACCTCTTTGTCACCGCCTTGATCCTTAAAAATTAAAACTGTTTTTGTTTTTGCCCATTGCGGATCACCACTGAAGCCCACCGAGTTAAAAATTACTTCTGTTTGAATTAATCCATTTGATTCTGGAGTAATAGAATACAGCGAACTAGATAAGTTAATTCCACTCGTTAGTAATGCGAGAAAGTCATTCGTACAGTCGCCATCAATAGCTAGTCCGTTTTCATGCAACACCAAACTATTCTGGCTGTCTTTTTGGGGGAAATGATTTATATACACACCAATATTTTTAGTTCCGCCACCATTTTGATTTCTTTGCCAAAAAGAGGTAATCCGAAAATAACTGTCTGACAGATAAATATCCTTAGTTTCCTTCTCAAAAAAATCTCGCGTAGATTCATCGAGATGATAATCGTAGTTGCTGCTTAACGCTTCAGTATCTAGTTTTCCATAAGAAAGCATGCATCCAGAAGAATGTTTTAACTGCAAGGGCATATTTTTGTCGCTTGTGTTAATGGCAGACCATTTTCCATTATAATTTATTTTAAATCCATACTCATTATTGGTATATGTTTCCCAGTGGGAAACAATTTTAGCAGTCCTGTAATCTTGGTACATAAAGGTTCCAACTGCAATAATGGGTAAAAGTATCATGATAATTGCTAAAATCGGAAAAACTTTTTTTTCATTCTCTCTCCGTAATGCGAAAGTTGAAAGAACAAAAGTGGTAACTGCAAGAAAGATAAATAAAATAATGAACACCAAGTAGGTAGAAATTTCTACAGAATCAGTGGCACTAAGCGGGGAAGTAAGAGGGAGAACAAAAAACAGAACAATGGGAAAGAGAGCAATAGCCAACGCCGTAATCCCTAATTTATTTTTCATAAATTATAATTTGTTCTTTATTCCGCTGATTTTTCCTCAGCTGGCTTTTCCTCTACAGAAGTTTCCTCGGCAGGGGACTCTTCCGAAGGCGTGCCTTCGTCCACCGAAGCTTCAGCGGAGGCGGATTCCTCCTCCTTAACTTTTTTTGCTCTTTTCTTTTTTGCCTCGCCCGTCTGGCTACGGCCAAGGGGCTTTTCCCCAGTAGTAGAATCCATGGATTCACTACGGGGCTGCGCTTCGCTTGCTTCTTTTGCTTCTTCTCCTTCCGCGGCCTTTGGCTTATCAGCTGTCTTAATATCTATTTTCCAACCGGTTAATTGGGCGGCTAATCTTACATTCCTGCCCTCTTTTCCAATGGCAAGCGAAAGCTGATCTTCTGGCACAAAAACCGTGGCGGAATTATTTTCTTGAATTTTTACCGCGGCTATTTTAGCGGGGGACAGCGAGTTACCAATAAACTTTTCCGGATCTTCATTCCAAGCAATCACATCAATTTTTTCTCCGCCCAATTCATTGATGACCGCCATAATGCGCGTTCCGCGCTGGCCAACACAGCTACCAATTGGATCAATGCGCTCTTCCGTTGAAGCCACTGCCATTTTGGTGCGATAGCCCGGTTCGCGGGCGATGGATTTAATCACCACAATTCCACTGGCAATTTCCGGCACTTCAAGTTCAAATAATCGTGAAACCAATTTTGGATATGCGCGGCTCAAAAGCACGGCCGAGCCTTTCGGGGTATCTTCCACTTTTACAATGTAAAATTTCAAGCGCTGGCCTTGTTTGTAAAATTCACCGGGAATATGTTCTTCGCGGTTTAAAATGCCCAGGGTTTTGCCAATGTCCACCAATACCGTACTACCCTCAATACGCTGAATAATTCCGGAAATAATTTCACCTTCTTTGCTTTTGTATTCGGCGGCAATCACCCCTTTTTCCGCCTCGCGGATTTTTTGCAAAATCACCTGTTTGGCGGTTTGGGCGGCGATACGACCGTAATCTTGCTTTGAAACCAGGGGAATTTCCAGTTCTTCACCCAGCTTGATATCCGGATTTTTTTTCCGGGCCTCGTCAATCATAATGTGCTTTTCCGGGTTAAAAACCACTTTTTTGGGCGCCTCCTGACCTTCTTGCAAACGGTCAAAATCTTCGGCCGGCACCAATTTTTGGGCTTTTAATTCTTCAATTTCTTCTGGTGTGTACAACATAGATTCATCAACCACTAATTTTAATTGCCAAAACTGCCCGTCACCGGACACCTGGTTGAACTTGGCTTTGATTTTTTGCCCCTTTTGCCCGTAATCTTTTTTATAGGCGGTTGCCAAAGCCGCTTCAATCGTTTCTATGATTGATTCGGGTGAAATTCCGCGCGCCTCCGCAATTTGGGCCAACGCCCGTTGAAAAGATTTTATGTCCACAACTTTTGCTCCGCAAAAGAAACTCTAAATTCTAAACACTAAACTCTAAACGTCTTAAGGCTTAGAATTTTGGATTTGTTTAGGATTTAGGGTTTCGGATTTAGGATTTTAAAAAAAGATGTCCGCTTTCAGACGGACATGAGTTAATTCAGCATTAATTAATTATGAGTTTAGCAGAATGCAAGTCCGATGTCAAACATCTTGGACTGCATTAGGGAAATAATGGAGCTTGGCATTGCGGGTGGCTTCATTGACCAAAATGCCAATGACGTCAATTTGATAGGGGATATCTTGGGGATAGTTGTTTTTTTGCAGCCAAATCTGGGCCATATTGCGCAACTTGCGCTGTTTTTTATAATCCACCCGCTCTTCGGGGAAAAAATCCTGCTGGCCGTTGCCCATAATGGCTTTCACTTCAACAAAATGGATGGTTTTATCAAAGCGCGCAAAAAGCTTTTGCTTTTTGCGCGCGATAATATCAATTTCTCCAAACTTTATACTATAGTTTTTCCCCAAAATCTTAAACCCCTTCTTCACAAGATACTCACAGGCTATGCGCTCACCAAGCGCGCCTAATTCTTTAGTGGTCATTTCGCCGGATTAGTGATGGGCGGATAGAGCTGCTTATCAATGGTCCGGTCAAAACAGACCCGGCCGGCGGCATGGTCAAAGTTTTGCGAATACGCGTCGTAATAACCTGCCGGAACCGGCGCAGTTTTGGGATTATTGGCCATAGCCGCGGTTTCAAAGGTGGCACATAGTTCAAAACTCAAATTAGTCGCATCTTTGACAGTATACTCATATGGCAATTTAGTTTTGGGGTCAACGGGTACGGCGTAGCCGGAAATCGGATCATTTAAATCTTTCAAGTTGGTTGGCAATGCCTGTTTGCGCTGCCAATAATTGACTACTTGGTATTGAATACCCTGTAAATCATTAACGCGCTGCTGGTCAACCCTTGCCAAACCGGCGTTCATGGGAGAGCCGATAATAAAGAACGAACCAATAATGGCCAATGCCACCACCAATGAAGAAACCCAAGCAAAATATTTGGCTGATGGCGAAGAAATATTCCTTCTGACATCATCTAAATAATAGCCAAAGATCGCCCCGGCTACCATGATAATGGAAAGAGCTTTTAAAATAAACCGTATGGTAACTTCGCCGTTTAAAAAGGTGTTAATGACAAACACCAGGTCACCAATGATGACCAGCGCAGCCACAAACAAGGTTAAGTAAATGAGCCACTTGCGGATTTTGCTTTCGCGCACGGCCGATTCTTTGGCGTAAATCCGGTTTAAAAACCAGGAAGACAAAATAAAAATTGGGAAAACAATAATGAGCGATGAAACGGCAAATCGCATAGACCCGGTTACACCCATGTAGCCATAATTTATAATATCCGGGAAAAAATAATTTAATGCTTCGTGGCACAGGGTAATAAAACTGATGGCTGACCAGTACAGGGTTACCATGGCCAGAAGATGCAAAAACACATCACGGGGCAAGTTTCTTTTTACCTCGCCCATAGGCTCGCCCGTCGGGCTATGCCCCAAGGGGCTACGGCCGAGGGGGCCAGCTGTTAATTCGTTACTTGGAGTGATATTATTTTCCATATTTTTATCTCTTTAATGATATATATTGATTTTACCATACCATTTTTAACAATTAAATGCTATGATAGGGCATATAGGCAAAGGTCGCAGTTGCAATTCTAAAAAAATTAAGTTTTACTTAAAAATATGGACGAAGCACAAAAAGCTAAATTAGAAGCCACCTGCTCTTGCGGCTCCGGCAAAATGTACGGAGTTTGCTGTGGCAAAGAAGAAATGTGTTTTTGCGGGTCAGGCAAAGCGGTCAAAGACTGCTGCATGGTAGCCCCAGAAGCGCACGGAGTTGATCCAAGCGCCGTTAAAGAATAAGCCTTTCGCAACAAACAACACAAAAAACCGCCTCGGCGGTTTTTTGTTTTTCTTAAAATTTGAATAATCGTTTCAGAAATCCTGCAAGCGTTTTCTTGGGGGCGGGCGCTGATTGAATAAATTTTAATTTGGGAGATCTTTTCAGCAAATCTTTTTCTACCTCAAGGGCATTTTCTTCTTGGCCTTCTCCCATTGCCCTGTCTAATTCTTCATACATTTCTGGCGGAATCTGAGGCACTTTTATCCTGGCTATTTTTTCTTTTTCTTCTAGTTCTTTCAATTCTTCGGGAGTTAAAACTTCAAACGGATTGCCGTAGCGCGTTCCGTCTTCGTTTTTATCATCGGTTTCTCTTTCTTCAATGGGGCGCACAACAGGATTTCCCCCTGCCCCTTCCCTGTCTAGCCATCGCTCCTTAAATTTTCCGATCATATTATTTTTTGTAAAGACTCTCTATTTGTTTTTGAGTAAAATAATTACCCTTTTTAATTTCTTTTTTTGCCAGTTTCAATTTAGCAAGTAAAGTAGCGTCTTTGGAGACTGAATCATCCGAAACCGGTTTTTTAATTTGCATAAAAAGTATTGACAATAAGATTTTAATATAATAGCATAGCCTCAAGGAAGATGCTCTTAGCCTCTGTGGTCCAATTGGTCAGGACGCTACCTAGTCACGGTAGAGGTATAGGTTCGAATCCTATCAGGGGAGTTTCAAAAACCAGAACATCATTCAAAGGCCTTGCTATTCTTTCAGCAAGACCTTCTTTTTTTGCAAAACGAAGCGAGGGTGTATTGTTCAAGGGACGCTTCGGAAGCGATTTTGCATGGTTCGCCGATGAGGCGAAAAATCGCTGAGACGCGAACTGTGATTTTGCGCTGGCAAAATCAACAGTGACCCTTGAGCAATATACCCGAGCGCAGCTATTTCACCCAATATTTCTTCTTAGTACTCTCATCTTGCTCCGTCTGCACTTCTGATTTTTCTTCTTTGCTCTTTCCAGCTAACTCTTTTAACTTTTTATCATCTATCGCACCCAAAGCTAAAATTTCTTTTTCTAACAATACCTTAGTGTTTTTTTTAGGGTCGTCTAACACATAACCTAATAGGACATCTAATATTTGTCCTATCTTCGGTCCGGGTTCTATCTTTAATACATCCATCACGCTTTTTCCATCAACTTTTAGCATTTTCACTGAAATAGGATCTTTGGAAACCTTTTCTATAATGTATTTTAAGTGGCGCAGTTTATAAGGTTCTGCCTTGGGCACCCCGCT
Organism: Candidatus Staskawiczbacteria bacterium RIFCSPHIGHO2_02_FULL_43_16; assembly: GCA_001821935.1. GTDB lineage: Bacteria > Patescibacteriota > Minisyncoccia > Minisyncoccales > Staskawiczbacteraceae > VGLO01. The sequence continues at coordinate 41,236 of MHOU01000003.1, forward strand.
GCCAATTCTATCCGCCTCACGAAGCTGTAAGAGTTCTTCCATATTTTCCGGACCCATATTTTTTACCAGGCGCCGCACCGAAGATTCTGAAACTTCGTCCACATTGTAATAAAACATGTGGTATTTTATCAGCTTTACAATCTTTTCAATATCTTTTTTGGAGAATTTCAAACGATCTAAAATAGTATAAGCCATTTTTGCCCCCACCACTTCATGGTTGTAAAAGGTAGACTCTTTGCCATCGCCAACCTTCACCCTGGGCTTGCCAACATCATGCAAAAGCGCTGCAAGCCGTACCTGCATATTGAATTTCTTTTTTGCGGTGTATTCCAAGGCCTTTAAGGCGTGTTGGTAACAATCATAAATGTGATGCTTATTCTGGCCAACACCGTAATTTTCCAGAAGCTCCGGCACGATAAATTTCAGTAAATCCATTTGGCGCAACAGCTCAACACCATCGGCGGCACGGTCAGCCATAATGGTTTTTACGAATTCATCCCGGATTCTTTCTTGTGAAACTTTTGCCAGCCACTGGCTGTGTTTTTTAATGGCCGTGGCAGTTTCCGGCTCAATTTCAAAATTCAACACGGTAGCCAGCCTTACCGCCCGCAACATCCGCAAAGCATCTTCAGAAAATCTTTCATCCGGATTTCCCACGGCCCGAATTATTTTCTTTTTTAAGTCTTCCTTCCCTTCAAACAAATCCGTTATTTCTTTTTTCTCATTCATTGCCATGGCATTTACCGTAAAGTCACGGCGAGCCAAATCTTCTTCCAGTGTTTTTGCGTACTGCAATGTATCGGGGTGTCGTTTGTCTGAATATTCAGCTTCCAGGCGATAGGTAGTCACCTCAACAATACCAATATCTGTTTGCACTCCAACCGTCAGAAAATTATTTTCATAAAAACTATCAGGAAATACTTTTTGGATTTCTTCGGGCTTGGCATTGGTAGTTACGTCCCAATCGTTCGGCTCCACCCCAACCAAAAAATCGCGGACACAACCGCCCACAATGTAAGCTTCAAAGCCCGCCTTTTTTAACTCTGTCAAAATATTTTTTACTTCTTTGGGAATAACCATTATGGTTATGCTATCGTAAAAATTGATTAATTTCAAATATTCTGGTAAAATAACACAACGGTTTGATTTCCCGCTCCCGTGGTGAAATGGATATCACGACAGGCTTCGAACCTGTTATTGGGAGTTCGAATCTCTCCGGGAGCACCCTTCGATAAACTCAGGGTAAACCATTATGAAAAAAATTTTACCAATATTTTTACTATCATTCGCCTTTTTGTTTTTACTTTCCACCACAAGCTACGCGGCCAATTTGTGCGATGAATCGGTAAAGCGGGGATCAAACGGAATTGTCCCATGCGGACGCGGCGGTTGTTTTGACCCTGCTACCTGCGTCAACCCAAATACTGGCGAAGTGGCTGCCTGCGACACCCCTGGGGCTGTTTACAAAACCGTAACTTGCAGCGCCGAATTCACCAGAAAATGCAATTGCACAATAGACCACTTCTTTTTAATGGTAAGAAGTATTTACATATTCATCACCTGGTTTTTAGCTATCCCGCTGGCGGGACTATTGATTGTCATCGGAGGAGTCATTATGCTGGTTTCTGGCGGTAACCCGGGGATGTTTGATAAAGGAAAAACTGTCTTGTGGGGGGCCGCCTGGGGGCTTATCTTGGTCTTTGGCGCCTGGTTGGTAGTCAACATTATTTTCATGGCGCTGGGATACGCCGGTTCGTGGTTCGCGTTTTAAGACAGGCCTCCATAGCTCAACTGGTAGAGCAGGACCCTCTTAAGGTCAAGGTTTCAGGTTCGAGCCCTGATGGAGGCACACATTTTGCTGGACAATTAGGGTAAAATATATTATACTAGCCCTATCAATAATTAAATTAATCATTATGTCGCTAAAAAAGGAAAAAAAGATAAAAATTATCAAAGACTTGGCCATTAACGAAAAAGATACTGGTTCAGCAGACGTGCAAGTCGGGCTGCTTTCCGAAGAAATGGAAAAATTGGTTGGCCACTTAAAAGACCATCCCAAAGACCTGCACTCAAAACGGGGATTGATTGGCATGGTGGTAAAACGGAAAAAACTGCTGGCTTATTTGAAGAAAGACAACGAAAAAAGATATAACGAAGTCATCAAAAAAATCGGTTTGAAAAAGTAAGCACTTTTAGTGCTTCTTTTTGTTATTAAAGATATGGCCGTAAAACCAAAAGAACAACGAGTGGAAATATTGATAGACGTGCAGAATTTGTATTATTCGGCGCGAAATTTGTATTCCAAAAAAGTAAATTTCGGCAAGGTGCTGGAAGAGGGCGTGGCAGGAAGAAAGTTTATCCGATCATTTGCTTACGTGGTGCGAACTAAAACCGGCGAAGAAAAGCCTTTTTTTGAAGCGCTTACTAAGTTAGGCATTGAAACCCGGGTGCGCGATTTGCAAGAATTTTATGACGGCACCAAAAAAGCGGATTGGGATGTGGGAATTGTGATTGACGCCATTAGGACAGCATCAAGTTTAGATGTGATTGTGCTGGCTTCCGGCGATGGTGATTTTATTCCCCTGGTTGAATATTTAAAAAACCAGGGCAAGCGGGTTGAAGTAATGGCATTTGGCAAAACCACCTCATCAAGATTAAAGGAAGCGGCTGACGAATTTATAGATTTGGATTTTGGACTAGAAAAGTTTTTATTAAAAAAGTAATTAATCGGCGATCCTAATTTACGAATAGCATCCGAATGCTCCGAATACATTATTCGGATAATTCGGATGAAGATTCGGATCATTAGCCTCGCTTCAAAATAAATGCAAAAGGATGTATTTGAGTTAGAAATTGGGGGCAGGCTGATGAAAATCAAGATCACCGACTGGGCTTCGCAGGCCTCGGGGTCTTGTTTGATTAGTTATGGAGATACCGAACTGATCGCCACGGCAACCGTGAGCAATAAAGACGTTTCGGGACAAGATTTTTTCCCGCTAAGCGTGGACTACGAAGAAAAGTTTTACGCCGCCGGAAAAATTTATGGCAGCCGTTTTTTAAAACGCGAAAGCCGGCCAACCGATGATGCCATTTTAACTTCACGAATGATAGACCGAGCCGTGCGGCCACTTTTCCCTAAAGATTTCAAAAAAGAAGTTCAGGTTATTACCACCTGCCTTTCGTGGGACGGCGAAAACGATCCTGATCTTTTTGGCATGATTGGTGCTTCGTTTGCTCTGGCAAGCTCGCCTATTCCGTGGAACGGCCCACTGGCCGCGGTGCGTGTGGGCAAAGTAGGTGGAAATTTTATCATCAACCCAACGTACGCTCAGCGCGCCGAAGGCTCTATGGACCTAACCCTGGCCGCATTGGAACGCGATGGCAAGGTGCTCATCAACATGGTTGAAATGGGCGCCAAAGAAGTGATGGAAGAAGATGTGGTGGCGGCCATGGAATTTGCCGGAAAAACTCTGCACCAGATTATTGAATTCCAAAAAGACATTGTCAAAAAAATCGGTAAAGAAAAAGTGGTCTTTGAAGCGGCGGTTCATTTGGATGTGCAAAAAGATATTGAAGATTTGCTGGGCAATCGGTTGGAGCAGGCCATTACGGGGGCACCCAAAGGAGAAAAAAATATGGACGGCGTGGACGCGCTTAAAAAAGAGTGCGTGGACATGGTCAAAGAAAAATACCCGGACCAAGGCAAAGAAAAACAGGTATTATATTTTTTTGAAAAGGAAACAGAAAAAATACTTATCCACAATATTTTAGAAAAAAACCAGCGGCCCGATGGCAGAACTCCGGAAGAAATCCGTCCCCTGTGGTGCGAAGTGGCCGTGTTGCCGCGCACCCACGGCAGTGGAGTCTTCCACCGTGGACTGACTAAAATTTTGTCTATTTTAACCCTGGGCGGCCCGGGAGACCAGCAAATTTTAGAAGGCATGGAAATTGTGGGCAAAAAACGCTTCATGCACCACTATAATTTCCCGCCATTCTCCACCGGTGAAACCGGCTTTATGCGCGGTCCAAAACGGCGTGAAATCGGCCACGGCCACTTGGCGGAAAAAGCCTTGCTGCCATTAATCCCCGATCCGAAAGATTTCCCCTATACTATCAGAATTGTATCCGAAGCTTTGAGCAGTAACGGATCAACTTCCATGGCTTCCGTGTGCGCCGCTTCCATTGCTTTGATGGACGCGGGTGTGCCCATCAAAGAACCGGTAGCCGGCATTTCCATCGGACTGGCCAAAAACGAAGAGACGGGAAAATATAAAGTTTTGACCGACATCCAGGGCCCGGAGGACCATTTTGGCGATATGGATTTTAAAGTGGCTGGCACCAAAAACGGTATTACCGCCATTCAGATGGATGTTAAAATTGACGGCATCAATATGGACATTGTCAAAGAGGCTTTACAAAAAGCAAAAGATGCAAGATTTAAAATTCTTGATATAATAAAGCAGGGCATTGCCGAGCCGCGCAAAAACCTTTCGGTGTACGCGCCCAAGATGCTTTCCCTGCAAATTAATCCGGCCAAGATTGGCGAAGTAGTGGGCCCTAAGGGAAGTGTAATCAATAAACTGATTGAGGAATTTGGCGTGACCATTGATATTGAAGACTCCGGTCTGGTGTTCATCACCGGCGACAAGCAAGAAGGTGTTGATGGCGCGGCAGACAAAATCCGCAGCATCGCCCGCGAAATTGTGATTGGCGAAGTCTTCCAGGGAACGGTGCGCAAGATTATGGAATTTGGCGCCTTTGTTGATATTTTACCGGGACAATCGGGCTTGGTGCATATCTCAAAATTTGTGCCGGGCAAAATTAATAGCGTCAAAGATGTGGTAAAAGAGGGCGATATCATCCCGGTAAAAGTGGTTGAAATTGACGCCATGGGCCGCCTGAACTTATCAGCCATTGACGCGGGGTTTAAACCTAAGAAATAGGTGTTAGGTAATAGGTGTTAGGTGTTAGCCGAACGCGGCGCACTAATACCCAACACCAAGCACCCAACACCCATATGGAGCCACAGGGCAAAATTTTGTTCAAAAGAACCGATATCGTCACCATGCGAAAGGACATTAAGATGTTGCGGGAATTTGATACGCAAAAAGAGGCTGAAAAAATTGTTACGCCCGCATCTGCAAATCCGGCAGAGGCCATGGAAATAGAAAAACAAAGAGCATTCACCCTGAAAACAGAAAAGGAGCAGGTGGAAGCTACATTAAAGCAGCTTGAAGCTAGCAAAGAATCTGTGTTGACCAAAGAAAAAGAACAGCCTGCGGCAGTGTCAAAAAATGTACAGTTAGACGAAATGGAAAAAAGGCGCTGGGCAGCCGAACGAAGCGCCCTGGAAGCGAAAAAGCGAGCCAATGAAGTGGAGGCAAAAAACAAAGAAGCAGAACGCCAAAAAATCCAGCTTCAGGAAAAAATCGCTCAAACCAACGATGCTTTGCAAGCAGCCAGCGCCGCTATCAACAAACAAAAAAACCAGCCCGCCCAGCCTGTCCAGCCTGCTTCTAGTCCTGCTCCGGTTGGCGAAAACGAGCGCCGAAAAAAATTCATGGAAGACATTGAAGCTTGGGCGAATTCCGCGGATAAAAAATCTTAATATAAAAATATGGATACAAAACTCATTGAAGAATTAACACTAAAATTAAACCACCAAAAAGCCAGCCTGGAAAAAGAATTGGCCAGTTTTGCGGTGGAAGATAAAAAGGTGAAGGGCAACTGGGACGCCAAACGCGTCAACAATGAAGATTCCGATATGGAAGAAAAAGCCGATGAAGTGGAGGAATATGATAATTTGTTAAGCCTGGAACACAGCCTTGAATTAAAACTGAAAAACGTGAACGCGGCTCTGGAAAAAATTACCCGTTCAACAAGCTCAGGGCAGGCCGCGGGCAGCTACGGCACATGTGAAAAATGCGGCAAACAAATTGAAACAGATAGGCTGCAAGTGGCTCCGGAAGCACAATTATGCATGAACTGCAATAAATAAATGCCAAGCAAAGTTTTTTCAGCGGCTATCGCGGGGCTGGACGCCAAGTTGGTGGAAATTGAAGTGGATGTTTCAAAAGGGTTACGTTCATTTACCATTGTCGGGCTGGCCGACAAAGCCGTGGAAGAATCCAAAGAACGCATAGAAGCCGCCATTAAAAGCGCCAAACTGTTGTCACCCCATTCGCGGACTTTCAGGATTTTAGTCAACCTGGCGCCCGCCGATTTAAAAAAAGAAGGCTCTCTCTACGACCTGCCAATTGCCTTGGCTTTTTTAATGGCTTCGGGGCAGACAAAGCTCAATTCCCAAAAAAAATTATGCCTGGGAGAACTTTCGCTAGACGGAACACTGCGGCCCATCAAAGGAGCCCTCTCATTTGCCCTGCTGGCTAAAAAACTGGGCTTTACCGAAATCATTTTACCCAAGCACAACGCCCGGGAAGCGGCGCTCATCAAAGAAGTAAACATCATCGGAGCCGAAACCCTGGGCCAGGCGCTGGCCCACCTTGAAGGTAGGAACGTTATCGCGCCACTGGTTTTAGACCGGGAAGATTTACAAAAGCATGGTAATGATTCCGTTGATATCAGCTGGATCCAGGGCCAAGAATACGCCAAGCGAGCTTTGGAAATCACTGCCGCCGGAGCCCATAATTTATTTTTCTTCGGCCCGCCCGGGGGCGGTAAAAGCCTGTTGGCCAAATCATTACCTTCCATTTTACCTTCGCTGACCTTTGAAGAATCACTGGAAGTGACTAAAATTTACAGCGTGGCGGGATTATTGCAAGATGGACAAACATTGGTTAGTCACCGGCCGTTTAGAATGCCTCACCACGTTTCCAGCGATGTGGCGCTGGTGGGCGGTGGCAGCCCACCACGACCAGGGGAAATAACCCTGGCTCACCGGGGCGTGCTGTTTTTAGACGAATTCCCAGAATTTCACCGCGACGTTTTGGAATCACTGCGCCAGCCCATTGAAGACGGCAAAATCACCATTTCCCGCGCCAAACATTCCTTTAGTTTCCCCAGCCGCTTCATGCTGGTAGGAGCCAGCAACCCCTGCCCTTGCGGATATTTAAACAGCCCTGACATTGCCTGCACCTGTTCCAATGCCCAAATTTCCATGTATAAACGCAAGCTTTCCGGGCCGCTCATGGACCGGATGGATATTTTTATTGAAGTGCCGGCGGTAAAATTTGAAAAATTGATTTCCACCGGCATTGACGGCCGCAGCACCGCCATGAAAGAAAATATAGAGAAAGCCAGAACCCTGCAAACGGCGCGGTTTGCGGGGTCAAAAGTGCTGGTAAATGCTGAAATGCAAATTCCGGAAATTAAGAAGTATTGCGCCTATGATTCCCAATCTGAAAGCTTGTTGAAAAAATATGTGGATTCAGGAAAATTATCAGCCCGGGGATACCATCGGATTTTAAAAGTAGCCCGAACCATTGCCGACCTGGCAGCCTCGTCCAATATCAAATACGACCACATTGCCGAAGCCTTAATGTATAGGATTAAGAGTTAGCGCGCAACAAAAAAGTGGACGCCCGACGTCCACTTTTTTGTTGCTAAGAAATTTTACTTAAAGGTGACAGGAGTATGCAACAATAGAGATGTTAGAAAGTTTTTTGCCCCCCTTACTTCAAAGTGAAGATGGCATCCCGTTGCGGCCGTTCCTGTTTTTCCCATCAACCCAATTCTTTGGCCCACGCTCACCGGGTCCCCAGACTTTACTTCCAGAGTCTGTAAATGACCAGAATAAGTAGAAACGTTGCTAGAATGAGCAATTATAACAAAATTTCCATACAGCCTATTAAATTGCGCTCCCTTTACCACTCCGGCGGCTGCGGCATACACTGGGGTTCCGCACTTGTTGGCAATATCCACTCCTCTGCCACCAACGCCATGAGCCCGTTGGCTAATTTCCCCATTGGTAGGATTAATAAAGAAGGTATTTGGTAATATATTCTGAATACCAATAGACGCAGCAATTGATGTTTTTGGAGCTACCGTACCGCCTGGAACTATAGCAATATCTCCGACAAAAATATTTCCATCAGAAAAACCATTAATTTCAATAATGTCTTCTGCTTTGGCTTTATAGGTTTTGGCAATACTTTCAACCGTATCTCCAGATTTTACAACGTGTAGTGCACCATCTACCGGTAGGATGGCCAGTGATTGGCCAGTTTTTAAGACGGTGTTTTTGGTAATATCATTGGCTAACAATAAGGTGGTTAGTGAAATATTAAAATCGCTCGCAATGCTGGCGGAGCTATCGCCCGGCTTTACCTCATAATCAATAATCTCATTGCGGTTTTGATCTTGATTGGCGCCCCCCATAATAGCCCCCAGTGTTTGAGGGCTAACTATGCTGGGAGTGGCAACGCCGTACACAAAACTATCGGCTATCTTTAACTCAGGGGTTTCCATGGCAACGGCGCCTTGCTGGGTAAAATATAAATCGCCGTTATCGGGCGTGTTTTCAGGAGAAATATCGGCCAGCACCATCAGCTTATTGCTATCCAACTGGGCCAATGTGCCGGAACCAAAAAACAGCATGCCCAGCAATATCATTGATATGCTGCCAAAATATAAAAAAGGATTTTTGTGAAAATCCCCAGAGTTTTTCTTTATGTGTTTTTTACCGGAAAATATAGACAATTCGTCAAGAAACCTTATCTGTTACAAAATGTTAATATTACATTAAAAATATCATTTCCAAGCACCTCGGTCAATAGGTACTACAACCCTTTTTATTTTTGTCAAATCTGCTATACTCAACCCAAATGAATCTTCTTCCCCCATCACAAATCAAAGAATTATTGGCAAGCCATGGCGCCGTGCCCTCAAAACGGCTGGGGCAGAATTTTTTAATAGACAAAAATGCGCTGGCCAAGGTTGTGGAAGCGGCAAATTTACAACCAACTGACGTTATTTTAGAAATTGGCCCCGGTATCGGCACCCTAACCCAAGCCCTGGCTCAAAAAGTGAGAAAGGTGATTGCCATAGAGAAAGATGCCGGCATGGTGGATATATTGGGGAAAACCCTGAAAGACTTTAAGAATATTGAAATTGTCCAAGGCGATGCCTTAAAACTAGACCCTAGCCCCTATACCCTAGCCCCTTACAAGGTTATCGCCAACATTCCCTATTATATTACATCTCCATTGATTAGAAAATTTTTGGAAACACCAAGGCAACCGGAACACATGGTGCTCATGCTGCAAAAAGAAGTGGCTCAACGCATCGTGGCTCGCCCGCCAGACATGAGTATTTTAGCAGTTTCAGTGCAATTTTATGCGGAGGCTAAAATAGTTTCTTACGTTTCAAAAGGCTGTTTTTGGCCGGTGCCGAATGTGGATTCTGCCATCATTGCCATAAGATCGCGGAATGACGCAAAACCAAGCGGAAAAATTAACACTGATTTATTCTTTAGAATTGTAAGGGCCGGCTTTTCCCAACCAAGAAAGCAACTAGGTGGGAATTTGGTAAAAGAATTAAAGGGGAATAAAAAGGGGATAACCGAATGGCTTTTAGCCAATAATATTCAACCCACCCAGCGGGCAGAGACCTTGAGCCTCAAAGACTGGCAAAACCTAACCAAAAATTCACCCTTAGGTGAAAATTGAATATTTTTGGCTAACGTGCTATTATTTCATCATGGATACTCTTCCGTTAATACAGTATTGGGAGAAATCTTCAAAAAACGATTTTGCGGTAGCGCAGTATCTTTTCAAGTCTAAAAAATATTCCTACGCCTTGTTTTTCTGCCACCTCTCATTAGAAAAATTGTTAAAAAGTTTTATCGTCAAGCACAGTAAAAAGTCAGCGCCACTAGAGCATAATTTAGTGCGACTTGCCAATAAAGCTGGCTTCACCTTAAGCGGAGAACAAAAAGACTTATTATCAGAAATCACCACGTTCAATATCAAGGCCCGATATGACGATTACAAAACTAATTTTTATAAAAAAGCTACTCGGGTATATGCTCAAAGCTACATTACTGAAACAAAAAATCTCATAACATGGTTAAAAAAAAATTACCCGCACATATCTTAAAAACCGTGAATGAATTCAAAAAAACCTTGCAGGCGTCGGGAATGACGGTTGATTTTTTGATTGTGTTTGGATCCTACGCTAAAGGATTGGCCCGGGCCGATAGCGACATTGACGTGGGCGTTGTTTCAAAAATGTTCGGCAAAGACGATGTTGTGGAAATGCAGGAGCTTTTCAAAAAAGCTTCGCGGGTCAATACTTTTATAGAACCCTATCCCCTCAATCCCAAAGACCTAAAAGACACCTATAATCCTATTATCCAGGAGATTCTCAATACGGGTGTGGCGGTTTATTAGACTCTACTCTTGGGCCGAACTTGCGCGGCGGTTTTGCCGCGGCAAAACCGCCGCCACTCCATTTTCCGCAAAAAATTAATCAATAATTTAACTAAAAAAATTACAATGGGGGAAGCTGCGCTACTACTTGGTTCTTTAACAATCCAGACCTCCCCCAACCCCTAGACACACTACACCAAAATCGGCCTCTTGACACCAGGCCTTGATGTGATAAAATGAAGGCAGTACAAAAAGGGGCTTTGTCGCCCTGAGACGAGAATTACGAAACCCCTCGGCGGTATTTTCCCAAAATTTAGAGATAGAAGTTTGATAGAATTTTTAGGCTTAGCCAAAGGCTCCGCCTAAAAATTATAGCGAACTTATAGCCTAAATTTTGGGAAAAGACCCCGAAACTCTTTTAAAATGGGGTTTCGTAATTCTCGTCTCCCGAAATCACAGTTCTTTCACCTCCTCATTCGAAAGGGGAATTTCCATGGCCATCGGCACCGCCTCTGTGCCCCAAAAAACTGGGCAAACCGATCAACTTGTCGACCTGTTCGCCAAAGCCGTGCTTTTCGCGAAAAAGCACTGGATTGCCTTCGCCTTTCTGGCGATTGCGCTCTTGTTCGTAGGCATTCCCGTCGCGGGAACAGCCACCTACTTCGGCGTCAAGGCTTTCGCGGACACGAAAGCTACCAGCCCAGAAGGAAGGGAAAAAACCCAGCAGATTGAACAAGAAGTCATGGATGGCTACAACAAAAATGGAGACAACTTGGCAAACTCGTTTAGGGTTCCATAGTGGAACTGCTCAATAAAGACTTTGACGCCCAATCAAAGTCTTTTTTCATACTTAAAAATAAAAATTTCTTGCTAAAGGCTATTGCTGTGGATTACCTGTTAATTATTGACATTCAAATTCATGATATAATGAAAAAATGTTTTATGTATAAATTCCCTTCATTTATCTATCAAAATAAAAAAGCACCCCTGTTTGCTGTTTTATTATTTTTTACTCTTATAGGTCTTGTGATGCCCAACATTTCAAATGCTGCCCCTGAAGATTGCGGCGTTTTAAATGCTGTTAGTTGCAATATAGGTTATGCAGTAAAAGGACTCATTTCGCTACTTGGATATCTAGTCTTAATTGCCCAAGTGATCGTAAATCAAACACTTAAATGGATTATTGGGTTTACAATAGATCGCATTAGCTATACTAGCCTTGACCCAGTTGAAAATTCAGCAGTTGCTTTGGGGTGGCCCATCGTAAGAGATTTTGCCAATATCCTTGTGGTGCTTGGCTTTATTGCAATAGCGCTAGCCACCATATTGCGCTTTAAAGAATATGAAGCAAAAGCCCTGTTGGCAAAACTCATAATAGCTGCTCTCTTAATCAATTTCTCTTTGATAATATGCGGAGTTGCAATTGACGCATCACATATAGTTATGAAAAATTTCCTAGATGTGAATCAAACATTTATGGGAGAGTTCCAGTCCTCCGCTGACGCCTTAAGTAGGGGTGTAAATAATAATGGTAGCGTCGAATCTGGCGGCGTAAGTGTAATGAGTTTTGCCTTAGTAGTTTTGTCTATGGCGGTTGTAGGAATACTAAAAACAGCCGCTTATGGCTTGTTTGCTATTTTATTTCTCTTCCGAATGATGGCACTTTGGATATTGGTCATTTTATCACCCCTGGCTTTTGTATGCTATGTTTTTCCTGCAACAAAGAAAGTATGGGATATGTGGTGGAGTAATTTTTCGCAGTGGGTCTTTATTGGTATTCCTGGAGCTTTTTTCCTTAATCTTTCTGGTCAATTAGTGGTAGCACAACTCAATAGGCCCGCTCCCTTAAATTTCACGGGGAATGGCCTTGCTGGACTTGGCAATAGCGTTGCAAATCTTTTAGGGTTTTTAGTGCCGGGAGTATTTTTAATCATTGGTTTTATTTTCTCGCTACAAATTTCGGCTATGGGTGGAACAATGGCAATTTCAACAGCCAAAAAGGTTGGTGGATGGACCGGTAAATTTGCAACAGATAAAACACAACTAACAAGATTAAAAAATTCAGTAGTAGATAGAGCAACCTCTTTTGGCGAGAGAATAGGCGCCATAGATCAAGGAACCACCAAAGCAAGACAGGGGAATAGGCTAGAAGAGGCGAAGAAGCGACTAGCTTATGCAAAAGATGATCATGAAAAGCTTGCAGAAATTGCAGCAACGCCAATAGGAAGAATGACTTCTGAGAAAGTGCGAGAGGAAAAAGCGGCGGCGGCGGCCATGCTGGCCAAAGAGAATAAATTCAATATGATTGATGTCAGCGAGAGAGAATCTGTTGCATCCCATGCCGTTGCTTATGGGGCCAGCAAAGATGCTATTACAAAAAATAATCCCGAACTCTTAACGGGAGCAAAAGATAAAAATCCAATATCACAGGGAATACTAAGAAAGGTGCCGGGGCTTAAAGGTGTTATGGGAAAGAAAAGATCGGCCGCAGAACAAACTGCAGAGCAGTCGCTCGTATTAGAAGAAAGAGCAACGCTGGAGGCAGCGGGAACCAGCCCGGAAGAAGCAAAAAGATTGGCAGAACACCGCACGTTCTCTGATCTTGAAGTTAAAGTAGCTCAACAGAAAATACACGAAAACACTGTCAGGCAGAGGGCTTTAGGATATTCTCCAACATCCGAAAAAGAAGTACGTAACAAAGCTATTGATGATAGGCTGGAGAACGAAAAAGATGGCATGAAAAATGTAGTAAGACTTCAAAATGTTGGTGCCACAGATAAGCAGGTGGAAATTTTGCTAGAGGAAGAAATAGCAAGAAAGAAGAAAGAATACCAGCAAACATACATCCCATCTGCTTCAGCCACTATACAAGCCAAGGAACATGCTATCAAAGAAAAGGTAGCGAAAACAGTAGGGAAATTATCCCCCTCCAAAGCTGCAGAGCTTCCTAAAGAGGCAATATCAGCCCAGGTGCTCTCAGTTCTAAGCGACAGCCAGATAGAACAAATTGGAAAGCGAGGTGGACCAAACCTAGTTAGCGAGATTAAAAAATATGTACGAGATACAAGCAAGTCACTCGCAGACCAGTCTCAAGAGTTTAAAGATATTCGAGCTCTGCTTTTAACATTGCCCGCCGGCTCACCAGAACGCATGCGTATTGGTGAAATCATGAGAAAAATACGACGACCTGACTTTAAGTAAAAATAGAATAATTTAATCATGCAAGAAAATAACGAACAAAAAATAGTATTTCCAGATAATACTTCGGGGATAATTTCAGATATCCTAAGAAAACACGGCATCAAAGATACCGATCAAGAAATTGAGGATAAACTATTTGGAGAAAATAATGAGCCCTTGAAAGAAGAGGCTATATTAAATTCGGCGATAGAGGTTATTAACGGAAAAACACAAAAGGAGAACTTGGCTACTTTATTACAAAAAGAATTAAAGGTGCCATTGCCAACAGCAGAGGATATAGCGAAAGTTATAGAAGAAAAAATCATTAACCTGTCTAAAAGAGTTTCTGCGGAAGAATGGGCAAAGGGGAGATTAAAAGATACTATATATAAAGAAGAATCAGACGAATCGTTAAATGCAAAGATAATTTTTGAATTGCCAGAAACTACCATAATAGAGAAAATTATCAATGAAATACTAAAAGATAATAATTTAGAAGAAAGCAGTGATGAAGCTTCAAGAAAATCAACGCAAGGTGGTGAATCAAGGGCAATTATATTGAAAGATACTATCTCGGTTGTTTTACAGAAAAAAATACCTGATGAAAAATTAGTTGAATTTTTAGTAAAACATCTTGAAATCTCTGAAGAGGTTGCTATGAAAATAATACGGGCCATACACGAAAAAATCATTACTTTTGCAAAAATAACGAATGCAAATGAAGAAAATTCTGTTTACGATAAAGAAAAATATAAGGAAGCGTTATTAAATAAAATACGTGGAAATAAAAGCACTGCTGGTGCAAATAAAGAAGCGTCTGCTATGCCCTACAAAAAAAATCCTAGCATTACTGATGTAGAAGATAATGCTGAAGCCATGCAAAAAGAAAATAAGTTGATCATTCCAAATAGTGAAAAACTAGCACCTCAGCAGAAACAGGAGAAACAACCAGACCCATACAAAGAAGCTATTGAATAGCATTTATAAATAAAGAAAGGTTGGACTTATGTCCAACCTTTTTGCGTTATTTCCCCCCTTTCAAATCAAACAATTCATCTTCATCATCATCGTCATCGTCGTCATCCTTGGGTGGTCGCGGTTTTTGGCCTCCCTTTTTGCCTTTGCGATTCTTTCCACCGCCCTGGTTTTGGCCACCTCCAGACCCACCGACCAAAATGCCCGTACCACCAGTTCCACCCCCAACAACTGCGGTGGTAGCGTTTTCAAGCCCCTTGATGTGGACTTGTTGATATCCGGGAGTCTTGGCAAGAGACCGCTGACGAAGCTCTTCCTGCTTTTCACGAATCTGGTCTGGAGTAGCATTGGGGTGGGCTTCCCGCCAAGTTTTCAAAGCTTGGTTGGTGTCATCAAACAATATGGCGCTTGCTTCTGCTTGATGTTTAGCGGCCTCTTTCTCTCTCTGCGCTTTGTAGGGCGCGAGAGTGGTGGCACGCCAATCTGGTGGTGGGTCAACATTTCGAAGTTGGACTGACTTGATTTTGATACCGTAAAGATTAAGTAGTCCGTCCAAAACCGAATCCTTGTCACCTTCCTTGTTGTTCAGTCTTTCCCACAAGCGCGTAGAGAAAGTTTGCAGTTCCTGCTCCTCCTTCTTATTCCGCCCAACGATATCATCGTCATACGAAACTTGAGCCAGAACGTTGCGGAAGCAAGGCATGACCTCGCTGTTCACAATTGAGTACCAGTCGCTTGCCTTAAAAAAGGCCTTACCGTAATCCTCAATAACACCAATGACCGCCAAAGTGCCGGACAGGGGCAAGCCATGGCTATCCTCTTCATCTTGAAAGGGGAGAGCGTAGGGGTAGTCAGTAGTCTTAAAGCTACTGATGTCCGGGTCATCATGAGGCTCGGCTTGAGCCCTGCCGTCTTTGTCAGTCACACTCTTGAAAAACGTCATCTTGCGTTTGTAAAGAGAGTGGGTGCCGGGCAGACCAATCCATCTCAGTCCGGGTCCAATGGTTTTTCCATAGTCTCCCCAGACCAGAACAATCTTACACCAACCTTTGTCCACGATGGTCCACAGGATGTTTGCTTTGGCTAGGAAAAAAACAAGGTAATATCCTGCCCCAGGAGCAATCAACCCAAGCGAAAAGATGAGCCAACCGAGCCAGGTGAACGAATCCCAGTCGACGATGAAAATCACCGCTAAAAGGATTGCAAGAACTGCCACAAAAGACCAGAAAGTTACCGACCGAAGAATGGAGCGAAACATGGCTATTTCCTTCCAGAAAATTCCCAATTAAATGTTCTGCCCCAAGCAGAGTTTAATGGGAAAAGATAGTTTTCAAAGGACGACCCAGAACATCTGGGTTAATACTTAACCATATCATACTCATACGCCCTTGTCAATAGTGAATAATCTGTGCGCTTGCCAAGTGTTTTAATATGCTATAATTATCTATTAATTAGGAAATAATAACGTAGCCGCCTAGACCCTAACCCCTAGACCCTACACCCTAAGCAATGCCTCAATATCCCATTCCACAATTTATAGAAGAAGAGGGCAAAATCATTTCCTTCCTCACCTTCCGGCAGTTTTGGTGGCTGGTGGGTGGCGGGGCGGTTATTGTTTTACTGTATTATATTTTGCCGTTTTATTTTTTCATTTTGACGGCACTTTTGGTGGCGGCCCTGGTGGGCACCATCGCCTTTGTGAAAATTAACAACATGTCACTGATAAAAATATTTTTGAACTTTTTAGGGTTTAGCCTGGGCGCCAAAACCTACACCTGGGAACGCAAAGAAACGCCGCGGAATAACGCAGAATCTTACGCGGAAAAACGCGGAATAAAAAACATCCCAGAGACTCTTGCGCGACCGCCCTTAAACTCAACTTTACGACCCAGCAGATTACAACAGATACAGAAAATAGTAGAAACAAAGCGATAATTTGATTATCGCCGCGAAACGAAGCGAAATCTTACGCGGAAAGACGCGGAATAAAACGAATACAATATGTTATTATATGAAAAAGAGTCATATAAAATTAGGAAGGCAGTATTTAATGTTTACAAAGAATTGGGATGCGGCCACAAAGAAACCGTTTATCAAAAAGCGTTTTACATAGCGCTACTAAAAGAAGAATTAAAAATAGAAAAAGAAAAACGCCTGCCAGTAATATTTGATGGCGCCAATGTCGGCACATATATTCCAGATTTCCTTATTGAAGAAGCCATTATTGTTGAACTAAAATCCAAATCATTTATTACCAAAGAAGACACATTGCAATTCTGGCAATATCTTAAAAGCACAAACTATAAGTTAGGTTTTTTAATAAATTTCGGCATACCCGGCAAAGCACAAATCATTCGGCGCGTGTATGATACAGCAAGAAATAATTCACTAAACTATTAAAGGCTTTCCGCGTGATTCCGCGTTAATTTCCGCGCGATTCCGCGAAAATCCATCATCATGGATTCCGCTACACAGGATTTTTTAGAAATCAAAGACATCCGCGAGGGGGTTTTGGTGTTGAAAAATAACGGCTTGCGGGGAATTTTGATGGTTTCTTCCTTGAATTTCGCCTTAAAATCTTCCGAAGAACAGTCTTCCATTATTTACGCCTATCAGAGTTTTTTAAATTCCCTGGATTTTTCCTGCCAAATTGTCATCCAATCACGCAATGTCAACATCACCCCCTATTTGGACACGGTTAAAAACTTGGCAGAAAAACAAACCAATGAATTGCTGAAAGTGCAAACTTCTTCATACGCGGATTTTATCAAAGAACTGGTACAGGGTGATAACATCATGACCAAAAGTTTTTACGTGGTGGTCCCCTACACCTTGACCGAGGCGTTAGGGGCGGGGGCGGCCCTTAATAAATCTGGCTTATTTGATATTTTTAAAAAAAATAAAAACAAAAACCAACAGCTGGGCGATGAAGATTTTGAAAAATGCAAAAACCAGCTGTGGCAAAGGATGGAATTCTTGGCTATGGGACTAAAACGCTGCGGGCTGGATGTCATGCCCCTGACCACCCCGGAACTGATTGAACTGTTTTGGGCCATGCACCACCCCGACCAAGCAGAAGTGGGATATTACCCGGAAATACTGCCTGAATTATTGAAATAAATTTTTAATTTCCAATTTTTAAATAATTTTTTAATGTTAAAATTTATAAAATACCACGCGCTTAAAAATTAGCAAATTAAAATATTATTTAAAAATTGGAAATTAAAAATTAATAGCTATGGCATTTTTTAAGAAAAAAATTGAAGCTGAAGAAAAGATTTTTGAGCAGGAGACCATCAACATCCGCGACATCATTGCCCCGCCCTACATTGGTATTGGACAGGATTCCATAAAACTGGGCGAAAAGATTGCCAAGTCTTTTTTCATCTTTTCGTATCCGCGCTACTTAAACACGGGCTGGCTTTCACCTGCCATCAATTTAAATGTGCCCATGGACATTTCCTTTTTCATCCACCCAGTTTCCAGCCAACTTATCTTAAAAAAATTACGTTCAAAAATTACCCAGGTGTCTTCAGAATTAATAGAGCGGCAGGAAAAGGGGTTGATCCGCGATCCCGCTCTTGAAACCGGCTACCAAGACATTGAAAACCTACGGGATAAAATCATCACCGCCCAGGAAAAAATGTTCCGCTTCGGGTTGTATATTACGGTTTATGAAGATACTCCGGAAAAGTTAAAAGAAACCGAAAGCACCTTCCGGTCTATTTTTGAATCGCGGCTGATTTACATCAAGCCAGCTATCTTTAAACAAAAAGAGGGCTTTATATCCACCAGCCCTTACGGCATGGATTTGCTGGACGTAAACGTGCCCATGGACACCGAACCGCTTTCCACCACCTTCCCATTCGTTTCCTTTGACCTAAGCAGCAATGAAGGCATTTTATACGGCATCAACCGCCACAATAATTCCTTAGTGTTATTTGACCGTTTCACGTTAGAGAATGCAAATATGGTTGTCTTCGCTAAATCAGGATCCGGTAAGAGCTACGCCATAAAATTGGAAATTTTGCGCTATTTGATGTGGGGCGTAGATGTGATTGTCATTGACCCGGAAAACGAATATGAATTTTTGGCAGACGGGGTGGGGGGTGACTTCTTTAAAATTTCCCTTACTTCGGGCAACCATGTCAACCCCTTTGACCTACCGGTGCCCGGCCCGGACGACAGCCCCGAAGATATTTTGCGCTCAAACATCATTAACCTGGTGGGGCTGCTGCGCATCATGCTGGGCGGCTTAACCGCCGAAGAAGACAGTATTTTAGACCAAGCCATCACAGAAACTTACGCCGTACGTGACATTACCCCGCAGAGCGACCCGGCCAAATGGCAGGAGAACATTCCCATCATGTCTGATTTTGCCGAAGTGTTGGAAAACATGACCGGGGCCGAAAGCCTGGCCCGACGCCTTAAAAAATTCACCACCGGAACCTTTGGCGGATTCTTCAACCAAAGGTCAAACCTTAAAATTGATAAGAATTTTATTGTCTTTGGCATTCGTGACATGGAAGAATCGCTCAAAACCATCGCCCTGTATATCATTATGCGCTATGTTTGGAACATTGTGCGCACTAATTTGAAAAAGCGAATTTTGGTGGTGGACGAGGCTTGGTGGCTAATGCAATCTGAAGATGGCGCTTCATTTTTGTTTGGTCTGGTCAAGCGCGGCCGCAAATATTGGCTGGGGGTTACCACCATCACCCAAGACATTGAAGACTTCATGCGCTCAAGCTACGGCAAAGCCATTATTACTAATTCTTCACTGCAACTATTACTTAAACAATCTCCGGCGGCCATTGAAATACTGCAAAAAACCTTTGACCTGACCGAACAGGAAAAAATGCTTTTGACCGAGGCTTCGGTAGGCGAAGGGCTCTTTTTTGCCGGCAAAAAACATGTCTTTATGAGTGTTAAAGCCAGCTACACCGAAGACCAGATTATTACCACCAACCCCGGTGAAGTGGAAAAAATCAAAGAAGCGCGAAGACAATTAGGGTCTAGGGGATAGGGTTTAGGGTCTAGTAAAACCAAAAACGCAACATCCTGATGTTAAAATCACATAAAGAACTTATTGTTTGGCAAAAATCTATTAAATTAGTAAAGGAAATTTATATTCTTACTAGTAACTTTCCTCAAAATGAGATTTATGGACTATCTTCTCAAATGAGACGCGCGGCGGTATCTATACCATCAAACATTGCCGAAGGATATTCAAGAAAGAACATAAAAGAGTATTTACAGTTTTTAAGGATCAGCTTTGGATCTTCCACAGAACTGGAAACACAAATAATTATTGCAAAAGATTTATACAAAAGCGTGGATTATAAGCCCGCCGAATTATTACTAGAAGAAGTATTGAAAATGTTAAATACTATGATAGAAAAATTAGAAAATAACGCGTAGCCGTCTAGACCCTAACCCCTAGACCCTATACCCTAAAGCAGAGATGAAAAATTTGACGTCGCCAGAGGCAATTTTAATACTACCCATAGCAGTGGTGCTAGATTTGGTGGGTTTTATTATATTTTGCCTGGGAACTTGGGTTGGCATTGACGACTATGGTATACTTGAAATAATCGGGGGGGCGATTATTGGGCTATGGATGATATTGCGGGGCAGCGGCAGTTCCGTGGGCCAGCAAAAAAGTGCAGAGCCCCAAGAAAAACCGGTGCCGCCCAAAAAAGAACTATCAACGGATAAAAATACCCTGGCGCCTAAAGCTAAAACCCTGCAAGCGAAAGATTTGGTAAAAAATCCAAAGGAATTCGCAAAAAAAACCTTTAAAACCTTTATTTGGAATTATATTGTAGAGTTAATTCCTTTTGTCGGGGGATTTTGGCCGGGGTGGACCATTATTGTTTATAAAACACTAGATTAATGAAGAGAAATTATTCAATATATATCTTGTTATTTGCGGCAACCATGTTGCTGGTTTCAATGGCTCAACCGGCGCTGGCACTTGAAGTAACTTATCCTAAAATAGGGACTTTTGAAATAACCTCAGACTCAACCCTGCTTCAATATATAGAATATTTTTTTGCTTTTGCCATTGCTATATCCGGCATACTGGCAGTTGTTATTTTGGTTATTTCCGGCCTGCAAATACTGGTATTTGCGGGCAGCCCGGAAAAAATAAATGAAGCCAAAGAAGGCTTATGGGCCGCAGTTTTGGGGATTGTCCTTTTATTTGCTTCTTTTATTATTATGATGACGATTAATCCCAACCTTGTTAACCCCAGCACCCAAGCACTACCCCAATCTGACCCTGATGGGGTATTTTTAGATGTTCAATATACTCAGATAACATTTGAAGGTTTCCCTAATCCTGGGCGCGGCCCCTGCACTGAAGCTCGGTGCAAAAAAACATTTCTCGCCCCGCAAGAGAATCCAAGCATAGGAGAAACCACAGATTTTTCATACAATACCGGTGTTTCAGCATTTGGCATGGCGACAATGCATGGCGATACTGCAACAAGCCGTATTAGATATAGGTGCACCCCGCCCACCAGCGGCAAAGATGGCACCAGGCTTATGGTTTCGGTATATGCTAACAAAAATTTTCAAATAGATCGAATTGCCAATGGGGTTGGCGGCAATGTAAGAACATATTTTTTAAAATGCAATAAGAATGACAATAATTTTGTCATTGTAGATGCAGGTGTTGTAGAATCTTATAAGTGGGAATATGAAAAACCTGGCGTTTATTTTTATTTAAAAGAAAATTGCCAGGAAAACCCGGTAACCACTGGACTTACAAGTGCCACGGGCGCGAGCTATACCAGCATAAACTCTAAATTATATACTGGAAGTTCAATAATAGAGCCTTTTGATTGCGAAGTTGGTGGAGGTGGTGATGATTGGGGCGAAGGGAATGATACTAATACGAACACGTGTCAACCCAGACAAGGCGTACTCCAGGTGCCCACCTGCATGAGAATTGTAAATAGTGAACAAGAACAATACGGGACTATTTTAAACCAAAGCGAAGCGGCTGTTGGAGCGTGTACCGAACCTATTTTAAATAAAGATATTCCCACTGGTAATGAAATAATAAAAGAAGTTTCTAAGCCTGTACCAACTTTTAATGAATCGCCGAATAATGAGGGTCCCAAATTTGCCTATGTGTTCAAGCATGTTCCGGCAGATAAATACCCATCCGGAGAAATCAGGTTTGAAAGCGCAGCTACCTATAATGAAGTACTGCCGAATGACTTCACGCTCGAAAACAAGCGCCTTTACCATTTGCCTGATCTTTATGGTGGAAGCCTTAATTATTTTATTAAAGCAGGGTATCTCCTAAATCCCAACACCACCCCCCTTCCAGAAGAATGTGATACCAGTAAAGAGTGTTTGAAATTTATAAGGTCACCCCGTACCGGAGCTTTCAGAACAGTGCTTTATAGTGAAGATGAAAACGGTTTTCGCGATAATGTTTGCCAAGTGTATACTTGCCAAGAAAATAACTTTGGTGAATTTGTATCAAACAATAATCGTTGGATTTTCAATTCCAGAAGAAAGGTATATGACATGTTTATTATTCCCATGCCCAAGCAAACTTGCGACAGGTCATAAAAATGTTGGTGACTAAAAGCGCTCCGATGCCCATCGGAGCGCTTTTTTATTACTGATTTGGTTTCACTTGGGGGTAATCACCACCCGCCGATCAAGGCCTTCCCCCTGGCTTTCCGTGGCCACGTCATCACGCCCGGCAAGTTCGGCGTGAATGATCCGGCGTTCATAAGAACTCATAGGAGGCAGGGTTTTGCTGATTTTGGTGAGTGAAACCTGGTCGGCCAACTCGTTGGCTGTTTTTTTCAAGTAAGCCAATTTTTGGGCCTGGTAGTTATTAATATCAAGCAGAATGTGGCAGGCCCGGCCAAGCTTTTTGGTGGCCAGCATGCGCAAGGTGCGCTGAAGGTCTAACAGGGTTTTGCCGTTTTCGCCTATTAAAAACTGGGGTTCTGAAAGCGTAACACGCACCTGAGCCGAGTCAACAGTTTCATCGGCCGCCACACCCTCCACCACATCCAGAGTAAAACCATCCACGGTCATATTGGTCAACAGTTCTTGCGTTAAACCTTTTATTATTTCCAATTCCTCTTTGGTAATCATAGTTAGGGTTTAGGGTTTAGGGTTTAGGGTTTAGGGTTTAGGGTTTTACTATACCCTAGACGCTAGCCCCTAGACCCTATCTTTTTGTTTGAGAATGAAGTATTGCTGGACAATGGAAAAAGCGCCGCTGATAATCCAGTACAAACCAAGGGCAGAGGGGAGTTTCCATAAAATAATGACGGTGATGAAGGGGAAAAAATACACCATCTGTTTTTGCATCATGGTGGCCATGGTGGTGTCTTTGGGCTTAGATTTATCCTGGGCCGGCAACAGCATTTTTGTCTGGAAAAATTGTAACAGCCCTGCCACAAAGGCCAGGGGAATGTTTGGCTTTGCTAAATCCACCAAACCAACAAACATGGCGTTAATCTGGCCCGGGTTTGCCACAAAGCTGTACAAATGATCCAGGGCCTCAGGGCGCAGGCCATGCCAGAACACTTGATAAAGGGCAATGAGAATAGGAATTTGCACCAGCGCCAACAATAAGCCGCTAAACGGGTTTATCTTTTCTGTACGGTACATTTCTAAGGTTTCCTTGGCCTGTTTTTCTTTATCATCTTTATACTTTTTTTGTATCTCTTGCAGCTTGGGCTGAAGGGCCTGCAAAGCTTTCTGGGAATGCAAAGCCTTTACGGCAACCGGGTACAAAATAACCCTGATAATCAGGGTCAGTAAAATAATGGCCAGGCCGAAGTCATGGCCGGGCAGGTAATTATAAATAAAAATCAGGGAATTAAAAAGCGGGTAGTATAGGGCGGCGTTAAAAATATCAGCAATAAAACCAAACATTATTATAGTTTCTTAAATAAATGATCCACACTTTCTTTTAACTCAAAAAGCTCTTTTTTTTGTATTCCCGGCAGGGCGATAAACACAACGTCGGCGGGCGGGGTTGTTTTTGTGGCAGCAGAAATAATACTGCGCAGTTGGCGCTTAACCTTATTGCGCACAGTGGCCTTATTGGAAACTTTCTTGCTGACAATGAACCCAAACCGGCTTTCTGGCAAATTACTGTCCAAAACTTTGGCGATTAAAAAATTCCCCTTAATACTTTTGCCCGCGCCAAACACCGCGTCAAAATCTTTTTTTTTGGTTAACCGATTTTGTTTGGGGAGCATAAGGTTAAACAGTCAGCTTTGCCCTTCCTTTGGCCCGCCTGCGCGCCACCACCTGCTTACCGCTTTTGGTTTTTTTACGCTTCAAAAAACCGTGGGTCCTGGCCCTTTTCTTCTTTTTTGGGTTATAGGTGAAGCTCATAGTTGTTGTATTTAATATTAATTTTGTATAATATTGTTAGTGTACTAGAAAATGCGCCCTTGGTCAAATGTATTGTGCGTCTGCCCAAAAACACTCCACACAGGTTATCCACAGCTTAATAACAGATGGGGGCATTTTCCCCTCATTTGACTCTTGGCTTTAAGATTGATATTTTTATATATACTATTATTTTTGCGCGCTTGGCGATAACCGTATCCATGAACAATAACGAACTCTGGCAATCAGTGCTGGCCCAAATGCAACTTTCCATATCTAAGGCCAATTTTGCCACTTGGTTTCAAAATACCGAAATTTCCCAAAAAGAAAATGAAAAAGTGGTTATTTCGGTTCCCAATGCCTTTTCTAAAGAATGGCTGAGCAACAAATACTATAAAATCATGCTCAAAACCATGCGTGACATTGATGGGGGTATTAAAGAATTGGAATTTGTAATAAACCCACAAGCCCTGCGAAGCCTGCCCACCCAAAGCCAGCCCCAAAAAGAGATTGAAAAAATAGACGCGGAGCAGTTAAAATTTGACGAGTTTAAAGTTAATAAAGAAACCAATTTAAACCCCCGGTATACCTTTGAAAATTTTGTGGTGGGCTCTTTTAATGACCTGGCTTACGCCGCCGGCCAAGCGGTTTGTGAAAATCCTGGATATGCCTATAATCCACTGTTTATTTACGGCGGGGTGGGGCTTGGTAAAACCCACCTTATGCAGGCTATTGGCAATAAAATAGCCGGCGACCCTAAAAAAAAGAAGGTAAAATACATTCCTTCTGAAAAGCTTATTTCAAACATTGTGGCGGCGATCAGGTCCAACACCATGGAAGCATTTAAGGCCAGCCTGGCCCCTATTGATGTCTTAATTATTGACGACGTCCAGTTTATTGCCGGAAAGGTCAAAACCCAGCAGGAATTTTTCCATGCCTTTAATTCCCTTTACGAAAAAAACAAGCAAATTATCCTATCTTCCGACCGCCAACCTAACGCCATCCCAGAGCTTGAAGAGCGCCTGCGGTCACGCTTTGAAGGAGGGATGATTATAGATGTTAACTTACCTGATTATGAAACCCGGCTGGTAATATTAAAGCAAAAATTACAGGAAAAAAACCTGAAACTGCCCGAAGAAATTTTAGAATACATCGCCTCTCATGTAAAAAAGAATGTCAGGGAATTGGAGGGGGCCCTCAATAGTGTACTGATTTACTATAAAATTAACAGTAATATCCCCACCCTGGATGTGGCCAAAAAACTGCTCAAAAGCTTTATTTTTTCACCCTTTGACGTGACTAATTATAAAAAAATCATTGAAGTGGTTTCTAAATTTTACAACCTTGAAGAAAAACACCTCTTTGATGTTACGCGGCGCAAAGAAATAGTAAAGCCCCGCCAAATTGCCATGTTTTTGTTGCGCAAAGAATTAAAATACTCATTTCCCGCCATCGCCCGCAAATTCGGCGGTAAAGACCACACTACCGTAATTTACGCCTACAAAAAAATCTTGCGGGAAGTGGAAGAAAACAATAAACTAACCGAAGAAATAAACTTAATAAAGCAGCGGGTATATAGTGGATAATATAGGGGATAACTTGAAGGTATTTTAAAAAAGAAAAAACTCACCCCTTTATTCCCCTAACTGGTTATACATATAAAAAACACCTTATCCACAATTTATAGGTAAAAAAATTAATCCTACTTTGGGATTAAAAAAGATTAAAAATAGATTAAAAAGCCATTAATAATAACAATAATAATATATTAAATATATTATTTACTATTATAGGGTTGGTGTGGATAATATAACTTATTATGAAGATTGAAATATTGAAAGAAAATTTAAAATCGGGAATTAATGTAGTGGAAAGGGTAGTGGGGAAAAATATCTCATTGCCTATTTTAGATAATATGTTAATGACAGCCGAAGACACTTTTTTAAGCTTGGTTTCCACAGATTTGGAAACCGCCATTAAACTTTGGATATTGACCAAAATCATTAAAAAAGGAAGTGTGGTGGTACCGGCAAAATTCCTTTCCAGTCTTATTACCTCGCTGCCTAATGAAAAAATTACCATTGAGGCCAAGGGCCAGGATTTATCTGTGGAGTCCAGCGCCATAAAAACCCAAATAAAAGGTTTTAATCCTGAAGATTTTCCTATCATCCCGGAATTTAACCGGGACGAATTTTTAGAAGTGGATAACAAGATTTTTTTTGAAGGGCTGGGGCAGGTTATTAATATTGCTTCGCCCTCACAAAGCCGGCCGGAAATTTCCGGTATTTATTTTCATTTTTTGAAAAATATTATTACCATAGCGGCCACAGACAGTTTTAGGTTGGCGGAAAAACATATCACCCTCAAAGAGCCGGTCAAAAAAGAATTTTCTTTTATTTTACCACAAAAACCAGCCCGTGAATTAATGGCTATTTTAGAAAATCAGGAAGGGATTCTGAAAATATTTTTTTCCCAAAACCAAGCCCTTTTTGAACTGCCTATGAAAGAAACCAACCACCCCAAAGCCCAAATTACCTCCCGGCTCATTGACGGCGAATACCCCAACTACCAGGATATTATCCCCGCCAAATTTAAAACCAATGCCGTGGTGAAAAAAGATGAATTTTTAACTCAGATAAAAACCGCTTCGCTGTTTTCGGGCAAGGTGAGCGAGGTGAAAATCGCCCTGAATGCCGAAAAAAAAGAGCTGGAAATTTTTTCTAAAAATCCGGATATTGGTGAAAACCGGTCCAGTATGCCCATTCAAATAAGCGGCCAGTCCATAGAAGTTTCTTTTAATTATAAATATATTATTGACGGGCTGGCTAATATTAAAGGTTCAGAAGTGATGTTTGATGTAAGCAAGGAAGAGGGTCCCTGTATTTTGCGGCCGGTGGGAGATGGCAGTTACATGTATGTGGTCATGCCCATTAAATCAATGCAGTAATAATAGTCCAGCAAAAAAGCCCCGCGGGGCTTTTTTGCTGGACTGCGATCTTAAAGCGGTAATGATATGGGGATTGGTGTCGGGGTTGGCGCAGGGGTGGGTGAGCTGTTTGGTGGCTGGGTTTGGTCTGGTTTTGGTGGCAAAGTTCCCAGGTAATTTTGTACCGCCGCTTCCCAAAATAAGTAAAAAGGGTCTTTGCTTGGATCTTGGGGCGTTGGCCCTAGAGGGTTGTTCTTATCAACGTAATGTAAAATACTATGCGGAGGGTCTTGGAGCGGAGTTTGGCCCACCAGCGCCGGATTTGGGGCTTTAGGGGGCTCTGGTGCGGTGAAGTTTTCCTCCGGATGATCTTTTAGTATTTTTTCCATCACTTTTCTCCACACAGGGGCGGCAAGCCCAATACCGGTTTTTTTATTAGTTGAGGCGTTGTTGTTGTTGCCAACCCACACTCCCACCGCAGCAAAGGGACTATAACCCATAGTCCAGGCGTCATTGTAATATTGGGTGGTACCGGTTTTTGCCGCCACCTGGTAATTATTAAAATACAGGGCGTTGTTGGTTCCAAAAATCGGCGCGCGCGCTGCATTATCGGAAAGGATACTGTTAATTTGGCGCGCCACCTGGGTGCTAAGTACCTTGGTTGACTCGTTGGCATTTTCTTCAATAACCACGCCGCTTGAATCCTCTATTTTTAAAATGCTCACCGGGTCTGTTTTAAATCCTTCGGTGGCAAAAATTCCATAAGCCGAGGTCATTTCCAATAAGGTTACTTCGCCGCCACCCAACACCAATGACAGCCCGTAGCGTTCGGGTTCGTTTAGGGTGGTAATACCCATATCCTGGGCTACTTTCAGACTATCTTTCAGCCCGGCCAAATACAGCAATTCTACCGAAGGAATGTTAAGTGATTGGGCCAGCGCCGAGCGCAGCGAGGTTTTCCCCCGGTAAAGCCCGTCGTAATTTTGCGGGTTATAGCAGGCAGATCCATCGGCGCCCCTGAGGCTGTTGCCGTCCGGGCTGCAGCTGGTATTAAATTCCGTTTTTACGTCCCAGAGCACCGTGTCAGGTGTATAGCCTTTTTTAAAGGCGGTAGCGTACACAAATGGTTTAAAGGAAGATCCTGGTTGACGTTGGCCAATAGTGGCCACATCATAGTTGGGGTCAAACAAGCAGTTGCCATTGGTTTTTTTGTCACAGCCGGCCGGATAAGATTCTGCGAAATAATCTTTTGAACCAATGAGTGACAATATTTCTCCGGTTTTAGGATCAATCACCACCATGGCGGTATTGTTGGCGTTAAATTGCATATTGGTTTTGTCGGCTTCCTGGACCGTTTTTTGGGCATATTCTTGGAGTTCCCAGTCTAAGGTGGTATAGACCCGGAGCCCCTTTTCTTTTAAAAAATCTTCCCCATATTTTTCTTCCAGGTATTTTTTCACATACATGACAAAATGGGGGGCTTTGATCGGGGTGGCCGAATCGGCAAAATCCAGCACCTCTTCTTTGGCGTTTTTGGCCTGGGTGCTGTCAATAAACCCGGCCGCCAGCATACTGGCAATGACGTAATCTTTGCGCCCGAGCAGTTGGTCTTTATGGGAGCCGTAGGGCGAGTAATAGCTTGGCGCCGGCAACAGGGCGGCCAGGGCCGCGGCTTCGGCGATAGAAACATCGGCAGCGGGCTTGTTAAAGTAGGTTTGGCTGGCGGATTCAATGCCGTAGGCGTTTTCCCCGAACGGAACCTTATTTAAATACCAGTCAAATATCTGGTCTTTGGAATAGCGGCGTTCCAACTCTATACTCAACACAATTTCGCGGATCTTCCTTTCCAGGGTTTTTTGGCGGGTAAGATAGACCGACCTGATAAGTTGCTGGGTGATGGTGGATGCTCCCTGTTTCGCTGATTGTAGTTTTAAATCAACCAAAATAGATCGTATAATAGAAACAATATCAATGCCCCCGTGCTGGTAAAAGCGGGCATCTTCAGAGGCCAACACCGCGTGTTTTACGTTGTCGGAGATTTTATCAAACGGCACAATGGACCGCTTCTCTTCCCCGTAAATATCATAGAGCAGCACTTTTCCGGTGCGGTCGTATATTTTAGTTGATTGGATGAACGGGTTTTCAGTGAACTTTTCCGGCCGGGGTAAGTTATAGGTATAATAAAAAAATAAAAACAGCAGGGCGCCGCAGCCTATTAAAACCAAAAAAAGCAGGTATTTGCCGGCCAGCAAAGCCAGTTTCATTTTTTTGCCTTTCAGGTAGGCCGGAATTTTTTTGAAAAATCCTATCGCGTGTTTGTGTGCCATGAGTTTATAGTTCCATAATTTTCAGTAAAAATCAACCAAAAAAGCCGCCCGCGGGCGGCTTTTTTGGGTTATGGGTTATTCCTCTTCAATAGGGTTGTCATCCAAATCATCATCCCCTTCTTTGTCATCGTCTTTTTCTTCTTCGTCTAATTCTTCCTTCTCTTCTTCATCGTCGTCGCCAAGGATGACGGCGTCGTCATCAAAGTCATCGGCTTGGTTCATGGCGTTTTTTACAAAATCCTCCTCCATCTTTTGAAAACTCGAAACTCGAATTTCGAAATTCGAAACATATTTTGAATTTGTTTCGTATTTCGGATTTCGTATTTCGGATTTAATTTTTATTAACTTCTACCATTATATTTTTTCAGGCACTATTGTCAAGGGCTCGTTCGTCCACAGGGGCTTGGGAGTGCGGGATCCGAACTAAAATCATCTTGAGAAGCGCAAAAATGAGATCAGTTTTTCGGATTTTTGAGAAGGCGATGTTGCAAGACATCGCCGCCGATAAAATTTGAAGAAATGAGCCATTTTTGCGCTTCCCTCCAGGCGTCAAGATTTTGCCTCATCTGCGCGCGTTTTGCTCGTCAGCGATGTTAAAAACATCGCTTCCTCACAAGAACCCGCGCATCTAAAGCAAAATCTTGACGCTCAATCGATTTAGTTCGGATCCCGCACTCCTAACACTGCACAGAGCGCGATTCCCAGGGCATCGGCCGCGTCATCTTTTTTACGGCCCTTGGTTTTATGGTCAAAACCATCCATGTCCAGCAGCTGCTTGGTCATTTCTTGCACCTGTTTTTTTTCCGCCCGGCCATAGCCCACCACAGTCATCTTTACTTGCAACGGGGTAAATTCCATAACCGGGATCTTCTTTTGGGCTGCCGCCAACAAAATAACCCCCTTGGCTTGGCTCACCGGCATGGCGGTTTTTAAGTTCTTAAAGAAGAAAAGGCTTTCAATAGATATTAAATCCGGTTTATGTTTATCAATCAACTTTCCGATTTCTTTATGAATAATATTCAACCTGTCTCCGGGCGAATCAAATTTTGTAGTAGTAATGCATCCAAAATCAATCACTTTGGGTTTTTCGTTTCTATCCTGGCGCAGGTGTTTGGAGACGTTGGTTTTGATAATCGCGTATCCCATCAAGGCCACGCCCGGATCCACGCCTAAAATGATCATACCTTGAGATTGGAGTAAATATTTTGCACCGCGTCATTGTCATCAAGCATTTCAAATAGTTTTTCCGATTTTTCTTTGTCTTTGTCGCTAATCATCACCTCTTCTTTGGGGACCCAATCCAGCGATCCCGATTCGGTTTTTATCCCTTTTTGTTCCAGGGATTTTTTAACCGCCTCCAGGTCTTCGGGCTTGGTGTAAACAATATTTTCGCGTATGTCATCTGCCCCCGCTTCAATGGCGGTCTCTTCTAAATTTTCTTGCCCTGAGCCTGCCTGCGGTGAGCCTGTCGAACCCGTCGAAGGGTCGGCCACAATAACCCCTCTTCGCTCAAACATCCAGCGCACCGCTCCTTCGCCTGCCATTTTTCCTTCATATTGCCCTAAAATGCCTTTTATTTCGCCTAGGGTCCGGTTTTTGTTGTCTGTAATGCCTTCAATAATCAAGGCAATGCCGCCCGGGCCGAAGCCTTCAAATGAAACTTCTTGAAGATCTTCGCCCACCAATTCGCCCGTGCCTTTTTTAATGGCGCGTTGAATATTTTCGTTGGGCATATTAAACTCGCGCGCTTTTTCAATCAAAGCTTTCAATTGGATGTTGCTGGTAACATCGGCCCCCTTTTCTTTTACGGCAATAGTAATAACCCTTCCCATTTTGGAAAAGATTTTACCCTTTTTGGCGTCGTTGGCATTTTTGGTGGCCGCGACGGTTTTTGCATGGCTATGGCCTGACATAATGTGAATTTTTAATTTTGTAATTTCCAATTTTTAAATAATATTTAAAACATGCCGTAAATTTAGGAATTATTTAAAAATTAAAAATTGGAAATTTAAAATTATTTCTTTAACTTTAATACAAGAAATGCTATTCCAGAAACAATGGCTATTACCCCCGCAACCGCAAAGAGCAACCAAGGGTTTTGGCCACCGCCTTTTAGTGGCCCGGAAAGTCCGGCAGTGGCCAAGTTTGCCAAATAATCAGTGCTTGTTGATGCCGCTGTTGTTTTATTATCAGTTTTTCTGGCTTTTAGCAAGGTTTTTGGTTTTGCCGCTACCACGGTAATTTTGTTTGGGTTTGATGGCGTGGGCGTGGTGCTCCAGCTCCAGCCCGATCCTGTTTTGTTGTATGATTGTTTGGCGGGCGCGCTGGTATAGGAAGTGGTGTCGGCGGTTTGGCCGTTGGGAAACAACAGCGCTATTTGGTCAGTATCGTTGAGCAGAATTTTAGTGACGGGCCGGGCCAGTGTTAAATATCCGCCCGCCGCCATGGTGGTGTTCGGGAAAGTGTAGGTGGCCTGGGTTCCTTGGGTGTCTTGCAATTTCCAGCCGGTCAGATTAATGTCACCACCACTGCCATTATAAAGTTCAATAAATTCATTGGTTTCATCGGCGCCGTCCGGACTGGGTAAGATTTCATTAACAATAACTCCCACAGGGTACGTTTTTGGTGTTTCGGGATTTGATATTATTTCGGATTTGCCAGACGCGAGAGTTGCCGGCTTTGCCGGAACTCCCGTCTCCGGATTTTGAGTTTCGAATTTCCCTGGCGAGGCCTGGGCTACGGTGGCTAACCCCTGATCCTTTATATTTTGCAAGGTTTTCTCTCCAATACCCTTCACTTTCAGCAAATCATCAATTGAAGAATATGGCCGGGCGTCAATAATTCTTTGGGCCAGTGTCGGCCCAATCCCCACAATTTCATCTAATTGCCCAAGAGGAGCCGTATTGATATCAACCCTTTCGGCTGCCAATATAAAAACCGGCCAAAAAAGAAATATTAAAAATAAGAATAAAGACCTCTTCATATTAAATAAGTGGACCCTGTTTAGTATATTTAATCCCCAAATGGTCATAGGCTAATTTTGAAGCCACTCGGCCCTTTGGCGAGCGCTGCAAAAATCCCAGTTGCATCAAATAAGGTTCATACATATCTAAAATGGTATCCTCTTCTTCAAGGGCGGCGGCGGCCAGTGACTGCAGGCCAACCGGGCCGCCGTCAAATTTTTCAATTAAGGCCAGTAAAATTTTGATGTCGCCTGGTTCAAGGCCCATTTCATCAACTTCCAGGCTAGCCAAAGCATGTTCGGCAATTTGGCGGGTGGCAATGCCGGTGCTTTTGACTTCGGCAAAATCGCGCACCCGTTTTAACAGGCGGTTGGCCACACGCGGGGTAAAGCGCGAACGCGCCGCAATTATTTTTACGGCATCTGGTTCAATGTTGACCCCCAGCAACTTGGCGGAGCGTTCAATGATTTTTTCAATATCTTCGGGTTTATAAAAATTCAACTGGAAGGTGGCGCCGAAGCGGTTTCTTAATGGCGAGGAAAGCATTCCCGGACGGGTGGTGGCGCCAATCAAAGTAAAACGGGGCAATTTTAATTCCATGGTGCGGGCCATGGGGCCTTTGCCTAAAATTAAATTTAGTTTATATTCTTCCATGGCCGGGTAAATATATTCTTCAATGGATTTATGCATCCGGTGGATTTCGTCTAAAAACAGCACGTCACCTTCTTGTAGATTAGTTAAAATGGCCGCCAAATCTCCCGCCCGTTCAATGGCCGGGCCGCTGGTCATACGGATTTTTTTGCCCATTTCCAGAGCCACTAATTGGGCCAGGGTGGTTTTACCCAAACCTGAATTGCCATACAGCAAAAGATGATCGGGGGAGCCGCCACGCCCCTTGGCCGCGGCGATAATCACTTTGATATTTTCTTTGATATTTTCTTGGCCAACGTAATCAGCCCAATTTTTAGGGCGCAGGGCGGAATCTATAAATTGTTCATCAGAAGGCGGTTTTTCGGGTAATGGGCTTGAGTCTTCACCCATCTTTTTTGATATTTCTTGTGCCATACTTCTTTGGTTTTGCCAAATCTCATAAAAGACCCATTTTTACCGAAAAGATGGGTGAAGACTTGACATAGTTTCTTGATTATGCTACTATTGGGACATTGTCTGTATTGAGACTATTTTCTCTATACTACCACAAAAATACTACCACAAAAAAACAGCTGTGGAGTTGGAGGCCTTATATGGGCTTTTCTTAGTAATGGATAGTTTTGCTCCGGCTCAACTATTCCTCAGAAAAACCTTTACTGCTATCCCAGATAGCACGCGCCTCCAACTCCAGAGCTGTTTTTGTTTGAGCTTAGAAAACTAATTAGTCACGATTTTGATCTTTTTTGTATTGCGCCAAATTGGTTAACAGATTCTTGGAGATTTGCCCTTGCTCGATCGCTAAGATCAAAGTCATTTCGTCCACTCTCATCAAAGTCAGCCTTGGCAATTTTATTATCTTCAACTGTAAAGTTTATATCTATAATTATTCCAAAATCAGTTTCCCTAAGCTCTGAGTATTTTACCCCATTACTCATTTTTGCAATTTCTCCCGTTTGGGCATTAACGACTGCCACCCTAGAGACTCCGCGGTGACGGTAGGAAATATTACCTTGCTTTTCTTCAAGCATCTTAATGTTCCGATCAACAATATCTTCATCAATCTTTATTTCAAGAATTCCCTCTTGTTTTTCTTTCCAATTATCTGGATTTTCTGATCCCAAAACTTTTTCTCCCATATTTTTAAATTTAATATTTCAAATTGATTTCAAATTTCAAATTGTAAATTTCAAATTCCGCGCGCGGCTAGTCTGCCTCAACCACCTTCTTCACTTCTTCAAGGGTGGTTTCACCCAGTGCCACTTCAATCAGCCCCGCTTGGTACATGGTGACCATGCCGTTTTTGACGGCTTTTTCTTTGAGGGCCGATTCGGCCGGGTTGGTCAAGATAAACCGCTCCATGCTGCTTTCCACCAAAAATACTTCGTAAATTCCTTTTCTGCCTTTGTATCCGGTCAAGTTGCAAGCGGCGCAGCCGCCTTCTTTGGCTTTGGTAATGCGCAGGCCGGCCAAATCCGGCACCTGGACTTCTTTGGGCAATCCCTTTAATCCTTTTTTCAGTTCCGCCAATTCTTGGGCGGAGGGCGCTTGCATCAGGGCGCATTCTTTGCAGACTTTGCGTATCAATCTTTGGCCGACAGACATTTTTAAGGCCGAGGCGATGGAAGAGGGATCGGCGCCCAAGTCCACCAGCCGGGGAATGGCGCCCACAGCGCTGTTGGTGTGCAGGGTGGTTAAAACCAAGTGCCCGGTCAGCGAAGCTTGCAGGGCAATCTTGGCGGTTTCCAAATCACGGATTTCGCCCACTAAAATCACGTCCGGATCCTGGCGCACAATGCTCCTTAAACCTTCTGCAAAACCGTAGCCCTTCTCCGGAGCCACCTGGGTTTGTGACAGGCCGGTGATGTGATATTCAATGGGGTCTTCAATGGTGATGATTTTAATTTCCGGATTTTGAATTTTCATTAAAAACGCGTACAGGCTGGTGGTTTTTCCACTGCCGGTAGGCCCGGTTACCACAATCA
Source organism: Candidatus Staskawiczbacteria bacterium RIFCSPHIGHO2_02_FULL_43_16 (assembly GCA_001821935.1). Lineage (GTDB taxonomy): Bacteria > Patescibacteriota > Minisyncoccia > Minisyncoccales > Staskawiczbacteraceae > VGLO01. The sequence continues at coordinate 75,952 of MHOU01000003.1, forward strand.
TGCCATTGGGTTTTTGGATTTCTTTGAGAAAAATGTCATACAAATCTTGGCGCAGGCCGAGGGTGTCCAGCGATCGCAGGTTTTGGGGGTTTAAAATCCTCATAACCACAGACTCGCCGTATTCGGCCGGCAGGCTTGAGGTTCTTATTTCAATTAAGGCGTCTTGGACATTAATGGTGAACCGGCCATCTTGCGCTTTGTCCGTAATATTTAATTTTATTTTGCTGAGCAACTTTAAGCGCGACAGCAGATTGTGGTAAATTTCTTTGTCAAACACATGGGCGTCTTGCAGGATGCCGTCAACGCGTACCCGCAGCCTGATTTGATCTTCTTGCGGTTCAAAGTGGATGTCGGAAGCATGCAGCACAATGGCGCCGAATAAAATCACGTCCAGTAAATCTGTGGTGCTTTGGGCGATCTGGTCATCAATTTTTTTGGCAAAATCGGCAATGGTTTTTACATTACTTTTGATGTCTTCGGTTATCTGGGGGGCGATTTGCACCTGACCCAGGGCTTGTTTTGCCTCTTGGTCCATTATTGTATGAGAGTTAATAATTTATCTTTGACGATTTCTATGTTTGAACCGGGGAATTCCAAAAATACCCAACCCTGTTTCATTTTACCGTTTATTTTATGGAGCGCCGCGACGTTTTTTGATGAAAAAAATCCTTTGATCATGGCCGGTGAAGCGTGGCTCTTCCACAGTACCAGCAGATTATTTTGCAGCCCCAGGCCGTTGATTTTTTCCATGGCCAGCGAGGCTTCCACTTCTCCAAAATCAAAGAACTGTTGTGATTGTAGCTGGGCGACATAACTGCCCTGTTCATTTTTTACGTTCTTGAATATTTCAGTTAAAAATTCCATTTGCTGGGGCGTGGTTTTGTACAGATTCTCGGTAATGTGGTGATAATTGGCCCCTTGTTCCATTAGGCGGGCGGCGGTTTTTAGGGTGTCCGGCTGAGTTTTGGCGCTTTTGAAATTTTCGTAATAGGCCACCATACCCGCCAACAGGCAGTTGGCTGTTTCTTTTGAAGCGGTAGAGGCGCTGGCGATTTCCAGCAACAGTTCCGCCAGCGAACATTCTTTAATGATGTTTATTTTCCCGAATCTGGTGTTTTCAGCAGTGTTGTCTATGTTTAAGATTGGCGCGTTCAAAATAAAGCCGAAGGAATCCAGCCGGCCGGTTAATTCTTGTTGAAAATCCTGGACCCCCAGGGTAATGACCAAATCGGGTTTGGGCTGGTCAACATAAAACGAGATGTTTTCTTTTTTGAGGCGGCTGTTTTGGATGGTCAGGTGTATTTTTAAATGGTCTTCGCTTTTTTCATAGTAAATTTGCGAAATATCAGCTACGGAACGCGGGATGGAAATGACAAAATTTTTGGGCTGGGATAAAAAATCCAGCGAGGGGATTAAAAATTGCAGTTTTTCGGGGAATGATTCGTTAATCAGGTTTACATTCTTGCCCAAATCCTTTAACGTATAAAAAAGAGCCAGGGCAGCGGGCAAGCTTTCCGGCTCATTGGTATGTGATGGGATAATGCAGATATTTTTCGCTTCGGTGATAATTTTTTGGACTCCGTCATGGCCGGAGTCAAAAGATTCTTCATGCATACTCTCAAACTAAGTCATCTATCTTTAAAAGTCAATGAAAGTAATCCACACAAATAATTTTAAAGAAACACAAATGGTCGGCCAAAATTTCGCGCGCGAAATTCTGGCCGCCGGCACACAAAAAAATGCCGTGGTTTTGGCATTAAGCGGAGATTTGGGCTCCGGTAAAACAACTTTTTTGCAAGGTTTCGCCAAAGGATTGGGAATTGAGGAGGTGGTTAATAGCCCCACCTTCATTGTGATGAAGAGATTTAAGATTTATGATTTAAGATTTAAGAATTTCTACCACATTGACTGTTATAGGCTAGATAATGAAAAAGATGTGGAATTTTTACATTTTCAAGAAATCATTTCCAACCCAAAAAACATTGTGGCCATTGAGTGGCCGGAAAAAATCGCGGGGATATTGCCGCAGAATAGTATTTCCATAACTTTTAAACATTTAGAAGAAAACAAACGGGAAATTGTGTTACAATGAAGCATGGATCAAAAAAAATTATTAATCATTGACGGGCATTCGCTGCTATATCGGGCGTTTCATGCGTTGCCGCCGCTTTCCAATAAAAATGGGCAGCTGACCAACGCGGTCTACGGATTTTTATTGATTTTATTTAAGGCCATTAAAGATGTCCAGGCCAATTATGTGGTAGCCTGTTTTGATACTAAAAAACCTACCTTCCGCCACCAACAATTTGAAGAATATAAAGCCCACCGCGCGCCCATGCCGGAAGGCATTTCTTCGCAAATTCCCATCATGAAAGATGTCTTGCGCGCCCTGAATGTGCCCATGTTTGAAAAAGAAGGCTTTGAAGCCGATGACTTGGTGGCCACCATCGCCACTAAAAATCAAGAAAAAGTGGATGTGGTTATTTTAAGCGGAGACTTGGACAACTTGCAGCTGGTCAATGACCATATAAAATTGTACACCATGGGCAAGGGCATTAAAGAAAGCGTGTTGTATGACGCGGCGCGCGTGGTGGAACGTTTTGGGGTGCGGCCGGACCAAATGAATGAATTCAAGGCGTTAACAGGTGATAATTCCGATAATATTC
>MHOU01000004.1:0-607 GCA_001821935.1 Candidatus Staskawiczbacteria bacterium RIFCSPHIGHO2_02_FULL_43_16
AATCCACTTCGCCCATCATACAAACAGGACAGCTGCCAACAAAAGACTTTTCTGACTGCTTTGGCTGATCCACGATTCTGCTCCTTTGCGAAAATGTACAATCATCCACTTCAGAAAAATCTATCTTTGATAAATTCCTTTGAAGTATGGACGAATCAAAGTGATTCGTCCTTAAACCATGCTTTTACGTGTTACGGTGCCACGCCTCTGACGCCCATCCTTATTGGACTTGAGGAAAATGATAACGGTCGCCGTCTTACTTTAGGCGATGCCCTGCACTTCCATGATTCGGGAAATGAGCGCTGGGGTCGGGAAGAGCACGTCAACTGCGCCCCCGCCTTCTCCTTCAGTCACTTTCTTGAGCATTTTTCGCTCAACTAATTCCTGAAGGCCGACGACGACGTGCTGGGGGCCGAAAAGATAAATCCCACTGAACGGCATGCCGGGCTGTTCTTCCTTCTCGGTGGAACGTTCGGGCTTGCGCACGAACAACGCCCAAATTCCGAGAGTGAGGACACAGAGCCAGAAGTGGCGGTTCAATTACTTAAACCACATTTCCATGCCTTCGTTGTGGCGGTCGAGTTTCGCCTTGGAAACCTCATCCTTT
>MHOU01000004.1:641-2120 GCA_001821935.1 Candidatus Staskawiczbacteria bacterium RIFCSPHIGHO2_02_FULL_43_16
GCCAGCTAACGCCAACCCACTGGTCGAGCTGATGAGAGAAGGAAATGATGCGCGCCGCGGCCTCTTCTTGTTCTGACCTGCCAAGCGTGGCGGGAAGAAAATAGTGGCCGATGCGGATTTTCCTCGGCTGACAGGGCATGGACTCTTCCAGCGAAAACAGACCCTTCTTGACCTCGTTCATCGGTTTCTCCTTGAAAGAACTGGTGAAAATTTCCATCGACACTTCAGAAAAATCTACGATAGTAAATTACTCTGAAGTGTGGCCGAGACATTACTGAATCGGCCTTTTGAATGGAAGAAATTTTAACCGAGGTATTCTTCCTTAACCTTTTGCGAATTTGTAGCACCTTTGCTACCTGGCTTCTTTGTCGCGCTTTTTCTGCGCGTAGTCGGACACGCTGACGTGCATTCCTTCGTATTTCGAGGTTTCTGCACCGAATGTCTTTGATGACTTCGGCGGCAAATCTTCGAAGGCATGAGTGTCGAGAATGCCGCAGTTGGGCTTGCGGTACGACACCGTGAGTGTCCGCCACTCTTCACTGTCGTTGTAGACAGTAACGTTGGCTCCGTTCTCGACGACGACGCCGTTGCCCTTGTCGCGCATGTCGGCACTGAAGACCCCGACGGGCACCACCAACCGAGACTCGTTTCCAAAGTCGTAGGTGGTCGGTCGGGTTGCGTACCAGATGCCGCCAACCACCAATCCACCGAGGACGGTGATAACCACGAACGGGACGCTCCACTCGCTCCAGCAGTCCTTCAGTTTGCGAAACATTGCCGTCTCCTTGTTTGTTCGGAATAAGGCTTCCGAGTTGCCTCCCCAAAATAGGGGTGAAAAGTACTGTTTTTATAGGTAAAACTCACGTTCATCCTATATCCCCATTATAGCATAAGCCAGCTTCCTTGTCAATAGCAACACGTATTCCGAATTTAGTCAATAATTTTAGCTTAAAATTAACAAAAAGGCTCTATAATATGAGCCAAAAATAAACTGGGAAGTTACCAACTCACGGGGTCTGGACTCCCTAGTGGGGTTGCGTCATTCCTTGATGTAGAAAGGTCGGAGATATTATTAAAACCATTCAATACAAAACTATGGAAAATACAACTATATCAACAAGAGAAAAATCTGTGGTCGTCCCCATAACCGTAAAATACTGCCTCTATGCCAGAAAAAGCACCGAGGCCGAAGACCAGCAGGCACTTTCCATTGAGTCCCAAATCAAAGAAATGCTGGCTCTGGCAGAACGCGACGGTCTGATGGTAGCAGAAATTAAGAAGGAAGCTCACTCCTCCAAAGAAGTAGGTCAGCGGCCAATCTTCAATCAAATGCTGGCTGAAATCCGTGAAAAGAAATTCAATGGCATCTTGACCTGGGCACCCGATCGATTGGCAAGGAATGCCGGAGATTTAGGATCAGTGGTAGATTTAATAGACCAAAAGCTGATCGTAGAAATCAGAACCTACAGCCAAAAGTTC
>MHOU01000004.1:2129-30711 GCA_001821935.1 Candidatus Staskawiczbacteria bacterium RIFCSPHIGHO2_02_FULL_43_16
GCTGGCGACCGAGCCAGCCGCCGACCGGGTATCTGAGCGAGCATCGTACGGATAAAAAGTGCCAGGTAAAAGTTGATCCTCACCGCGGCCATACTGTCAAGCAGATGTTTGAAAAAGTGGGAAACGAACAGTGGTCTGGCCGGAAAGTATTTCGCTGGCTGGTAGATAGCGGCTTTAAAACCAAAACTGGAAAAACCCTGACGCTCGGAAATATCTACATTTTATTGAGAAACACTTTTTACTACGGCGAGTTTGAATACCCGGTCGGCAGTGGCAACTGGTATCAGGGCAAGCATACGCCGATTATTACCAAGGAACTTTTCGATAAGGTGCAGGTGGTACTCAATGAAAAGTTTATTCCAAAAACCGAGTCAAAGGAATTTGCCTTCACGCAATTAATAAAATGTGGCTACTGCGGCTCCGGGATCACTGCCGATGAGAAATTTAAAAAACTGAAAGACGGCGGAGTAAACCGTCACGTCTACTACTTCTGCTCAACGGCAAGAAACATTGATTGCAAAAATCCAGCCATTACTGAACCAGGATTAATCAATGAATTTATAGAATTAATTGATAGAATAGATCTTGATGAATTAGGAATTAGAGCCTCCATTGAACTGGAAATCGCAAGGTTCAATAAATTCAGGATCGGCGTGCTGGGCCACAAAAAAGAATCTCACAACGCGGATATTGATATACGGAATTATGCAAAATATTTATTAAGGGACGGTACCATAACCGAAAAACGAGAACTGCTATCATTCATGAAAAGCAAGCTTATCATCAAAGATAAAAAGATAGAATTGAGTTAAAATCAAACAAAAACCTCTGAATTATTCAGAGGTTTTTGTTTGGCTAATTTGGTGACCCCACCCCATCACCTGACTTAGCACATGTGTGTGCCCCTAATCTTACACGATTGGAACGGTATAGTGCAAGAGATTAAAGAATTTGCCGAAATTACGAAGGCCTACCAGGAAATGGCCAGCTTTCAGAATGTTAGTATATAGGTATAGAAAACTAATCTGCTACTGATATTTTACCACTTAAAAATCAGAATTTATACACTTCGTGGATTAGTTTTTTCAGGCCGGTTTCCATTTTAGAGTACTCAATGTTGCTTTCCCGGAAGAAGCGTTCATCCACTGCAGTAAAACTTGAATTCATTAGCTCTCCCCCTGTAATGTAATGGTCGTATTTCCAAAGAAGCTCCTTTAGCACTGCTTCAGTTTTTGGTGATTGGGCCACAAATGCTATTTTAAGTTGTTCTGTAATTGAATTAACCTTCAACTCAGACTCGTGAAATTGGGCTCGAATATCATTTCTATTGTCAGCCGTAAAAATGTTAGCCGAACGAGCTTTAGCAATAATGGCTTTTACTTCGTGGATGGTGGCAATTAATTCTTTAAACTCATCAACCAAAAATGATTTAATATCTTTTTTGTCCTCAATATACTTCTTAACGGTAAAGGGGATGAGGAAAGCAATAGCTATGCCAACAAAGAGATTTGCTACCTCTAGAGGGCTTACGCTGGGGTCTAACGTTAGATATGGGATATCTTTCAAAAACTGGCCAGCAAGGATGCCGACCAGGAAAAATACAAATCCGACAGTAAAATACTTCTGATGGGAGTTCATTCAACTTTTCCTCTCGGCTCCTTTATTTCCCGGATAATCTTTTCCAGGCGTACAGGGTTTTCTTCAGATTTGAATTGAATGTGCTTCAAAACCAAATCAGCGCCCTTATCGACCGATAATTTGCCAAATGATCCCGAAACAAAAGAGGATGGGTATCCATATACCATATCCAAATCAATGAGCAGAAGATAGTTCTCTTTTACTGCTTTTTCAAATTTAGGCAACAGGATTTCTTCTAAAAATTGTTCACCTGAAAATTCCCCATCCTTGCGGTAACGAGAGCCGGGATGATCTGAAAAATCAGTTGCTATTATTATTGTATCTTTAATATCCATATCTTTGTTTGTTAATTCTGTAATTCCCAATACAGAAATGTGCCATTTAATGGGTGGCTAAGCTGCTCTTTTACGCCTGTTTTCAAGTCCATTTTAACATCATTTGTAATGATATAAAAGGATTTGAATTGTTGTAGCTTGGAATGGTCTACAATTTGAGGAATGCCCTTACCTCGTATTTCTCTATCCTCATCTACCCGCGATTGTAGCCTACCAGCCAGCAAGTCGTCAACTAGGTTAATGTTTTTATACAATACCGTACCTTTAAAGAAATTTTTTAACTTTTCCTGCACGACGGCGCTTTTGAATATACCAACGCCCAAATCCAGGAAAGAATATGACGTAACTTTTTTATTTGGATCACTGTATGCATATAACCACCAATTACATTTGCCACGATCATGCAAGCTTGCATGATTATTCGTATTTGACATGCATTCGATTAAAATCTCGTAAAGCGGTTCGAACGGTTTTTCATTACCAAATACGTGTCTAATCCCCGTTAACGATGCATCTTTTGCTATACTGGAAACCACCTTTCTATTCATTTCCTTGTGTAATAAGCTGTTCTTGCTGGTTACAAAAAATCCTCTTGTGCTTACATGTTCATGAAAGCCGGATTCATTGAACAATTTTGCCAAAGTGGGGTCTTGCGGAATATTGCCATTAACATTCCCTTCATGATAAAAGTCGCTATCATTAACACTCGCAACCATTAACGCTATCGTATCTGGGGTAAGCGTCCTAACATTTGTAATATCAAGCGTAATATTTTCACCACCTCTTAGCCTTTTTTCCGCCTCGTCGAAGTATTTTAGAACTTCATTTGTGTTTGTAATAAGAGAAAAAGACTTCGGCGCCGGCAGTTTTGCATATGGTTTCTTCGCCTGTTTTCTTACTTTCTGTATCTGCCTTTGATGGTCAATCTTTCTAGCCTTCTTTCGGTTCTTCCATTTTTTTGTACGGCGTTTGGCCGAATATCTTATTTGCGCCAGTCTACGCCGCTCCAATTTTTCGTATTTCTTATCTTTTCCCATTACTTTTTATAATTTGGATTTTAGTAAGATTACTCCTTATTTTTTAAAAATTCAACAGCAGAAAAGGAGCATTGACTGCTCCCCTATTTCATTAGCATCAGCGTGCTATTTTGCTATATTACTTTCTATACTACCAAACCTAACTTTAATTGGTAAGCGTCACGCTGAATAAGAGTGGAGCATCTTCTCCCTGTCTTATTCGCGCTATAATCTCATCCATTTCGCCACTAGAAATTCCGCAGACTTTTTGTATTAAAGAATTCTTGTCGTGACCAATAAATTCCCCGTTTGTATCAAAGTCTTTTTGGGTAAATTCTAAATTGGTATCTTCTGCGCTAAATATCTGCTTATTGCCGATATAACAGTTAATTTTAACCCTGTTGGTTATGTCAGAATGGGTGGTTTCCCAATTCTGTCCGGCTTCAATTTCTGCTCTATATTGGTGTGCATGGTAAAAATTTCCAAGGAAAAAGGGTATCGTACAAAAAATTACGACTATGAAGATACGGATAATTCTTTGGCGCCAATTCTTTTTTTTCATGAAATTACTTTAACCCCTTCCTTTGCAGGCACACCTCATAAAGATTCTTATACTGTGTCACCGAATACATGTCTTCCCCAGGGATACAGTATCCAGCTCGATTGCAAGAATCTTGGTTCATTTCAACAGCTATTCTTTGCGCTTCGCTTACGCATGAAGATTTTCCCAGAGATTCTCGTGAGTTTTGTAACTCTGTTGCCTTTTCTTGGTCCTTTCTTTCTTGTAATTTGGTTTGTATCTCTATTTGTTGTTGCTTTTCGATAGAATTCTGTTTGCTTATTTGAGTGACATAGAAAAAGCCACCTAAAATAGCACATCCGACTATAATAGCAATTATCATTTTGTTTTCTTTGATAAAGTTTTCCATAGATTATTTTTTTACTAATATTTGCAACGGAATGGGGAAAGCTATTACCCCTGCACAAAGCAGGCTCCTGCCGGCAACACTAGATCTCCAACACTTAATGTTGGTAGTCATTTCACGGAAACTTCACCATGGGTTCCCGCTAGTGATCTCCACTTGGTAAAATATGGTGCTATCTCACCAAGCTCCCCCCATTCAGTAACAAATAAAATATATTTTTAAAAAATCAAAAAGCCGACCACTAGGGCATATTCCGTTTCCAGAACATGGCTCGTCAGAGCAAACCTAATGATCGGTTTTTCACCTCTGACGAGACTCAATTCACCATGTCAGCATTACTGCTGATTTAGGCTACTGACTTAATTGTTGATTCAATATTACCTCTTTTTATTATTTTTTGGAAGAGGAAGATACCACTTGAAAATAACAAAGAAAAAGCCATCGATACCTTGCGGTAACGATGGCCTGTTTTTTTGACTAGCCCATTGAGTAGGGCATGATTTTAGGATCGCTTCCGGCTAATAGCGACACGAGCGATGAACCGATGGCCAACCTGGTATGGGTCGGCGTTTTCGGTTGAAACCGCGTCGAGAAGCCAATACCGTTCGTCGGGCACCCAAATGACGTTCACGGCTCGAAGCACGTTTTTAGCGTCACGGATGTAAACTGTGGTCAAGCTCCCATCGCGAGGGAAAGGGCCACAGCCGGAGAGTGAGACATCTTGGAGAAAACGGAAAAGTTGCGCCAAGTAAATTTCGGCACAAGCTCCCAGCTCACCAAGGACTGCTTCCTCCGAACACTCTTTGGCAAGTTCATACACTTCAAAGGTGGTCTGTTCGACGTTTTCTTCGACCTTGCCGAGGAAAACATCGAGCGACTTACCCAAGAATTTGATCTTGCCTTTTTTTTCGGGGAGGTTCTCGTTAGCCACGAACTTGTGGATGCGGCCGAGACCCATGCTCTGCGTAGTCCATCGCAGCAGCGGATCAGGTTTTTTTAAAACCACCTCCAGCTTTCCGCGAAGAATCGGCAGAACATTCTCTGGGCCGATTTTCTTGACCAGGGCATTGATTTGCCCCAACCGAAACGAAGCCGCAGCAAACTTTTTCATAGCGTGTCCTTTGGGCTAAATTGCCCGAAAGATAACCCCATTCGGGGCAAAACCATGACAACCTACATTGGCAGTCACAGCAATAAATCAATAACGATTTACGGACTTATTGCTGTGACTGAACAAAAGATTTTGTTGTTAATATTCACTTTTTAATTCTGAAATAACTTTCAGCGCTAAAAAGTGATGGGGAGTTTTGCCTCTCCCCTAGGCTAATGAATCTATTCCAGGATTTTTTCGACTTCCAACTGGACTCGCTGGCCGTCGAAGTGGGTAGACCAGGTCTGATGCTCGAGACCGAAGTTGATTTCCCGAATCTTCGCTCCGCTCAGGTAGACCACGACATATGTCCTGTCGGCATGGTCGATTGCAAAGAATCGGCTGACGACATGAGATTCTTCGCAGAAGAACTTGTACTCTTTGGGTACATATTCCTCCTTGATGGGTGTAATTCTGACCGCTTCGTTGATGTTCGGAACTTCCGGCGGAAAGTGCGAATCTAGCATTTAAACCTCCCCTTGGTTAAGTTGTCAGTTATTCTGATTTCGTCGTTTCCGACTCTTCAGCAAGAATACACATTCTTGGATCAGTGGAGGAAATTTTATTGTAGGTATTCCTCCGTAACCTTTAGTTCATGCACCTCCGAAGTCTGAGTTGAATCTTACGCTCTTTTGGATCTCTCCGCCAGAGTCGTAATATTTCTCATAAAAGCCAGGGGGAGCACAATCCTTGCAGACATTGTAGACCTTGAGATCAGGGTAGCTGTTGGAATAGACAGACCCGTCTTTACAGAAGACAGTGGTCGTCTTGTCGAGGTCGTATGTGATGCCCAAGATACCTTCGTTCTTGTGGCACACATCACAAGGCTTGCACTTTCCCGTCCCGGGAATAGTTACGAGAACCAAGATTTTTCCACCCTTGATGATTCTCGTGCTTTCCTCGTGGGTAATCATGGCAATCTCTCCTTATGGATGCTGCTGAATTGTTAAGTTATTCTGATTTCGTCCTTTTGGACTCTTCAGCAAGAATAACACATTCTTGGATCAGTGGGAGAAATTTATTGTAGGTATTCTCCCTCAACCTTTGCCTGAGTTCACTTTGACACAAAGTAGTCCTTAACGGTCTCGAGATCGATCTGGCCATCGTTGCGCCATTCGCCGATCTTGAGATAGATCATGACTTGGTCGCCGTCCCGAGTGAAAATAACCGATGTTATTTCACTCAGAACATTGGTAAGTGCACATTCGCAGAGTGTGCCCATGTCGTAACCGGGTTCCGCCAGGAAGCTATCGAATGCGATAGCGAACTTGGGGATCAGCTTATCGGGCAGATACACATCTCGCAACTCAATGGTCAGAGTACCATCTCCGTCGAAGAGTAGCACCTCTGCCTTGAATCCGGTAGCGTTCTTGTGGCAGACGTTCAGCATGGCGGCGAACTCGTTGTTCGTGGCCTTGAGACCTTCCAGCTTGACCTTCTTGAGGTGCAAGTTGGGCGTCATGTCAGCTTTCGTAATGATTCGCATTGCGATTACTCCTTAAAGAACTATGGTCTGATTTCTGCCTTTTGGCGTCGTCAGCAGAAGTACACACTTCTGAATCAGGGGAAGAATTTATGTAGGTATCTTCCCTTAACCTTTGACCAAATTGGCCTTCCTACGCACTTTTCCGGCTGCGTTCGACGAGTTCATTGATCCATTCAGCGCATTCCGTAGCGGCTTCGTTCATGTCGCCGTGCAGACGTTGAAGCATGTCGTGCACTTTGCACATGCGCGGGTCTTCGTCGGCGAAAGCGGTGCTTTCCCCATGTACGCCCGCGACACCCTTGATACTGGCGAACAGATCATTGATCCTTTCGACGCTGTACTTGATCGTCTTGAGCAAGTCAGCCTGTCCGCGCCGTGGAGCGATCTCGACGATCTTGTGAGTACCGTCCGCTCGTGGCTCCTGCTGGGCGCGCTCCTCTAGCACTTCCTTGCTATCAGAGCCGTCGATGACGTACCACTGTTTGCCGTCTGTGCTCGGGATCGTGAGTTGGAACATTACAGTCTCCCTCGGAAAAATGGGTTGTTTTTGTGCTCGTAGACTACCCTTTAGCCTACACCTTCATTATACCATAATGGCAAAGTATATGTCAAGCCCCTACCTGCTATAATGTAATTATCGTCCAATTACCCCATTTTAACCGAAAAAACAGTCATTCTTAAAAAACGACTGCCGGCTACGCAAGTTATGCCAAAAATCCCGATAAACAGGGATTACTCTATTGGTTTTGGCGGCAATATCTCGCCATAACGAGGTGGTCCCTGCCTTTTATTAAATCGACGACGGAGATATTCTTTTGTATAAAATTTAAGAACATCCCGACTACCTATTACGGTGTGCGACTTACCGCACCAAGCTACTCGTGGCTTTTGTTCTATGAGGGCAAAATCCCCCAAATGCGGCAAGCGGATAAATTTGTTCTGTCGTAGCTCTTCCCCAATCAAAGCTACTAACCCCATGTAAAAAACGAGCGCCGTGTCGTGATCAATGTAGTTACTCTGCTCTGACAACAGCCTAAAAAACCTCTTTTTACTTAAAAGTTCTTTCTTTTTTAAATATTGGGTTTTCGGTGTCCAAGCCATGCCTTAATTATATATGAAGCCCAATTTGTAAAAATTTACAGAAATTTAAAAAACCTCCGTGCCACATGCCTACCTTACCTCCCCTAGCCAATCCGGAGTCCCAACCGAATCACCCCCTGATGCCATTACCCAGAATTCATACCTAGTGCACCTATACTTTTTTATAGACTTGAAAATTGATAAAGAAGACAACTAAATAGTAAGCCAATCCTCTTCTTTAATATGTTCTTAGTCGAAGCATATTTGGCATTATTTATATTATCCTATGCATACATTTCCTATATTGGAAAATTATTCCAATGAAAACAATGAAGAGTTTGCCAAAGTTATCGGCTTTCAGGTTTTAGATAATAATGGCGTATTGCTTGCCAAAGGTGAAACTGAAATTGAAGCCACGGAAAAGGCCTTAATGGTTGCCTACCTTTCTGACTCTAATGCTAATACCTCAAAACCCCTAAGACGTAATCGCAGGCTTCTAAATAAAAAGGCGATTTAAGGTTTGGGCGTATCTCAACGCTTAGTCCATAGAAAATAAGTCACAGTCTTCCTGGCTAGGCGTTGAGCTGTCAATTCTTGCAAAAATCACGGATACATCCTAAAAATGGTATAGTTAGCAAAATTACCATTATAATTACATGAAGATTTTAAGCCCATTTGAACAGGAAGTATTAAGCGTGCTAGGGCGACTCAAATATCGCTGCGAAAGCAGTGAAAATAAAAATCCGCAAGAGGTAAAAGAAAAAGGCTTTCTTGTTTTTGTAGTGAATGATATTGGTATAGACATTCTGCAAAAGCGGGAATTTTTAGATACTATTATGGTATTTTTACAAAAGAGAGGACTGGATATTTCTATAACCGCGGATCTTGAGGACAGTACTCCCATAGAGGATACTTCTGAGCGTGATTACATCCCTTTAGGAGTACTTAAAGGTAAAAGCGTGCAGACTATAAAAGCAAAAATCGCAGGGCTTATAGACGATTTAACTCCAAAAAGTACGGCGAAAACAGAAAAAAATAGTACAACGCCCATAATCCTGCCATCAAATACCGTATGGGGAGATATGGAAATTAAATTCTTGAATAAACTTGAGATAGAGGTTTCCTCCAAAACTGGATTTTTAAAAAAGTATAGTAATGCCGATATGGGATTTTATAGTGGCAAAAAAGAGAAAAAACCGGACAGACAATGGCAATTTTTAGAATCACTATCTATCTTGCAGGGTAAAAATGGAAGAGGCGCTACAAATGCTGATATGGCTCATTCTTTGTTTGGCACGTCTAATGAAAAGTCTATAAATAACTGTGAAAAAATAGCAAAAAAGTTATCGTCAAAATTGGCTACGATATTTCCTGAAGCGGGTGGGGATCCTTTTGAATCATACAAGGAACACCGTTGCTATATACCCAAATTTAAACTAATACCCATGCCAACGATGAGGGGAAGTGGAAATGCTTATGTCTTACCAAGAAACGAATTGAGAGAAGATTTTGACTACGGCCATAAGGACGTGCTAGAAGAGCCGGACGAAGAGGGCTTCACGAAGCTATAATTTAAAAACTAAGTCGCCTCACTGAATTTCAGTGGGGCTTTTTGTTTGCATTTTTTTTTAAAACTAAAGCCAAAAAGGTCATTTTGCTGAAATTTCAGCACTCTGTTTGAAAGGTCGAATATTACTTGAAAGAAAATTAACAAAATGACCAAAAAATTACACAAAAATCAAACAGAGAAAGTAATTCCCTTAGAAATCGACAGTAGTAAAGTTCTGACTACTTTTGATCTTGGATGCGCCGCCGCCCTCGCAACGGCGGGTTTTGAGTTACTTTCTTTGGATAGAGAAAATCCACGCAAAGTGAAGTTTATTTTTCGCCGGAGCGCTGGCATTGAAAATACTGCCGAAGATTTTTGGTCTGACCGCTTGGAGCAAAAATCTCGTTCTTTTTGGGACAACACCAAGAACCTAAAAAACAGATTGTACTCCAACGATTAAACTAATGGACACAGAAAAAGCATGGCAGGAATTCGCAAGGTTGTACTTTGAAGAAACGGGAAAGCATATATCTGAAGAAGAGGCCCGCGACATCCAGGATATTGCACAACTGTTCGCCGAAATCGCTTATGAGTCCTGGAAGAAAAAGGTAGTTGATTCCAAAAAGAGCGTGCCTGGAGACCCATAGTCATTTGGTTATCGGTTTACCTAGAAAATTACTAATTAAATTACCAAAATATGAACACTCAAATGTTAGAGCAGGCACTCAGATGCCAAGCTCTGGGATTCTCAGTCTTCCCTGTAGGTAGGAATAAAATACCTCTTATTTCATGGAAGCAATATCAAAACGAACGAGCTACGCCAGAACAAATCAAGGCATGGTTTACCCAATTCCCTGATATGAATATCGGCTGCGCCACCGGCGCTATATCTGGGATTATTGTTGTTGATGTAGAAAAAGGCGGACCGGTAGAAACCTTTCCCAAAACCGCTACTGTCAGGACCGGGGGATTAGGTTGGCATCTCTACTATAAATATCCTAACCAAACCATTAAAAATAGTGCTAGGAAATTGGCAGAATTAACGGATGTTAGGGGCGATGGTGGGTATGTGGTTTTGCCACCGTCAATTCACGCTTCCGGTAATGCCTATGAATGGTTGACGCCACCAGAGGATGGCTTTACCGACATTCCAGTGGATCTGCTTCAAAGGATGACTGAAAGCAATCCCAATAAGTTGGACTCCGTCAAAATCGTTGAAGGTATGCGTAACGAAACTGCCACCAAATATATCGGCAGAGTATTGCACCACCTTCCATTGGATTTATTTGAGAGTGCCGGTTGGGCTGCTCTTAAAGATTGGAATGCGACCATAGCACACCCGCCACTTAATGAAGGTGAATTAGGTCTTATTTTTGCCAGTATTAGTCAACGAGAACAGAAAAATCGTGGCGACAAAGACTCATCTGCTAAGCCGGTGAACTTCACACCTTTTACTTTGACCGATCTCTATAAAGAAGAATTCCCACCAGGTCGATGGGTCATTCAGGATCTCATTCCGCTCGGCACCATCACGGCTTTAACCGGCGATTCCAACACGTATAAAACATTTTTAACCCAAAGTATGGCCGCCAGTATTGCTTCCGGTATTCCATTCTTGGGTCACTTCCCAACAACTCCAGGAAAGGTCCTGATTGTCGACGAGGAAAATCATCGCCGGCAGGTACAAGAGAGGTTCAAAGATCTTGGCATTAATGCAACATTAGACATTATATTCCTATCACTCGAAGGCGTAAAAGTTGATAATGAGGAGCACATCGAAAAACTGAAAGAAATAATTGAAAAGGAAAAGCCAGTTTTAGTGATATTTGATTCGCTTGTTCGACTTCATGGTGGAGAAGAAAACAGCGCGACTGAGATGTCAGCGACATTCTCTGGTATGAAAAAACTTATTTGTGATGATCTTGCCATCCTCTTCATACATCACCACCGCAAACCACAGGGATTCGCAAAAAAGAGCAGTAGTCAAAGCATCCGTGGCTCTAGTGATATTCTCGCAGCCGTGGACGCCCACCTGGCAGTAGACCGCAAAGATACCGACTTTACCATCAGCCAAACTAAAATGCGTCTGCAGCCAGAAATCAAACCATTTAAAGCCTCTTTGGTGCCTACGGAAAAAGGCACATGGGAATTTGTGTACAAGGGCGTTGATACGAGCGAAGACGACAGAATCCAAGAGTCTTACGATGCAGTAAAAGGCGCACTAGCAGAAGCGAGTGAACCGCTAACAATAGACATGCTCGCCGACGAAACGCAGTTACCACTTGCAAGGCTTCGCCAGACCGTACGAGACCTCCTAAAAAGCAAAGAGGTTGTAGTTGCCAAAGTGGGAGCTCACGGAGTTCACTATTACGAACTTGCGCTAGAAGAACCAGTTTCTATGCCCATATAGGCTGAGATTCTGAAAGCTGGATTTGGTGGATAATTTCCCAGAGTTATCCACCAAATTTTCCGGCTTCTACAGACTTTAAAAGTGATTATTAAAAAACTAAATTAAATTACACAATTATGAAAAATACAATTCAAAAAGCAGTTATCTATGTAGGGACTGCAAGAGAAAAACAGGCAGGCAACAATACCATTCAAAAGCAACTTTCTGAAGTTAGAAAGTATGCCCAGGGTAATGGGTATATGATTGTGAAAGAATACATTGAAAACGGCTTTAGTGACGCTACGCTAAAAAGGCCGGTATTACTTAAACTATTGGAAGATGCCAAAAAGAAAGAATTTACTAAGGTAATAGTACGCGATTATGATCGACTCTCACGCCAACTACCAGACTTTCTGCTCATTGAATCCGAACTGAAGAAAAATGGCGTTAGTATCCTACCAATAACTGAGGACAATCAGATCGCAATGGATTTTAAGGATCTTTTTGCTCCCCATTATGACGCCAATAAATCCAATCTAAAGAAGCCTGGAATAACCAATAAAAAAGTATTAAAATTAAACAAATAAATATGAAAAAGAAAATCGCAAAAACAGAAAAAGCACGACGAGGAATAATCTATGTTCGAGTCAGTTCTGATGAGCAGGTTAATGGCACTTCTCTTGATGACCAAGAAGCAAGATGCATAAAATATTGTCAAGAAAATGATATTGAAATAATGGGCGAACCCTTCAGGGATGAGGGCCAAAGTGCCAAGTCAGCCAACCGGCCAAAGCTTATAGAAGCCATTGAATTCTGCCGGAAAAACAAAGGGTTGGTAGACGCTTTCGTAGTTTACAAGTTGGACCGATTTTCTCGCAACATGGAGGACCACATCTTGGTCAAAAAAATGCTCTCTGATCATGGTACTAGGCTGCATTCAGTCTCGGAGCCAATTGTTGGTGAAAGCGCCACAGGCAAGCTATTAGGCGGCATGCTAGCCCTTATTTCTGAGTTTGATAATGATGTCAGAACCCAAAGATCCTCTAATGGCATGCTCGCAAAACTAAAAAGCGGCATTTGGCCTTGGAAATCGCCAGTTGGTTACGTTTCCAACCAAGACAAGAAGCATGGTCAAAAAAAGACTACCCCAGAAAAGAAACACCCGAAAGTATTTCCGATATTACAGGGACTACTAAGGCAATATTCCAAACAGCTTATCACTGAAAAGGGTATAGTCGATACCTTGAAGAAAACGGACTTTAAAAGGCTTACTGGCATAAAGCCCACGTTGCAGTTTGTAAATCAACTATTTGGTAGTCGGCTCACATTCTATGCAGGTTGGCTAACAAATCCATGGCCAAGTGAAGATGGCTCAGATGTGGTTATCCGGGGAAAGCATGAGCCAATGCTCACCGAAGAAGAGTGGTGGGCCATTAAACAGATCAGGACCGGAGGTCAGATTGGAATTAAAAAATCACGCAATAACCCAAAGTTCCCATTGCGCCGTTTCATAAAATGCCCTGCATGCCTACATCCGTTGACTGGTAGTTCTCCACGTGGAAAATACAAGGTATTTGACTATTACCATTGCTATAACTCCGAATGTAATTTGAGGGGCAAGGGGATTCCCAAAAAAGAAATGGAAGATGCTTTCATTGAACTTTTGCAGCGCATTGTTCCAACCCAAGCATTCACCGCCTATTTTGAGGCGGTGGTGCTTGCACACTGGAAAAACAAAAGTTCTGAACTGTTACAACAAAGCACGAGCCATGAGAAAGAAATGGATCAATTAAAAGCCAAAAGAAAAAGCATCTTTGAGATGCGTGAAAGCGAAACTTATACTCCTGAACAATTTAAGGAGCGCATACGGGATGTTGAAAACCAGATTTTAGTAGTCAAAATGGCCATGGGCGAGGCCAATATTGACCACTATGACCTCGAAGCCGGTATCAATTATGCCAAGCAAAGCATTCAGAACCTTGCCAAACAATGGCTGGACTTAGAAGTCGCTTTGCGTGCGAAGTTCCAAAAGTTAATCTTTCCAGCCGGAATTTCGTACGACAGAAATTTTAAATTTGGAACTCCGCAACTTGGTCGTATTTTCACCTTAAATCAACACTTTTTGGTGGAAAAGACCGATTTAGTGCTCCCACCAGGATTCGAACCTGGAACCAATTGCTTAAAAGGCAACTGCTCTACCGTTGAGCTATAGGAGCTAGGAGTGCATCCTGTTGCAGCAGAACGCACTCAATAAAATTTTAATGCAAAAATGGCGAATTGTCAATTTTCGGGTTCCCTGTTAGGAGATGAACATATTATAAAAAGAGGCTAAGAAAAATCCAAAGGCCCAGAATAATATCGTTTTGAACAGAGTGCCAATAAGCATATTCTTAAAACTTAAATCAAAACCATCGGGTTTGATGATAACTCCAAGGGTTGCCAATCGCACAAAATAAGTGAAAGCTCCCGGCCATTTTTTAATTAAAAAATAAATGATTGGATGAAATATAATTACAATCATGGCCAAGGCATTTGCAAAACCGGTAACGTTCAACATAAAGTTGATGAAGTATATTAATAATATTTTTACAGCCCTTCTTTCTTGAGTTGTTCAAGTGTTTTTCTTTGCTCACGCGTAATCTTCTTTGGCGTTCTAATCAACAATTCCACATACATGTTTCCCCTGTGGTTTGAGCCGAAATTTGGAATCCCCTTTCCGGAAACTCTCAAAATCCTGCCGCTTTCGGTTCCGGCCGGCACGGTCAGTAAAATTTGCGTTCCTTCCAGCGCGGGAATTTCAATTTCATCGCCTAACGCGGCCTGTGAAAACGCAATTTCTTGGGTTAAGTATAAGTCATCTCCCTTGCGCGCAAAAACGGGGTGTTTTTTAACATACACCCGCACATACAAATCCCCTGCTTTACCGCCCTTTTTACCTGCATCGCCTTTCTGGGGGATCTCAATGGCCTGGTTGTTATCAATTCCTGCCGGAATAGTAAAATCTATGGTTTCATTACCTTTCAGCCTGCCCTCTCCCTTACATACGTTGCATGGCTTTTCAGGCTTAGTTCCCTCTCCCTTACATTCCGGGCAGGTGCCAAAAGTGGTATAGCTTCCTAAAATAGTTCGTTTAACTTGTTGAACTTGTCCGGTTCCGCGGCATGAAAAACATTCATTAAGTTTAGTTCCGGGTTCCGCTCCCTTCCCCACGCATCGACTACAAAAAATAAGTTTGTTGATTCTGATTTGTCGCACAATAGGTTTTAAGGTTTCTGCCAATTCAATTTCAATATCCACCTGAATATCTTTTCCTTTCTTAATATCCTTGCGCCTGGTTGCTCTGCCTCCCCCGCCAAAGCTGAAAAAGTTTTCAAAAATGTCACCCAAATCTTCTGCGTCAAACCCGCCTTGCGCCTGGTTCTGCCATGCCCAATTAAAATCTCCCGCTCCACCCCCCCCGTTTTGATCAAATGTTTGGCCAAACTGGTCGTACTGCTGACGTTTTTGGGCATCCGAAAGCACCTGATAAGCTTCGTTTATCTCTTTGAATTTCTTTTCATCCCCGCCTTTATCAGGGTGGTACTTGTGAGCCAATTTGTGAAAGGCTTTTTTTATCTCATCTTGGGATGCCTGTTTGGTAACCCCTAAGACTTCATAGTAATCCATATTATTTATTCATAAATATCTTTCCGATGGCCGATATCAACAAATATAATTCTTTTATCATCTTGGAAATAAAATAACACCCGGTAGTTTCTAGTAATCCTGAAAGAATATCCATTCAAATCAACCAACTTTTTAACATGAAGCCTGCTATCGCGCCAATCCAGCTCAAATATATATTTTTGCTTGGTATACAACCTTACTATACTCTTGGGTAACTTTTCTAGTTTCTTTCTGAAATCATCTGTTTGACCAATAGAAATCATACCTTTGGAGGATATTGTTTCATTGCTTTTTTGAAAGCGGCTTTGATGGATTTTGCATTATGATAATCAGACAATTTTTCGGTAGGTAAAACCATGGCCATATCGCGGCGCAGGCCTTTTAGTTCACGCAACACTTTATCTAAATTTTTCTCTAATGCTTTGTTGGTCATATTTTTTTAGTTTATATTTTTATAATTAGCCGAGCAAGAGAATAAAAATCAATCTCAATTTATTTTTATGAACGGCGAACTAATTATATATTTATATATCTTACTCCTAAATATCAAGTAGTCCATGTATTGACTCTTCACCTTAATTTAGCCAAATTTAGGTGAAGAGTTGACAGATTTGTATGATATGCTATGATGCTAAAAGAGTTCGTCCTTCCTAATCCTTTTTGGAGAAATGCAATGCTGGACACAAAGCATCGCGTTGTTAGCATTTGCAGTTCGGATCCTGATAACGAGGAAGCCTTCAATCGGTACATTGAAGAGGTGCTTGATGATCAAGTAAAGCTGGGAAAGGAAGTTGTTTCCTGTGATTTCGCTCAATACCCCCATCGGGTGTTCGCTGTCACCAAGGAACCGCTGAAGAAATGAAAGAGTCGCTCTCTATCTTTTCTAAGGTGCCGTGAGTCAATTTGACCCGGCGCCTATTTTTTTTCTTTGAATTCTCCCTCGTCCGCTTTCGGTTCTTCTTTCTTCTCTTCCGGTTTTGGTTCGTCAGTTGGTGGAGTTGCGCCTGCCTTATTTAACTCTGCTCCAATCTTCTGCATATACTCTGACAAATCTTTTGTCTTGGCTTTTATATCGTCAATATTATCCGATTTTTGGGCTTCTTTCAATGTGGCAATTTTAGTTTCAGCTTCAGTTTTCATTTCAGCCGGCACTTTTTCGCCAGCATCTTTCAACGTCTTTTCAGAAGTATACACCATTGCATCTGCCAAGTTTTTGGTTTCAATGGCTTCCTGCTTTTTCTTGTCTTCTGAAGCGTGAAGTTCGGCATCCTTTTTCATTTTTTCCACTTCTTCTTTGCTTAATCCGCTTGAGCCTTCAATTTTAATTGACTGGGTTTTGTTGGTGGCTTTATCTTTAGCAGAAACATTCAAAATGCCGTTGGCGTCAATGTCAAAACTCACTTCAATTTGCGGAGTTCCGCGCGGAGCCGCCGGAATACCATCAAGCATAAACCTGCCCAACGTTTTGTTATCTTGTGCCATTGGGCGTTCACCCTGAAGCACATGAATTTCCACGCTTGGCTGGCTATCCGCGGCGGTTGAAAACACCTGGGTTTTGGCGGTTGGCACGGTGGTGTTTTTGCCAATCAAAACGGTTGAAACTCCACCCATGGTTTCAATGCCAAGGCTCAAAGGCGTAACATCAAGTAGTAACACATCTTTTACATTGCCTTGCATAATTCCCCCCTGCACGGCCGCGCCAATGGCCACCACTTCATCCGGGTTTACTTCTTTGTTGGGTTCTTTGCCAAACAAAGCTTTCACTTCCGCAATAATTTTTGGCATACGGGTTTGGCCTCCTACCAACACCACCTCATTAATTTGGTTGGACTCCAAATTAGCCTCTTTCAAGGTTTTTTTAACCAATTCAATAGATTTATCAATATAATCCCCCACCATTTCTTCAAACTTTGCCCGGGTTAATTTGATCAACAAATGTTTTGGGCCATCGGCGCCGGAAGTAATAAACGGCAAGTTAATTTCCGTCTCTATTGAACTGGAAAGTTCAATTTTGGCTTTTTCTGCGGCTTCTTTGATTCTTTGCACGGCCAAATTATCTTTATGCAAATCAATGCCGTTGTCTTTTTTAAATTCGCCCACCACCCATTCCATTACCCGCTGGTCAAAATCATCTCCGCCCAAATGAGTGTCTCCGCCGGTGGCTTTTACTTCAATGGTTTCGGCGCCCACGTCTAAAATAGAAACATCAAATGTTCCACCACCAAAATCATACACCACAATTTTCTCGTCTTTCTTTTTGTTTAATCCGTAGGCCAATGCGGCTGCCGTTGGTTCGTTAATCACCCGTTTTACATCAAATCCGGCAATTTCTCCGGCAATTTTAGTGGCTTTTCTTTGCCCATCATCAAAATACGCAGGCACGGTGATAATGGCTTCGGTAATAGTTTCTCCCAATTTTGCTTCCGCATCGGTTTTTAATTTTTGCAAAATCATAGCGGAAATTTCAGCTGGGTTTAACCATTTGTCTCCCATTTTTACATCCACGCCACCGTCAGCACTTTCTTTAATTTCATACGGTAAATTCTTTTTATCTTTTTGAACTTCCGGGTCAGAAAATTTTCTGCCAATGAGACGCTTTACCGAAAAAATAGTATTAGTCGGATTCGTGACCGATTGCCGCTTAGCCAAAACTCCCACCACGCGCTCGCCGGCTTTGGTAATCGCCACAATAGAAGGCGTAGTCCGCGCCCCTTCTTTATTCTCAATAATCTTAGTCTCGCCATTCTCCACAATGGCCATGGCGGAGTTAGTTGTCCCCAAATCAATTCCTAGTATTTTACTCATATGTTTAGAAGCTAGAATCTAGAAGCTAGAATCTAGAATTATTTGATTTACTTTTTATATTTCTTTTGACGCCACTTCTAGCATTTATTTATTTTTATTAATCAATTCAATGGCATACTTAATCGGTCTGCAGATGCCCATGTTGGCGGGGATGTCAGCTACAACTCCCCCTGGGATTGGTATCTTTGAAGAAATTCTGGCGCTGGAAATACCGACAATGTTGCCTGTTTCCGCGGAAAATACCGGAGAGCCACTTGAACCGCCATTAATATGTGTATCTACTAAGAAAAAGTGTAGCGATCCGTCAGCACCCCTTCTTTTTATAGAACTGATAATGCATTTATTGGTCGTCATAGTAATGCCAAAGCCCATATTGAGCAGTTCTACGGCCAAGGGATACCCAATAAAAGCCACATCTTCCCCCTCTTTTATATTTTCTGTTGTTTCTAAGTTTCCTACGGTTTGAAAATCTTTTTTATCTGAAATAATTTGCATAAGGGCCATGTCATTTTCTTCGTCTATCTGTCCGATCAATGCTATTTTATAGCGATCATAAAAAGTTGAGCCTTTTTCATCGGTTTTCCCTGGCACCGAAACGCCGGCGTAATCCATTTCCTCTTCCGTGATAGCTTTGTAGACGTGGGCGTTGGTAATAAACTTTCCATCAGGTGAAATGATAAACCCCGTGCCTTTAATGCTTATTTTTTTCTGGTTTCCTTCCGCCGGGATTTGCACGTCTACTAATATAATTGATTTTTTATTTTGTTCTATAATATCCTGTATTTTCATATGTTTTTTGGACTTTCGTCGGTAGTTGTTAATTGTGTTTTTGCTATGTCAGAAGTTACATTATCCGCATGCGTTGTGAAAGTATAGTGCTCTTCAAATTTCTCCCCAATACTTTCGTTGGTAATCTTTATGTTACTGATATTTTGAGATATATTTATTAATCTTTCTCCGAGCATCCGATAGCTATTTTAATATCTAATTTCATATTACTTGCTTACTTTCATACCCTTTTATTTATTGCCTCCGGAAGAATTAAGTCGGGTATAAGTGGCGAAAAGTAATTATTACTTTATCACCCTTACTTTCGCCGGCCTTAACACTCTTTCACCCATCTTATATCCCTTCTGCAGTTCTTCGGTAACAACGCCGGATTCCGCGGAGGTCGGGCCTCCGCTAACTTCCTCCATAATCTCCATGCTGTTTGGGTCAAACTTTTGGCCCATTACGGTAATCTCCTTAATCCCCTCTTTTTTTAGGAAATCTTCAATTTGTTTTTGAACTGGCATAAACCCGTCCTTGCCAAACGCAGCCACGGCAAGATACATGCTATCAATAATGGGCAGCATATTCAAAAACATGCCCTCTTTAACATATCCAGCCAACATTCCAGCACGCTCCATTTCTTCTTTTTTATAGTTAATAAAATCAGCTGCGCTGCGTTTCCAGTTATTTAAATACGCTTCTGATTTTTTCTTTAATTCTTCAATCCCGTTAATCGGCGCATCTTTTTTAGCCTCGTCTTGCATGTTTTTATAATTACTGTATTATTATGTAACGTGGAAATTCCAATCATTTGTCTGGAGGGAACTGCTTATGATTGTTCACCTTTCGCGGCGCCGGGTATCGATTCTCACGGAAAACACTTTGTAGGAGATTACCATGGAGATTCCACCAGGCTAGTACAAGGGCGTATCGTTTTTGAACGAGCGCCCATTTTTATTACCTAAAATTGCTCCAATTCTTTTAAAAGTTCCCTCATTACATCAATATTTTTATCGTAACTGGTTCTTGATGGGCCAATAATCTTTAACATTTCAAAAATCGTGTCTTTGTTTTGAATTTTGGTATAACTAAGCGTGGTTGATATTTCTTGAAGTGATTTGGTCAACTCTTGCGCCAACGCCAGTTCCTGTTCTATCTTCTGGCGAGCTTCTTCAATTTCCCGTGATATGAAATTTGGTGGCGGTGCTTCTTCAAAAATTATTTCCACAAAAAATTTATAGCCCTTTTCCGTGGGCACTCTGCCGGCCGAGGTGTGCGGTTGCATAACGTATCCCAGTTCGGTTAATTCTTGCAACTCATTTCTAATGGTTGCTGGCGATATATCCAAATCCGCCCTTTTTTGCAAAAGACCGGAACTGATCGGTTCGGCAATATCTATGTATTCTTTGACCAGTAAGTTTAAGATTTTTTCCTGCCTTTCACTTAACACCCCAGTAGAAGAATTTTAATTATATTATATTGCCAGTATATTAAATTAGCAGAGTCATGTCAAGAGTGCTAAGGGAGGTTTTTACCCGACACTTAGGCACTGTAAAGTGCCATTACATTTCTTTTACAAAAAAAGGGAGCGCCGCAGTGCCCCCCAATACTGCCGGCGCTCCTAGTTGTTTGCGAAGGCATAAGATATATAGCCTTCCTGCGTACTCCGTTCGCTAAGTGGTTGGATCACCTCTTCGGGTACGATGTGAATTCATGGTTGGCTCCCTTCGCTTTGGTTAGAGAAAAGTTGCCCCCTGGGACGTTGCCCTCATGGAATTTCCAGTGCTACATGATCGTGGATTGAAGCCAGAGCAGAATCATTACAGACTGTTTGCCTCTTTACTCGCACGATTTGTCTCGATTCCTTTGCTTCGCGTAATTGCCGCCGAAGATCTTGAACAAGCTTTGAGAACTTGTCATCAATCTTTGGGTCCCAAGGATCCAAATCATCTTGCATGGCTACTCCTTGCAAAAGGGTAAAAGAACTTTTCCGTCTTTATTTTACTTCGTGCTGTTTTTTAAATCAAGGCACACGGAGTTTATGCAATAGCGCTTTCCGGTTTTTGTTGGACCATCATCAAACACATGACCTAGGTGGCTGCCACAGTTTGCGCAAATAATTTCAGTTCGGCCATCGCTTTCCTGGTGATATTCCACCGAACCTTCGATGGGCTTATCAAACGAAGGCCACCCCGTCCCAGAATCAAACTGCGCATCAGAAGAAAAAAGCGCCTGCCCACAAACCATGCAAACATAATTGCCGTCTTCCGTCTTGTGTACATATTTGCCCGTAAACGGCCTTTCCGTCCCCTTTTGGCGTAGAACTTTATATTGCTCGGGGGTGAGTTTGTTTTTTATTGTTTCTTCATCCATATTCGTTGAATTTACAATACCCAATACACATTATACAAACAAATTCCAATTTCAAATTCAAAACGTTAGAATTTAGATATTGTTTGTAAATTGTATATTGTAAATTGCTTATTTTAGAAGTTCAGAGAACTTCTGCTGTACCTTCTTTAGTTTGGGGTTAATCACCACCTGGCAGTACCCCTGCTCTTTGTTATTTTCGTAATAGTTTTTGTGGTAATCTTCGGCGGGGTAAAAAATTTCCCGACGTCCGACATCCGTAACTACTGGCGCGCCAAGCTCGCTTGAATTATTTAAATCGGCAATAAATTTTTTACAAATTTCTCTTTGAGTACTAGTTTCACAAAAGATTACTGAACGATATTGAGTACCCATGTCGTTTCCCTGTCTATCTTTGGTAGTTGGATCGTGCGAAGAGAAGAACACGGTCAATAAAGTTTCCAACGAAACAACATCTGCGTCATATTCTATTTTTACCACTTCCGCATGACCAGTGCTTCCATTACAAACTTCTTCATAGGTAGGCTTAGCCTTGCTTCCGCCAGTATACCCAGGTTCAACTGAAATAACCCCGCGCAATATTTTGAACACGGCTTCGGTGCACCAAAAGCAACCTCCGCCGAAAATAATAGTTTCTTTTTTCATATTTATTTCATTATATCATGGATAAAAAAACGGGAGAACGTGGTTCTCCCGTATGACTCCTAGCAACAATGAGCGGTGGCATGGGGCAGTGGCTTGAAACAAACTCGGCAGATAGGTTTTTTCAGCAACCAAGGCAGAAAGCTGCATCCCAGCAACAAGATGATTGCCCCGCAAAACCATAGATGTTGTTGGTTTTCGTCTACCCATGCAGTCATGATCATGGGCACTCCGGTGGCTACACACAAGATTGCCATCAGCAAAGCTATTAACCGGTCCATGTTACAGTTCCTCCCTTCTGGGCACACCATTGATGCGCCCTGTTTGACGTTTCACGATGGCCCCCATTAAAGCCCCATCTTTGTCATTAAGAAATGGTGATTTCTTTTTTTCGAAAATGAAGTTTAGAAGGATGTGTGAGTAGGGGGCAAAGCTCCGGTTTTCATAGCAAAACTCTTGGAACTCTTTGAATTCTTCGGTGGTCGGGATATTTTCCAGATCATCAATGGGCCGTTTAACAGGCGTCATTTTTTTGATAACAAAATATCCAACGAAAACCACTAGAAAAATTACACCGAGCAAAAAAGCTTCTCCCATGGTAGTCCCCTTTCTTGTAGTTGTGAAAGAACTTGACGCTATTTTTGTTTTCTTTCAGCCTGCTTTTGTGCGATCTCTGTAAGGTAGGTTTTCCTAATTCTTACGGTTTTTGGAGTTATTTCCACCAATTCGTCATCTCCGATATATTCCAATGCATCTTCCAGTTCCATGGTTTTGGGGGTATTAAAATGTTCGTCAGAACCTTCCCCCTTACTACGCATGTTGGAAAGTTGTTTGGTTTTGCACACGTTTACGCGAATATCTTCACTGCGGGAATTTTGGCCCACCACCTGGCCTTCATAAATTGGCACACCGTGGTCTAAAAACATCACTCCCCTGTCTTGGACGTTAATTAGCCCGTAATAGTTAGTTACGCCGCTTTCTGAGGCAATCAGCGAACCGTTATTGCGCTCTTTCCAGTTTCCCGGATCCGGCATGTATTGGTAAAAACTAGTATTCATAATACCCAAACCTTTGGTATCGGTTAAAAATTCGCTGCGGTAACCAAACAGTCCCTTGGTGGGAATTATAAATTCCAAAAACACCGTATTTTCATGGCTTCTCATTTCTTTCATTTCGCCTTTTCTTTCTCCAAATTTTTGAATAACCGTTCCATGGTATTGTTCCGGCACTTCCACAAACACCTTTTCATACGGCACCATGGTTTGGCCTTCTATTTGTCGCACAATAACTTGCGGACGTGAAACCTGGAATTCAAAACCTTCGCGCCGTAGCCGTTCAATTAAAATGGCTAAATGCAATTCTCCCCGGCCTGAAACAATCCAATTACCATCCTCCGTGTCTTCAACACGCAAGGCGACATCGGTTTCTAATTCTTTAAATAAGCGGGCTCTAATTTGTCGCGAGGTGCAAAATTCACCCTCTTTGCCGGCAAACGGAGAATTGTTCACCATAAAGGTCATTTTTACCGTGGGCTCTTCAATGTTAATTAACGGCAGGGCATGGGGGTTTTCAACATCAGCAATGGTTTCACCAATGGTGGCATCCGGAATTCCGGCAATAGCGCAAATATCTCCGGCAACAGCTTCTTGAGCCTCAATTTTTCCTAAGCCCGCAAATGTCATCAATGAAGTCAATTTATATTTTTTTTGGACACCTTGGCGGTTAATTTGCATCACTTCCTGCCCGGCTGTAATTTTTCCGTTATAAATCCTTCCAATAGCCAGCCTGCCCTTGAAATTATCTGCTGTAATTGAAGTTACTAATAGTTGTAAGGGCTTGGCTGCGTCCACAATGGGAGCCGGAATGTGCAATACAATAGCGTCAAAAATAGGCGTAATATCTGTCATTTTTGCCAAGTCCGGTTCCAGCCCCGCTTTGCCGTCTCTGCCGGAGGCGTAAATAACCGGAAAGTCCAACGAGTGGTCCCCCGCGCCTAATTCTAAAAATAATTCCAAGGTGGCCTCTAAAGCCCACTGCGAGCGCGCTCCGGGTTTGTCTATTTTATTAACCACCACAATAATTTTATGGCCCATTTCCAAGGCTTTTTTCAATACGAACCGAGTTTGGGGCATGGGGCCTTCTTTAGCATCAATTAACAGCAAACAGCCGTCTGCCATATTCAGGACACGTTCAACTTCCCCGCCGAAATCAGCGTGGCCGGGGGTATCTATAATATTAATTTTAGTATCTTGATATTGTACCGAAGCATTTTTGGAAAAAATGGTAATGCCCCGTTCCCGCTCCAATTCATTGCTGTCCATAATCATTTCCTGTTCAGAAACTTCCTTTTTCATCTGCGTTTTGCTTTGCCGCAAAAGCGCGTCCACCAAGGTGGTTTTCCCATGGTCAACGTGAGCAATGATGGCGATGTTGCGGATGTTATTCATACCTAATAATTCTATACTAAAAAATGAGTTATGTCAAAGTAAAAACCGCGACAGATAGGAATCCGTAGCGGTTTGATGGATGGGATGACTCGTTTGCATCAGAACTTTTCCAGGGCGGCCTGTTCGTCAGGTACGCATTCGAATAGGTAGTTGAGCTTGGTGATCTCAAAGACCTCGTAGATCTCGTCCTTAATGTTGCACAGGACCAGCTGACCCCCCGCAGCGTGAATTTTTTTCTGCAGGAAGATGTACTTTCCCAATGCAGCAGAGCAAAGGTACTCGACCCCACTGAAGTTAAGCAGGATTTTTTTGTGACCCTCATCAACCAGGGCGAAAAGCTGATCGGCCATTTGGTCAACTTGTCCTCGGTGGTGGTCATCCAGAAGCTTCTTGTCAGTGAAGCGGACAACCGTAATTTCTCCATGATCCTTGACCTCAATACGTTTTGCCATGACTGGCTCCTTACGGAGATGGTGGTGACTGGATGGTAGCAAGGGCAGTTTGTTCATCCTTTACGATGGTAAAGAGCTTGTTGAGTTTGGTGATTTCGAAGACCTCGTAGATGTCATCGTTGATGTTGCACATGACCAGCTTACCCCCCGCAGCGTTCATCGCCTTGTTGAGGAGCAGAAACCCTGAGAACATCGCAGTAGAAAGGTAAACAACGTTGCTGAAATTAAGCAACATTTTTTTCCTCCCGTGTTGTTCGAAGAGAGAAAACAGGTCTTCGCGAATTTCTTTGATAGTGCGATCAGCCAGGATTTTTTCCTCAATGAAGTCAACAATCGTGATTTCACCCTGGTCTTCAACTTCCAACTGCCGTAGTTTTGGTTGTGATGACATGACTCAACCCCCTTGTTTTGGTAGTAGGTACGACTCACTTACACCCTATCACGGTAAAGCTACTGTGTCAATTCAAAAAACCGCGGACGCCCGGCGTCCACGGTTTTTGGTGATTTTGTGTTAATCGGTTTTATTCAACTATAATTTTTCCGAACTTTGGCGAATTGGTATGATTGTGGTATCCCCAGGTGCCAGCTTTGGTGAAGGTGAAATTCCACGATGTTTGGGGCGCCCCGTTAGCGCATTGGTCAAAATCATCATTTTCAGCATCGGGGCAATGGCTTTGCAGGTCCGTGCCGTTGTAAACCATATGCGTAGGGTGCATGCCTGAAGCGATCCACATGTTGCCGCTACTTTGGTTTTTAAACATCACCGTGTCCCCTGCTTTGATGGTCAGGGTGGAAGGAGAATATCCCGCGTCCGTGTAAATTACCTCAAAAGTTTTGGCAACCGGCTCCAATTGGATATCAATGATGGGATTTTCTTGCTGCTGATTTTGGGTTGTTGGCTGGTTATCGGTTGGCGCCGTTGCAGTATTGTCCATTTGAAACCAAATGAACCCGCCAATGGCTGCCAACAATATGATAATGATAGCAAGAATATATTTTTGGTTCATAATTAATTTATCTTTAAGACTTCAATTTCAAAGGTAAGGGTGGCATTTTTGGGAATTACGGGTGGATAGCCATTGGGCCCATACGCCATTTCTGACGGGATAACCAGCTTCCGCTTTTCTCCCACCTTCATGCCCACCACTCCTTCATTCCAGCCTTGAATTACCCTGCCCCCGAGAGTAAAGGGGAACGGCTCGCCCCGGTCTATGCTTGAATCAAAGATGGTGCCGTCTTCAAGCGTTCCCATGTAATGCACGGTAACACTATCCCCCGTTTTAGCGGCTTCTCCGCTGCCCTCCTGTAAAATTTCAATTTTCATGCCTTTTATTTCAAACATGGCAGGGTTATTATTTTGATTATTTTGGACGTTGGTATTTTGATTGGCGCCGTCACTGCCCGTTTGCGCGAGTATTAAGTACAGGCCCAGTAGCAGGATAATTAATACTACGACGATAATGACGGCTAAAATTATTTTTGACATGAATTTACGGAGCGAAGCGAGGAAATTCACCTCGCAAATGGGGTTTGAGGGAGCGTAGCGACACTCAGTTCGCATTTTGTAAAAAATGAGAACATGCCATTCCTTTGTGACCCCATTTGCGCTGGATACCTTACTTGCGTTAAGTTATTTAATTTTATTTAAGTTAATATTTATTGATTATAGTAAACAAGCAAAATAATGTAAAAGGCAAGTTATCCCCACTTTACATTATTGCCAGCGGTTGATTATTTTGCTGACAAGGTATTCCACCGGGGCGTAGTTGTCTGTAATTTCCCGGTGCTTTGAAAAGTCAATCTGGGCCATGTCTATCTGGTGCAGCCCAAGATTTTTTAATATGGGGTTGGTGTTTTTTGCGACGGCAGGGCTTTGAAAATCAATGGTTTTGTTGCCGTTAATTCCCAGGAAAATGATATTTTGGGAAGAAGGGGCATCAGGTGCCTGTACGGCAAAAAAATAACTGTTTTCAAATACGCTTTTGAAAGTTTTTATTTCAGAGGCAATGAATGAGGGGTTTTTCGCATCCAAATAGCCCACAAAATTTCCAATAAAAACCCCGTTATCTTCTAGTTTACTTTTGGCCAGGGCAAAAAACTCTTGGGTAGCCAGGTGGATGGGGATGGAAAACAAGGAATAGTAAGCATCGCCGATAATAATGCCATACTTTTTGTTGGTGGTTTTAAGAAACCGGCGGCCGTCCTGCGCATAATGTTGGAGCCGGTCGGTGGCAGGCAGGTTAAAATAGGTTTTTGCGATTTCATGCAGCGAAGGTTCAATTTCCGCCACATCAACGCGCATGGCCGGGGAATCTTGCAAAAGCGCCTTAGGAATGGAATATCCTCCCCCGCCGATAGCAAATGCCGTTGTGGCGCCGGGGTTTATTAATTGATAAAGTGAATAATATTTGGTGTAGTCAAAAACCAAGTCGCTTGCCTCGCCCGTTTGGCTACGCCCCGAGGGGCTATGGCCGAGGGAATCCAGATACATTGCCGCCGAATAACTTCTATCTTGGAATAAAAATCGCGTCGACCGGCCGCCCCACATGCCATCCTGAATGATTATTTTTTCATAGAGCCCGTCTTTTTGATACACAATTCCTGCGGGTTTTGGCACGCCAGCCGCAGAAAAGTAATATAACGAAAGGCAAATCATGCCCGCGCCGGCCAAAAGAAGGATGATTTTTTTGTGGCCGGTGCTGTGCCAAGCAAAACCAAGGCATGCCCATAAGCTAAGGACGGCGCCGGTGGCCATGACGATGGTGTCAATGCCAAAAAATGGGATGAGGAAAAATCCTGTCAGCAAACTTCCGTTGATACTGCCCAAGGTTGACCAAAAAAATATTTTTCCGGCCCGCTGGCCCAGGTTCTCATCGGTTGCACTATAGAGTTTTATGGCAATAGGTGAAAGGGTGGCCAATAAAAAGGCGGGAACGAAAAAAAGGAATAGTGATGAAATTAATGGCCCCTGGGTTATAGAAAACAGCGTGCCAAAAAACGGCAAAATTACTTTGCTGGCAGCTTGCATCACCATTACCGTAATTCCTGAAACAAAGATGATGGCGTAAAAAACACCACGGCGGGGATGTTTATCGGCTATGATGCCACCCGCGTAATACCCCACTGAAAGCGCCGCCAAAATAACCCCGATCACCGAAGAGGTGGCGTACATGGTGTTGCCGTAATGGGGCGACAGCATTCGTATGGCGATGATTTCTATAACCAATACTGCGCTTCCGGTGACAAATACGGAAGCAAGCAAAAAGAGGTCTTTTAGGTTTTTCAAAATGTTTGTGATTTTGAATTAGTTTTCCTGGGGTAAAATAGATCTCCCGCCCGAAGGCGTTTCCGGAGGCAAAATAAAGTCTACGTTAAAATCCTTTTGCTCGGTTTCTGGCGTTGGGTCCGGATCGGGATCCGGATCTGGACCTGGATCCGGAGGAGGGGGCGGTGGCGGAGGATCAGTTTTTCTGGTATTGGTAATAGTACAAATCTTGCTTTCGCCATTTGCCAGATTGACACTACCATTTGCCGAGCATGCTCCGCCAAACTTGTAGGTATATTTTTTGGGATCGGTTCCAGCCATAACGGTTTCGCCAATAGTGTGAGCGCCGACAGAAACGGTAATGGCGCCGGTGGTGCCGTTATTGCCCACATTGGCTCCGGTGCCGACAGTTTTGCCGTCTATCTGTAAATTAAACCGGCCAGGGTCAGAATCTGGAATTAAGATTTTATTGACGGTAAGTTTGGGAGGAACAGGGGTCGGCGTAAACGTATTATTAAAGGTACAGGTGATATTATCGCCAGGAGCCAGGTTAATTCCCTCAATTTTTTTAGCCCCCGAGTTATAGGTTCCTTTG
>MHOU01000005.1:0-23167 GCA_001821935.1 Candidatus Staskawiczbacteria bacterium RIFCSPHIGHO2_02_FULL_43_16
ATGCCGGTAATGGTAGTTTGATCTTGGAAGAAATTACCGGAATTGGGGTTGAGGGTGGGAATAGTTTTGCCGAAGTTATTGCTAAACGGGAAAGCGCCACTGCCACCGGTGGCTTTCTTAATCAAAGTAATAGTAGCGGTGGCAGGGGCGGGAGAACCCGAATAGGTGTTTCTGAAAAAACAAGTTTTTGTTTCTCCCGGATTTAAGAAAATATTGCCCGAACTGCCTGTGCCATTGCACCCCGCCGCGCCGGTGATGGTAGTAGTGTAATCATCTAAATCAGTTCCGGTTCCCGCGGTTTCCGTAAAAGTATTATTACCAATGTTAACCGTTTGCTGGCCGGTGCCTTGCCCGCCGGTTACATCGGTGGCATATTTTACGCCATTGATCCAAAGATTGAATTTTCCCTTATCTTCTGCCGGGAGTAATGTTTTAACGATGACTAATTTAGGTTTTCTGGTGTTGGTAATGGTGCAGGTTTTTGCATCTCCGGCGGCGAGCGTAATATTGCCATTGGCATCGCAATCCCCGCCGATAACTCTTTCGTAGTCACTCATATAAGTTCCGGAATTAGCCGGCGTCTCCCCGACAGTATAAGACCCGGCGCTTTTTGAAACCGCGCCGGTGGTGCCATCATTTCCCACGCCCGCGCCGGTGCCGGCAGTTACGCCATTTATTTGCAAATTAAATCTGCCGGTATCCGAAGCGGGGATAATGACCTTCTTTATTGTCAGGGTGGCCCCACTGGTAGTTGTTTTGCTGTTAGCAAAAATACAGGTGGTTAGATTTCCGGATTCTACCACCACGCCGGCTACGATTCCATTGTTTGTTGTGCCACCCCCAGCCGTTTGTCCATTTTGCAGGGTGCAAGAAGCTAAGCCGTATGACCAGTCGCTGGGTTTGGTTTCTGCAATAGTATACTTTGATGTTGCGGTGGTTGCTTTTACCGACATCATGTCTGAACTGGTGCCGTTAGTAGTGGTAAGGCTCGGGTTCCAGGTTTGCGGCCCGGAAACACCGAAGTTGAATGTGCCGTCTCCGCCGGTGGTGTTTTTGACTATCCTAAGCTGGCCATAGGCAGAGGGAGGGGGCGGTGGAGCTGTTTTGCTGTTAGTAAAAGTGCAGGTGGTGGTTTTGCCTGCTTCTACTCCAATGTTAATATTTCCATTTTTTGACGGAGTGCCTGCCGTGCTGTTATCTTGCAGTTTGCAGGAAACTGAATCAAGCTTCCAGCCACTGGGGACGATTTCAGTAATATCGTAGGTGTATCCGGGGGTCAGGTTATTGATGGTACGTTCCTTGGTTCCACCAACCGTAGTTAGAGAATTGGGCGTAAACCAATTATTGTTGCTGGTAAATGTAAACGTACCATTGCCGCCAATGGTGTTTTTGACTACTTTAAGAAAGCCTTTGGCAGAGGGCGGCGGGGAAGTTTTACGGGTGTTGGTAATGGTACAAACCTTATTTTGGCCGCTGGAAAGGGTGATAGATCCATTTGCCGCGCAATCCCCGCCAATGACCGTGGTGTAATCGTTGAGCGTAGTCCCCGCGGAAGCGGTTTCGCTAACGGTATGGATTACTCCCGCGCTCACCGTAAAAACATTGGTACTGCCGCCGCAAGACGCGCCCGCAAATTTTAGCGAGTTGTCAATATACAAGTTAAAGTGACCATTATCATTAGTAGGGTTGCAAAGTTTCGTTACTTTAAGGGTTGGATCTCCTCCGGTGCCACCGAGGGTATTGGTGAAAGTACAGGTGACCACTTCGCCAGCAGTGACATTAAAGGTGGCAGTGCGGTTAAGAATATTACCGGAACTATTCGTGTCATTACAACTAATGGAGTTTAAGGTCCAGCCGTTTTTAAAATCTTCGGCGGATGTGTAAGTACCCGGGGCGGCCACTACTTTTTGAAGGACGCCATTGTTGGCAGAAATGGATCCGCTAAGATTTCCCGTGAAGGAAAAGGTGCCGGTGCCCTGGTTCATAACCTTTCTAACAATAATGGTAGCAGTGGTAGCGGGCGGGGTGTAGGTATTATTGAAAGTACAGGTAATGTAATCCCCCGGGCTTAAGCCGATTCCACTGACGGTTTTAGTGGAGGGAGAATAGCTTCCCTTAGTATTGCCATTGGCATCTTGGCATCTGGCGCCGGTTAAGGTAAAGCCGTTGGGAAGCGGTGCCATTTCGGTGATAGAGCGGCCCAGTCCGGGAGCGATGCCGGTAATGATGGCCGAGTCGGCAAAACCATTGGCGCCAGAGGGATAAAGTCGGACGTTGGGCCTGCCAAAATTATTGGAAAAGTTAAAAGTGCCGCTTGCTCCGTTGGTAACTTTATTAATGGTGATGGTTGCTCCGTAATCATTTAAAAAGGTGCAGGTGGTGGTTTGGTTTGCGACAACCTCAATGCTGACCACGCTCGCTCCCATAGGGACTCCGGTTGGAGTTCCGTCTTGCAGGGCGCAATCGGCAGAAATAAAGCGCCATCCTGCCGGAGGCTGGTTTTCAGAAATACTGTAATTGTTTCCCGGGATAATATTGGGAACAATTTGGACTGACTGGCCGCTGTCAGGCCCGTTTGCCGCGGTGGTAACCGGATTTTCTCCCAATAAAAATCCGCCGGTGGTAAAACCAAAAGTGCCAACCGGGGCGCCTTCGGTATTTTTAACAAATTGAATGAAGCCGGTGCTTGGAGTGGCGGCCGCACTGGTGCTGTGCGCGGTAAATAACAATAAAGAAAACCCCGCTAAAAATATGAATTTTTTAAAAAGTGTTTGGTTCATTAAGGTTGAAAGTTTATTAATATACTCTGAATTATGAAATGCTTTCGCGGTATTTTTTCCAAATTTGGAAAGTGAAAATTTGATAGAATTCCAAAACGTAGCAAGCTACGTTTTGGAATTATTGCGAATTTTCAACCCAAATTTGGAGAAAAGGCCCGAAAAAACTTTTAAATTGGGCATTTCCTAATTCAGAGTTAAATAATTTTACCATTTAAAAAATCTGTCAACAATGTGGATAACTCAGGGAACATTGCCAAGAGGTAATGTGAACACTGATACCCGACTTACCTCTGCCGGAGGCAATAAATAAAAGGGTATAAGGGGAGCAAACAAAAAACGGCTTTGGCCGTTTTTTGTTTGGTAATACTATTTAATCACACTTCCTGGCGTAATATCTTTATCCGGATGTAGCAGCATTGGGCCACCCTCACCGCCATCCGCGCACAGCATCATTCCCTGGCTTTCAATGTCGCCCATCAGTTTGGGCGCCAAATTAAAGGCAAAAGGGCATAATTTTCCCATCAACTGTTCGGGGGTGTAAAATTTGGCAATACCAGCCAAAATTTGCCGTACCTCACGTTTTTCCGCGTTGTTCTGCGTAAGATTCTGCGTCGTTCCGCGCTGTGGACCGAAGTCCACTTGCAGTTTCAATAATTTATTGGAACTTTCAATCTTTTCAACCGCCACAATCTTTCCAATCCGTATTTCCAATTTTTTAAAATCTTCAAAGTTAATTGTTCCCATATTGCTGTTTTTCAAATAAGGAAGTTATAAATTTTTTAGTGGTGTCATACATTACCGGCAGTTCCAGGTAATCAATGCCAATAGCCACCCATGCCAGCCAAAATGGAAACACGCTGGCGGTGGCTTGGCCGCCGAACATGTCTAACACGAATTCATCGGAAATCCAGAAAATGTGCAGCCACTGGGTATTAAGCAATAAAAGCAGCGCCAGATCTTTCTTATTCCACTGCTTTTTAAGGGCAAATATATACACCAAAGATGTGCCCACAATGGCGGGAATTTCCAGGTAGTCAACCACTACGATTGCCAGCTGTAAAAATTGGCCGGGGTCAAAAAGAATCACTCCGAAAAGGCGGTGGAAAACCACATGCGTGGTCAGCCAGTACAGGTGGACGATTTGCAGTAAAAAGATGCCGGCGGCCAGGCCGGTGTAAAAACTGTAATTTTTTTCATAATGTCCACCAAAAAAGTTAAAAATCTTCCGCATGGGAGTAATTATATACTGCTGGAATTATCTTGAAAAGCGGCGCGCGTAATGCCGTTGGGGATAATTATTTTGGCGGTTGTTGGTATCTTTTTTGGAAGAACGATTGTTTTGCTGGTAGGTATATTGTTGCTGGGGAGTTGGCACAAATTGTTCTTGCGGCATGTCTGGCAATTGGGAAATGGGAATGGTTGACCTGATTAGCCTTTCAATTTCCCGCACTTTGCTTCTTTGACTGGGCTCTGCAAATGAAATGGCGCGCCCCGTTAAACCCGCCCGGCCGGTCCGGCCGATGCGATGCACATAATCCCCCGCCCCTTCCGGCAAATCATAGTTTACCACCAATTCAATGCCCTTTACGTCAATGCCGCGACTGGCAATGTCAGTGGCCACCAGCACCCGGAATTTTCCGGCCTTAAAGCCGTCAAGTGCCATTCTGCGCTGACCCAGAGACCGATTGGAGTGGATTTCCGCCGCGGTAAAATTTTTGTTATTTAAATTGCGGGATAATTTTGCCGCCGCGAATTTCGTCCGGCAAAACACCAGCACACTGCCTTTATATTCTTTCAGTAATTTTTCCAGCAACGTACCCTTGTTTTCTTTTTTAATGAAAAAGAGCTCGTGTTCCACCTTTTCATTGGTCGTTCCGGGCCGGGCAATTTCCACCCGCACAGGAAGCTTCATGTAGGTGGTGGCAATTTTAATGATGCTGTCGGGCATGGTGGCGGAAAACAGCATGGTCTGGCGGTCTTTGGGCACCGTTTGTAAAATTTGCTTGATTTGCGGGGCAAACCCCATGTCCAGCATACAATCGGCTTCATCTAAAACTAAAATAGAAATATTGTGCAAACTCAATGTTTTTTGTTTGATGTGGTCGTTAATCCTGCCGGGAGTGCCGATAATAATGTGGGGGCCGTAGCGCAACTGGCTTTTTTGGGCGAACATGGAAGCTCCACCAATGATCACCGCGGTTTTTAAACCAAACGGCCGGCCGATTTTAGTCAGCGTTTCGTTAATCTGCAAGGCCAGTTCGCGGGTTGGCAGAATAATCAGCCCCCTGCCCTTTTGGTTGGCCATCAGGCGCTGTAACAGCGGAATGCCAAAAGCCAGGGATTTCCCGGTTCCGGTTTGGGCAATGCCCACCACGTCTTTTCCCTCAATAGCCACAGGAATGGCTTTGTGCTGGATGGGCGTGGGCACGGTAAACTGCAAGTCACGCAATATCTTTAAAATATTTTCCGTGATTCCAAGGGAGGCAAACCCTTCGGCGCGGCTTGGGGCAGGCCCTTGATTTATTTTTGGGTTTTGAGTATTTTCAGAGTTTTGATTCATGTGCTGAATATATCATAAATTTAATTAAATGTCAAACATTTAAAAATCACCGGTGCGGGTGATTTTTATCGCACGATAGTTTTATTTCTCAACCCCCACATCCACTTAGGTTTCTCGCCCGTTTTGTAGCAAATGTAGATTAGTAAAACAACGGTTAATATAACTTCCGTTAAAAATAACGTCAGATCGTTGGTGGTTTGTGCGGTGGTGTCAAACATGGTTGCCTGAAAAATAACAAATCCAAAAAAAACCGCCATCACAACCCAACCCTGCCACTTTGCGGGCGTCCATCCCCAACCGTAGAGTTTTCGCTTAAACCAGTAACCCTCAGGGTTGTATCGTAGATATTCGATATACTTTTTGAACATAATTTTAAACCGGTATCGCCGGCCTTAGTCTTTTTTTACGCACTACAAAGCATTTACTGCAACACACTACCTTACGGCTCGGCCGCACAGAATCGTCATTATAAAATTCCTCGCATTTTGTCGCACAATAAGCGCATTTGGCCACCACTTCCCGGCCCGGCGCATCAACCACGGGCGTGACAATCCGGTTATCAAACACAAACAGCGTTCCTTTAAACCGTTTGGCCGGATATTTTTTCATGTAGGTGTGAATGCCATCCTTTAACTGGTAAATGTTTTCAAAACCCTCTTTTTTCAACAAGCACGTCCCCTTCTCACAGCGAATGTCGCCCGTGCAAACGGTAATCACCTTCTTACTTTTTAAATATTCCAGGTCTTTTATTTTTTCCGGTAATTCGCGGAAAAAGCGCAAACCAGGGTTTACCGTTTTTTCAAAATATCCGGCCTGGATTTCATAATCATTGCGCAAGTCCAACACCACAAAATCTTCATTATTTTCATACATTTTTTGCAACTGGGCAGCCGTCACCATTTTACTGGTGTTCTTTTTCACATTCAAATCTCCCACCCCAAGGGTCACCGTTTCCGGCCGGGTTTTTACCGTTAATTTGGTAAAGGCTTTACCGTGGCCGGCACTTTGCTTAAAAGCCACGTCTTTAAAAATGGCTTGTTTGCGCACTTCTTTAATATATTTTTTGATATTGGCAGTGGTTCCTTCAAATGTTCCGTTCATTCCTTCTGGCGCAATCAAAAGTCTTCCCATTAAGCCAAAATTAGCTGCAATTTTTTTGTTTTTATCACGAAAAACCGCCGGATTTTTAATCTTCGTAAATTTATAAAAGAGTATGACGGTATAATTATTTTTTCCCATATTTATTCATTGCCTCATCCAATACCCTCCTAATTTCCTCGCTCACAAAATTGGTGTCTAAAATTTTCTTTAAGGCATTCAGTTGTGTTGGTAAAATCTCCTGATCACATAATTGTTCAACCCTATCGGCAACTTTATTAATATCATCAAAAGACATCACCATGTTTGCCAACCCCACTTTTTTTAAAATTTCGGCGCAGCCCATAGTATCATTTACCAATACCGGAACTCCCAAACACGCTGCTTCCATGGGAACATTTCCAAAAGTTTCAAACGTTGACGGGCAAATAATCAATCCTTGCTTTAAATAAAAATCTTTTAACTCATTGGCTTTCATTGACGGCAAACGCTTAATTGACTTTGGCATATGTTCCAGGCCGGCGTCGGGATTAGTCACAAAAGACGCGCTGTGGCGCCATTTACGCTTTTGCAGTTCAAGGTGTAACTGGAAAAAAAGATCAAAATTTTTAATTTTGGAGTATCGCCCAACTGCGGCAATGGTTCTATCTTCAGAATCATCCACAACACTAGGATCGGTAAAGATGCTGGCCATGGGATTAGGAATGACATGCCCGTTTTTTATTTTCCCCTTTACCACCATTTCTTCAACAGTTTTTTTACATAATTCAGAAGGAAAAATGATTTTTGAGGCATTTTTAACAATAGCTTTTTCTATCCCCGAAAACATTTTTCTTACTTTGACTGAATGATGATCAGTTTCTTTTACCAGCACTCCCGCATACCATAAAACTACCGGTATTTTTTCTTTTTTGGCAGCAATTGAAATTAACCATGGCAAATAATAAGTTCCGTTTAATAACACCACATCCGGACGGTTTTCCCGTAAAATTTTGCGCATAATTTTTACCGGTTCTTGATAAGCTTTTTCAATTTCCTGCAAGGAATTACTGCGCCGTAAAATATTTTGCAAGAGTAAATGGTGGATACTAATAATATGGTGATCAAATATTTCCGGCGCAAAGGACCTAAAAAGCGCCGGCCCTTCCATATGCACCCGGCTTACCAATTCAATACCTGTGAACTCATAATTTAATTTATACAAATAATTTATCAAATTAATATTTGAGGTGGTAATCCCACCCACTTTCTCTCGGGTTAAATTAATGGCTATTTTCATATAAGTTTTATGTGTTTAATAGATTCAATATTATACCACATTACACAATCAAGTTCTATTTAGCGCGGATAAAATTTGATTGCACATACTTTGATCAAAATGCAGCGCGAAGTCGCCAACGGGCTCTATGCGCCTAGGCAGTTCTTTACTATACTCATCAAAAAACTTTTTACTCAAGCGATGCTGGAAGCAATGCTTCAAAAATACCTCTTTTTGAGCAAGCGGCTCATTCTTAACCTGTTGAAAAAACCCTTTTCTCCACATAGAGGCATCAACAAAAATAGGCGCAAATAGTAATTCTTTCTTACTTAACGGAGGAATAAGATCTTTGTTTTTTGATGGTGTTGAGTACAAATAAATCAACAATGAATTGCGAAATGGGCCAACCACCGCATCATCTTTGACTACTTTACCAAATCGAAAAAGCCCATCTGACGTTTTGTAGCAAAAAATATCTCCGGTTTTTGGAAGCTTTCTAATTGGCTTTAGTTTTTGAATACTTAACATGTTTTTAATTTTAGGTTTTGCCATAGTTTCTTTCAAGGCAGGCATAATAGACCTGTTGCGTATTAAAGATTTACTGCAAATCGCATATTTCGGCCAGAAATTTGCAATAATTTCTCGGCGGGCCCAGCGGGCAAGCCTCAAAATTCTATCAAATTTCTGATCCAAAATCTTCGATTTTCGTAACAATCCTTAATACGCAACAGGTCTAATATTTAAAACCTCATATTATACCAATCTAAGCCATACACTTCTTGGATTAAAATACGTTCACCCCTGGCCCAGGTTTTGTTACTCTCCAGTCCCAATAATGTTATGGCTTCCCGGATGTGTTCTTCGCTTTTACCTTCAATTTATAAGAATGGTGGCATGCCGGGGTATTGATCAATGTCAAAATGCCAGTCTTTAAAGCTAAACGATATTCTGTCTTTCTCTTGGTGGCCATATTTTTCAAGGTCTAGTTTTTCAAACAGATTTGCCAATTTTTTGGGTTCGGCAATAGTAAAATTAATTTCTTCTTGCTGCTTGGTAATTCCCACTTCCACCGATTTTGATTTCCACGTAACTTCATGTCTGCCCTCTGAATATGACCGTATTCGCAAAAACCAATCTTCATTCCCCTCTTTTGTGCCTTTGACTTGGTACCAGTTAATCGAAAGCCTGGTTTCCTGAATTTTTTGCGCTCCAAGAGCCAAAAGATTACTCTTTATTTCATCAGCGTTAATATCCAAAATTTTTGTCTCAATTTCGTATGCCATAATCTTAATCAGTTATTCTATCTTGCTGAATGTAAAGAAATGGAGACTAGAGACCGGAATACCATATTTTTCTTCAATAATGAACCTGGCGCTTTTAAAAACCACATTTTTCCAATCAAGCCCCAACTTTACGGCTGCTTCTTTTAAGCTTTCTTCGTTTGGGCCCTCCAATTCAACATAGGTGGGTATTGATGGCCAAGTATCAATATCAACTATCACTTCACCTAATTTAAACGTATGCCGCTTTTTCTCTTGCTGACGAAAGGCAACTAATCCCAGTTCTTCCAAAAAATCTTTGGCTTTTTGAAGGTCGGAAACTTCAATTTCAATTTCACGGTTATTATCTTTTGACCCAATATTAATTTCCATATTTTTACCGATATACATCTTTCCTGTGATCTATCCTTAGCAATTGAATAGTTTGGTCT
Source organism: Candidatus Staskawiczbacteria bacterium RIFCSPHIGHO2_02_FULL_43_16 (assembly GCA_001821935.1). Classification (GTDB taxonomy): domain Bacteria; phylum Patescibacteriota; class Minisyncoccia; order Minisyncoccales; family Staskawiczbacteraceae; genus VGLO01. Next base: position 9,408 of record MHOU01000005.1, read on the forward strand.
TCGATAAATTTAAAAAGAACTCGCCAATCGCGAGTTATTCTAAACGAAAATAATCCTGCAAGTTCTCCGCCTAACTTTTTAGTGTGGAGTGATGAATGGAAGGGGTCTTCTTGTAATGTTTCAATAAGAACTGCTAACCTATCTGCCTGAGGTTGCGGCAGTTTTTTGGCAAATTTACGGAACTTTGGATGGAAAACAACCCGAATCATTTTTTTCTTATTTTGCGGAGAAAATCTTTGGCGTTTGTAAAAGTTTCAGTCGGTTTATCTTTAAGCGATCTAAGGGCTCTTTTCACAAACTCTGGCCGGTATTTTCCTTCGGCATCCTCAATAGCCAAACCAATCATAAAAGACCGGATAAGTTCCAATTCGGTTTGGATTTCTCTAAGACTCGCTTTTTTTGAAATAGTTTTAAGCATAGTTTAACATTAACACAAAAATAAAGTTACGACAATCGCTATGACGTATATCCTATGCATCACCTATTACCCGTCTATTTTTACTTATGTTTAAATTCGTAAATTCCGTTCCAGGCCACTGGTGGATTTTTTTGGAAATGAAGGCATCTTTCAAGAAATAACCGGCTTGGGCCGTCCTGCCCGGCTATCGGTTCAAATTCCTTGACGGCTGCTTGCCAATTGCCTTCTTTATAATACTGCCGGCCGCGATTAAAGCCTTCCAATATACCATTATGCGGCGGCTTTACTAAAATTTCAAATATGTTTGTTGGCTCTTGTTTGCCCTTGACCACAATGGTATCAAGCGCCCTCAAAATAAATGCGGGGTTATGCTCTATTTCTTTTTTGGTGGATTCTGAAATAATAATCTGGGTGCCATATCCTTTGTTAAGGGCTTCAAGGCGCGCGGTTAAATTCACGCCGTCACCAAACACCGTATAATTAAACTTCTTTTTTGACCCGATATTGCCGGCAATAACCTGGCCGGTGTTAATCCCCACCCCTATATTAATATGAGCGTTAATCTTTTCTTGTTTAAAGCGCGCGTTTAATTTTTCCAGCGCACCCATCATGGCCACCGCCGAGGCGCAGGCATCTTCGGCTTGATGGGAATTTTGTAGCGGCGCGCCCCAAAACGCCATAATACCGTCACCAAAATATTGGGAAACCAATCCCCTTTGAGCCATGATAATATCGGTCATTTCAGTCATGTATTCACTTACCACATACGTCAGCATTTCAGGGGAAAACACTTCCGATATGCCGGAAAACCCTCTGATATCTGAAAAAAACACCGTGATTTTTTTCTTTTCCCCGCCCAATTTTAAGGTGGCGGGGTTTTGCAAAATTTCATTAATAATTTCGGGCGATAAATAATATTTAAAACTGTTATAAATAAACCTTTTTTCGGCCGACTCGCTGATATACTGCAACATAATCAACCCCGCGATGTTGCCAAAAACCCCAGGTTAACATACAGCACCGGGAATACTATTTTTTGGGAAAACAATACCATGGCCATGATATTAATGAGTGCGGCTATGCCCGCCAAACCTGATACCAGCCAAAAAATCTTTTTTGCGTTTATAATAACAAGTGCGGCCAGCGCGTTGAAAAAAAGAATGGCCAGCAATGATGCCCAAAGCGGGAAGGGCCGGTAAAACCTTTGGCCTAAAATGGTATTGATAATGTTGGCGTGAATTTCAACTCCCGGTAAAAGTCCCAGCGGTGTTTGCAGGTAATCGTGTAAATCCGGGGCCGTGGCGCCAATTAATACAATAGCATTTTTATAAATATGGTCAGGAACCTTGTTTTCCAAAAGATCAATGATGGGCAAGGTTAAAAAAGTATTTTGCGGACCGGCGTAATCAATGCGCATCACGGTGGGCATCGCCAGATCCGGGTTTTGGGCCAATGCCGCCACCGCCCCGAAACTTTCACCATCTTCTTGGATATTTTGTACCGTTCGGGCAGAAGAATCTGTGTAAATGATATCCACGCTTCCCGACAGGCTGTGGTCTTTGAATATTTCAAGGGGCTGGGTTTTTTCCTTGGTAGCGACGCGGGTTTGCACTGGCAATATGACGCCGGGCTTGGAATTTTCCATGGCCCGCGCAAATAAAAAATCCCCCTGGGGATTGATAGCAGACGGTTCTGAAAAGTTGACATCAATGCCAATAATCTTGGCGCTTTGTAGTTTATTTATGGCATCGGCAAACACGCCGCGCTGCCAGGGCCACTGCCCCACCTTGGCAATACTTTCATTGTCTATGGCAAAAATGACAATGGTATTGGGTGCGCTTTTTTTGGTGAAAAACGCATCAAATATTTTTTCTTGCCATATATCCAGCAGTGAAAAGTAAAAAGCCGAACATGTAATCACCGCCGTGATAAACAAAATAAACGCGGCTTTTACGTGGTTTTCCTTCATCTCTTTGACTCTGCGGGCACTGTTGGCAATTGTGAAGGCGCGGGCGGATTTTTAACATTGCCCTGGTTTAGTAAATACCATCCGCTCCGTTTATCGGCACCAGAAAGCGCCTGGAGCAACGGTTCGTATCCGGTTGCCACACTGCCTTTTTCGCCTGCGCTGATGACAATTTCCTTGCCAATGGGCTGACGGTTGGCGGGATTGACTGATTGCAATGAAACTTTTCCCACGGCCACCATGACAATGGTTAAGTTGTTGCCATAAGACACGCCAAACGAAGTTCCCCGTACCGTTGCCACGGCGTTTGCCGTTTCAATTTTGTAATATTCGCCTTGCCCCAGCAGTTGTGTCACCTGTGCCCAAATGTTCCCCAGCACAAGCATCATACTACTTTTATTTTCAGCCGATACTGTCATGATGTATTCAGAATTTTTATCAATCACCAGGGTGGCATTGTTTTGAGATTCTATGATCGCCCGCCCGCTGGCGGAGGTTTTTACCGTATCCCCTTCTTTTACTTGGGCGGTCTTTTCTGTCACTTCTTTAAAATCTGTTTGGAGGGCCGTCTTGATGTTGACGCTATTGTTAATAACCGTTAACAGCGAGGGCTGGGGAATCTTATTTTCCTGGATTTGGTTATTATTTTGCGGTTGCCCTGCCTCTTTTGGCGTGATAAACAACAAAAACGCGCCAATTAATATGGCTATTATAATGAATGCAACTATGATAATTACTATTGGCTTCACAGTAAACCTATTAGATCTTTGAATTAGGAAATGCACGTTTAATGTGTTCTTTTCAGGTCTTTTCTCCAAATTTCAACGGAAAATGCGCAATAAGTCCAAAACGTAGCAAGCTACGTTTTGGAATTCTATCACATTTTCGTTTGGGAAATTTGGAGAAAATCTCCTGAAAGCATTTCGTAATTTAAAGATTAGTTATTTGCCCATTAAACACGATGTTAATTCCACCGTTTGCGTCCAGCCGCATTGGCCGTCTGACTGGCGCTCGCACGCGGCAGCTTGATAGCAGGCGTATTCTTCTTTATAAATGCAGGTTGAAACTACGCCTTGCTCTGCCGAACAAATTTCATTGCTGCAACCGCCCACAAAACACGTAGGCTGGGCTGTTTCAACCGCGGAGTCCGCCGGAACCGTGGTCATTTTTGTACCATTATTTTCAATTTCAATAAACGCCAGCGAAGCCGCAAACACCAATATGGCAACGGTTATGAGAGAGATAAAAATTTTTAAGTTCATTGTGTATTATTTAGCCTTAAGCGTACTTCCTATCAAAATTCCATTGGCCCAATACATTCCCGTGGCGCCGGCAGGTAAAATATCGTAGGTATAACCTTTGTCGTAGGATATTTTTTCAGCGATTATTATTTTACTTCCATTCAGCACTTCGCCGACTAAAAGATCGTTAAATATTCTGCCATCACCAATTGGGTGTCCGGGTGAAGCAAAAACTTCGCGCCCATCATCTAAAATGATGTGAACCATTTGATGAGTTGAAGGCACGGGGGTTTTTGAAGTTTTTATAATAGTGCTTGAAATTTTCTTGCCAAATTCATCAACCGTCCACACTACCATTCCTATTTTTAACTCTTGTACAGGAATCGCGCCATTGGGCGTATCAATCAATGTGTTTTCAGCCAGACATATCGGACAAGGCCTTGTGTCATCAGTTTTTTTAATAAAGGTGGCGGTTTTCAGTTGGATATCAATAGAAATAAGCGTTAATGTTACCGTACATCCATTACTTGCAGTTTCTCCAATATATAAAGTAATGGGCCGACTAGTAACTGCCACCGGATACGCCTGATAGTTAAGCCCGGTGATATAATCAGGATAAATTTTTTGCACCAATAGCGGGCCGTCTTTTTGGCCTTCTGTCAAAGTTACTTTATATTCACCCTGATATCCGCTTGGTTTCAATTCGCAAATGGGGCTTGATGGGATACCACTTGTTTGGCCGACCTGTACGGTGCCAGGAGGACAGTTGCCTTGAATGGGTTGGGGAATTGGAGTTGGAGCCGGAATTGGAGTTGGAGCAGGTTCTGGTGTTGGAGTGGGAATAGGCGTTGGTGTTGGAGTGGGCATGGGATTATTATTTTGATTGGCGGTTACGATGAATGTCGTGGCGTTACTTTGGCCATTAGCATTGATAACTGAAACTTGATATTGGCCTGGCTTGGTAGTTGTTGCGGGAGCCATGCACGCGACGGGCGTAGAATTCCAGCACGCAAGATAGTTACTATAGGGAACTGTGAATGTCAGAGTAGTTCCGTCATCGGAATTAATACTGTATTTAGAATTATTTTCTACCCCCAAATTACCGAATTTAATTCTGTTCCCTGTAGCAGTAAAGCCACTGCCATACACGGTCACCGTGGCGCCTTTCGGGCCGGCGCTAGGGTTTAAACCGGAAATAACCGGGGCGCTTACCGTATTGGTAACAGTAGGAGCAGGAGTTGGAGCCGGAGCGGGAGGTGGATTGCTCACGGTCAAACTGGGACATGGTCTAAACTCGCAGGTTGGGATTACTCTTCCCACATAAGAACCATCGGCGCATTTTTTTACTTCTTGGGTGCAATAATTAAAATTCGGCTTGATGCCCGGATTAACTTTTGGTTGCGGCGGTTTTACCTGCGCCGGCGCGCTGGTAATTTGCCTTAGTTGCGGAAGGCGAGCAGCAAATGAAAACCCGAAATTTGCGATTCTTGCCGCGTTAATTGATGGAGCCGCCGCGAAAGCAAGCAACCCCAAAGATGCAAAAAGTACAACGCCAAGTATTATCTTTTTTGTATTCATTGTCTTGCGCCTGCACTATTATGGTTTGGCAGGTGTTATTAATGGTAAAACCTTGCACATCCTTTACGCTGTGAATTACGAAACCCCCATTTTAAAAGAGTTTCGGGGTCTTTTCCCAAAATTTGGGCTGTAAGTTCGCTATAATTTTTAGGCGGAGCCTTTGGCTAAGCCTAAAAATTCTATCAAACTTCTATCTCCAAATTTGGGAAAAATACCGCCGAGGGGTTTCGTAATTCACAGCTTTACGGATTGATACTATCATATTACAGAGTGCCGTCAATGGTTGGCGGACACAGTCAGTAGTATGGTATGATGTACATGTTATGACGAACAAAATCACCAACTATATCATTGTAGCGGGCGCTTGCTTGGCGGTGGCTTATCCGCTTTGGGTGCGCGCCAGCAGTTTAATTTGGGCGCTTGACGCCACACTGCCCCAAAACCTTTTCCCGTTATTCGGTTTAGCTGCCGCCAGCTTGCTTTGGCTTCATGCTATAAGCGGCGCTTTTGAACCGTGGCTGCGCGCCAATTTTGACTTTGACGCCTTTGTCCAGCGCACCGCCACGCTCATTTTAATCTGCCTTATCGCCCACCCGTTGCTTTTACTTATTAGTTTGGGTTTTAGAATTTGGGATTTATATGCCATCTACGACATAACCTATATTTACCTTGGCGTTGTCGTCTGGCTGTTACTTATCAGTTACGACATATTCAAGCCATTTAAAAAATCTGGTTTTTTCGCGCGCAACTGGAACGCCGTTTTAATCATCAGCAACATCGGCTTTTTGCTGACCTTTTTGCATTCCCTGGCCCTGGGAAGCGATTTGCAAACCAATCCCCTGCGTTTTGTGTGGATATTTTACGGCATCACCGCCACCCTGGCCATTATTTACACGTACGGGATGAGGAGGTTTTTAAAGTAAAGAAAAAAAGCATTTTTGAAATGCTTAAAAAAATACGCCCCGGTGAAACAGTGTTTCACCAGGGCTTGGTTGTTAGTAGTCGGCACTATGATAAATGCCATCAACTTCGCACGGATCGCCGGCATCGTTGTGCTCAACTTTGCCAGGCCGACCAAGTTTGGCCAGTTCGTCGCCTTCAGCATCACGGAACCGGGTAGTCTCAAATTCGTCGGTCTCCGTCATGGTGATCGTGGCGCCGTAGTGGCGAACGTACGCTTGAGCCACTTTGCGTTCGTTCTTGGTCCAATACAGCTCGGCAACTCCGAAGTCATCGTCAACCAAGCTGTTCTTTGTGGCCGTGGTCAACTTGTTTATCGCCACTTGCAAAGGCATTTCGGGCTTGGTGACGCGTCCCAGGTTCAGCGAGATTCCTTGCGGATCATAATCGTCATCCACCCGTTGCCATCCTTCGGACGTCTTTTGCTCGAACCAGTACTTCTGCCAGCCACTGATGCCGCCCTTGTAGGTGAGTTTTGGCTTAATCGGGCCAAACTTCTCCAGCGTTGCCTGCGGATCCGTACCCTCCCAAAGTACCTGCGGATCGCGCGTGATGCGGAACTCGCCGGTTTGCTTCATGAGGCGATATGTGGCACGACCGGCAATTTCTTTTTGTGCGTGTGCCCAGTCGGCAGCGAAACACCAGGGCATAGCCTTGAATCCTTTGGCGTTTTTCGATCGCTCAAAAAGTAAGACGTCGCCTTTGACGGGTCTGCGAGCAGGCTTGACCATCATAAACCTTGGCTCCTCTAAGCCAACTCCCACCGCCGCCCCGTCGTTGAAATGGAAGAAAACTTCCTCCCTGGACGGCAACCTGACGAAGCCGTACATCCGTTCCTTGGTGTTAAAGAACTTGGTAACCGTTCCGCGCTCGAGCGTAGTCATAATTGACTCCTTTTTTCGCCCTAAAAATTCATCAGCATTGGCACATGCCAATCAAAACCGATAAACTTTATTGGACGGGAGAAATTTATGGTATTCTCCCTTAACCTTTACGATCTTCCAGTGACAATCCATTCATACGGGCTTTTACTTAGCTCGCCCGTAGTCCGTTTTCTTCTGAGAACTTGGGCATGTAGATTTCGTCGTATGCGGCTTGCGATAGTCGCTCAAGCTCTTCGGCGATGTGGACGAAGAGGTTTTCCCGGAAGTGGATAGTTGTTATCCGGATTCCGGTTGCGATTGATCGCAACATCCAGACCGATCGAATCGCGTGGTCAGCCGGAAAACCTTCTTTGAGGCCGTGCTCGGCTTGGTCAAGCATGTCCTCATAGACTGCTCTCGTAACTTTGCGTTCATCAAGCAGACTACGAACGGTAGAGAAATCAACCATTGCACGTTCCTTTCGTTTCAGGTGTTTTGTATGCTTTTTATACTGTGAATTACGAAATGCTCCAAATTGTCTGAAAGTGATACAATGAAGTCGGGTGGCAATCTTTTAATAAACTGCCACCCTAACATGACTTCAATTACATTATACAAAAAATTGGAGCAGGTGGTAAATCGTTTGTATCAACAACTTAAACTCGATAAACAAGAAAAAACAAAGGGTCGAAAATTAGCACTATCAATCATCAAAATTATTTCACTTTCGGTCTTTAAACAATTCAACGGAATACCGACCAAGAAATCCATCTTCAATATTTTTGAACCAAAATGCTCTTACAAAACACTGGTGGTGAATATGAATCGCTTCGCGCGGCAAGCTCTCTTAATTCTAGCCATGATGATGAAAATCAACAACAGAAATAGTCACATCATAAAGCACACCGACTCCACAGAACTTCCTGTTTGCTTGAATAAAAATGCCAATCGCCACAAGACCATGAAAAGATTCTCGAGCTGGGGAAAAAACGGAAAAGGATGGTTTTTTGGCTTAAAAATGCATATTACCACCTCGCTGGACAGGAAATTATTGAGTGTGAAATTCAGTCCTGGCAACACGTCCGATTCTAAGATGTTTATGGAGCTCAACAAAGATATTTCTGGAATTTTCGTGGCTGACGGGGCATATATTTCAGACAAGCTTGCAAAAGAAGTGCATGATTTAGGAAAAGGATTTCTTTTTGCCAAACCACGAAAGAACATGAAAAAGATCATCACTGACTTTCAATTCCACTTGTACAACACTCGCATGCTCATTGAAATTAATTTCAGAAATTTAAAAGCTTTTTACGGCCTCATTACCAGTTTGCCAAAATCAGTGAACGGATATTTTGCTAACTATATCTACTCACTACTTGCTTATCAATTCGCTTAAAAAAGTTTAACAAAGTTGTTTAAGTTTTTATCAAACATCTACCATTTGCAATATGATCCACAAATTTGGCTAATCCAAGGCGTGTTTGGATTGTCTAAATTTGCGGGTCAGAATTGCATTTCGTAATTCAAAGTTTTATAGGGGAAATCACACATTTCACCCTATGCTTCTATGTATAGCATTTTCAGGGAATCGTGTCAATAGCAACACGTATTTTTAGTTTAGTCAACTTACCTTATCTATCCAACGAAAAAAAGCCCATATTTAAGGCTTTTTGTCGGACAGCCTAGCTGGCTTAGACCCTGCTAAGCGGGGTCGCACAATAAAGTTTGTTCCGGGGCTTGGATTCGAACCAAAATAATCACTTCCAAAGAGTGATGTCCTACCATTAGACGACCCCGGAATGTTTATGTACTTTCGTAAATACCCTCTGTCCAGCCTTGAATTCTTCTTATTAAACTTGAACTTTCGATTACTGAAACTCTTAATAATCCGAAGTAATTTTCACCAATATTATTTCTCTTGGTATTTATTTTATTTTTCTTAAAATAAATTTTGCTAAATTTTTCTTTTGAAAAGCCCGTACAACCTGACCAATGACCTATTGCTCTTTGCAGCTTATTTTTATGACTTTCGTGTATATATATTGAAAAATAAACTCTTTCTTCTGATATTTTAACAATTTCTATAAGCCATTTCAAAAAAAGTTTTATCATATAGGGATCTGAATTTGAAAAAATCATACGAGAGCCCGGTCTGTATTCTTTTTCCTTACTTCCTTCAGCCCAATAAAGGGCTATTCCGATTAGCCATAACTCCCTTTTTGACAATTTTCCAATTTCAGCTCTCGCCCTGTCTTTTATTTCTTTGGTAAGCGCAATTCTTGTTTCTTTCTTTTTCAATGCGCCACTTCGAGCAGCAGCCAGTCTTTTTTCAGTTATTCGGTAGACATGACCTGGTAAAAGTTTAACATTTTTTAACCACAAAGACAAGGACGCCTTTGATACCGGAATTTGTTCCAAAATTTCCCGATATGATTGGCCCTTTTCCCGTAATTCTATAGCTTTTTGGCGTTCTTTTTGTTTTGCTATCATTTGAACCTAGATTATGTATATGATTATTATACTAACCTGGTTCTAATGTTACAAGTGGATAACATTATTCTTTATGCGTGATGTCAACAACTGCTAGTTCCAGTGGTAACTGTAAAATACTGGCATATTTCATTTTTTGTTCGGCTTCAATGAACTTTTCCAGCATGGTTTGCAGGTCTTTTTCGCCAAGGCCGGCAATTTGCTCTTTCATTTTTTCTACTTCCTGGGCTGCTAATCCCCCGCTATCTTTAGCCAAAAACTCCGGGTTGATTTTGAGCATCAGGGCTTGGCGCAAATAAAACACCAGGGTTTTGGTAAATTCCTGTAAATCAACGCCCTCATCAGCCATTTGATTAATATATAAAATAGCGTCTTTAGTATTTTTCAAAGTAATAGAATCTACAAATTTTGAAATCTGCCCCACTTCAACTATTCCCAAAAGTTCTTTAATGTCTTGGGCTCTTAACATGCCGCCCGAAAAACTGATGCATTTGTCTAAAAGCGATTCGGCGTCCCGAAACGAACCACGGGCGTTGAGGGCAATAATATTCAAGGCCGCTTCTTCCCATTTAACCGCTTCCTTTTTTAAAATATATTCTAACTTTTCAATGATTTGGCTGGTATGCAGGCGCTTGAAATCAAACCGTTGGCAGCGGGAAATAATGGTGGCAATCATTTTATGGGCTTCAGTGGTTGCCAGCATAAAAATAGCATGGGCGGGCGGTTCTTCTAATGTTTTTAACAAGGCGTTGGCGGCAGATTTGGAAAGCTGGTGGCATTCGTCAATGATGAAAATTTTATACTTTGATTTTACCGGGCTGAATTTTATGCCCTCAATTAATTCACGGATTTCATCAACCCCAGTGTGGCTGGCGGCGTCAATTTCTATCAAATCCATGGAATTTGAAGCCATGATTTCCAAACACGAATCACATTTGTTGCACGGCCCGTCGACTGAAGGTTTCTGGCAATTGATGGCTTTGGCGAAAATCCGGGCAATGGTGGTTTTACCTGAACCGCGCGGCCCGGTGAACAAATAGGCGTGGGCAATTGCCCCGTTTTTAATGGAATTTTTTAGGGTGGTTACAATATGTTCCTGCCCGATGATTTCTGAAAAATCTTGCGGGCGATACTTGCGGTATAAAACTAAGTTGTTTGTCATTTTTTAAATACTACTAATTTATCTCCAAAAAAGTTCCAGATGGCGGCGATGGCAGCGGCGATAATAACGGATAATTTTAGCCAAACGCCTGGGGTGGTGCCAAATTGCGGACCCAGCACGTTTGTACAAAAATGGAAGGTACCGACGTCTATAAGTACACCGACCAGATTAATTAAAAAGAAGTTTAGCGCCTCTTTATGCCAATTTTCTTTTTCGTGGCGCTCGAATGTCCAGTACTTGTTACCCCAATATTTTAAACTAGTTGCGGCTAAAAATGATATCCCTTTTGCGATTAACGGATTTAATGATATAACCAAAGAGAAAATCCAAATCAAAAATTCAAAAAGTTTCAGATCAAAGATAGTTGCCACCGCGCCCACCAGCAAATGCTTGGCCGCCTGAAAAACAAAGAGGAATTTCCTGCCAATAATATGCGCCAAATAAAGGCACAAAAGGGCGAAAAACGGCAGGGCCACCCAAATGGCCAGCGTCCCGTAGGCGTTGGTTTCAATCCCCCACTCATGCAGAAAGTCTCCCACTAAAAAACCGATAATCCGACCGGCGATAAGCGCGAAAATAATATCTACAACCTTCATGATAGATGTATTTTATCCGATTAAAAAATATTTTACAACGCTGCCTTTCCTGGCAATGCCACTTGCCATAACGATTAAGGCGCGCAAAGGGCTGGATCATGCTGTTTTAACATTGGGAAAATCCGTTGATGATTTAGAAATATTGTTGGAATCCGCCAACAAGCAAAAAGATCGCCTGGTGTTTGATTTCATAAAAACCCGGTGGCCGAGGCACATTACTCCTAACCACTTGACCGTGGCAAGGATGTTCATTGGCATGCTGCTTGGGTTTTTGCTGTTCAATTTTAAACATGATAGTGCCTTGTTAATTCTGCCTCTGTTTTTCACCGGCGCCCTGACAGATTTGCTGGACGGCGTGGTGGCGCGGGGTTTTCATAAAGAAACTGTTTTCGGACAAATTTTTGACCCCATCGCCGACCGCGCCCTGCTTATCCCCATCTTTTTTTACAGCCTGGTTTCTTATAACCGGCCGCTCTTTTTCTTCATTATTGTTTTGGAAATCGTCAACGCTTTGATTTCCGTTTTTAGTATGGGAAAAAATATTTCGTTCGGGCCCAATATTTTCGGAAAAACCAAAATGGTTCTGCAATCGGTGGTATTCATTGGCATATTACTCTTGTGGCCGCGCGAACCCAACCTGTTTTTTATCGGACTGCTTTGGCTGTCATTGATATTTATGGCAATAAGCATTATATTTAAGCTTATAACCATAACGGTATACTATGAAACCGGCTCCCATAAAAATTTACAATACCCTTTCGGGCAAAAAAGAATTATTAAAGCCGATTAACGGCAAGCGCATCAACCTTTTTGTGTGCGGGCCCACGGTGTACGATTTTATCCACCTGGGAAACGCCAAAACCATCATTATTTTTGATTGCTTCGCCAAGTATTTAAAAGCCGTCGGGTACGACGTTTTTTATTTGCAAAATATCACCGATATTGATGACAAAATCATCGCTCGAGCCAAAGAAAAAGGTGTTTCGCCCAAAGATTTGGCCGAAGCTTTCACCAAAGAATACTTCAAAAACATGAAAGCCTTGCAGGTGGATTCCGTGAAAAAATACGCCAAAGCCACCGATTACATAAAAGAAATCATCCAGCAGGTTACCATTTTGCAGGAAAAAGGGTTTGTCTACGGCCTTGAAGACGGCTTGTATTTTGACATTTCAAAATTCAAAGGCTACGGGAAATTATCCGGTCGGACCGCGCTGGCGGCGGAAGATTCGGTTTCCCGCATTGATTACAGTAAAAACAAGAAAAACCGCGGCGATTTTTGCGTTTGGAAATTTGCCGCTGAATATGAACCTTCGTGGCCCAGCCCGTTTGGCGCCGGTCGCCCCGGTTGGCATATTGAAGACACGGCTATTACTGAAACCTTTTTCGGACCGCAATACGACATTCATGGCGGTGGGCGCGATTTGATGTTCCCCCACCACGAAGCGGAAATCACCCAAATGGAAGCCATTTCCGGGCTGACCCCCATGGCAAGCCACTGGATGCACACCGGATTTTTAACCATCAATGGACAAAAAATGTCTAAATCGTTAAATAATTTTGTGTTCATTGATGACTTTTTGAAACGTTACACCTGCCAGCAATTGCGCTTTTGGATTGCCAAAAACTTGTGGTCAAGCCCCATTGATTACTCTGAATCAACCATGATGGGCGTGGCGGGGGGATTGGAGAAGATGGAAGAAATGCTTCGCAAACTCAGAAACACTAAATTCAAAACTCTAAACTCTAAACAAATCCAAATTTCAAAACTGTTGAAAAAAGTAAAAAGTGATTTTTATGGGGCGTTGGCGGATAATTTCAATACGCCGGAAGCCTTTGCGGCGGTATTTGAATTTATGAAAGCGATAAACCCGTTACTGGATGCCAATGGGCTGGCCAAAAAAGATGCTGTCAAGATAGTTGAATTTTTCAAAGAAATAGACAAAGTTTTTGGCATTATTGATTTTAAGAAACTTGCCAAGTCCAATATTCCGGCTGAAGTGAAAAAGTTAGTGAAGTTGCGGGAAGGTTTTAGGAAAACCAAAGAGTGGCAAAAATCTGACGAAACCCGCCAGGAAATTGAAAAATACGGCTACACGGTGCAAGATACCGGTGATGGCCCAATATTGAAAAAAATATAAAAACTATTTCCGCGTGATTCCGCGTCCGATTGCTTGCAATCGGCTTCTGCGTAAATCTGCGATTTTTTCCAAATGGAAAAAATGAATAAAAAACCGCCGCAAAATAATGAAGCCGAACAGTGCTTGCTGGGATGCCTCATGCTGGATAAAAACGCTATTATTCGGGTGTCTGATTTTGTGACCGCTGATGATTTTTACAAGGATATCCACCGGGAAATTTATTCGGCCATGATGGATATTTACGCCAAAAGCGAGCCGATAGACATTATGTCCGTTTCCACCCGTTTGCGTGAAAAAGAAAAACTGGACCGGATTGGCGGGTCTGATTATTTAACTTCCCTGATCAAC
>MHOU01000005.1:23188-50464 GCA_001821935.1 Candidatus Staskawiczbacteria bacterium RIFCSPHIGHO2_02_FULL_43_16
ATTGTGCGGGAAAAAAAAGTGCTGCGGGATTTAATCCAGGCTTCCGAACAAATCGGCCTTGACGCTTTTGACGAATCGCAAGACGTGGACACCCTGCTGGACCGCGCCGAAAAAAAGGTGTTTGGCATTGGCCAGCAATCGCTAAGACAGACCTTTATTCCTATCAGGGATATTTTGGGTGAAACCTTTGAACGCATTGACCAGCTTTCCAAGCACCAGGGCATGTACCGCGGCGTTCCCACCGGTTTTAAGCAATTAGACACTATGCTTTCGGGCTTGCAGCGGGGAGATTTGGTTATTTTGGCCGCCAGGCCTTCCATGGGAAAAACTTCCCTGGCACTGGATATTGCCAAACACGTGGCGGTGCACGAAAACTTGCCGGTGGGCATTTTCAGTCTTGAAATGGGAAAGGACCAGCTGGCAGAACGGCTTTTGGCCAGCCAGGCTAATGTGGATTCCTGGCGGCTGCGGACCGGAAAATTAAACGACGGGCCGGGCGATAATGACTTTTCAAGGCTCCAGGTGGCCATGGGAAGCCTGTCAGAGGCCCCCCTTTACATTGACGATGCCGGAACCACTAATATCATGCAAATGCGGGCCATGGCTCGCCGTTTGCAGGCAGACGCGGGCTTGGGCCTGTTGGTGGTTGACTATTTGCAACTGATGGACAGCACCAATAAATTTGCCACTCCCATCCAACAAGTGACAGAAAACTCGCGGGCATTAAAGCAATTGGCTAAAGAATTAAATGTGCCGGTGTTGGTTTTGTCACAGTTAAGTCGCGCGGTTGAACAGCGCACCCCGCACCGCCCCATGCTTTCTGACTTGCGCGAATCCGGCGCCATTGAGCAAGATGCGGATGTGGTGATGTTTATTTACCGCGAAGACAAATATAATGAAAACTCATTGGAAAAGAATATTGCGGAAATTATTGTGGCCAAGCACCGAAACGGCGCCCAAGGCGGTGTGAAACTGTACTTTGACGAAGCCCGTGTAAGTTTTAGGAACCTAGAACAGGGAGACTATGTCACGGAAGTGCAGGGTGAATAAGCCGCACTCGCTACGCTCGGCGGAATTTTCAATTATCAATTTCCAATTTTCAAATAATTTCTTAATTTTTAAATTTTACAATCCGCTTTAGTCGGATTTTTTGTATAAAAACAGGCCTCGTGCAAAATTCACACGAGGCCCTTTCAAAATTTCCAACTTAAGCAATTGGCGCTCTTTTACAGATCCGAGAAAATCCCTTTCTTAGGATCAAATTCGATACATGGGAGTAAGATGTGCTTGCTATGCTTATCCCAACCATCGAGCAAGTAGAGTTTCAGGATCCCGTCCTTCGCCTCAACTTTCTCTAGGCGATTACCGTACTTGCCCTTGTACTGATGGAAGACCCATCTCCCATCACTGTAAAGGAGCAACCCGCCAAAGTCGCAAGAACTGGGCTTTTGAACCCAGAGATAATCACGACTTTCCCAAGCCCGATAGATAGACCAATTGTCTGCCGGCCCAGCCATCACACATTCAAGTTTGCACTCTTTTACGTACTTGAAGATATGATTTTGGCAGATAAGGAAAACATGGCCATCCTTTTCCACAACCTCCGACAACCAGCTGCCGAGTTTGAGCTTCGCCCATTTACCATTGGGCAACTTGAGCGCATCAAAACGGTCGGTGACAATGTCGTGCTTGGCCGAAGCATTAATAGAATACCTGCCAAAGCACGAAGTATAGCAGAAGGTGCCGGCGGACGTTTTCGTTTCGTGGGAGAAGTTTTCGAATTTCCCCCGGTGACGGAAATCAACTTCCGCCATCCTGTTCAGCTCTTCATCCGTGAAGTAGAACTCCGTAAGGTTGATCTCGAACCTTCCCGGGACAACCTGGGCCAACTCCTTGGCCTTGATTTTCCCGGTAAGCCCTTGGACTGGATCACAAAACGTTGTCTTTTGGGGCGAAGGCTTTTTGACTTCCTGCACCTTGTCGTCTTGCTTGACGGCCGACGTCTTGTCGGCCTGTCCCCACCACCACTGGGTTATCCCGTAACTCCCAAGGAAACTCCCCGCTACCAACAGAATGAAAAAAACCTTCCTCGTCATGGCAAAAATCCTTTCATTGAAAATGGTGAATTATTACGGTCTTTGCCAAACCGTTGCCCGAAATTGGGCGTTTTCAAGGTTCGCTTACTTATATTAATTATACACCCATCATGAACATATGTCAATAGTTGAGGCATTGTGTCAAGTTTGATAAAATAGATGCGTTATGGATAGTATTAAAAAGTTAGCAGAGTTATTTGGTAAATTCCCCGGCATTGGCAAGCGTACCGCCGGCCGGTTTGTGTACTACTTAATTAATCAGCCCAAAGAAAACATTGACGGACTGATTGCGGCATTGCAAGAATTAAAAAATGCGGTAAAATTGTGTGAATTTTGTTTTAATCCCTTTGAGAACAATGGCCCTTTGTGCGGGATCTGCCAGTCCCCCGCTCGCTCTAAAAACATCCTTTGCATTGTTGAAAAAGAAAGTGATTTATTGTCTATTGAAAATACTAAAAAATATACCGGCCTCTATTTTATTTTGGGCGGTACATTAACCTTGCGCAAAAGTGATGGGTCGCATTTACGCATTGAAGCATTAAAAAACCGCGTTAAAGGCGGTAGTTTTACGGAAATAATTGTTGCCCTAAACCCAACGCCGGAAGGAAAATCAACTTCGGTCTTAGTTGAACGCGCACTGAAAGAGGGTCTAGGGGCTAGGGTTCAGGGTTTAGGGTTTAAAATTACTCATTTAGCGCAGGGCTTGCCCGTGGGAGGCGAACTGGAATATGCCGATGAGGAGACGCTGGAGAGCGCATTTGAAGGAAGAAAATAGCCGGAAGAAGTCTTCCGGCCGTTTGCGTATCCATCACGCGCATTTGCGCGGATCCTTCCCAGCTGCTTCCGCTTCCTGCCTGAACTGCAAGAGCCTGTCCTCTGGAGATTCGCTCCTAAGGATGGCGACCATTGCATCAAGCTTTTCTTCCGCTTCTCTTCCATTGAAAGAGGTGGAACACCTCGCAGCTTCAAGCGCCGCCAGATTCCTTCTCTCAAAGAGAGTCTTTTCCATGTGATTGCCCCTTTGTGGCAACCTTACAAAGTGCCTCTATCTATCCCCCCGATAGGAACGCGACGAGTCTGTCCTTATTCTCTTGTTATATTATTTATAAGGCAATGTCAATGTTGTAAGAAAAAAGCCGAGAGTTCCTCATCTTTATATGATGCTGTTGTGCAATTACATCAAATAAAAGAGAAACATCTCGGCTTTGGCTCAAAACTGTTCTGGTTTAATGCTACTAGAAACAAAAAATTTTGCAACCAAAACGGCCCAGGAGGGCCGTTTTGGTTGCGGTGAATCAATAATTACTGATTTTCCCGGTTTTTTATCTGGGAAATTTTATTATCCAATTCCCTGCTAATAGCCATATCGCGGAAGTTGGCTTTTTTGGCGGAAACCCATCCGGCAAATCCGAATGAATTAAGCAAACCTGATTTCCAAGCCCAAACTCCCAACAAGGCCAGCATTAACGGAATAAAGAATGAATCAATAAAGATATTATCAGTTAATCCGGTAGAAACATCGGTAGCTCCGGCCACTGAAGACTTGGTTACCACTACCGAAGCATTTCCGGTGGCAGTATTATTATACGAATCAGTGCTGGTAGCAGTTACGGCATTGACCAGGGTAGTGGCTCCGAAAGCGAAATTCGGGCTTGGAGCAACCTGTACTTGGTAAACAAGGGTTTTTGCCTGGTTATAAGACAAGTTGCCAATGTTTACGCCCCCGGTTATACTGCCGGAATTTGAAACTCCGTCAATGGTCAAGAAATTATTGTAGTAAAGGTTGGCTGGCAACATGTCCCTTACGGTAACATTATTGGCAACACTGTTTCCATTAGAGCGCACCACGACGTTAAATTGCAAAATATCAGAAGGTGCTGCGGCTACAGAATTTGACCAATTCAAATTTCCGGCCGAAAGATTACGAACCTGTACGGTGGCGGTCATGTTGGCCGAAGTGGTTTGCTGGTTTACGATAACCGAGCAATTGGCACTTGCCGATTGGCTGCCGGAAACAACATTTAATGAGGCTGTATAGGTACTTGAGCTTCCAAATGAATTAGAGCAATTCTGGGAAGAACCAACGCAAGCGCCCGCCCATGAGTAAACGTAATTTCCCGTTCCGCCCGAAGCATTGGAAATAAATGTCATGGATTGGTTTGTTTGCACGGGATTTGGATTAGTATAGCAGGATACGGTTAAATTACTGGTGGTGGTACAAACTCCCGCGCCGGAGCAAGTCTGGTTTGAGGCACAGTTATTTTGGAATTCATTGTTATCTACCGCCCGGCAAGCCGAATTGGTAGTTCCGGGATTATCGCAAACATAACTCCTGCGATTTTGGTAAACACTATTTCCGCTACATGTAGCAGAACCGGTTAATACTGATGCCGGGCACTGCGAGTTAGAAGAACATGCGATAGTACCATTTGTTTCACTATTATCCTGTTTTGAAGTACATCCTGGATCCTGGGGATAGTCGGTCAAGCTATCGCCGTCGTTGTCGGTGCCGTCTTGGCAAGCTGCCATAGGATTGGTTTCGTCATTGTCGGTTGTAGACGAACAGCTGAAATCATTTGGATAATCAGTGGCTTGGTCATTGTCATTATCCAGGCCATCGGAACATTGGTAAGTGGTAGTATTAAAAGCCGCGCAAAAACCAAAGGTAACCCTTGAATCTTGGTCGCCGGCGGTAGTCACCACTCCGTCAGGAGAACCAAGGCCTTGTGGAAGGGCAGCGCTGCTTACAGATGAAACGCTGGCTCCTAGTTGGTAGGAAGCAATTAAGTCTGCATATACCGGATTACCCGTATTAAAGGTAAGCTTTAAAGAATCAATATTGTTTCCGGATTGCGCATTGGCCATAGAAACATCCCGGTGCATTTTAGAGGAAATATAAGCTCCATTGGGGTTGGCAGTACCGTCCGCATCGCTGTAATAGAAATCATAGTGTTCGGAAGCGGTGGTGTTTAAATCGCTGGTTCCGAAATTCAAAGATGAGCTGGTGGGATTGTAGGTAGGAGTATTATTGATACCGGTTTTTTCTGTGATGGTGATGGAATTTAAGCCCGCTAAACTTTTTAACGGAGAGGTTGACTGGCTACAAGCAGTTGTGCCGGAAGTGATGGCAGAAACGGCCTGAGGTTTGGTTACAAATGTTATATTTACACCAAAAACCGCAAGTCCCAGAAAAAGGCTTGTGCATAGCGCTATGACGCCTACCTTAGTGGTTGTTTTCATATATTTATTTATTTTTGTTAATTCCTAATTATATAGTATTATTACTTATCTGTCAATAGTTCCTTACCACACCTCCGGGTAGCAACCTCCGGTGTTGCAAGCCTGGGCGGCGGCGCAAAGTTGTTTTACTTTCAGGGTAGTGTCGTCGGTACAGTTAGCTTGGGCGGTTCCGGGATTTTCACAAGTATATTCTTTGTAATTTTGGTACACGTTGTTACTTTGACAGCTGATGTTGTCAATGAAACTGTCCGTTCCGCAGTCGGAATCCGTGGTACATTCAATCACCACCGGAAAAGCCGCACAAAAACCCAAAGTGATTCTGGAATCCTGGTCACCGGTAGTTGACACCACACCGTCGGGCGAACCAAGAGCCTCTGGAAGAGCGGCATTGCTTACAGATGAAACGCTGTTTCCCAGCTGATAGGAAGCTACCAAGTCCGCGTAAAATGAGCTGCCATTAGCGAAACTCAATTTCATGGAATCAATATTGTTTCCGGATTGGGCGTTATCCATGGAAAGATCCCGGTGCATTTTAGAGGAAATATAAGCTCCATTGATATTCGCAGTACCGTCCGCATCGCTGTAGTAAAAATCGTAGTGCTCGGAAGCGGTGGTGTTTAAATCGCTGGCTCCCAGATTCAGCGACGAACTGGTGGGATTATAGGTAGGGGTATTATTGATACCGGTTTTTTCTGTGATAGTGATGGAATTTAATCCGGGCATATTCCTTAACGGGGATGTTACTTGGGTGCAAGTGGTGGTGCCCGAGGTGATTAAGGCGCTGGCAGTTTGGGGCCTGGTTTCAACTTTTATGCTTACTACGCCGAAAACCGCAAGTCCTAGAAAAAGGCTTGTACTTAGCGCTACCACACTTATCTTGGCAATATTTTTCATATTTTTTATTTTTATTTATTTTTATTTAATTTTTTATAAAATGTTACCAAACCTCCGGATAACACCCTCCGGCACTGCAAGCTTGGGCGCCCGCGCAATCCAAATCCCTGGCGCAAGAGAAAATGGTGCTTGAAAGAGAGCAACCCGAGTCAACGGCCATATAGCTGAACTTTGCGCTCGTGGTACTTTCTTCTTGGGCCGCACCACACTCATCTGCTTTGGGAGAACCCCAGCATATTGCTGTAAACCCGGTAGCCGTTACATCAATGGCTTCACATTTGTAGGCATCGCTGGCTCCCTGGGCGCACTTGGAGACACCGGAAGAGTCGCTGATCAATTCCGGGCTGACGATCACCTTAGGGGCAGCGCTAAATGGCTCCGGAAAAACAACGGCCTTTCGAAATCCCAAAGCACAGGTCTCATTTAAAATTTCTCCAGGACATTCGGCAGTTTCTAATGCATGCTGGCTTTGTACCTTGCACTGATTGGTGCTTTCCATGGCCAGCCAGCCGGCAGTGGCAAGAGATTTAAACCCCTCAGAAGTTTTGCAAGAAGCCAATGGAGAACCGGAACAATTCAAGGTAAAACCGGTGGTTCTGATACTGCTAGGAAAACAAAGTATCTGATCGGTCACACCGCCAACGCATGCACCTTGGTTTGATACGTTTTCGGCTGTAACAATCACATTCGGTGTTGAAAGGTATGGAATTGGAAACGTTATTTGTTTGGTAAAACTACCCATGGCGCACAACCCGTCTTCATTATTAGTGCATTCAGTGGGTGTAATTCCGTGTTCGCTCAATGCTCCGCAAGACAAACTTGCGTCTGTCGCCATCCAATTAGCGGTAGCCGGGGTACTATAACCATTGGTTCCCGCACCACAATCATCATTGGTCGGCGACCCACTGCAATAAAGACGAAAACCTGTCGCGGTAATATTGCTTGGATAACAAACCACTTTATCGGTAGTACTTCCCGCGCAACTACTCTCGCTAATATGATTAGGCGTCACAATAACATGCGGTGCAATAGCATATGGCTGGTCAAATGTAATATCT
Source organism: Candidatus Staskawiczbacteria bacterium RIFCSPHIGHO2_02_FULL_43_16 (assembly GCA_001821935.1). Classification (GTDB taxonomy): domain Bacteria; phylum Patescibacteriota; class Minisyncoccia; order Minisyncoccales; family Staskawiczbacteraceae; genus VGLO01. Next base: position 30,477 of record MHOU01000005.1, read on the forward strand.
TTATAAAATGACTCGGCGCAAAGCCCTCCGGCAATCGGGTTAGTGCAATCATTTACCAATACCGCCTGCTTATTTTCTACACGGCATACCGATGGCGAAGCACTAATTTGACTGTTGTGAGAATATAATGCTAATCCCATGGAGCCCAGGAAAATCAGAGCAGTTATTATAACCACTTTCAAAATGAAATTTCGTGAGAAATATTGTTTTGAGTTAATGCTGTTATTGATAATCATACTACAAAATCTACCACACCTCCGGGTAGCAACCTCCGGTGTTGCAAGCCTGGGCGGCGGCGCAAAGTTGTTTTACTTTCAGGGTGGTGTCGTCGGTACAGTTAGCTTGGGCGGTTCCGGGATTTTCACAAGTATATTCTTTGTAGTTTTGGTACACGTTGTTACTCTGGCAGCTGATGTTGCCAACGAAACTGTCCGTTCCGCAGTCGGAATCCGTGGTGCATTTGGGAGGAGAAGCTACGCAAGTACCGCCAGAACAAGTCTGATTTGAAGTGCAAGCAAACCTAAATTCATCAACTGTTACGCTGGAACAGCTTGAGCTGGCCGTACCCGGATTGTTACAGGTCCAGGTTCTATAATTTTGATATACAGAGCTTCCGCTACAGAATGCAGGGGCAGTTGGAAGGTGTTCACCGCAGTCGGCGGTTGAATAACATTTAATAACTTCCGGGGTACAGGGAGTAAAGTTTACCGTCCAACCATCTCCCGGCTCGTTAAAATGGGCATAAACATTGACCGTATTTGAACTTGCCACTACTAAAGAATCACTGGCCCCATTGGCATTGGTTTGCGGTGGAACTTCAAGCTTGGTATTACCATGCCCATAAGGACTTACCAGGCCGGTTACATATGGATTGGCACCGGTAAAAGTGGCTCCTTCAATGGTAATGGTGGCATTTATCTTCGCTTCGGCTTTATTGTTGTGGATATAAAACTCAACTTTGCCCTGGCTCCTTTTGGCCACCAGGCTTAAAATGTTCATCGGGATGGCAGGGTCGTTAATAGCTGAACCATCGGCATTAGTAACATCAAAAGCGGTATTATCGCCATAGGTGGTGCCATTAGTAAGCCTTACTGTCTTTGGCTCGTTTTGAACCGAGTTAAACTGAACCTTCATTTTTACCGGTCCGGAACCAGTGCAGGTAGACGCGCTAACTGGTGCGAGCTTTGTTTGAACTTTCACGCTAATGCCAAAAGTCGTCAGCCCTAAGAAAACTGCGCAAAAAAGCAACCCGATACTTACCTTATTTACTGTCTTCATAAATAAATATTATTTATATTTTTTATTAATATTAAATACTAATTTTTTGTTTTATGTTTGTCAAGCTTTTTTGTCCTAGTTCTTAACTTTACTATATTAAAGTATTTTCGTCAAGTCTTCTTTGTCCTATCGTTGTTTGTCCTATCATTATTGAAGCTCAGCGTACACAGCGATCCTCTGGTAATCTTTGCCCGGTGGCCAGCAGCTTACCAAGGTCAAAATGTTATTTTTACCGGTTAGGCCATTGGCGCCCACCTCCTGCCCTTTTTTAACAATGCTTTTTTCTGTCATTTTATAGGTATATTGGCGGTTATTAAAATGTAAAATCACCAAGTCTCCCGGGCTTAAATCGTTAATATGGGTAAACACCCAGTCATATTTTATTTTCGGCCAGTTAGGCGGCGCCGAATGTCCTAAAACGGCAATCTGGCCGGCTTCTCCGGGCAGCACGGACCCGGGGTAATACACCACTCCCTTATCTAAATTCCGTTCTAGGGCAGCCACCTGGGTGCTTTCACCGATAACCACTGGAGCGACAATATTAAGGGAAGGAATTTCAATGGAGTTTTCCTTTGCCGAATACGGGTAGGTTTTTTGGCCTTGGACCAAAACGGCGGCCTGTTTTGGCGGTAACTTTAAGGTGCTGGCGCTCACCAAAAGGCGGCTATCCTCATAGGGATTGAAAAAATCATGCACCAATCCAAAAACCGCGCGGTAATTAAACATCCATGAAACCGTGCCCCAATTCATCACCGTAAAAATCAGGAGGAATAAAACAAGGTATATTTTTATCAACTCTTTTTGTTTTTGATTGATCTTCATGGTTTTAAACTTTGAATTACGAAATGCTTTCAGAGGATTTTCTCCAAATTTCCTCAGACGAAAATGTGATAGAATTCCAAAACGTAGCTTGCTACGTTTTGGAATTATTGCGCATTTTCGTTGAAATTTGGAGGAAAGACCTGAAAAGAACATTTTTAAACGTGCATTTCGTAATTCAAAGTTTTAAATAATCACCTGATATGGCAGCACATGGCTTATCGTGCTCTTATCTAAAAAGAGAACTACGCCGAGTATTGCTACCAGCACCAGTGGCCTTACAAGTATTACCCTATTTTGCATTTGGAACATTAAGATAGTATTAATGCCTAGGCACATCAAAATGATAGCCAATACGCCAAGGGACAAATACTGTAAAATAGTATTGTTATCATAAACAATGAAATTCAACATTTGCAGGTAGGCACTTTGTTTTCCCGCGAATTGTGGGCCTACAAATTGCTCGGTTGATTCGGCCAATACTTTTGGGGCATTATTTTGAGGTTGCGTGGGCATTGGCTGTGGTTCAGGCGCAGCTTCAGGAACAGAAATTGGCGCCGCCACCGTATTGGCAACAGGTTGCACCGCAGGCTGATTTGGATTATTTGGACTTGGAGTTTGGTTAGAGTTTGCCTCGCCCGTAGGCTCGCCCGTTGGGCTACGCCCCAAGGGGCTATGGCCGAGGGGTAATTGAGATTTTGGATTTGAAGCCGCTGTGGTAACTTGCGGAGTTCCAAAAAGCTGTACCACAATAGTTGAATTACCTTGAAAGCCAGTCACCACCGCAGTGCCGATTTGGGTATAATTTTTATTCAATAAATTCTGTTTGTGGGAAGGGGAATTAAACCACGCGTCATACACGGTGCTTGAATCGGCAAAGCCGACGGCCAAATTTTCTCCCGCGTATTTATAGGCATACCCAGCCTTTTTAAACCAAAACCAGGGAGTAGTCCCGGTAGGGCTCTGGTGGGCAAAATATCCGTTGGCAATCATGTCCTGGGCTTTTAAATAAGCCGCTTCATTTAAGGTTTCGTTCTCGGCCAAAGTGGTCAACCCCAGGCTTTGGCGGTTTTGGTTGAGTAAATGCAATAGGTCTGTTTTAGTAACGTCGGCAAAAAACCAGTTATAGGGAGCGGGCAGGTATAACCCGATACTGACGATTTTCAGAACTAAAATAAGGCACACGGCCCAAAGCAATATATTGCTTTGTAAAAAACGGGGCCTAAAAGCATTGCCCTGGTGCGGGGCAAACAAATCTTTTGAAACTTGTCCAATGCGGGTAAAAACGCCCCTCACAGTTGAGATATTCATATTCATAGAATAGCATATCAAAACAGTACTGTCAATAGGACTCCGTCTCACATCCACTAGTGGTAGTAAGCCCTGTCTTTGTATTGTAAGTAAATGTAATCCAGATTCTCTCTGGTTGTCGGAGTGATTTCATTTTTTAGTAAAAGATCCAGTTTCGTGAGTTGGGCGCCAATGTCTTGCTCTGGGTCAAAATGTATTTGCCAGCCTTCATGGGTGGTAATAACCAACGGATTGGCGGCCAGTGCCTGGCGCAATTCTATCTGAAAATTATTTTTTAACGCATCTTTGAGGCGAATGATGGATGCCATCATATCTTTATCCACCAGAGTTTGCCCGATGCTCAGCTTTGCACCCGCCACGGTCTGTCGCACAATAAGATTGCCTGCAGTGCTATATGCCGGTTCAAAAATGACGCCATTTTTATCTATCACAAAGCAGTTTTGGGTACTGTCGCCTTCGCAAAAAATGGCTGCTGCCTGGCGTTCGCTAATGTTAATACCTAAATCTTTAAGCCACCGCTTGGTAACATTCACTTCTCCCAAACCCGGAAAGCGAGCCAGGAGATTTTCCCGTAATGCCACGGTATTAACGGTAAACATGCTTTTATGACCAAGACCCAGCAGGTTTTTATCCACGTTTTGCCAAGCGATGGCTTCAATGTCTTGGCTGGTGATTTTTTCGTTGCCCGATATGCTGATTGTCTGCACTTGAAAAGGCGGAAAAAAGAAAAACAGGTAAAATATGCCGACGGACATTGCCGCCACCAACAGGGCGATCCAAAACAATGGCCTTTTTAAAAGGTTTTTTTTGGGTTTTAAGTGACGCAATCTGCTTTTGATGTGGCTGTGACGCTGACGCATTTAAAATAATTTATAATCCGCGTCTTACTTTTCGGATTGTTTCTATTATATAATTTATCCAGTATTTATAGGAAATAACAAAATCCTGGGTTTTTACATACTCATCAACATATCCGCCAAATCCCATTTTAAATAAGGTTGGCCCCGCATAAGGATGCTTCGGGTTTTTTACCGGGTCAGCGTAGCCCCAAAAGTCATACACTTTACATCCCCTGCTTTTTGCCTCTTTTATGGCTTCCCACTGCAACAAAGCTGAAACCGGAATTTTATGGAACTCCGGCAACAGCGCTGCGTGATGGTAAAACCCAATTCCGGACCAAAAGATTTCAAAAGAAGTGGCAATGTATTGCCCTTTGTATTTTGCAAAATACAAAACAATATTACTGCGCCCGTCCGAAGCTTTATGCGAAGGAGGGTTATCTTGAAGAAAAGCCGAAAATTCTTTTTTTAAATAATCTAAACTGAATGGCACAAACTTTTGAATTTTGGCTACAGGCGTATGAAGTTTATAAAAAAGCTCCATATCGGCCAAGTCGGTGCTTTTGATAATCTCAATATCTTTATCTTGCAAGGCTTTTTTAACTAAATAGCGCGTAGTTTTACGCATACCATCTAGCAGTTGCTCTTCGTTAGGTTCAACATTCAATTTCCAACTGCTTTCAGGATGGTAGTGCAACGGTCCCTGGCGAAAGCCTAAATTTGCAAATAATGCCGTATTTTCTACCGTCCTCTTTATAATAGGGCTTATCCTGATAAAATCCACCTTTTCTGCCTTAGCTAAATCTTTCAACTTTTCTAATAAAATACTCAATAATTTTACATTTTGATTTTTGAATTTTGAATTCACAACCGGCCCATGCGGAACCAGCAAAAAACTCCCTCGTTTAGCGGAAATTTTTACGGTCAAAGCGGCGGCAATCATTTCGCCTTCATGGAAAATACCGAATCGCCAAACTTTGTTTCCCAGGGAAACGTGAAAATCCCCCCACGCCCAAGACTGCAAAAATGTTTTTTCCATGCACCCGGCAATAAACTCCTCCCATTCTTGTTTGTTTATAATTTCTTTTATTTCCATTATAGTGTTGACATACTTTTAAAATATGAAATACTCTATGTAATAGCACCTTGTCAGCGCGTCAAAACAATTTCCCAAGGCTCGGAAGAGGAAAATCTATGTGCGCAGATGAAGTTGAAGCTGATCGCGATGGATGTCCTTCGCCCCACCCAAAGGGACCTTGCGGTCACTTTTTGCGAAAAGTCATTCCTGGTCCCGAGAAAGAACGGGGCACGTATTGTTGCGACACATGTAATCGACATTATCAAGAACATGAAATCTCGATGCAGGTCGAACAAGCATCCGTCCCAACCTTCTCTATCTAGGGAACCCAAACAAAACGCACTCAGCCGACAACACTCGTTGTTGGCTTTTTTAAGTATATTTTTTCCCCGATAAAAATTTATTGTAATAAATTTTGATACGGGATCCCGTATACATTTAATTAAATTAAATGTATCGGGACAAAAAATTAACAATTCTTTTTGCATCGTCCATGGAAATGTTGATATGGGTGGGCAAATTAAGGGTTCGCTTGGCCAAGTATTCGGCGTTGGGGCACATTCCTTTTTCATATTTCATTTCTTCTAATTTCGTATCGTGCGGGTCTACCGGGCTACGATACCAATCTCCCAATAAAATTTTTTGATTAACCCAGGCTTCGTATAAAATTTCAAGAGCTTGCGGATGCGTTACGGCAAACCGTAAGAAAATATTCCCATTTTTCTCAGGTAATCCAAATTTTGTGTTGGCAAGTTCTTGATAATAAAATTCGGCAATTTGCTTACGGTGCGCGTTAAATGTTTCCAGTTTATGAAATTGGTTCAAAGCCATTTGAGCCAAGGCATTTGGCAAAGCCTTTGGAAAATAATCAGGCCTTAATCCCCTTTTTTCTTGCCAACTGACCGCTTTTGATAATAAGTGCAAATATTGCGAAAACACTAAAAATATTTTTCCTAAATCAAAAAAGTTATAGAGCGGCAAAATAATAAAATATAATAATATCGGGTGTAATAATTGCTGTTTTATCCACCATAAACTTGGCTGGCCGAATTCTTTTTGCAGAGCTTCTAATTTTTTACCAATTTCATCGTCATTAGTAACTGCCATGCCGCCATACACACTAGAAATGATTTTATCTCTAGAAAAGCTGAAAAACCCTGCTTTGCCAAACGTTCCTACTTTCTTGCCATTTATTTGCGCGCCCAGCGCATGCGCGCAATCTTCAATCACATTTTCATTTAACGCTCTTTCGTTTGGCAATCCGAAAGTGTGCTGGACGATATCAACCTGGCCTTGCGCATTAAAATCATTGGCACAATCCACGTAAACGGGGTTTAAACCGGCCCACAGCACCGGATTTGGCACTGCATTACACGTAAATGCTTGCAGCGCTATATCACTCCCCTCAGGTAAATTGAGGGCCTTCAGAATGGCATACAGGCTTGATCTGCCCGAATTAAACGAAAAAGCGTGCTTTACGCCCAAATATTTTTTAAATTCTTCTTCTAACTTTTGAATTGCCAATCCCCGCCTCCATTTCCATGGCTGGAAAAGCAACTTCAACGCCAAAACCACGTCATCTTTTTGAACGTTCGGAGAAAGTGAAATGGAAATTGGTTTAAATGGTTGAAAAATATTAAATTTCATGTACAGTTACTTATCTAGCACTTTCTTTCTTTTTAGGGAGCACACCATGACCATTGGCGAGGCCATCAATCTTCTTGAAGCCACCGCAACATTTCAGAAACATTTTGGCAGGAGAAATAAAGAATTCCTGCACGAACTCAATGGATGGTACTCGCAAATCCTCATGAGCGCAAGAGCCGAACTTGATATCGAAAATATCGAGGAAGCATCCGCTCTTGAGGATCTCCCGCCCAAAACGGCAAAAGAGGTTTGCGAATTCCTAAAATGGGTTCCGGAAAATTTTCTTTTCAGGAGCTAACCAGCCATGTGCGCCACTATCTAGGTGGCGCTTTTTATTTCTCCAGCAATCTGATTAATTCTTTTGGCCGGCCGCCTTCCAGCAACACCGCATCGCCTTCTTTGCAGAATGTGGTTATCATATTAAAAATTTCTTGCGGACTTTCGCACAGTAACATTTTTCGTTCAGAAAGGCCCTGGCTCATAAATCCCGCTTCCAATTCTTTGAACTTATCTTTAGTGGTAATAATGGCCAAATCACAAACTTGGGCTATTTTTTTACCCAACTGCTCATGAATTTGGGCGGACTTTTCACCCAATTCAATTAAGCATGGCATCACCAACACGCGTTTGCCTTCAAATATTTTTAGATAATCTAAATCCGCCGCCACCCCATCCGGATTTGAAGAATAGGAAGAATCTATCACATTAATTCCGTGCGTGCCGCCAGACAATGTAATTCCCGCTTGCCGTGGCGTTATTTTTTTAGCAGCGGCAGAAATTTCTTCCAGACTCATGCCCATTTCTTTGGCAACCAATGCTGCCCCGAGTAAATTCTGAATGTTATGAGCCCCCAATACCTTTATCTGAAAATGCACCGCCTGGCGTTGGCGGGAAATTAAGGCAAAATCCAAATATTCTTTTTTGACTTCTATCTGCTCGGCCCAAAGGTCGGCGTCAATGGTGTTGGCTTTTGATGTGTAAATACGTTTATGACCTTTGAAGTTTTTATACAAATCAACACAATATGAGTTTTCACCATTGACCACTAAAATGCCGTGGCTGCCCAAATTGACAGCTAATTCTTGGCCACCTTCAGCTGAAAGCAAATTTTCCCACGAACCAAAGGTTGCCAAATGCTGTTCATTGACCCCGGTTACCATTGCCATATCGGGCGGCGCCATGCGGCACAGCAAATCAATCCCCCCTTTATTATAGGCTCCCATTTCCACAATAAAAATCTTGTGTTCCGGCCGCAAGTCTTGCAAAATGGTTTGGGCAATCCCGATTTCCGAATTTTTATGTTCTGGCGTGGCCAACACGTTAAATTTTTCAGACAATATGGTTTTTAAAAATTCCTTGGTAGTGGTTTTTCCGTAAGAACCGGTAATGGCAATCACCGTCAGGTTTTCATGTTTGCCCATTTTTTGCCTGGCTTTTTCTAAAATCCTGTTTCTAGCCATCACAAAAAATGGTTGGACGAGTAAAACGATAAGGGAAACAATCACCGGGGTAAAGAGATTATACAGAGCAAGTGCAATCAAAATATACCATATTGAAGTAGTACTGATAATAACCAATATAAAGTACCCGCCGACATCCAAGATTGCCAACCCTGTCAGCAAAATGGTTTTGACGGTAAACACCGGTTTTTTCAAGCGCCACACAAAAAATTGGGTCAAATACGAAAAAATAATCCGCTTGCCTTTGGCAGTCTTAAAATGGTCTAAAAACCGGCCAACGTGATAGTCTTTGAGCTGCCACAAATAAATCCAAAAAAGAACCAGCTTGATGGTTCCGGCAGCCCAAATAATACCGATAGCGGTAATGAGGAGGTTCATAGGTTTTCTAGTATTTTTTGGGCCAAGGCTTCCGGCACTTCCATTTGCAATGAATGGTTGGCACCCGGGATTACAATAAGTTTTGAATTATGAATTTTTTGATTAATGAATCTTGCTTGGTCTATTGGTGTTGAAGTGTCTTTGTCCCCCCAAATGATGACCACCGGCACTTTCAAAAAATTAATTTTATGGCTTAGGTCTTCACAAATGCCTTTTAAGTAAATTTCTTTCATAACACCTTCCACCTGTAAATAATCGGTTTTGCGTAAAATGAATTTGTAAAATGCCTTACGAAACAGCGGGTAGCCAGGAATAAACGAAAACAGTTTTATCACTTTTGAAGCGCGCCAGAGCAGTTTTTTGGAAGTCTTCATTTGCCGCACGCAGGCCGCGGAAATTAAAAAGAGTTTCTGTACTTTTTGGGGATATTTTAAAGAGAATTTCGCCGCCAGCGCTCCACCGAAGGAATGCCCGGCAATATAAAAACTATCTTGCAATGATGGCACCTGTTGGGAAAATTCCGCCAGCCATTCAACATAATTATCCAGCGACCAGGCCGTAAGCGGCTCTTGGCTTTTGGCAAACCCCGGCAAGTCGGGCACAATAACCTGAATATTCGCGGCCGCCAATAATTCAGCCGTTTTTTCCCAGCGGTCAGAATTTGACTTCCAGCCGTGTAAAATAAGCATCGGACGTCCCTCACCAAATACTCTGTAATTTATCTTAAGATTGCCGGTTATAATTTGCTGTTCCATTATTTCTTGCGAGCTTTAATCACTTTAAAACCAGTATATTTATGTAACACCTTCGGAATTTTCACACTGCCATCTTTTTGCTGTCCGTTTTCTAAAATGGCAATCAATGGGCGCTGGGAAAAAGCGGTAGCATCATTGGTGTGCACTAATTGGGTTTCACCAGAATTGCGCCGCACGCGAGTTTGCAGCCTGCGAGCCTGATAATCTGTCATGTAATCAGCCGTATGGGTTTCGCGATACTTATCTTGCCCAGGCAACCACACATTAATATCAACACCGCGGGCATTAGGTTTTCCAATATCAGCCGTACACTTTAACACTACTTCGTAGGGCAAGCCCAGTTGTTGCATTAGATATTCTTGGATAGCCACCATAAAATAATGCTCTTTCAAAGATTCTTCAGCCACCGTTAAGCTTTCCATTTCCAATTTATCAAACTGGTGCATACGGATAATCCCTTCCATATCTTTACCATATGTACCAGCCTCTTTTCTAAAACTCGTCGCATAACCAACGTAGCGAATAGGAAAAACCTGCTCATTCATGGTTTCATTCATGTGCATAGTTCCTAAAACATGTTCGGCACTACCTTGGAGCCACAAATCTTCGCCTTCAATTTTATAGCGCTCTTCGCGCGGCTCCAACCTGTCCATGGCATCATACGGCTCGGTTTTGATCATGAGTGGCGGTAAAACTGGTACAAAAGGTTTGGTGGACACATTTAATTTGGCTGATTTAGCAATTTTCGCCAAAGTTTTCTCATCGGTTAAAACACTTACGGCAAACTGCATCATCGCCCATTGGAGCTGAACAAGCGATCCCTTAATATAAGCGAAACGCGAACCAGCGATTTTAGCTGCCCGCTCTTTATCAATTAAATCTAATTCTTGCCCCAACTGCCAATGATTTTTTACCGAAAAATCAAAAACTGGTTTTTTGCCAACGGTTTTTATAATTTGATTCTCATCTTCAGTTTTTCCAACTGGCACATCTTCAACGGGAATGTTGGGAATTTTTTTATGTAAATCAGTCCGCTCTTTATCTGCTCCAGCAAAACTTTCTTCCAAGGTTTTCAATTTTTCTTTCAATTCCCTGCCCTTTTCCCGCCCATCTGGGCGAGGCTCGCCCGCTTTCAGCGTGGCGGCAATATCGTTTTTTGTAAGTTTATTTCTCTCTGCCCGCAAATTCTCAATTTCAACTTGAAACCCCCGGGCTTTTTTATCCAACTCCAAAAATGTATCCACGTCAACAGAAATATTCTTGTCAACACAAGCCTTTTTCACTTTTTCCGGATTTTCGCGGATAAATTTTATGTCTAACATGAATTTTCGTAGCGAAGCGAGGAAATTCACCTCGGAAATGGGGTTGATGTCTATGGCATTCATTGAGACCCCATTTCCGCTGGATACCTTGCTTATTTATTTAAAATTGAAGATTTGTATATTTCTGGCTTAAATGGTTTTAATATTTCAATCTTAATGTTTTCAAATCCCATTCTGTTAAGTTCACTTCCCAGCTTTTCCGCAAATTGCGCCTGGTCGTATCCAAGACAAATGACATCCGGCTTAATTTGAGCAATTAATTCAAACTTGCTTTCTTTGGTATTATGATTTTCTTCTCCCAGCAAGGCTTCTTGGACCAGCCCCGAATTTCTCACTGCGTCAAGCCTCTCCTGTTCAGAAAACTTTGGCTGGCGAGCTTTATTTTTCATCACCGTTGAATCTCTCGCTACCACCGCAATCACATGCTCGCCAAATTTTGAAGCTTGCCTAAACAGTTCTTTATGACCTTCGTGCAGGCCGTCAAATGTACCAAAAACTAAAACTTTTCTTGCCCTGAGCGTAGTCGAAGGGTTTTGCATAATTTATTCATGATACTAAATTTCACAAACACCAGCAACTATTGACAAATTAAATTAATAATGCAATTATTAGTTTGGAAATTAAATGCAACCATTTCCCGACTGGAGGTATTTTAGCATGGGAACCGTCATGCAGCTGGTGCTTTGGATTCTGGGGATTGGCTTGCCAATCCTCACAATAATCGGACTTTGGTGGGTACTCACCCTCCCATCAAGGTATTGTCCAATATGCGGCGGAATTTCTTGGAAAACAGACTACAGAAAAATGGGGCAATCGCACGTACTGAAAGTGCGTATATGTGAAAACTGCCGCCACCGGGAGGACTGTTAAAGGAAATTTTGGCTACCGAAACCACAAAGAGCGACCACCCGGCCGCTCTTCTTTTTTTATTGTTTCGGCCTGCCAGCTAAGCTGGCCTGCTCTCCGCTTTCACGTGGGCTGGGACGCTTGGCGTCCCAATCGCCCCGCTCAGCGGGGGCGCATCAGCGGAAAAATCTGGGTTTCCCGCACGGACTTAGCCATTAAGAATTTCCCGGCTCCTTTCATTCCGCGGTATTTAAATAAATATCCATGGATCGATTAATAGCTTCATAAATCACTTGATAAAAATCATTCATATTACCGGTCAACTGGCCTTTTTCTACGGCGTTAATATATATTCTCCTATCTTCTTTTCTAATAAGCGCGGGTGGATAGCCTTCTTGTAATAATAGCAAATTCATCAAAAGCCGGGCGGTCCGGCCATTACCATCAACAAAGGGATGGATACTTACCAAATCAAAATGCGCCTTGGAGGCAACATCAACCGGATGACCATCGGCGCTTTTTAACCATGCTATAAAATTAGCCATTAATTCCGGTACTTTCAGGGCATTGGGCAAAATTACCTCTGACCCGGCAATGCGCACAGCCACATTCCGGTATTTTCCGGCATTAGCATCATCAATTTTTTTGAGAATCGTTTGGTGCAGGGATAATATATCACTTTCTTTTACATCCTGCCGTTTTGCCTCTGCCAATTTTTTTACATAATCCAAAGCCTCGGCGTGATTGGTGGCTTCCAAATGCTCGGCAATACTTTTGCCATCCACGGTAATCCCCTTATCCACTACCAAAGCCGTTTCTTGCCGGCTCAACGTATTGCCCTCAATGGCGTTACTCGTATACGTCAACTCAACCCTGAACCATTCCTCAAGGTTTTTTACCAATTCTGGCGGCAATGGCCGAAAGGCATCTAACTTTACCTTTTTTTCTATAAGTTTTTTTAGTGCTTCGTTCATTTAGCTATTGTACCAAACTTGACCCGCCTTCGCAACAGCTTCGGCGAGGCAGGCAAATTGTCTCAACTACCGAACTACTTGACATACGATAATTTTTAAGATATGATATTCACAGTGTGGCTCTTACATTATTACCAAGATTTACCTTTAAGAGAAAGGCATTAAAATGTCACCAGAACGTTTCAAAGAAGTCTCCAAGGCTGTTGACGCCTGGGAACAGGAATTCCGGAAGGGCACCGGTGATGATAATTGGCGGCCGGTGTATGAGAGACTGGTCGAATATATCATCCCCGGCGCCACGAAGGACGATATGATGACTGACCTGCTCGCCGACCGAATTCTTTTGAAATTCGAAGTAGCCACGGGAATCCATGTCGAGGAGCTCATAGATTGGTACCCACAAACTCTCACCATAATATAAAAACGATAAAGCCCGCGGAGCCAAGTGCATCGTGGGCCTTTTTTATTCTAGCTTCTAGATACTAGATTCTAGATTCTACGGCTTCGGCCTCATCAGCGGGAAAATCTGTGCTTCCCGGGCGGGTTTACCGTAAATTCAAATACTTTTTTATCTGGGTTGAAAACTTTTCCACATCGGGAAGGCGGTTTTGCACAATATCATATACTTTACTGTAATCTATCTTTGCATAGTCGTGGGCGATAATATTCCTGAAACCAGCCATATCCCTCATAGCATTACGTAATTCAATAGAAATAACCCCTTCTTCTTCCAAAATTTCAAAGCCTTCCTTAAGCGTAGTTGGCTTACGATAATCTTTTAAAGCTATGACCGATTCGGCAAGATCAATAGCAGATTGAGCTGCTAGATATAAGTACCGTTCGACAGAGCCGCGAATAAAAACATCATCAGCAAGCTGAAAATAAGAAAACTTTTTAAAACCCTTCAAAATGCCAAGGTATTCCTTAATAGCTCCGATTTTATTTTCGACGATAAATAAGTTTGTCATGCTTTTGTGAGGCCGTGTCTTATAAGTAGTTCATGGAAATCAATATATTCAGTCACAATGCGCGGTTCAACTAAAACTTTAAATGGCTCTCGATTAAGAATGAGTTTCCCCTCTTGAATAATACTAAATTTCATTTCTGGCATGGCCAAATCATTAATCACCACCACATCCACGGCATCGGTCTTTAGTGCTCCAGAAAGTTCGCTGGCAATTTGTAGCCGGATATCGAACCTTTTCAAAAAATCTTTTTCATCCAAGTAAATGGCAAAATCATAATCGCTTAATGGCCCTACTTTTCCTGTCGCCCGCGAGCCAAACAAATACACCAACTTCATGGTCGGGTATTTCTCAAAAATCGGCAATAGTTTCTCTATTTCTTCTTTTGTCATATTGTAATTGTACCAAACTTGACAAGTTGTCTCAACACTTGACAAAATACTGTTAAGATGCTAAATTATTAGCAGAGAAACTATCACGCATACCAGGAGTACCTATGTCCCAGCTCATTCAATCTGAAATGAAAACCTTTTTTCATTTCGAAATTCAGAGCAAGACACTACGTATCGGCGCAACCATCATCGCAATGATCAAGGAGGTTGACCTCATCAAGGAACGACATTGCCACGTGGGATTCATCGGCACCACAAACGAAAATGTTCGAACGCTCTTTGCCGAACTCATCGCCGAAGAACGAGCAGAAGACGTTTCCGTCCATCGGGTGGAAGGCATTCTGTCGCTCGATGTTGAGGGTGCTCAACTTAAGATCCGCCTCGATAATGGTGCCATTCTTGAGGGCGAATACAGGCGACCCCAAGATATGGATTTCCATATCTCGCCTGACGCCCTAAAGGAATTTTATCAATGGCAGAGGGGTGCGGACGTCACCGAGTAGAAAACGTCCAATAATCAAAGCATAAACCCACGGAGCCGAGTGCACTGTGGGCTGTTTTTTTATAAAATTTTTAACCTTTCGGCTTCATCAGCGGGAAAATCTGTGCTTCGCGGCCGGGTTTATCCATTAAAAAGCTGAAGAGACGGGATGACACGCCAAATCCAAACGTTGGCGGCATGCCGTATTCCATGGCTTCCACGTAACCTGCATCAAACATTTGGGCTTCATCGTCTCCCTTATCGCGCAGCTTTTGCTGCTCGGTAAATCTTCTGGCTTGATCAATCGGGTCATTAAGCTCGCTAAAACCTTTCCCATTTTCAGAGCCGGCAATAATCACCTGGAACCTTTCTACCAAATCAGGGTGCTTTTCCATTCTTTTTGCCAATGGCTCCATAATAACCGGCACATTAATCAAAAACCCCGGGCCGCCAATACTTTTGCGGCAATATTTCCACAAGTTATCAATGGCGCGGGTCTTATTAAAACCATTTTTATCATAATCAATTTTCATCTTCTGCAACGCTTTTTCCATTTCCGGCAAGCTGGCTTCCATAATATTTACTTTGGTGTATTTGCTAATGGTTGAAACATAATCGTATTTTTCCCACTTGGCGCCAAAATCCACCTCAAAACCTTTTATGTTGAACTTCAACGTTCCAAACGTTTTTTCAATCACATATTTATACATTTCTTCGGTAAATTCCATGCCCTGTTGATAATCAGCATAGGCCCAGTAGCATTCCATCTGCGTGTAGTCTTGCAGGTGTTCGGCAGACATGCCCTCATTCCTAAAAATCCTACCAATTTCAAAAGTTTTTTCAAATCCGGCTACCATTAACTTCTTCTGCCACAGCTCTCCGGCGGAAATACGTAAATACACGTCTAAATCCAGCGCATTATGATGCGTAACAAACGGCCGGGCATCAGCTCCACCGGTGGTGTTTTCTAAAACAGGCGTTTCCACCTCCAAAAATCCTTTTTCCATTAAAAATTGGCGCATGCTATTCCAAAACACGGCGCGCTTTTTGATCATTTCCTTCACTTCCGGATTAAACAAAATGTCCAAATACCGCTTACGCAGTTTTTCTTCTTCGTCTTGCAAGCCATGCCACTTTTCCGGCAACGGCAATAAACTTTTGGCCAACATTTTGTAATCAGTGGCTTCAATGGTCTTCTCTCCCCTCTTTGTTTCAATCAAAATGCCCTTAATTTCTACAAAATCCCCAATATCAAAGTGGTCAATGAAAAATTTATAGCCCTTCTCCCCTACCTTATCTTCTTTAATCAGGCCTTGAATTTTTCCTTCAGTCCTGTAGTCCGAACCACGGGACTGCTCTGAACCGTCGTTGATATCCAAAAACGTAGCTCCGCCGTGTCCACGCTGCGCCATAATTCTGCCAGCCAGCACAATTTCCTTTTCTGATTTAGAAATTTTTGTAAAATCTTCCAGGGCTTGCGCAACTGAATGTGTTCGCTTTGTAGTAGCCGGATACGCCAAAACGCCGCTGTCCTGTAGCGACTTTAACTTTTCCAACCTTACTTTTCGTAGTTCATCTATGGTGGCCATTGTAATATTTTATATTATTTGTTCATAAAATACCAGTACAGCACCTCATTGGCCACCGGAAGGCTGGCGGCCCGTAAACCCTGCACGCCTTCAATAGTCGCCACAAAAACAATTTCCGGATTTTCGTAGGGTGCGAAATTGGATGACCAGGTATTAAAAATGCCGGCCTTGTTGGTTTCAACGGTTCCGGTTTTTCCCGCCACGTCAAAGGGCAAACTATTAAGCATAACCGAAGAACCATACTTAACACCGTCGCGCATCCCCTCGCGAACCACTTGCAGGTTTGCCTGGTCAATGGCCAACCGGCTGGCAACTTCAGGTTTGAACTCTTGCACAACACTGGCATCAGCCCCTGACCCATTAATGACTTTTTTTACAATTTGCGGTTTATACAAAGTACCACCATTGGCAATAGCAGCATAGGCAGTGGCAACCTGCAAAGGGGTTACCTGCAAATCGGATTGGCCAATAGAAAGGTTGTACGTATCTCCGTCCCACCAACTTTCATTTTTTTTCTGCTTTTTCCAGTCCGGGCTTGGTACAAATCCACTAAACTCACCCGGCAAATCAATGCCGGTTTTTTGTTCCCAACCATACATGTCCAAATATTTTTTAATGCCACTGGGCCCCAAACCTTTTTGATCGCCATATCCCCCGCCGATAGTATAAAAATAAATGTTGCTGGAAACGGCAAGGGCCGCGCGCATATCCACATCGCCGTGCGGAGTGACGCCACCGAAGCGATACTGCACATCCGGATCATTTTGGCTTTGAACCAGCAAAAACCCGGGATCATTAATTATTTTGGTGGGGCTGATGATTTTTTCTTGGAGCGCCCCGGAAGCCAGAAAGGGTTTTATGGTTGACCCGGTAGGATATTGGGCGGCAATGGCCCGGTCAAAAAAGGGCTGGTTGGGGTTGTTGATTAAGGCGTTAAAATCGGCTTGGGAAATGCCTTGGGAAAAAATATTATTATCGTAAGCCGGGTAAGAAACCAAAGCCAAAACCGCGCCGGTCCGGGGATCCAGCGCCACCGCCGCGCCCTTTTTAGAGCCGATGTTTTTTATGGATTTTTCCAGGGCTTCGTAGGTTTTTTGCTGCAAGCCGGCGTCAATGTTAAGCACTAAATTATTTCCGGCCACCGGTTGAACAAGCACCTGATCACCTTTTTGCACACCCGTGGCTGTTTTAATGACTTCATGCTGGCCGGGAGTGCCGCGCAGCACTGCTTCATAAAATTTTTCCAGGCCGGTTTTGCCGATATAATCGCTGACGGTATAATTTTGCACACCGGCCAATTCATCTTTATTTATTTTGCTTCCATAACCCAATACGTGGCTGAAAGACTCCCCTAGCGCGTAGCTACGGACCGTATTTTTTTGGACTTTACACCCCGGCAATTCAGCTGCCCGGGCTTCAAGTACCAGCAAGGTTTCCTGAGAAATATTTTCAGCCAGCAATACTTTGGGCTGGGCGGAATCTGTCAGGTGGGCCTGTAAATCTTGGGCGGGCTGGCCCAATATGCTTGACATTAAGGCTATTTCTTTTTCCAAATCGCCACTGGAAGCTAAAAAATGCTTTTTATCACACAATAAATCGTAAGCCGGAGCGTTAACTACCAATTTTTGTAAATTCCTGTCATAAATAATGCCCCGCTCCGGCCTGATCAAGGTTATGGTACCCTTATTACTTTCACTTACGGCATACAGCTGGCGGCCTTCTATGGTTTGCAGGTACAGGGTTTTGCCAAATAACCCGGCCACTAAAACTAAAAATAGCCCAAAAATGGAATAGATTATCTTTTCTTTTATTTTCACCTCAAATTTTTTTTCAGAAATACCCAACTCTTCTTCTTTCTGATGGGCCAGGGTGTCTAAAAAAACCTCGTGGGTTTCAAGGTTGCCGAACGATTCTTTGATCTTATATTTATTTGATATCACAGCAGTTTCAATTGGTTGTTAACGTTTTTAGAAAAGATTTTTTGGCCAACGTAAAAACCGATAATAGCAAACATCAAGCTGTATGCCAAACTAATAACCATGGTAGTGTCCAAGCCAGAATCAAATTTAAAAAAGCCACCGGTAAGATACAGCAGGCCCCGATAGGCCAAAAACAGCACCGAAAACATCCCGATAAAATAAAATACCAGGTGGCGGCTTTGGCCAGAACGCAAAAAATAGCTGCCGGCGGCGTGCAGTAAGTATATGATCAAAAATGCGGCGATTGAAACCCCAAATGGCGCTGCTAAAAACATGTCAGAAATGATTCCGGCAATGACGGCTGTCCAAACTCCCGCTACGCGATTTTGTGGATGTTCAAAAAAAATGATGATGAAATATAAGGTAAATACCAGGCTGGGAACCGCGCCACCGATAGTAAAATACGGGAAAAAGCTTGCTTGCAGCAAGGAAAAAATGAAAAACAGGGCGCCTATAATGACATATTTAAGCCAAATCACTTTTTTAAATAATCAGTTATGACAAATACATTATCTGTGGCTCTTGGGTTAAAAAACGGCTGGATGGCGGCGGTTTGGAAGGCCTTGGCATCGCTGCCATTAGGCGAGACCACCTTTCCCACCAGCAAATCTTTGGGGAAAATACCTTCCTGGGCCGATGTAACCAAAGTGTCGCCTTCGTTAACTTGCGAACCCGAAGTTATCAAATCAAGATACACCGATAAGTTTCCACTGCCTTTTATAACGCCATACACCGGTGTCGCCCCAGCTGGCCAGGTTTGGATTTTTACCGCCAGAGCACTCTTGGCGGCGGAAATAAGCATGATTTGGGAAAATCCGGCATACGCCTTGGAAACTTTGCCAAACAGAACTTTTTCTTTTGAAATAATCGGCATATTTTCTTTCATGCCGCTAGTTAAACCCCTGTCAATGAGCATGGTGTCATTTTCAATGTCCAAGCCGATTACCCTTGCCTGTAATAAAGCATATCTTTCGTTGGCGGTGTTTTCAGTGGCAATTTTTAAATCCTGGCTGGTGCTAAATGCTTCTTGCAGTGAAGCCAGGGCGGCTGATAAATATTGGTTTTCGGTTTTGAGAGCGGTGTTTTCTTTTTTTACCGTGGTGAACGTTAAAAACGAATCAAAAAACCCGGCTGTATTTTTACCGGCAGCCAACAATGTTTTTGAAATGGGCGCGGAAACGTAAAAAAAAGAATTACGGACTTGCGATTGAAATATATTCAAAAACACCACAAGCAGAGCCAGCATGAGGGTTGAAATAATCATTTTCCGCGCCAGAAAACTTTGTTTTTTTGCGTAGAGATTCATAGTTTAATAGTATAGTTTAACAGATAATCGCGCATGGTACAAATGCAACAAAAAAATCACCGTAATCGGTGATTTTTTTGATTAAGTGCTAAGGTGGCGACTACCTACTCTCGCGTTCATCACACTACCATCGGCCTTGGTGTATTTCACTTCTGTGTTCGAAATGGGAACAGGTGGGACAACACCAGTATAATCGCCACCACAGAACTCAATCCCTGCCTGCCGGCAGGCAGGTGTGGTTTCCGTGGCTAGCCGGCCCGCTACGCGGGCCGGCACATATATGTAAAAGATAAATAAAATCTGTATCTATCCTTACGCTAAAAAATGAATGATTTATTAGTACTCCCCGGCTGAATCCCTTACGGGACTTACACCTGGAGCCTATCAATCCCCTCATCTCGGGGAAATCTAAGAGTTCTCATCTTGGAGTCGGTTTCGCGCTTATATGCTTTCAGCGCTTATCCGTTCCCAACGTGGCTACTCAGCAATGCCCTTGGCAGGACAACTGATACACCAGAGGTTGGTTCATTCCGGTCCTCTCGTACTAGGAATAAATCTCCTCAAAACTC
>MHOU01000006.1 GCA_001821935.1 Candidatus Staskawiczbacteria bacterium RIFCSPHIGHO2_02_FULL_43_16
AAAAGCCCGGAAACGAAAAAAGCGCCGAAGCGCTTGAAAGAAATTTAAAAGATGGGTGTTCGGATTGAGGAGGGTCGGCGGGAACACAATTCTTGATAAAATGTATAACAAACTTTAAAATAAGTCAATAGTGTATTTGGCCTGAAATTCTGCTAGGATAGCTGATATATGAAACTGAAAACGCGATTACTTATTCTGGCCGGCTGCGCGGCGGCGTTCCTGGTTATTACGCCGGTTTTGGTATTTTATGCCCTGGGCTACCGGGTGGATTTTGACAACCGCGAAATCGTTTCCACTGGCGGCATCTATGTAAAAGCCGTGCCAACCGGGGCTGAAATTTCCATTGATGCCCGGCCTTCAGAACGGACCACCTATTTTAACCCTTCGGTATTTGTGCAAAATCTGGCGCCGGGCATGCATGCCGTCAGCATCAAAAAAGACGCTTATATCAGCTACCAAAAAACACTGGCGGTTGAAAAAAACGAAGTAACCAAACTGGAAGACGTGGTGCTATTTAAAGAAAAGCCGGCTTTTACGTTGCTCCGGGAGAATGTTGATTATTTTTCAGTGGCGCCCGACCAGGCCACGCTGTTAACAGCCGTCCTCACTAAAAATACGATTGAGTTTGAGCTGGCGGGGCAAAATAACGGGGCGCCAAAAACCTACAGCCTGGCAGCGCTGAATGGGAAAATAACCGGGGCAACGTGGTCAGCTGATTCAAAAAAAGCGCTGTTAACCATTTCCACCAACCATTTCTTGCTGGATGCTTCGGGCACACAGCTTTCCATTACTCCCCTGCCGGCGCTGAAACTTGCCAAACAGATTTCGTTTAACCCGCAAAATAACGCTGAGCTGTTTTATATAAAAGATAACAATCTGCATTCAATGCTGGCGGCGGCGGCCTTAATAAAAAATGTGCTGGCATATGGCGCGGATGGCAATAACTTGGTAGTTTTTTCCGGCGACGGGTTTTTATACCAGGCCACGTTCGCGGGCGTTACTAACGCCAAAATGACCATTGAAACCTTCACGGTTAAAAAAAATACCGCTTACAAACTTTCCGTAGTGGGCGCCGTGGTATTCCTGCAACAAGGTGAAAACACGTTTTCTTTGGATGCTGCCACGAAAACATTGGTGCCATTTATTGGATCGGCGCATGGCTTTACGCTTTCCCCCGACCGGGAAAAAATCGCTTTCTTAACGTCAGATGAACTGTTTTATAGCATTATTGCAGAGCCTTCGGCCGGTAAAATATCCCTGGGCACGGTTACCGCAGCCATGAGCGATCTATGGTGGTTTAACAATGATTATGTGATTTTTAAGGCCGGAGATAGGGTGATTATTTCAGAAATTGACGCGCGCGGCAATGTAAACGTGGCGCCATTGCCAGCAACCATTTCCTTGCAAAAAACCGGTGGGACGGCCATGGAAATTGAACTGGAACACCCAAGCATCTTCTTCAGCGAACGCGATAAAAAAGTGTACCTGCTAACCCAGCGCACCCTGGCAGTTTCCGAAAAACTGGCGCCATAGTGCAGAGTGTGCCACCCCAACGCTTCAATCTATGTCTGAAGCGTTCAAATTAACCCTGCCTGCCGACAGACAGTCAAAAAGCCACCTTCCGGTGGCTTTTTTCTACCTTTTCGCCCACTGCGGTGGCTCGATGGCACTCTTTAGACAAAACTATACTATAGAATCTTTAAAAATTATTCTCCAACAGTTGAGAAATAAATTTACTTCTGTTAAATTTTAAAAGTTATTCACCTATCTATTCCCTACCCTACCTCCATTCTACCAGACCTGAACACGTAGTCAAGGCCTTTTCCGCTTACCCTGAACTCCATTCTTAATTTCTATCATTTTTTGAATCACATTGTTTACTTCCCTCCATGCCTTCATCATGTCTTTTTGCAGGCTAATCCAATCCCCTTTGTCTGAATTGAAAGCATTAAAAAACTCTTGTTCTTTTTTATTATAAGCATCAAACGCTGTGCGGTATTGTGCTTCCAGTAAAGTTTTCTGTTTTTCTTCCACGGCGTTATTTCTTAAATTTATTTTTATTATCTCTATACAATTCAAAGGCCCGTGAAACCGTAATATTAAAATGCGCGGCTAATTGTCTGAAAGACCAGCCGGCTTTCTTTTTTGAAACAAGCTCCTTGTTCCTATTTACCTTCGCTTTCATCATACCTCCATTATACTCCAACCCTGAACATAGTCAACGCTTATTCGTCTTTATTTTGACTACCTACACTTTTCAATAAAGCCTCTAGTGCATAGTTTTTAGGTTCTTGGCTATAAATTCTATTATGGACATTGCGTACTTTCACTTTATCAAATTTTACATAAGCTCGCAGTGTGGTCCGTTCGCTCGTATGCCTGCACAAATATTGAACTTCTTTAATGTGAGCTCCTTGTTCTATGACATTCGTTGCAAATCCCCTTCTAAATGACGGGTGGTCCAACTTTTTGGTGATGCCAAACTTTTTCCGATACGCTAAGAGATTTTTTCGCGCATTAATCTTGTCTAATTTTTTTATATCACCCAGCCAGAAATTAACGAAAAGATGACTGCATACATCATACACCACTTCTTGTGCTTTTTTCTTTTCAATATATTTTTTCAACCAGAAATCCAACCTTTCTGAAATATACACCTTGTCCCCTTCTCCGCCTTTTTCGGTATGCACAAAAATATCTTTATCTTCAAAACTGATGTCTTTCATCTCAATCGCCAAAGCTTCGCCGATTCTCAATCCTGTACTCCATAAAAGTTCGTACAGCAATCTATCGCGCAGCCCATAAAACGTATCAGCCATTTTTCCGACAAAATCCTCGAACTCCGGCTGAGTTAAATAATATTGATCTTTTTCTCTCACATATGGCACTTCAAGCCACTCCCACTTAAAAGGCAACTGATGCCCTTCCCTTTCCAAATATTGCAGAAATAACCTCAGCAAACAAATCGATCGCTGTTCACCGAATTCTCCATGTTTTCTACCTTCGGCCTTAACTAACACATCATCGGTTCTTTTTAATTCATACAGCTTCTTTTCGCCAATAGGCTCCAGGCAGGTCAAAAACTGGTCGGTACCCCGAAAACTAGACACTCAGTATGTTCGATGATATTCTGAAACAAAAACCATGCCACGAGGATATCCATCACTCACTGCCGAGCAACGGCAGACAATCATGTCTCGCATCAAGGAAAAAGGTGAAAAGGTGCCGGACTTAGCCAAAGAGTACGGGGTCAAGCCACAAAATATCTACAGCATGCTCAGTAGCACCACCGGCGGCTCAAGTACCCTGGAAATCTCAAAATTAAAACGCGAACGCGACGCCTTGTTGCAAATTGTCGGAAAACTGATCGTAGATCAGAAATTGGGGAAAAAAATCATCAATCGCTATGGAGGTTAATCTGACTGCGCCGCCAAAAAGCAAGGTGGCATTGGCAAAGCAGCTGGGGGTCTCGCGCCAAAGCCTGTATTACCAACCCAAACTGCCAGAAAAAGACTTGCTCTTAAAACTTGAGATTGAAGCCGTGATGGAAAACAACAAAGGCTACGGACACAAGCGAGTTGCCGACGCACTTTCAATGAACAAAAAACGGATACGCCGGGTGATGAAATTGTTTGGCCTCAAACCTAAGCGCAGCCGCAAGCCACCGTTAAAACCCAGCGACCAAGGCCAAGCCCCAATGACCATTCCTAATTTGGTAAAAGGAATGCTCATTGAAGCTCCGGGCATGGTGTGGGTGTATGATTTCACCTATCTTTGGTTCTTGGGAAGATTTGTCTATCTGGCCACCGTGGAAGACATTTTCACTCGGGAAATTGTGGGCTTTGCGGTGAGTGTTCGCCACGATGCCAACTTGGTCTGCCAAGCCATGACCAATGCCCTAGAAAATCACCAAGCTCCCGAATTTGGCCACTCAGACCAAGGGTCGGAGTATCGAAGCGCCAAATATCAAAGTCTTTTAACCGCAGCTGGAATTACCCCATCAATGTCAAAGAAAGGCAGTCCCTGGGAAAACGGATACCAGGAATCATTCTACTCACAGTTTAAACTTGAATTGGGCCATCCGGAATGCTACGCTAACCTTGGCGAGCTCATTGAAGCTATCGCTCTGCAAATTCACTACTACAATCACCGGCGGATTCATACGGCCCTGCGATGCGCCCCCGTCACGTTTGCCGCCAGATACCAAACTGCTACTGAAGTTTTAAAAATTAAAAAAATCGTAAATTTTCAAAATACCGCGAACATACTAACTGTCTAAAAAATGGGTACCTTCCAAACCTCGTATGCTCTCTAATAGTATGATCACTAAGTCCTTCTGCCTTCTTGTAGGCAAGAAAGGCACTAAAATGTTCTTTGATTCTCATAGACACAAAATGCCATCGAGCGACCGATGGCATAGTTGTGCCGTTTCTAACTCAACTAAAAGTTAAGTTAGACGTAGGGACTACTATACACCATTGGTCGCTCGTTGCCAAGTTGGCAAGACCCTTTCGGGACAATGGTATATTAATTTTATTTTTATGTGGGGACAATCTTAACGCATGGGGTTGCCTTGTCAAGGCGATTAAGTTGAATTAATGAGAAAAATTCTATACAATAAAACCACAACTTAATAATGGGGCCTAACCCTTAAAGCTGAATTTTAAGGCATGGCAAAAAAAGGCGAGTTAAGCATAAAGAACCCATCACGGGGTCTGCTTAACTCGCCATATAGGGAAACCTATGTGAGAGGCTTCGGCCTCTACTCGTGGTGGGCTTTTTGTGGCTCAAACACGAGTTAATAAAATGCACATTCATTAAAAAACAATTAATTCCGAAAATCAATCTTTTATTATCCCCGCGCAATTCACAAGAAATTCACAATCAAAAACAGCTTTTATTTTTGAAAGCTGTTTTTTAATAAATGACATTGCCTAAAATTTTGAAGCAAATGAAAAAGCGGTTTGGTATTAACCTCACCGCTTGGTGATTTATAACAACGAGTAGCAGAATCACCCGAGCTACCCGTTGATGGTTTCACCTGCCTTCAGGTAGACGATCACCAACATCCAGATTTCTCCCTCAGGATAATCTGGGTGGAAACATGGCGTCTTTCTGAGCGACAGGTGAAACTGTTCGTTTCCTTGGTAGAGCATGGGTGCAAGCTGGCTCAGGTTCTCAAGAGATTCCTCTTCTGAGAATCCCATTCCCCTGAGTGGCGATGCAACATACTGCCCTCGCTTGTATTCATCAAGCGAAACAGTGGCAACAGATTCCACCTTTCCTTGATCAAATAACTCGCGAGCCTTTGAAAAAACATCACTCCATGACGAGAAAAACCCCAGATCCTCTTTCTCCATCACATTCTCCTTGAAATGTAGGCTTTAAGTTGTGCAATGACCCTCTAAAATATAAACTACATTTATCTAAAAGTCAATACTTTCTTTTTTTCTCAAACAAGATTACTAAAATATTTTTAATTTTGCTGCTGGAAAAATACCCCTCCTTAATGTAAAATGAACTTACAATTTAATAGGGAGACCTAAACTTTTAAAATAAATTTTAAAAGCATGGTCAACAGTCAGAAGATGCATAAAGAACCCGTCATGGGGTCGCATCTTCTGCCGTACAGGGAAACCTGTGCGAGTGGCCTTGGCCACTACCTGTGGCGGGCTTTTTGCGTTTATTATTTCCAGATTCAATTAACATCGTTAAAAAATTTCTCCAACAATAGCCAGTTAAAATATTTAATCTTTCTAGTATTGCTATGTTTCTTCAGCAATCCAGCGTAGCTTGAAACATTTTTCAAAGATATGCGATCATGTATTCTCTGCAAATTCCTGTTATTCAGCCGCCTGCCCTTCGGAAATACTTTTACTCCTAAAAACTTTAAACCCCATTTTGCTTTTACGATAATATCACTCTTGCCATTTATTTTTAAAAATAAGTCGTCTTCCAGAAAACGAATTGTTGCCTCTCTGATCTCTTTCAATTTTTCTACGTTCTCTGAAATAATAATAAAATCATCTCCATATCTAAGATAAGCTATTGGCTTTATCAAATGTTTAATAAATCTATCTAATTCATTCAAGTAAATGTTAGCAAATATCTGGCTGGTCAGATTTCCAATGGGAATTCCTTTCCCTACCGAACCAGCCTGGGCGTAGGTCTTAATAATCTCCTTTAAAAGGTCAACTGCTTTCTTATCGGATACTCTTAAAGAAATAATATCCAATAAACGCCGATGATTAATGTTATCAAAAAATTTCTTCACATCAGATCGCCAAACAAAAAACCTTGGATATTTATTTAAAAAATCTTGCGTACGCTCGATGGCCCCCGTTAAGCCTTTTTCTTTACGGCAAGACCAGACATCAAAGATAAAAGTCTGGTCATATATATCTACCAGGTATTGATACATCAACCGATGCACCACCCGATCCCTGATACTGGCAACCAAAATTTCCCTGCGCTTATTATCAACTGCGATAAACTTCTTGTATGGCTGGTGCTTGTAGGTGCCAACATTTAAGTCTTGGTGCAGGGAATATAGGTTTTCTTCTAGATAATAATTAAATCTTTCTAATTCTTGGGTTGATTTTTTGCCTCTTTTGAATGCAAACCAACTTCTCCAAAGGTTAGATAAACTTAAATCTATGGATGAGCTGCCCATAATTAATAGAACATATGAGACATATAAAGGCGTTGTTGATATAACCAATCACTTAGAAAAGAGATGGCGTTATTCGCTTGGCCAAAGTCTAGAAAATAGTATTTTGTCGCTTTTGCAGGAACTTGTTATGGCAAAAAATGCCTCTAAGCATTTAAAGGCTACTTACTTAATTAAAGCCTCCAGCCACATCGAAATTTCCACCTTAAAGTTACGCCTATTTTTAGAGCTCAATCTTGCCAATGAAACCAAAATTTTCCAAATCCAGGCAAAACTTGCCGAAACGGGCCGGATGCTTGGCGGTTGGCTAAAATCAGTTAACTCATAGACCCTCATCGCGGAACGGACACCGCAATTGTCATTGCGATTGTCAACGTCGTTCCTGTTCAGGTTGGCCTGGCGATTGTCCCGGTTCCAGTACGCGTTCGGCACATTGTCGGACGAAGGCTGGTGATAATGCTTATCTCTCAAAAGGCACAGACGCATCTACACCTTTTGCAGTCGCGACCTGCTAAGTGAATAGCAGGTCAGTTCTTTCACCCCACTCTTGGGGCAAGCATTACTCACACGTGAGGATCTATAGTTATGTGTAAATCATTGCCTTACGATTTTTATTGCATCAGCAATATATTCTCGTTTTTAATTGGCAAACGATTTGACGGCAGCCCATCCCAAGATGGGTTTATTCGCCGTCGAACGAAAGTTTAAAGATAAAGCAAAAAGAGAATCAAAAGATCAAATATTAAGATTTCTTAATCCTCACCGCGGAACGGACACCGCAACCGCCATGGCGATCGTCAACGCCGCTCCCGCTCAGGTAGGCCTGGCGATGGCCCCGGTACCAGTACGCGTGCGGCACATCGTCGGACGAAGGGAAATAGGCGCCGATCTGATAAGAAACCGACCCTTTGCCCTGATAGTCATCCATGATTTTCTGATTTTCTTCTAAGTAGGTAATGGCGTACATGAGCTGGTCTTCGGGCGTCATGCCAGATTCATGTTG
Source organism: Candidatus Staskawiczbacteria bacterium RIFCSPHIGHO2_02_FULL_43_16 (assembly GCA_001821935.1). GTDB lineage: Bacteria > Patescibacteriota > Minisyncoccia > Minisyncoccales > Staskawiczbacteraceae > VGLO01. The sequence goes on from MHOU01000006.1 coordinate 7,674, forward strand.
ATACACTGGATCAGTAGCCAAAGTTTGCAAGTATTCTTTTGGAGTGGATCTGGCTTCCAATTGCTTCCTATCGCCCACTGTTTTGCCTTTTCCTTGGCGAGGAATATCGGGCATATCTTCAATTAAGATAATATTCCAACCGCCTTGTTCTTTTATCGCCTCTGCCTTGGTTTTCCCTTGGTGGTTATTTTTATCAAACTTTTCAGGGTAGTAAACGAGGCCACCCGATTCATCGGCATTAGTATATTTGTCCCATTTCCAGAGCGGATAATATTCGCTATTTTTAGTTGCATCACTAGTAGGACCATCACCCTCACCTTGTTTGCGTAAGTTTTCAATTTTCTTTCCTTCAGAATCGTGCAAGTTTCCATTTTTAAAATGTTCTATAATAAGCTCTCCATACTTTTTTGCTAACTCGTCCAGTTTCATTCCAAAAGGCACTACAAGCAACTTGGTAAATCCTTGTTCCTTTTTCTTTTCTATTAATTCTTTGTTTTGTTCTATCAATTCCGCCAGCTCTAGCTTTGAAGGAAATTTATACTCATTTCCATCTATTGCATCAATTGACCCCGGACTCATTGATTCCTTATCTACATCATAATCTAAATTCCTGACCAGTATTTTAAGCTTATAAAAAATTTCTACCTGCTTGTCATACTGCATGGCAAATGATGCTTCTAGCTCTTTCCCTCCTTCCTTTGATTCATAAAGCCCCTCAAGGTGTTGATAAAGATTAGCTAATTGCTGATAGTCTTCTTTGGTTTTAGCAGCTTGTTTTAACGCGTTAATTTCCTCAATAAACTGTTTAGCCTTTTCATCCCGTGATTCATAATAAATTTCACCAATCAGCTTTCCTTTATTCGGATCGCCAGGATCGGTATCTTCTATAATTTTAACTTTATATGGCCTATTGGGCTTTGGTTTTTCTGAAGATTCAGAGAGCATAATAATCTTCCTAGTCGGGTCACTGCTTCTGTATTCTACACCGCCTTTTTTCTTTTTAACTTCAGTAAAAACAATCCCATCCATAATGGGTTCGTAGGGTTCAGCTTCTAAAACTTCTTCCACCTCCAAAGCTTCTTCTGACACCTGGTCTTTTGGTTGTTCACCTGGCTCTGGCATAGTTATTTTTATGAAAATGGCTTAAATTGCCTATTTGACATTTTTTGCTATTTGGGGCTTGACAATGATTTGTAATATGCTATAACGGCCTTAAAGTTCTTTAAAAAAGGAGAGTTGGACAAAGGGAGGCTAGCCACGCTTCCTGGAGTCCCGTCCGAACAAGGGTTTTTTCTGGTTCTAGCCACGAACTAGAGAAAACCCACCCTTACCCTTCTTGGGTGAGGCTAAAGCCCTGTTTTAAATAATACAGGGCTTCTTTCGTTCTACTTTTCTCCTCTGAGCATTCTTTTTAGCTCTTCTGGAATATTAGGATTATCCAATAGTTTTTCCTCGGCATCCTCAGCGACGTGACGAGCCTGAAGAATCTCTCTTTCCTGCGCTCCTTTAGACTGCTCTTCCATTTGCTCCGCTACCTCTGGAGTCAAAGAGGCTCGTTCTGATAAAATGGCTAAAATTTCTTTCCTAGTTCTGGCCTGCCCTTCGAATTTAGCTTTACCCGTATCCCCTTCCATGATTTGATGAAATAAGGCATCCATCTTTTTTCGCGTAGCTTCATTGGCAAGGCGGCTTACGTAATACATTTCAAACGCATTCAATAAGGTTGCTGCAAAATCTACAAAACCGGTTTTTTTATCTCTTACCTGAAAATTATCGAGGTAAGAATAAAGTCGTAAAGGATTTCTTCCCGAAAATTCCATTGACTGGTTCCTTCTTCTCTGTTCGCCCTTAATGTTAAGCGTATCGCCAACCTGCTCATAGGATTTTACAAATTCCGTGTCCAATAAATCAACAATGTCGGCTATTTGTTCTCCCAATTGCTCGTCTAAAACTTTGTCCCATTCAACATTATTTTCAACAGGAATTTCAGTTTCGGCAAAGGTGCTGACCTCTGCGGTTCTTTTAGTAAGTCTGCCTCCAGCAGTCTTTTTAATTGCCCCTTTCTTCTTAGTGACATCCTCGGTAGGGATAACTTTCCATACCAACCTATCGGTCATAGGGGCTACAACCTCGCTTCGGCCGGGAGTTTTTTCAGGAAAGTTGCTGGCAAAAGCAATCCAAGCATCTTTTCCGCGCTTATAGCTCGTCTTTCCACTGTTACCCCAAAAATTTATAGCGTCTGACATTCCACCTTCCCTTCCGCTGATTTGTAAAAATATCTGCTGATAATTGGAAGGAATTATGTTAAATTCATCAACAATCAATGGATACCCCTTCCCTTCCTTGCCTGCATAGGCCTGCAATAAAGCTCCTTGTTTAAATTCCCATTCAGCTTCAGGTTTTAAAAACTTAGCCATTTGAGAAGCTTCTAGTAAAATCTTTCTTGATTCCTCAACATACTTTTGGGAAATTTCACCAAAACCAGCTTGGAATTCTTCTTGGTTAATTTTCCCATCAGAAAAATCAGCATTCAGTTTTTCCAGCTCTTCATTTAAATGCTTTTGAAACTCCGCAAGCTCGCCCTTGCCCATGACATCTTTTAGAATCTCTTTATATTCCTGGCTTTCCTTTTCCTTAAGCCCTTTTGGAGCCCAATGGCCCAGAATTTCTAATTCAGATGTTCTTGGGGTTCCTACTAATTCTAATACCGGAGCATCTTTCCCATGAACTAACTTGGTGAGTTTCTCTATTAAAAAGGTTTTTCCGGCACCCGGATCTCCTTCAAATAAAAGTGGCTGACGTAACTTGTAGCACTGAGCAATAGTCCTTAATAAGTCTTGGTCTACTGGAGAAAGGATCATCTCTTTTTTGATAGATTCAATGTCTTCCTCCGAAGCATATGTCTCAACTTCAATGCCGAGAATATTTACAAAATTATTGGTTTCCCCATTTTCTGGATTGGTTTCCTGGTGAAAGTAAATACCACCCTCCTCTTTAAGGTGTTCAAGGGTCTCCTGCTCTTTTATTTCATCTTCTGATTGAAATCTTAAATTTTCTGGCATATATTTTCTTACTTAACTCTCAAAACTGGCCCAAAAAGGTTTGTGAAATAAGGATAGGTTATGTCTTTTTCTAAAACACTGTCTTCAATTAAAAATACAACCCTGCTTATAGCTGTGAATTACGAAACCCCCTCATTTGCTAAAAACTTGATATACTGAAAAAGACACCGTAGGGTGTCTT
>MHOU01000007.1 GCA_001821935.1 Candidatus Staskawiczbacteria bacterium RIFCSPHIGHO2_02_FULL_43_16
ATTCGCCAGAAAATCCGCCGTGGCGAACTTTCGGCAAAAGCCCCGATTGGGTATTTTAATGAACCAAGATTAAGAACTATTGAACCCAATAGAAAAACTTTTACAAAAGTAAAAACCATTTTACGGGCTTTTGCCACGGGCGAATTCTCGCTTACGGCCATTCAACGCAAAATGTTTTCTCTTGGCTTGGTTGGTAAAGACGGAAAACTCCCCCACCTTTCCACCATTTACAATATGCTAACCAATCCCTTTTACTACGGACATTTTCGTTATCGGGGTGAAGTACATCAGGGGAGCCACAAGCCCATGATTTCCAAGAAACTGTTTGATAAAATTCAAGCCGCACTTGTTGCCAATGGCAAACCCCGCAAAAATCGTGGGCCGAAAAACTTTGAGTTTCTTAATTTTGCAATTTGCGGAGAATGTGGATATTCCATAACCGCCGAACGGCATATCAAAAAAAGTGGATTGAAATTTGTGTATTATCGCTGTACCCACAAGAGCAAAATCATTGCTTGCACCCAACGCTTTTTGCGTGAAGAAGTTTTAAGTGAGCAAGTAAAAGAAAATATCCAAAAAGTTTCTTTGCCTGACGAGTGGAAAGAAAAGTATCTTGCCAAAGTTGGCGAGTGGGAGAAAGAAAATTCTCAATCATCAACTTTGTTTACTGAAACTCTAAAAACCGAACTTTCGGCCGTGAAAATAAAAATAGTCCGTCTGATGGACGGCTATCTTGAGGGAGGTTTTGAACTTTCTGAATTCCAAGAAAAGAAAAATATCCTAATGGGACAAAAGAAAGATGTTGAAGAGAAATTATCGGAATTTGAGCGGGAAGGAAACCATTGGCTCGAACTGGTCAAAAAATGGATAATTGAGGCTAATCAAGCACAAAATCTGGCATTATCCCAAAACTTTTCTGAAATGAAACAATTTTTGAAAACCGTCGGCTCGAACCGCCGTATCGTGGGGGGCCGTCTTAACGTTTCGTTCGCAAAACCGTGGAATTGGCTGGGCGAAATCGGTGAAAAGCATGCGGGCTCCGCGGTCGGCGGTTCCTCGGAAATCCCAAATCTAAAAATGTGGACTTCGTGCTAATTCAGTGGAACCAAATCTTACAAGAGTTGCGACAATGGCATCAACTTAGCATTGACGCAAAACTGCATGTTTCAGCTTAGAATAAGCACGAATTCACTTGTATTGTGCTATTTATAGCAGATTATTGGCTCCCATGCAATTATGATTTTTACCCCACTCCCCCGCTCACTATACTTTTTGGAAATTTTATTTGGAACCACCCCAGTACGGAAAATCGAGTACCTTCTACTAAAATATATTTCTCATAGGATCCTTCTGCGCGGGCGCGCGACACCCCACCCCAAAACTGGAAAATCTTTTTTCAAAAAGGGTGGTTATACATCTAATTTATTTTTACAATCTGGCAATGGAATTACGGGTGGTTTTCCTAAATTAACCCACTCTGTGCCAGTATCTCTTTTTAAAAACCTACTGAAATAATTTTGATTCTTGTTCTTTTCTAATTCTTCTTGCAGGTTAAATCTAATTAACCCCTTACGAGGATATACCTGTGTGACCTGGTAATCATGATCCGCATAAGCAAGTAAAATCCAGATTTCTTGAAATGGAACTTTTTGCTTAGAAATTTCATCGTACAAGTAATCGAAATTTATTGCTTTACCTGGCCACCGCACATATACTACAAGGAAAAAATGATTAGGATATCGCTTATTTATTTTCTTATTGATAATCTCCATTAGATCTCCCTGGCTATTTTCTACCCAATCAGTTACTTCAATGTTCGCAATTAAACGCTGGTTGCCTTTATTAGTAACTTCCAAATAAGAAACATACACATCAGGAGTTTCCTGTTCAGTTTCTATTTCAACATGATAGTGGTATTGGTATTGCGAAATACGCCTTTGCCCCAAGGCAAAGAGTGCGCCAACCCAGGCCTCACGTTCGTGTTTGCATTTTACACTCTTTATAGCAAAATCGCTTCCACATTGTTGAATAATTTCGTTAAAACGCTCAACGATGAAGTTTGGACTTATCCATAGTCCTTCATATAGTGAATCACTCATAACTTGAATTTACCAGTTTTTTGTTTAAATACAAATAAAAAAGCATCACAAGATACTTTCAAAAAAATACGCCCCAGTGAAATTGCTTTCACCGGGGCTTATTGGAGTAGTGATGGGCTATTTAATGCCCAGTAGCCGTTTCCACCACAACCGAGTGATTTCAGGTTTTGGCAGAAACTTTTGTGGTTCGGGGTGGACTTCGATTGAGGCGACCATGTGTAAGTTGAGATCGTGATAGTTGGAGCAGCTATCAAGTCGATGACCGCCTTGAAAAACGCCCAAGGCATTATCGCAGTGGCTGTAATACACCATCGCCTCGTCTACTCCCCATACGCCGCCATGTTTGAACCGAATAATTAGATGCGTCTTATCAGGAACACACTGGTCGAGAATCGGGAACATCTCATTTTTCATTTGAAATCTTCCTAAAAAGGTGCTGGTAATTATTTCAATCTTCCACTTCAGAAAAATCTATTCGCATAAATTCCTCTGAAGTGAAAGGATTTTTTAAGGAAATCCTTGAAACCATAACGGCCTTTGCATTCTGAAAAATTCAGAACGGACTTTTACGACATTTCTTGGTGCGACCACGTTGGCTTTCGCCAGCTCCAAGCTCGTCGGATTTTTATTTACGCCGAAGCTAACTCACGAACACCGTCACGTTGCACATCAATTGCGATAGCGTCCCACTTGCCTTCGTCAGGCCAGCGGTAGGACTCCCATTGATAGGAGGTTCCGTGATTGTAGAGCTTCTGCCACCACCATTTGGCAATGGCCCACTGTTGGAAAGTGGTGCCGCCATTGATCACAACCACCGTGTGGTAGTCGAAATCCTCCGGATAGAAGTCCCCGTGACGAGTGACCTCCAACCTCTCGACTGGAGCGACTTTTTCCAGAGCGGGCGGTGTTGGCAATTGATCTCCCGGAGCAGTCACAAGCAGGATGCTCGTGATTTCCCCACGGTCGGTGGTTTTCAGCCACTTCTGAACGTCAGAGATGATGCCTTCCACGCTGCGCCCCAACGGAACGATAACTTTCATGGGTTTTTCCTTTCTTGTAAGTCCCATGGATTCAATGCACAACGAACGTCGTTAATGCACTGAAATATGGGGGCAATTTATTGTTTAGCTTGCCCAGAACTAAGTAGATTTGGGGTAACCTACAACCTTACGCTCACAACTCGAAACTTGGTGGCTCATTGTGCAAGGCCAGATTAGGAAGAGCGATCGCCCTCTCTCTTTTTCGGCAGTAGATCATATCCCAGTGCTTGGCACCAACGGGGTAGAAACCGAAGACTTGAAAGTTTTCGGTTCTCTCAACGGCTTGATGAGCCACACCCGCCGGAATGACGATTGCGTCACCTTGGCTAACCTTCACAAGCTTGCCAAGCCGATGGCCGCCCAAACGCAGGGTAGCCGAGCCTTGATACACAACTAACGCCTCATGCGTTGTTGAGTGATAGTGTGGTCGCTTGAAAACTGGCCACAACCATTCAAGATTCCAGCCGATTTCAAAAGCACGATTCTTGATGACGACCTCAGCTTCCACGGGGCCAGCACCAAGAAACGTAACCATCTTCCGAGTCACGATGACCGGAAAACGAGAATTCGGAATAAATCCATCATCTTCGAAAAAGAACTTTTGCATTGTTGCTCCTTGTGAAAATTTCCATCGTACACTTCAGAAAAGTCTATCGAAATAAACTGCTCTGAAGTGTGGCGGTCGATGAAATCATTCCATCGACCGCCTTGTTGATTAGTATCCGCCGGACTCGGTCTGTTTTTCGTACATTTTGTCGGCGTCTGGGCACTTTGGTGCCAGAAAGGCAGATGCATATTTTTGGTGCGTAGTATCCACCCCAGAAAGATGCAACAACCAGATGCTATCGCCTTCCTTCAATCCATCAAATTCGGCTAAGAACCGATGGGAGTGAAAGATTTCGAGGTGCAGGGTTGTGCCCGGCGTCAGTTTCGCCAGACCCGGTTTATCGTAGTCGTATTTCAGCACGACTATGATGCCCCGTTCGCGGAACTTACCCAGCTCCGCTTCTTTTTTGCTCACCACCGTCCAGTGACGGTGAGCGATCTTGCTCGCATCGTCGTTGGCGCGAACAACCAAATCGTCCTGCGGCCAGATTTTCTTCTCACGGTTTTGTTGGCAGCCTACGAGGCCGATCAACGCAATCAGTCCGAACATAACGAAACGCATGGTTTTCTCCTGCCTAATTTTAGGCGATTAAGGTGCAGTCGGTCACTTCAGAAAAGTCTTCACTGAAAACTGCTCTGAAGTGAGGGAGAGATTTTATTGTAGGCACTCTCCCATAGCCTTTGTTTGGATCAGCTCGGAATCGAGCTGTAACCGGTTAACCATCCGAACATGATCGATTCGCGATGCTGTTCGGACAGGCGGACGTTACCGACGTAGGCGACGACTTTCGGATGCACGGCGAGCAGGCAATCAGAGTTTTGGCCCTGAATGACCTCCTTGACGGCTTCGCTGCGCCGGCTGTAGGTCGGCACGACCACGCGGGGTCTCTCCTGCTTAATGCGGGCGAGAGCCTTCGCTGCGATTCGCTTGAATTCCGCCAACTCCGATTCGGAGATGACGATGGGCGGTTCGCACTGGCATTCGAAGCATCCGCACTCGGTGCACGGTTCTTCTTCCTGGGGCCGAATAGACTGGCGCCAGGCGAAGTCGTGCATCTTGTAGATGGTGATGGTCGGATTCGGATCCTCCCAATCCCAGCCCTCATCACTGGCCTCGACGATGTATTGCACATCGCGATCCAGTTTGAGAAGCTGAGCACCGATCTCGCTGGTCACTTCGTTGACCCTGGTTCCGTGAGGAACTCGGGTGGTGTGTTGTCCCGATTCGAGCTGAACCAGCTCGCCGGGAGACACACACCAGAAACGACGGTAGCCGCTGTGCGAACCCCAGCTATCGGCATCGTGATGCCAACCGCCGGGCCGAACTTCGAGCAGGTTACGATCCCCCCGCTTCACGATCACGTCATTGACGGAACCGGTGAAGGAAGGCAGATTCGCAATGACCTGCTTGATGAACGGAAACTCGCGCACCATCTGATCGAACTTCTTGCTATCCATGTCGGACTCCTTTTCCCTACCAGGGAAATAAAGGTACTTTTGCCGCTTTCCAAGCACCGCTTGGCACGAGGGCAAATTGACGTGTCTTATAGGGGAAAGAACATCTTTACCCTATATACCTCTATTATAGCATAGGCCAACATATATGTCAATAGTTGCAGGAATTTGTCAATCCCTCACTCAAAGTGGGCTAAAAAGCCCCTATTTTACAACTATTTTACTCTATCTAAAAAGTGGGTATGAGAAGGTTGAAATGCAAGAAAAATACCGTTTCTATCGTTTATTTTAGTTCGATTTTGTAGATGCTTGTACCTTACTTTTATAACCTTCCTCGTATGAAAAATACAAAGCAGAATACATAAGTGCGCAGGAAACCAGCGAGGCAACTATTCCGTACTTTATATAAATGTCTGCCGCCAGTTTTAATATAGCGATCATCAAAAGAAAAATCCCTGATGCGTAAACTATTTTCTTGGCGTTTTTCCAGGTAAATAGGCCTTTCAAGAAATTAGAAAATTTATTTTTTGTAGGTCTTTCCTCCCAGTATCTATATTGTTTTTCTTCTCGCGGATACATTTTTTTTCAGATTATGGTAAATTTCGATGTTATTTCATTAAGAAATTTCTTCACTTCGACCATAGTATTTATAAACAACCCTCCGACAAGCATCATAATGGCCAGGTGACTGCCATCTTCTTCTTTACCAAAAAAGTGACTGCAAAAAATCTGGCCAAATTGGATGTCCAAATCCTTATTTTCTGGAGAAAGGATTTTAGAATACTCGTTGGATCTTTCCCAAAATAAATTACCAAATTGATCCTTCTCTGCTGGATCCCTAAAATACTGATTGAAAATTTTGTATTGAATCCCGCCAATGATATTTTTTGTTATGGGGGTATCGCCGAAAATTGTAAAAACTGCTCTTACAACTGCAAACATTGAAACAATCATTATTTCCCTGTCCTGCTCCCTACTGATTAAAATTTGCTTATCAATATTTTTAATGTCGAAAACCAAGGCGCCGTAGCTGGCATCAAAAAATCCACTAAGCGATTCAGTAATTTTATCTGTTGTTATTTTTCTTGAAAAAAATCCCATAAAGTTGCTTACCTCGTGGGAACCAAAAAGCCCACCACGGGAGATAGTGCCGAAGCACTCATGCAAGTTTCCCTGCACGGCCAGTAACGACAACCCCATGATGGGTTTTTTACTCGTTACTGGTCTTGCTTCCATATCCTACAGAAAATCTATAGGGGTTAGGAAATGATATTAAGTTGTTAATTTAACTATAAATGAAAAGTGGCTATTTTTCAATGATTTAGATTGAAATAACCCTCTAAAAGCTATATAGTTTAAGCATAATGAAAATGAGTATGAATATGACAGAATTAAATCAATTTCAAAAAGATATAATTGATGCGCTTGGTATTATTTATAAAAATTTCCTCATTCAAAACAAGAGAAGTATTGAAGTATTTCTTGGAGATTTTCGTACCAGTAAAATTGACCCAGAAACTTTTTTTGACACCGTATTTGCCCTAAAAAAGCATGGCATTGGCATTGATGAGTATGACCGGGATTCGGTGCTTTCGCAAGAACAGAAAATGGGAGCAAGAAATACTCCGTGTTGCGAAATCCAGTTACCGGAAAATTTTGAAATGATCTATCATACCCTTCGCACTGAATACGGGGACAGATCAGAGAAAAGTATAAAGGAAAACAAAAAAAGTGATGTGCTTTATCTTAACCCTGTTGGGGACTTATGGCGGGAGCCAAAACAGGATCACTGTTATTCCATGGGCGAAAACAGTGATCGGCATAAAATTCTTCTCTATCTAATCAAAAATAAAGGCTACCAGTCCGCCTCCCTAATTGTCGAAGATTTGCCAGGAAAAAGCGAGCAAGTTACGAGAACAGAAATACAAAAAATAAATAAAAACTTTACAAAAAATCTCGGAAAAAAGATGGGTAAACTTATAGATGGCAGAAAAGGTAGTGGCTATCGAATAGCCCATGCTATAAAAATTGATAAATCTTGATATTCCTCTGATACTCCCTTCATAGTGTTTATAACTTTTTTATAAAACGGCAATTTGAAGCCGTTTTTTGTTTTGTAAAAATACCAAAAGATTATGTCGGGCGTAGGAATGAATTTTGTAATATCAGGGTATGAAAAAACTTGATCAAAATTCTATCTATCAAACATCTGACCTTCCGCTCGCAACTGTCATATCCCTTTCCTTCTCTATTAAGTCAGTAGACAGGGAAAATCCGCGCAAAGCGCAGTTTATATTTGAAAGAAACTCAAAACTTGATGCGCTGATCGAAGATTATTGGAACGGCAATTTAAAAGTCGAACCCCAGCAGTTCTTTAACCAACTTCGGATAGTCAAAGCGCGACTATACGGAGAAAATTAGCCATGCTAAGCATCGAGCGGGTTAAGGAATTACTTGGTGATCCTACCATTTCAGATCAAGAAGTAGAAGAAATCAGAAATGCTTTTGATGCACTTGTACGGGATGTGGTCTTCGAGCAGTGGCTGGGCGAAAGGAACAAAAATAAAACAAAACCATGAAAACTAAAATCGATGATGAAAAGTTAATCGACGGCATACAAAAAATACTTATAGAAACCGGTAATGAAAATACTTCGAGAGAATATGCAACCCGCCTTCTTGAAATTACTAATCTCATAATCGAGGTTGCCTCCGGTGAATTTGAGTGTAGTAAATGTAAGGAAAAATTCCAAATTTACTTAGCGCGGCCAGATAAAAATAAGCAATAAAATTAAAATATAAATTCAAGGATATGAAAATTCAAGAGCTAAAAACTAATCTCGACTGGGCGCTATACTATCGCAGTATCGGATGGAGTGCCTTTCCTATAAAGTCGCGCGACAAGACACCCATTTTTAAATGGGAAAAATATCAAACTGAAATCGCTACCGAAGAACAGATGCGCCAGTGGTGGAAACAATTTCCCGATGCCAGCATTGGGGTTGCCACGGGAAAAGTATCCGGCATAGTAGTCGTAGATATTGAAGCCGGAGGAAGTATTACCGATCTTCCCCCAACTGTTATGGCTCGCAGTGGCGGTGGCGGTTTTCACTTCTTCTATAAACATCCTGGTGCCGTAGTCAAAAACAGGGTAAGGATTTTAGATAAAACCGACATACGCGGAGACGGCGGTTATATCGTTGTAACCCCATCGCTGCATAAATCCGGTAAGCGTTATGAGTGGGCCGTTGATCCCGAAAGTGCAAAGCTGGAAGAATTTCCCCATTGGATCGTTGAAAAATGTACGGAAAGTGCAAAAACAAAAGTTGATTGGAATAATTTTTTAAGTGCCGATAACTCGAAAGGCACGCGGAATCAGCAAGCCGCGGCTCTGGCTGGTAAAATTTTATATCATAATCCCATAGAAATGTGGGATGTAATTGGCTGGCCCGCGCTACAGGAATGGAACAGAATCAAGAACAGTCCCCCACTTTCTGAAAAAGAGATTAAATCTGTGTGGGAAAGCATCAAAAAAGCAGAACTTGAAAGAAGGGTAAAAAGGGACAAAGAAAATTCTGGTGATAACAGAAAAAGTCAAAGTGAAAAACTTATGAGGACTATTGACCAGCAGGAACGAATCGTACTTTTCCATAATGAATTAAAAGAACCATTTATCAGGGTGCCTATAAAAAATCATGAGGAAATATGGTCATGCCGTAGTAAAATGTTTAAGCGATGGCTCGCCAAGGTTTATTGGGAAGAACATCGCAAGGCCATCAATAGTGAAAATTTGCACTCGACAATTAACATGATGGAGAGCCAGGCGTGTTTTAGTGGTAATCAATACACACTACACAACCGGAGCGCATGGTATGAAAATGCTATATGGTATGATCTTTCTGATTCAGAATGGCAGGCAGTCAAAATTACTACCGAAGGGTGGGAAGTAATAAAAAATACTCCCATACTATTTAAGCGATACTCTCATCAACAGGCACAGGTTGAACCGGTACAGGGTGGGGATATAAAAGATATTCTAAAATTTATTAACATTCAAAATGAGGATCAGAAAATTTTGCTTCTTGTATGGGTTGTTTCATGTTTTATCCCGGATTTTCCCCACCCTATTCCTAATTTTTACGGCGCCCAGGGATCGGCGAAATCATTGATGTGTAAAATACTAAGGAAAATTATCGACCCTTCGGCTATTGAAGTATTAAGTTTCCCAAAGGACATTCAGGAATTCGTACAAATTATGGCGCATCATGCGTGTATCTTTTTCGATAATGTATCTCATTTATCGGATCATATTTCTGATGCACTTTGCAAAGCCGTCACCGGTGATGGTTTTTCAAAGCGAGAACTATATAGCGATGAAGACGATATTATATTTTCGTTTAGGCGATGCCTGGGTATTAACGGCATTAACATAGCGGCAAAAAATCCTGACCTACTGGAAAGAAGTATACTTTTTGAACTGGAACGGGTTCCGGAGGAAAAAAGAAAACAAGAAGATGATATTTTAAAAGAATTTGAAAACCAGCGCGCGCAAATTATGGGTAGTATTTTTGATGTTGTAGTTAAAGCATTAAAAATCAAGGAATCCATAAAACTCAATTCATTGCCTCGTATGGCAGATTTTGCTGTATGGGGATCCGCCATTGCAGAAGGAATAGGATACACAAAAGAGCAGTTTCTTGGCGCATATTATAGGAGCATCAAAGACCAAAATTCAGAGGTTCTCTACAATAGCTTGGTGGCAATAAGTGTCATTCAATTCATGAAAGATAAAAATGAATGGAGTGGCACTCCATCCCAACTGCTTGAAGAATTGAAAATTGCCGCTGGGGCCCAGGATATAAAAGTAGAAAAAGAAAAGGATTTTCCAAAAGCAGCGAATACATTAAGCCGGCAACTAAATAAGCTAAAAACAAACTTGGCAGACGAAGGTTTAGAAGTAAAGTTTGGCATTGAGAATAAAAGTCGAAAGGTGTATATCCGAAAAAAGCAGAAAAATATCGAAGGCATCGATGAGCCGTCACGGGAAATCGAAAACGATGAAAACGATATTTTACCTAACTTTTAAGATTACATGTGCCCATACAAATATGGCAGACCGCCTAAATTAAAAATTTATAAAGATTGGCAATACATAATATCGTGCAAAGTGTGCGCGGTGGATTTTCGTCCCCAGCATGAAGACAGGTATCGTCGATATTTAAAATTGTGTCATCCTTGCCGGATGAATTACAGCAAGCAACGATACCATAAATACTATGTGCCATACTTTAATGCTCTATCACCAGAAAGGCAAGAAACGATCAAAAAAGCGAGATATATTGTATGGAAACAGTGGGTGCAAACCCATATAGATAGGCGCAGAGAGCAAGCGCGGCGTAGCTATCATAAGCGTAGGATAGCTATCGGCGGCGCGAAATAGAGGGTGCATTAGATTTTTATGTTGATTGTCAAGTTTATCCCCTTGCCTTTTTATTTTGATGGGTTTATTATTAAATTGTTCATCCAGGTTCGTAGTTTTACCCCGAAGTTTTTTTATTGCTTGTTGCCTTAAAGGGGCGGCTATGCCAATAAGCAATCCTTCGGGAATGTGGATTTGGATGAACCTTAGCCGTCCCTTTAAGTTACTAAAATTTATGACAAAAGGTATTATCTATATTAGGGTAAGTTCTGAAGAACAGACCAAAGGCACATCGCTTGATGATCAAGAAAATCGATGTCGAAAGTATTGTAAAGATAACAATATAGAGGTTTTGGATGTATTCAGAGAAGAAGGAGTATCGGCCAAAACCACCGACCGAAAAAAGTTACTTGAAGCGATGGAATTTTGCAGAAAAAACAAAGGCAGGATGGAATTTTTTGTAGTCTGGAAAGTGGATCGTTTTGCGAGAAATACGGAAGATCATTTTGCGGTTAAAAAGATCCTTGCAGATTCCGGAGTAAGTTTAAAATCTGTAACAGAACCCATTGGCAAAGATCCATCAGAAGCATTGTTTGAAACAATTCTTGCCGGCTTTGCGCAATTTGATAATGCAATCCGTAAACAGCGATGCTCTAATGGTATGCTTGCCCGTTTGAGGCAAGGCATTTATCCTTGGCATCCGCCGGTGGGATATACGGCACTTGGTGCAAAAAAACGCGGTGAAAAGAAAACTGGCCCCGATCCGATAGATGAAAATATATTTCCTATTCTTCAAAAAGGACTAAGAGCGTATTCCGAAGGTAATTTTAATTCCCAGGTTGAGTTAGCGGGCATGCTTGATAAATGGGGTTTAGCCAAAATTCGTGGTAAAAAAACTACTTCTCAATTTGTAGACAGAATTATTGGAAGGCATCTTCCCTTTTATATGGGTGTTTTGATTGATCCCGAAACAAACGAAGAAATTCTTGGTTTGCATAAGCCGATGATTACCAAGCAAGAGGCGTATAAAATTAGGCTGATCCGCGCCGGTAAACTTACCAATAACTTTAAAAGGGATGTCTATAACCCTAATTTTCCATTGCGCAGGACTGTAATGTGCCTGGAATGCAATAAAGCGCTCACGGGAAGCATTTCAAAAGGCAATGGCGGAAATTATGCCTATTATCATTGCCGAACCAAAGGATGCCCTATTTACGGCAAAGGAGTAGCTAAAAAAGAATTAGAGGAACAATTCATCACACACCTTGAAGAAATAACTCCAAAGGATAAGTGGTTTACTATATATCAAGAAACGGTAATGTCTATTTGGCAGGAAAAAGGAAAAAGTTTTGAGTTGGATGCGGTAAATTACCAAAAACAGTTGGATGGCCTTTTGCAAAAGAAAAAGAAGATCCAGGATCTTCTCGAAGACAATACCTATACCAAGGAGGACGGCAAGGAACGCTTAGCAGAAGTAGAAAACCAAATTATGGCTTCCAAAATATCGTTAAGCGAAGCCAACATTGAAAAGTTTGATATTGAAACTGCTTTAACCTATGCAACGAACTTTATCAAAAATCTGGGCCGGCAATGGATTGATCTCGCTCCCCAACTCCGGCCACGGTTTCAAAAGTTAGTATTTCCCGAAGGAATTCCCTATTCCCGCGAAAAAGGATTTGGAACCGCTAAATTAGGCCTTATTTACGAACAAATTAAGCAATTTGATGGAAAAAAATCACAAGATGTGGACATAGCGGGCAAAACATTGAACAGACTTCAAGTCTATCTTTTAAAGTTTTGGGACTACTATCAGTCTAGTCCGGCACTCCAAAAGTCGCTTTCCAATGCTTAGCCACCATACTTAATGCTGTTAGTATAGCATTTTATGCCTTCAAAAATCAATAATAATTTGGAAAAGAAAAAGCCCTTGATGTAATCTCGGGCTTTCTGATTTTTGCGACTATTTAGTCCTCTTGGGCTCTCAAGTAGAAGGCTCCTCTTGTTGAGTCGTACTGCACACGTTTGCTTACTCCCAAATTAAACTTCTTAAGAGTGCTATCATCCTCTTCTGAGTTCATAGCATACTCGTCTGGAGAGTAAACTGACACATTAGCAGTATCTAAGCTTTCCGTAGCCTGATATGCCGCTCCACCCGGTTTCTGGACAACGTAACCTTCCTTGCTTTCGAAGTACTTCTCGCCATTAGCAGGAACGATGGCCCAACCACCATTCCCATATTTTTTCAGTACTCCGACATACTCTTTCCCAGCATAAACCGTGTAGGCTTCATCCCCTTCAGTGGGAACAAGACTTTCAGCCTGTTCTGCAAGCAACTCTTTGATGGTTTTTCGCACGACTTTCTCCTTTTCTTGAATAGGTTCTTGTGATTCCCCGCTAGAACGTTCTGACATAGTTTTTTGTTGACTTTTTCTATGTCAGTGTGCTAATTGTATATTAGCACACACAAAGGAATAAGTCAAGTTAAATTAATAAATAGTTGCAATATTTTCTATTGGCTAAATTATACTATACGGCAATATAAAAATCCAGTATCGCCTTAACTAATCAGTAAGAATATACACCACCGCATTAGGCTTATGGTTTTTATCCGGCATTAACTCCCTGTCCGCAACTGATAGTTCGCTGTATTCTTGGCTTCCAATCCGTTTCTTTTCAGTAAGATTTTTCAGTGCCGAGCGGAGCGTTTTATCACTTACACTTTTAGCAAACTTCAAATCAACAAAATCTTGACGTGTGAAGTATTGGTTTTGGTGTTCACGGAAGTAAGTTATCATTTTGGCTTCCACGGTATCAACAGCGCCTTTGTCAGCATTATAGAGCCCGGCATAGTCAAAAGACAGACGTTCTGGTACTAATCTTGTACCAACATTAAGCACAAATGGCTCAATGCTCTTTGCCGCCTTAAGTTTTAACTGAGATACCACAATATGTTCACCCCCTGTTTTCTTGGTTTCGCAGGCGATATATCCATGGACAGCTGCTACGATTCCTGACGAACCTCTAGCCCCATCTATCCCCTCTTTTTGCCCTTTGCCATTGTGGTGAACGAATAACACAGTTAATCCTTTGCGTGCCAGACTCAAAAGTACATCCATAACTGACTGCATTTCGTCAGAATCATTCTCCTTTTTGGTGTGCAACGCACGAAGACTATCCAAAATCACAAACTGGATATTGTTCGCCGTGGTATATTTTAGGATTTCTTCCGCCCATTTCTCATTGATTTTTTTACCACTTTGAATAATGAAATAAATGCCACCCGGCTTTTCGCCGTCCTGGAGTAGCATTTCGTACCGGTGTTTTAGTAATGGCATCCCGTCTTCTTCGCTTACAATCAGGACATTACTTTTTAATG
Organism: Candidatus Staskawiczbacteria bacterium RIFCSPHIGHO2_02_FULL_43_16; assembly: GCA_001821935.1. Taxonomy (GTDB): domain Bacteria; phylum Patescibacteriota; class Minisyncoccia; order Minisyncoccales; family Staskawiczbacteraceae; genus VGLO01. The sequence continues at coordinate 13,995 of MHOU01000007.1, forward strand.
TTTCAAAATGATTAAACAATGGAAACCCATGCGCAACGCTCAATGCCATGCGTAGCACTAGCATGCTTTTGTATTGATGTGATGGAGCGGCAATCATATTTAACGTACTTTTTTCAAACAGCGATTCTATGTGCCATGTGATTGGTGGAATATTCATGGCAAGTAAGTCAGTATCTGACATGAATTCAAAATACGGAGCAGAATCCTGCGAATCTTCACTCAATGACGGTTTGTATGTTTCTGTTTGATTTTTTATGGCAAAATCAATGGTTTTTTCTCGATAATCTTTGCGCTTTTGCGTTTTTTCACGACTGCCAAGTGGTGACGCAAGCCACAAGGATTCAATTCTAGCAGCGTCTTTGCCAGTCCAAAATGCGAGATGTGAGCAGAGCGAAGCTTCAGCGACTGATTCGTCGCCACCAAAATCCGACGTGTCGCCGTTGTACAATGCCTGGATTTTCGCCCCATGTTGTGAAGCGAACATTTTCTGACGAAGCACTTCGTCGCTCAAAGAAATACTACTTTTTTGGTAATTATCTATATTTTGATTGTTTGGTCGCGTTTCCTTAGCCCACGGATAACCAAGAATTGAGATTAGTGATATTGCTTCGTCTGGCGTAATTGGTGCCCTGATTGGTTTTATTGTCCCAAATGGAATACCGGTTATCGTAAAATATCTGCCCCAAGTATATATTTCATATGGTGCATGTTTCTTTTTCACAAGCTCAATCGGAGCGATAATTGGAAGAAATATATGCAAGCCGGTACCACTTGGCGATATTTCACAATACGTGTCCGCCCTATTAATAAATTCCAGTATTTTTTCCTTTTCTGGATGGGCTATTTGGTTATTTTCAATGCAATGATCGATATCAATACCAAGCAGTGTTTCATTGAACACAATTCCAATGCCATTAAAGTGGTTTTCTGCGGCCATTACCATATCTAACGTATTCCACGTTGCTGGTACAGTTGTCAGTGCTTTCTTTCCGTTCGTTTGGTACGGCACCTTCGACCATTTGCCCTTTACTAATTCATATCGCCAATTCACCCAGCGCTTCTCATCTGGAGCCGAAAGCCCTAAGATATTCTGGTGTATCAAAGGACTTCTGATATAGATTTTTAGGTCTTCAGCTACGCCTACCGTCTCAAATGTATCTGTTATTTCCATGCTGTTTTAATTGATTTTAATAATTTTTCTATTTCACAAAATGGGGCTTCTTGGTAAATACCACTCTAAAGAGTTGGTATATTACCAAGCAGGATTGTGCCCTAGTCTGGTAAACAGGACTTTCGCACTACCAGGCAGAAATATAGCAGTTTTTAAGCTAAAATCTGTCTGCTTGGTAGTTTTTATTTTCTCTACCAAGCAAAATGTTTCATTTCCAGCTACTCCCTACGATAAAACAAAAATCACCCACTTCTTGCGGAAAGCGGGTGATTTTTGTCTAATCACAATCTTCCGCAAGAAAGTTCAGATATTTGATTATGCTCTAATTGTAAAACAGTCCTATGCACACCTGTCAAATGCTCATTTTTTGCCGAATATTTTCCAAACCTGTGGATAATATTTATTTTGCTCCAAACGTGCAGGTTAGGTAGTTTTTACCGATATTCAGAAACTACTCTATTGGCTTGGGCGGTAATATTTCTCCGTAGCGTGGAAATCCCTGCCGTTTATTAAAATAGCGTCGCAGGTGGTAATTTGGGTAGAATTTGAGCACTTCTCTGGTGCCAATGACAGCTTGGAGCTTTCCAAGCCAAGCGACTCTAGGTTTTTGCTCCACCAAACAAAAATCGCCTAAAATCGGCAGTCTGACAAAATTGTGCTTCCGTAATTCGTCGGTTATCAGCATTGCCATGCCGACATAAAACAGCATGGTCGTGTCCGGGTCAATGAAATTTGTTTGCGCTGACAATAAACGGTAAAACCGCTTGCTGTTTAGCAATTCTTTCTTTTTTAAATACTTTGTGGGTGAAACGTATGGCATATCTACATATTACCAGACGCCTAATAATTTCCCTGTTTTCAAAAAAATAGCGCAAATTTTCAGCGGCCATTGGATATTTACGGCGCAAGTACCTAGTCCAAGAAATTAAGAAAAACCGTCTCTCGGTTCCTTACCATTTGAGGCTCAAAGTCCGGCTTTAAGCCGCCGAATCACCCCCCCCTAAGCCTACTCAATAAAACTCCAACCTGATGCCACTCCATTGCCTACCAACTTGATGGGCGAAAAGGTAAAAAACTACGTCAACAAAGCCTTTTAGCATGCACGGAGTCGAGTGCGTGCTTTGACATCAATATTTTTAATCAAATGAACATCTTTCCTATCAAAGCCTGCGAAGATAACCAAGACGAAGCATTCAGTGAAATTCTTGGCTTTCAGGTACTAGATTCTAACGGCCGCATACTGGCAACCGGCGAAAACGAGGAAGAAGCCAGGAACGCCGCACTTACTGCCTTGTTTTTGTCTGAATCAAACCCAATTTCAAAAAAGGTAAAGCTGGGGCACAAGCTCATTAGTAAGAAGACGGCCAGGATTTCGTAAGGACTCTGTTAATATTATCGTATCGCCAAGTAGAAATATCAAAAGGGTAACATCTGGTCGGACCTGAAAAAGAGGCATCGAAGATTTTCTACTTGGCGGTAAAAAATCCCTTTCGTTGCCTCTTTTTCGTTGTGCGTAATATTAACTAATTCAATAAAAATCTATGGAAGAAGAAATTATACCAATTCCCCTTCAAATATCAGTTCATGAAACGATCTATGTTTCAGAATGGCTGGTTGTTGGAGTAATTGTCGGAAGAATCACTACTTGGGATTTTAATCCTAAAAGTAGTGAAACTATCGTGTCTGTGGCTGAATATCGCAAAATTCTGGGCGATACTACAAGCACAGACAAAAGCATCACAAAACGATTGCAATTTTTAGAAGCGTTTTGCAGGAATATAATTAAACTGGAATTACAAACTTATGAGCAATAATATAAGACAAATGGTCACTAAAACCAATACCGCTAATATCAATCCATATGAAGGCTGTGTTGGCTTAGTCTATACTCGTGTATCGTCCAAAAAGCAGGAAACTGAAGGAAATGGACTTGATAGCCAAGAAGAACGCTGTAAGGCTGATTTGGCAAGCGTAGGCGTTCCTTATGCTAAAACCTTCAAAGATACCTACACTGGCGGCGGAGATTTCTGGCAAAGGCCAGCTATGCGTGAACTACTGGAATATATTGATGCCCATCCCCACCAAAAGTTTGTGGTGGTGTTTGACGATTTAAAGCGGTTTGCACGAGATACAGAGTTTCATATCAAACTGCGTTCTCATTTTAACCGCAAGCACGTCATTTTACGCTGTTTGAATTTCAAATTTGACGATACTCCTGAAGGAAAGTTCGTAGAATCAGTGTTTGCCGCTCAAGGCCAACTGGAAAGGGAACAAAACAAGCGCCAAGTGATTCAGAAAATGAAGGCTAGACTTGATGCCGGCTATTGGACGTTTGGCACCAAAAAGGGCTACGACATGGTTAAAGATCCGCTCCATGGAAAAATCTGTGTTGCCAACGAAGAAGGTGCCATCCTTGCACAAGCACTAGAAGGCTTTGCCAAAAGGACGCTTCTGCGGAAAATAGACGTCTGCCACTTCTTGGTTGAAAAAGGCTTTTGGAAGGGCCAATCATCGGAAAAATACATTGATAAGCTAACACTAATTCTGAAAGATGTATTTTTCGCAGGCTATATTGAATACCCACGTTGGGACGTTTCACGCAGAATTGGCAAGCACTCAGGCATTATCAGCCTTGAAGTATTTGAAGCGATACAAAAAGTATTGAGAAAAGAAAATACCTTGGTGCGAATACGGCAGGATATTTCGCCGGACTTTCCTATTAGAGGTTTAGTAGTTTGCGATCACTGCGGCAAACATCTTACCGCTGCATTTTCTAAAAAGACATTTGGCTATTACATCTGCCATAACAAGTCATGCGTGCAGTATGGCAAGTCTATTCCTAAAAAGGAGATTGAAACAAAATTTCTTGAGCTTCTAAAAAGGAATTCCCTGAAGGCAGAAATTGGGGCACTGGTTGAAGTAGTTTTCAACAAGGTCTGGGAGCAGGAAATACGCAACATAAAGGCACGAGAAGCCACCAGAGCGAAAGAAGGCAAAGAACTTGAGGACAAGGCCGTGCAACTTACTAATCTGTTGATTGATGCCAAAACACCGCAAACAAAAAGCGTCTTTGAAAAACAGCTTCAAGACGTGGCTGATAAGTTAGAACAAATAGGCACAGAATCTATTGCCAGCATTGACTTATCAATTCCTTATCGAACTGCGCTAACTAAAGCCACTATGCTGCTAAAAAATCCGTATTATGTATGGCAAACGATGAATGTCTATGAACAGCGCCGCCTTTTCTTCTTTATTTTTGAAGAAAAACTGCCCTACAATCAAATTACAGGTTATCGAACTAACGAGATTAGCTCTATTTTGAGGCTTTTTGAGGAGTTTTCCGATGAAAACTCCCATGATGTGGTGTTTGTTAGAAAAAGTTAGAACTTACTACGAACAAAACCCGAACGCCGACTAACTGTATTTTAGCAAGAAAGATTTTGAAAAACAAACGGCGAACGGACACCGCGCGCCCGCGGGCGCGCGGAAAAACGGGGGCAGAGCGGCGACCGCACGGACGGGCAAAAATTTTCTCCCCCAGCCCAGAAAATTTTTGCTTAAACGCTG
>MHOU01000008.1 GCA_001821935.1 Candidatus Staskawiczbacteria bacterium RIFCSPHIGHO2_02_FULL_43_16
CCCCCGTCAAAAGACCCAGGACCACTTCACCGGCCAAGAGCTGATCGCCATCATCAAATCCTTGGACGACAAGTATAAAGACGTCATCTTACTCAAATACCTAGACGATCTTTCCACCAAAGAAATCGCTCTTGTGCTCAACGAAACCGAAAACAACATTTACGTGCGTTTGAGCCGGGGATTGGAAAAGGTGAAGGAAATCATAAAACACCAAGAAAATTAATTTATGATAGATAATACAGAGCAAAAATTACGAAACATAATACATTCCTCAAAAAAGGAGTCTTTGTTGCCTTCAGAAAAAGAGGTGATAAAATCCAATCTCCTTCATTTTATTAAGCAAAACCCCATCAAAGAAAAACGGGAGTTTTTCCATTGGCCCGCGGTTTTCATGTCTATGGCTAACGCGCCGACCGTGCGGTATGTTTCTTTGGTAGCCATGGTGTTGGTGGTAGGTGGTGGTTCAGTTGCTTTTGCCGCCCAAAATTCACAGCCGGGAGAGTTTTTGTATTCGGTAAAAACCGGAGTGAGTGAAAAAGTGCTGGCCTTCACGTTGTTTTCTCCAAAAGCCAAGGCGGAGTTTCAAATTAACCTGGCCCAGCTGCGGCTTGAAGAATTGGAAACCATAGCTTATCAAAATAAATTAGACGGCAAAAACAGCGCCAAGGTGCAAGCCCTGCTTAATAACCACGTGGAAGATGTGAAAAAAAGGGTTTCCAGTTTGAATGGCCAAGACAAGTCAAAAATTTCCGTGGAAATTAATTCTCGACTTGAAGCATCGCTCAATGCCCATGCTAAGGTGTTGGGAGAATTGTCGGGCAAGGATAACAATTCGTCAGAAGGTTTGAAGAATATTTTGGATGACGTTACCGGTAAGGCCGCCCAAAGTGCCGCATCTCGCCAAAGCGGTGAGTTAACGCTGGTAGTTGAAAAGTCAAATGGTTTTGCAAAGGCTTCGGAAGGAAAATTAAAGGCGGCCCAGCAGGCAATTAACGTTTCGGCCAGTTTGGTGGCCAGCAAGCAAGAAAACCTGAGCGCCCAGGTTTTTGCCAAGGCCCAAGCTGATTTGGATGTGGCGCGCCAGCATATTGTGGAAGGCCAAAAGGAAATGGTGATCGGTGAATATGCCAAAGCATTTATCTTTTTTCAGAATGCCTTGCGCCAAGCCCAGGAAGTGAAAATTTATATTTCCAATGAATCAAAACTGGAATTACATTTTAATTTGCAAGGATCTTTGCTTGCACCTATTAGGCAGCAAATGGAAGGCGGTGGACAAAAAAATGATATTGATGTTAAGATAGATATTGACAATAAGTTAAATATTATTAATAAGCAGTAAAACCATGGATAATGTGCCCTTGAAAGTGCAGCGCTTCACGTATGATATTATTTATTATGTACTGTGGATCATAGAAATAACCTTGTTTTTACGGTTCGCGCTAAAGCTTTTGGCGGCCAACCCGGCCAATGAAATTGTGGCATTTTTATACTCAATCAGCCTGGTGTTGATTGGCCCGTTTGACGGAATGTTCGGCACCTCCATGGTGGGCAATATGGTGCTGGAACCATCGGTGTTAATTGCCATGGTGTTTTACGCCTTGGTGGGATATGCTTTGGTTTCATTGGTGAAAGTGATTAGCGGGTTTCACAATAGCCCCCCGCCGCACTCATCCATATAATACCTTGAATTACGAAATGCCTTATGAAAAAACGAGTTTCAGGTCTTTCCCCCAAATTTCAACGGAAAATGCGCAATAATTCCAAAACGTAGCTTGCTACGTTTTGGAATTCTATCGCATTTTCGTTTGGGAAATTTGGGAAAAATCCCATGAAAGCATTTCGTAATTCAAGGCATATTTTTTAAAAGCCGTCCCCATACGAATGGGGCGGTTTTTTGTTGTAAGGAACAAAAATGCCAGGCGTCTTATAGGTATGAAAACAAACACTGTATCTTTTTTAACGCTGGGGATATTGTTTTTTTCGGCAATGTTTTTTGCGGGGGTAAGTCCGGTTGATGCTGCCATGCCGGCTGCCAGCCAACTGGTAAGTATGGAAACCCACAGTACCGACCTTAATGTTTACGACCAGGCCTATCCAGCCACACTGATGCCCCAAGCAGAAGGAGGTTACGGATTCCCCTGGCTTTCGCTCAATGAAGTCATGTTGGCATTTTCCGTGGCAGCCGCGCTGGCAGGCGGCTTATTTTTGCTGTACCTGATAGCAGATTTTTTTACAGACCATGATAAAAAGCGCGCGGTCAGGATGCATTCGCATTCTTCGTTGATGCACCGGCACATAACCCCCAAGCACCGATAATGGTAGGGCCCTAAAGGTCGAAGGCCCGTACTCTAATTCAAAATTAAAAAATCAAAAATCAAAATGACAATTCAAAATTAAAAATGGAGTGAGTGCAAGTAATTTTACATTTTACACTGTCATTTTACATTTTGATATTTGCATTTTGCATTAACTTTTATGAATAATAAAGGACTCATTATAGGAATAATCGTGGTAGTGGTAGCAGCATTAATTGGCGGTTGGTGGTGGATGATGTCTGGCGCCAATACTGGCCAGATAAGCAACAACACCAACCAAACGGGCACGCAAAATACTAACAACGCCGAAGGAACGTTATACGTTAATTTCACCGATGCCGCGGTGAACATGGGCAATGTGAGCACGGTCAATATGACTGTGGATAAAGTATATGTGCATAGTCAGACCCAGGGTTGGGTTACCGTTTCAACCACTCCCCAGACCTTCAGTTTGTTAGCCTTAAAAGCCGCCGGTAAAACCGCGGTCATGGCCAAAACCAACGTTAAAGCCGATACCTATGACCAGGTATGGTTTCATATAACAGCCGTAGCCATAACTGAAACCGGCAAAACCGCCAAGCAGGCTACGCTGCCTTCCGCTGATTTCAAAATGGCAGGCGCGGTAAAGGTGGTTAACGGAGCAAGTTCAACCGCTACGCTTGATGTGCTGGCTGACCAGTCAATTTACAAAACCGACAAGGGTGAATTTATTTTCGCCCCGGTAGTAGAATTTGAAGGACGCCAAAGCGCCACGGTTAATGTTGACGCCGACAACATGGCCACTATTACCAATGGAATGGTGAATTCAAACACCACCGCCGGCATGGATATTAACGGAGAAGTGAAGGCTAATTTCAAATTAGACCTTAATTCAAAAATTGAAATTAACGGGGGAGTGATAAGCGTTAAGAGTGTGATATAGAAAGCGCGGAAAAAACGCGGAATCTTACGCCCAAAAACGCGGAAATGATTCTGCGTTTTTGTTTCCAATAAGTTTGCTTTTTTTTCCGAAAAAATACACAATTACATCGTATTATTGTTTTCTGCGTCATTCTGCGTAAATTTCCGCGGAGTTCCGCGGGTCGCGCCATATGCTAACTAAAACCGATTTTATGAATTACCTGGAATGCCCCATGTATTTGTGGCTTTCCAAAAACCGGCCGGAATTGTTGCCGGAAGATGACGCCGAAAAAGAGCGGATTTTGGCGGCGGGGCGCGAGGTGGACGAATTTGCCAAAAAGTTATTTCCCAAAGCAATAGAAATCAAAGGCTATAACGAAATTGGTTTTGAACAGACCCAAAAAGCCCTGGCCCAAAATCCCAAGGCGCTGTTTCAGCCCACTGCCGTGGCAGGCGAATTGGCAGCCCGGGCCGATATTTTGGTTGCCGGCCAAACGCCCGGCACCTTTGACATCAATGAAGTAAAAATGGCCACCAAGGTAAAAAAGGAATATCTGTATGACTTGGGATTCCAAAAAATCTGTTTTGAAGGCGCGGGCATACAAATCGGCCGATTAAAGTTGGTGCATATTAACGGCAACTATGTGCGCCACGGCGAAATTAACCCCAGCCAGCTGTTTGACATTGAAGATATTACGGAAGATGTTAACGAAAAACTGCCCCAGATACAAGATGAAATTCAGCGCGCGCTAAAAATCATTAATCTAAAAGAAGAGCCCAGTGTTACTTTGATTAATTCTTGCGCCAACCCCAAATACTGCGATTATATAGAACATTATTCTAAAATATCCGAAGATATTTTTCCGTTAGCCGAAAACATTCAAATGCCGCACCTGTTGCACTTGTTGGAGCGTGAAATTTTAGACCACAAAAAAGTGCCCGCCACGCTGTTGGGAAAAATCGGGTTTGAACCGCCGGTGGAATTTACCAATATAAATACCGAAGGCATAAAACGCGAATTGGCAAAACTGCAATACCCGCTTTACTTTTTTGATTATGAAACTTACAACTGTGCTATTCCGCCGTTTGACGGCACCACGCCTTATCAGCAAATTCCGTTTCAATATTCACTGCATATCCAAGACGCGCCGGGTGCCCAGCTGCGCCATGCTGATTTTTTAGCCCAGACCTTTGAAAACCCCATTCCCGGTTTGTTGGAACATTTGCAAAAAGACATGGGCTCCAAAGGCAGCGTGATTGTTTGGTTCGCGCCGTTTGAAACGGGGCGCAATAAAGAAATGGCTCTGGGAAATCCGGAATTTGCCCAACTGTTGAATTCCATCAATGAACGGATGTTTGACTTGATGGTCATTTTTAAATTTAAAAATCAGCTGTACACCAAAAGCGAATTTAAAAAACTAGCTTCGTTAAAAGTTATTTTGCCGGTGCTGTGCCCGGAGCTTTCGTACAAAGATTTGGCTATTCAAGAAGGGGGGACAGCTTCCGCCAGTTGGCCTATTATGACTAACCCGCAAACTCCGCCCAGCGAGCGCGAACGGCTCAAACATGACATGGTTGAATACTGCAAGCGCGACACCTTGGCCATGGCGGCGATATTGGAGAGGGTGCGAGCAGACCTTGACATAGTTGTGTAAATAATACATAATAGGAGACGTTTACAGTACCTTACACTATCAACATTTCACAAGGAGTTTTTCCGTGAAAAACACCAAAGAAGAAAAGTGGATGCAGACGTATTGCTTCGATCTGACAGATGAGGAGTTCGGCGCGGAAAATATCCGCCTGGCGACGCACATCAGCGATAGCCTGGTGCCACTTTTTAATGAAGTTCTTCTGCAAGTTCTCAAGGGTGACGAAACCATCAAGGAGTTAAAGCAGGAGGTGAAACTACGTGGCAGAGCGCTCAAGCAAAAGGCTAAGGAGGCGCAGATGGAAGATTTGTGGGACAGGGAAAACAACGAGATTGACGACGAAGAGTGGCTGGAAAGGGGATATGACCAAGAGGTTATCAAAGAGCATCGTGACTACGTTGACGAAATAGCAAAGCTATATTCGGAAAACAAAGTCACGGCCTTTGATCACAACTACCACTACGCCCAAGAAAATCTAGAGGCAATTGGTTGCACCGCACCGTACGTTAATATCTCTGCTGGACTTCGCCGTGGCGCCATTAAAAACTGCCACGGGGCAGTGGATTCATGGCGTAAGCATTTGGCGACGGGCGATTACAAGTCCAAGCCGCCCGGTCAGCAAGAGGTTGGCAAGTTTTATATGCTTCGGTGCGAACCTGGGTGCGCTGTCACCAAAGATCGTAAAAACGTGCGCATCAGTCTTGGAGATCGCAAGTCCAGCCCGGTGTTTGAGCTGCCTGGGCTTGATAATTCCAAAAACAAACCCCTGCACATGCTTTTGCGTTCTGATGCGAAGGTGAAAAGTTTTACTTTGAGCCGCCGTTCAGCTCGCAACCCTGACAAAAAAGAGTCGGACTTGCAAAAGCCCGGCGTGTGGCGCATTTCAATTAATTTCGAATTGCCTTTGCCAGAGAAAAAGCCCGCGACTGAATACAATACGGTGGCGTTGGTTATCGGGTCAAACTACCTTGGGGTGGCATTACATGATTCGGAGAGAAACTTTCCTTTGAATCTGCCATTGCCTCACAAGCACTGGTTCCCGATTATTGGCGACATTGAGGGTCGGGCAAACGTTCCTTGGCGGAAGAAAGGGAGTAAAAAGTGGCGGCGAAAAATGTTTGGCGTCCAGAAAAAGCATTCTGGCGGCCGGCAGGCCTGCTACAGATACATGGCTCGCCAGCAAAAACAAGGCGAGTACGAAACCATTGCCGATCACCTGATTGGCTGTGGTGTTCACTTTGTGGTGAGCAAACCTTCAATCAACCATCCAAAAGGTTTGGCTGATGCTTCTGCTCCTGACCGCGGAGGTGATACCGGTCCCAACCGCATCATCTCTAGCACCGGTGTTAATTCGCTCGTGTTAAAGCTCAAGCAGAAAGTGAAGGAGTTTGGCGGGTCGGTCACAGAAATGGAAGCGCCACCGTTGCCCGAACGATTTCGTTTTTGGGACAGCGGCCCCAAAAAAGTGATCGTTGCCCAGTTGTTGAGAAATCAATATCTGGCGCAAAAAAAATAACTCAGGCCGTCCCGGTACACCTGTATCGCGGACGGCATTTTTGTTACACTATAACTATGAATGCCATTTGGTTAACTCATATTTCCAATTACCAAAAAACCGCACATGCTTTTGCTTCGGCTGAAAAGATTATGAATGTAAAAAACCAGCGGCGTGAATTACTCATGCAAAGGTATGGCACTCTGTTACCCAAAATACGTTTGGCAGATTATCATAATAACCAAGAAATTATGTTAGCCGAAGGCCGCACCGCCCAAATATTTTGGAAAAAGTTTTCTTTGCTGTTGCCAAGATGGTGCAGCTTTCGTTCAAGATACCCAGGGTCAGATGATCTGGTTAATCGATTACTAGATTTGGGCTACCATCAAATTACTAATGCTATCAGGAAAATCCTTGAAAAGTATGATATTTCGTCAGCGCTAGGAATTTTGCATGTTGCTCGCAAAACAACCAGCGCTCCACTGGCGTATGATTTGGTAGAAATGTTCCGGGCGGATATTGTGGAAGTGGAAGTCTTAAGATTTTTGCGCATGAAAAAACAGCCATTGGAAGAGCTGCGCCAAAAAGATATTGCTATTTTTTTATACAGAATTAATCACCGCCTTAATCATAGGTATTTTATTAAATCGTTCAAGCAATGCCAAACCTACCGCTATTATATGGAATTACAAATCTTAAAATTTATCAAAGCGGTAAACCATAAAGAAGTTTTTTCTCCAATTTATTTACCTATTCGTCATGATACAAGATGTACTAAGGGAGTATGTTTTCATGACAAAAAAACTTGACAAATAAGGCGATGCCATGCTAAGCTCAAAATAGCACATCATAGGAATATGAGAAAAGTACCCCTGTTCTTGGCAGTTCAGGAAGTATTTTTCTCACCAACTAGTGGTAGTCAGGATGATTACCTTCAATCAATTGACAGGATGTATGCGCTGTAGCAGCGCCGCCTGGTCTTGAGCGGACCGGGATGAGGCCTTGTAAAATCTCCTTGCTTTCCTGCAAGGTTGAGGAAAAAAACACCCCCAGCTCATTTTTTCTTGTAGACGGGCCCTTGCCGACGACGGAGGGGGTTGGTTACTGAAGGGCAACTAGCCACAAATGTCCCATCTTGTAGACGGGCCCTTGCCGACGACGGAGGGGGTTGGTTACGATAACCGGTTCTGGGAATGAAATTTTTTCCAAGTAGACGGGCCCTTGCCGACGACGGAGGGGGTTGGTTACGAAAAACAGAACTTTTAGAGCCTCTCTGGTCTTGTAGACGGGCCCTTGCCGACGACGGAGGGGGTTGGTTACGGCAATAGACATGACAAAAAAAGCGATGATAAGTAGACGGGCCCTTGCCGACGACGGAGGGGGTTGGTTACTGGTCCACGAATGGGCCCTTTCTTAAACTTCGTAGACGGGCCCTTGCCGACGACGGAGGGGGTTGGTTACAAATAACGGCGACAAGAAAGTATTTTTAGCGGCGTAGACGGGCCCTTGCCGACGAAGACGGGGGTTGGCTACAACACGGCCTTATCAATTTTCTTGGGCAAATGTAGACGGGCCCTTGCCGACGACGGAGGGTCAAAACAAAAAACAAAAAACTGCCAAAGAGCTTCATTGGGGGCTCTTTTTTCTTGTAGAACTTTTGTGGTAGAATGGTTTTATGAAAAAAAAGTGGCGATTTTTATAGAGGGGCCACAAAGATATTTCAAAACATATTTCAAAACATTTGACAGTCATTTTTTAGAAGCATATAATGAAAATATGTTAGATGATAAAGATATACAAAAATTAATAGAGGTATTTGCAACAAGAGAGGAAATTGTTACAAAACCGATGTTTGAAGAATTAAAGTCAAGTTTTAATGACCTGCAAACTTCGGTTGATGCTTATGCCGAAAAAGCGGATACATATTTCCAGGAAATGGCAATGTTGACCCTTAAGGTAAATAGGCATGAAAAGTGGTTGGAAAAAATGGCAGAAAAATTGGGGATGAAACTTGATTATTACTAACATTATCAAGGCTACAAAAAATCACCTTAACACGGTGATTTTTTGTGCATTTGACAGCAGGCAGTTTAACTGGTAATATTATTTTTAGTTGTAGATTTCACTGGCTAGTTTTCATAAAGGAGTTGGGAATGCGAAGTACCAGTACCGAGGCTGTTGTCTGCCCCATTGAAGGTAGTGATGGCCGTCACACGTGGCATCAGGTTGGTTTCGAAATCAAGCCCGCTTGCAAATGTGGAATCGTGTTGTGCGGAGCCAATAGTCCGCAGCAAGGGGAATTCTACGCCCCCTGCAATCTTCCCAAAAACCATGATGGGCCGTGTGAATGCACCTGGCATCCTGAATTGGGCACTTGGGAAAAAACAACTCCCGCCAGGCACGAAACTGGCCAGTTAGTCGAAGTTTGATCTGTTGCGGATCAACCAAGGCGGCCCGAATTACCGTGGCCGCCTTTTTTCTTGGAAAAAATGTGTGGTAGAATACGGGTATGAAACAAAAAGTCGCGATTTTTGATGTTGATGGCACGATTTTCCGATCCAGTTTATTAATAGAAGTGGTACGGGTTTTAATTGAAAATAAAATATTTCCGCAGAAAGTAAGGTTCACCTATGAAAAAAGTTACCAGGATTGGTTGGATAGAAAAGGCAGTTATGAAACCTATATTATGGATGTGGTTAAGGCTTTTGAGGGGAATTTGAAAATATTGGCCCACGATGATTTTATGAGAGCGGTAAAACAGGTCATTGCTTTCCATAAAAACCGGACCTATGTTTACACGCGGGGCTTGATTGCCGATTTAAAAAAGAAAGGCTATTTTATTTTAGCCATTTCTCATTCGCCCAAAGAATTACTGGATGAGTTTTGTGCGCAGTGGGGGTTTGATAAGGTGTATGGCCGGGTGTATGAAGTGGGCAAGAACGGGAAATTTACCGGTGAAACATTATATAAAGAAGAAATTTCCGACAAGGCAAAAATTTTAAAGCGTTTTATTGAAAAGGCCACCGCCGTTGGCGGGGTCCCGTCCGAAGGCGGGAAAGGGTTGAGTTTGGCGGATTCCTATGGTGTGGGGGATTCGGAAAGTGATATTAAGTTTTTGACGTTTGTGGAAAACCCGATTTGTTTTAACCCTAATGGTAAGCTGTATGAGCACGCCAAAAAGCATGGGTGGCAAATAGTCGTTGAGCGCAAAGATGTAATATATAATTTATAAATCCAAAATACAAAATTACAAATCCCAAATAATACCAAAATCCAAACTTTTTAAATCCAAAACACTTTTTGAATTTTAAATTTCGAAGATTGTAATTTATTTGGAGCTTGTAATTTTGAATTTGTAATTTAACTTTCATGGACTTAAAAGGAAAAACCATCATCATTACTGGGGCGGCGCGGATTGGGAAGGAAGTGGCAAAACAACTTAAAGAAAAAGGGGCGAATTTGGTGATAGCGTATTTCAGCGACCCGGCTGAGGCCGGGCCCCATGGCGCGGGTGTGCAGGCCGATGTTTCAAAAAAAGAAGATGTGGCACGGGTGGTGGCATTTGCCAAAGAAACATTTGGCCGAGTGGACGGGCTGGTGCATATGGCGGCCATTTATGAAAAATCGCCTTGGGAAGCGCTGGACGAAAAGCATTGGGACAAAAATATGAATGTCATGGCCAAAAGCACGTTTTTATTTGGCAAGATTTTGGGGGATGAACTTTTGAAAAATGATGGGGAAGTAAAGGGGAAGATGATTTTCTTTGCTGATTGGTCGGTGCTGGCTAGCCCATACAAAGATTACTTAGCTTATAATGCGGCCAAAAGCGCCGTGGTGGGGTTGACCAAGTCGTTTGCCAAGGAATTGGCTCCCGGAGTTTTGGTCAATGCCATTGCGCCCGGCCCCATGTTGCGGCCGCTGGATTTGACCGATGAAGAAAATGAAGAAGCCATGGCCGGCACGCCGCTTGCCCGCTGGGGCGGGGCGGATGAAATTGCTAAAGGGGTTTGCTATTTAATGGATGCCGATTTTGTGACGGGGCAAGTGCTGACGATTGACGGAGGGAGGAGTATTGCTTGACGGATTTATTAAGATATTGCATAGCTATTGACACGCAAAACATAGCATGCTAACATTACCTTACTTAGTAGAAGCGGGGTCGAGTTTCTCACGAGGTAAAATTTAAAAGTAACAACAGGTGGCAGGCGGCGGGTTAATCCCCAAAACCTAACACCTAAAATCTAGATGACAGGTACAATCAAAACTCTGACAGAAAAAGGTTTTGGATTTATCGCCCGCGAAGGCGAAGCCAAGGATCTTTTCTTCCATTCAAATGATTTGAATGGCGTAACCTTCACTGAATTGAAAGTTGGCGATGTAGTCAACTTCGATGTTGAAGAAGGTCCAAAAGGACCTAGCGCAAAAAACGTAACACGCGCTTAGTTAGTAATAAAAGCCGCGCCCTGTCGGGCGCGGCTTTTATGTTGTTGCAAAAAACCGCCACCAGTGAGATAATGTATATATTATGGCCATACAGCGCAGAAGGTCAAATTTATATACACCGGGATTAGATGCTCCTTTCAATGTCAGCAGGTCAAAAATCGCGCTCTTCTTGGAATGCCCACAATGTTTTTGGCTGGACCGGCGGCTGGGGATTTCCCGGCCAGACATGCCCGGCTGGTCGCTTAACAGTGCGGTGGACACCTTGCTAAAAAACGAATTTGATTTACTGCGTGAAAAAAAAGAACCGCACCGGCTGATGCTGTTTCACCGCATAGACGCTGTTCCATTCAATCACCCCGATTTCCACATTTGGCGGGATGATCATGGTAAGCGCATCGGGGCTTCTGTCTTACACAAAAAAACTAATTTGAATATTTGTGGTATCATTGATGATATCTGGCAAAACACGCAAACCGGGCAGCTGCACATTGTAGATTACAAATCCACCAGCACCGATTACCGAATTTCCCTGGACGGCAAGTACAAAGATGGCTATAAAAAACAGATGGAAGTATACCAGTGGATTTTCAAACAGATGGGCTTTGAGGTTGCGCCCGCCGGTTATTTCTTGTTTGCCAATGCCGTAAAAAACCGGCCGGGTTTTCATGGCAAATTGGAATTTGAGAGTTCTATTTTAGAGCACGTTGGCGATGATTTATGGATTGAACCTGTTTTGCTGGATATTAAAAAATCCCTTGATAGCGATCACATTCCCGAACCGGGGCCGCAATGTCAGCATTGCGCTTACCGCAAATTAATCAACCAAGCAAAATTAAAAACACAAATCAGTTTAATTTAAAAACATGGATGAAAAGTTAAAGTGGGGGATAATAACCATTATCATAATTTCAGTCATTGCGGGCGGGTTTTTCGTTCTGCAAAACATCCAGCATGCCAAAGCGGTAAAGCTTCAACAGTTTGCCACGTGCTTGAAAGATAGTGGCGCGGTTTTTTACGGGGCGTTTTGGTGTTCACATTGCCAGAACCAAAAAGCCATGTTTAATACCTTATTTGAAAGCGCTGTGGATAAACTGCCTTACATTGAATGCTCAACGCCTGATACCAACGGTCAGCTGGAAATTTGCAAAACAGAAAAAATAGACACGTATCCAACCTGGAAATTCGCCGACGGTTCGGTTGAAACCGGAGAAGTTTCTTTGCAAAAACTTTCACAGAAAACTAATTGTCCGTTGCCATAGTTATGGATTTACTGTTTATCGTCAATAAAAAACTTGCTATTGAAACGGTACTGGCCCAGCTGTTTATTGTTTGGGCTTTGGTGTATCTGTTTTTTTTGCGTAATAAGCACCGTACGATAACAGATTTTTTAGGAAAATATGGAATTGCGTTTGCGTTTTTGATTTCTTTTACGGCAACCGCCGGCAGTTTATTTTATTCAAACGTGGCGGGGTATGCGCCATGTTACCTGTGCTGGTGGCAGAGGATTTTCATGTATCCACTGGTGATTATCACCGGTTTGGCTTTGTTAAAACGCGACCGGCGCGCCGTAGATTATATTCTTTCGCTTGCGGTGATTGGGTTCGGTATTTCCCTTTGGCACAATTTCATTTACTACTACAATGGAGGGTTAAGTGTGTTTTGTGATTTAGGCGCCGGCCAGGTTTCTTGCGTGAAGCGCTATGTGTTTGAATTGGGTTATGTGACCATTCCCATGATGGCGCTGACGGCGTTTGCCCTGATTATTACCCTTACCATTTTTGTAAAATTAAAAGATAAATCATAAACCATGTCAGATATTTTAGATATCGACGGTTACAAAATCGGTAGCATTTCAGAGGACGGCAAAGTGCATAACAAAAAAGGTTATGCTATTGGCCGTGTCTCTATTGACGGTAATGTTTTTAACGCTTCAGGTGGCAAGGTTGGCACATTTAAGCCGGACGGCCATGTTTATAAAATGGGCGAATATGTGGGTGATGTCAAAACCGACGGCAAGGTATACGATAATGACGAAGATTATGTGGGAAGGGTGAAGGGTGAACACATTATTTCAGGCGGGGCGGCGCTGTTACTGTTGATTATTTAGTGCGCCATGCTTGACAGGTTTTCTTTTATTTTTTACCGTGGTATAATGATTCTAATATAATAATTATTATTTTATATGTCTAAACAACATAAAGACGATTCCAATCCCTATGGAGCAGAGCTCATTATAGATTTGCATGAATGTGATCTGGATGGGCTGGTTAATAAAGAAAAATTAACCGAATTTTTTGTGACGTTATGCGAAAAAATTGACATGAAGCGGCACGGCGATCCGTTACTTTGGGAAGACTACAGCGATCTACCGCACTTAAACGGGGTTTCCGCCATGCAATTCATTGAAACCAGCACCATTGTCTGTCATCCGCTCCCTATGCTGGGGTCGGTGTATGTAAACATCTTTTCCTGCAAAGAGTTTGATTACAATATGGCCTTAGAATTTTGCAAAGGTTTTTGGCGCGCCAAAAAAGAGGTGCATACCTTGGTAGTGAGAACCTAGTTTATGAACTTTTTTTATCAAATTTTATTCGTACTTATTACAACCGGTTTTTTTGTAGCCGGAAATACCATTACCGCCCATTGGGCCAGAACCAATCAACAATGGCTTTGGATTCCAATTTTTTTGTGCGCCGCCATTGGGTACATGCTTTTCGGGTTATTGATAAGGCAAACCAATTTCTCTGTTTCCGTGGGACTAGTGGACGCCCTTTTGGTTGTTATCTCTATTGCTATCGGAGTTTTTATTTTAAAAGATACAGTTAATATTCAGCAAATGATAGGACTTGCGTTTGCTTGTTTGGCTGTAATACTTCTTGTCTAGTCTTGCGTATCAAAAATATAGTATAATAAATAATAAAATGTCTAACGGATTACTTTTACACAGAATATTCATTGCCTTAATGTCGCTGGTGTACCTTTTCTTCATCGGTTGGTTTTTAAAGTTGTGGCTTAACGGACAAACCCAGGGTGTAGAAAACTTATGGACTAATTTTTATGGAATTATTCCTCTGGCTGGCGGAATCTATGGTTTGGTCATTTCCCGTCATTGGGGCGGATTAAAAAGCAGTGTCGGGCGTGCAGTGGTGTTTCTTTCCCTGGGATTGGTAACGTGGGGAATTGGCATAGCCATATGGATTTTTTATAACCTGGTGCTTGGCACAGAAGTCCCCTACCCCTCTTGGGCCGATGCCGGATTTATTTTGAGCTGGCCACTGTGGGGCATGGGGGCTGTTTATCTGTCACGGGCCACGGGCGCTCAATTCGGACTTAAAAATAAAGGCGGAAAATTGGTTCTTTTTATTGTACCGGTTGTTATTATCGGGTTTTCTTATTATTTTCTGGTTACGGTTGCCCGGGGAGGGATTTTGCTGGACTTGTCTGAATGGAGCTTATTGAAAATCTTTTTCGATTTGGCGTATCCGATTGGCGATATTGTTATTCTGACGCTTGCAATGCTGGTGTATGGCCTTTCGTATAAATACTTTGGAGGGAAATATCGTTACGCCATTTATCTCATTCTCTTGGCATTTGCGTTTAACTATCTGGCTGACTTTACCTTTTCTTATACCACCACCATTGAAAGCTATTATAATGGAAGTTTGGCGGATGCCCTGTTCGCAACAACCATGTTTACTTTGTCGGCAGGCATTGCCATGCTCAACCCAGCCGTTCTGCGCAATAAAAAAGAAAATAGTTAAAACCCATGTCATTTTTTGATCAAATAGCTATAAGGATCATCAAAGAACAGGAGCTTATTATTGGTCCGGTTGCTTGGGATGAAGCAAAAAAAGTTTCGGGCCTTCAAATGACTGGTTTAAACCATACCGAAATTAGTGTTCAAAATGGTGATCCTAAGGTAGTAATCAATAAGCTGGTAGAGCAATATGAAAATATTTTCGGCAAAGCTTCCCACGAAGTTTGCAAAGAGGCGGTGCAGGATTTGATTGCGGAAATGCCGGACGACCAGATTCCTTCAAGTTTGAAGCAACGGGCCCAATAATTTGATATTAGTTGGCGAGGCCTCTTGGCGAGGCTTTTTGCATAAATATAATTTGACAAAGGTATTTTATATGTGTTAATATAGTAAACAAGAAAGGAGGTGGTGCATGAAAAGGACTTTATTCCTTCTCAAGCCTGACTTTTTCGAGAAAGAACTTTGGCAAGAGTTTCTGGATGTCTTAAAAACGCACAACTTGGTGGTTGAATGCGATTTCTATGTCACGCTGGCAACCCTTGATGACGTGAAGGATCTTTATCAATGGGAAACCTTGTGGAACATAGAAATGATGATCCAGTACTGGTGCCAACAGCCTCATCGTGTCTTAGTGGTTAAGGCGAGGAATGCCGTACAAAAAGCCCATCAGGTCAAAAAGTTTTTCCGCTCTAAGTATTGCAACGAGTGTCATGTGATGTATACGCTTATACATTGTCCTGACACCTTCAAGGATTTTCAGAGGGAAATTAACTTTTTGATGGGCAAAAAGCTGGTGCAATAGCATATCGGGGAGAACTACTGCACCAGTTCTCCTTACTTAAATTTATGAAAGGTATTTTCTATTTAACTTTTAACGGAGTTGTAAATAATACTAACGGCATAGGAACTCAAACAAAACTATTATTAGATGGTTTTGATTTTTTTTACGATAAGTTTAAGGAAAGATATGGTGATATTTTTTTGAATATTATTACACCAGATTATCCCGAAAACTACGAAGGTTATTCAAGGGATCATGTTAATTTTTCAAAAGAAAAAGTAAATAGATTGGGAGGAAAGATATTTTTTTGTAAAGATTCAAAAACTGTTAAAGATTTTTGGACACCAGAATATTGGGATGATTTATCAAAAGAGGCCTGTGAAATTATTAAAAGAGAGATGGTTAAATACGATGATATTCTGGTGATATGTGTTGATATGCCATTTCTTCAAATGCCGATTTATTTTGAGAATAAATATGGCAAGGTCAATAATATCAAATGGCTTTTATCGCCTTATGGCAGTTCCTATATACATGATAAAAATGCAATAAGTAATAAGCGACTGGCTTGGGAGTTTGTGGGAATGTCAGCTTTACGGCTCAATAAAAATGTATATCTTGGCACAGTTTGTGATTTTATGAGTAATCACTGGGTTGAATACTATGGTGCGCCAAAAGATAAGTTTGCGCCTTATGAATCGAGCTTATTTTTACAAAGTAAGGATTTTGAGAAATTAAATAGTAAAGAAATTGAGGACGTCCTTGTGCAATATAAAATACCAATAGATAAGGATATTGTATTTTGTTTTGGCAGAGGAGTATGGATTAAAGGTTTTGATATGGTGCTTAACGCCCTTCAATTTACTAAAAAAGATTTTCATTTGGTTATGATATCCGTTCCGACACAAAGCGAAATAAATGAGTATGGAGCGTATTTAGAAATGCTGAAAAAGGCTAAATATTCTTATACGATTATTCCCAAATTCTCAAGAATTTTACCAAAAGCTTTGTGCCAGTGGCGTAAAACAAGAATAGTTGTATGTCCATCAAGAGGAGAACCTTTTTCCAATATTCCCCTTGAAACAGCAATTTGGGCGAAAGATAGTGGACCTATTGTTTTGGCTTCGAATATAGATGGATTTCTTGAGCAAATTAAAAGTGGATTTAATGGTTATTTGTTTAAGATCGAATCTCCTTCTGATTTAGCCAAGAATATCGATTCTGTCCTTTTCCTGAAGGCAAACACTTTAAAGAAAATACGAAATAATGCCTATAATAAAGTTGTAAAAGAAAGAAATTTCTTCGCTAACATAAAAGATACGCTAGATTATTTTTGGAATCATAAAAAGTAAGAGTAATTTTTGAAAAGTGCTATAATTAAAAAGCTTAAAATTAATAATATAATATAAAAATATGACATTTAGAACTTTAGCTCGCGTAGTAGTCTACGATATAAATTCCCAAAGGATTTTATTAATTCGAAATAAAAACACTGATTTTTGGTATGTTCCCGGTGGTGGATGGGAATACGAAAAAGAAAATATCTTAGAATGTGGAGTCCGTGAAGTAAAAGAAGAGACAGGCCTTGATGTTGTGACTGATAAGTTTATGTATCTTAGAGAATATCACGAATCACCAGAAAAAATATTTTTTGAAACTTTTTGGTTAGCGCACCCTAAAAACACTGTTGACTTAAATAAGGATCACGTGGATATGGATCTTAATGGAAAGGTAGAAGAAGCTAAATGGTTTACCCAGCAGGAATTGTTGAGATTAACTATTTTTCCTGAATTTTTAAAGAATAAGTTTTGGTCTGATGTAGAAAAAATAGGCAGTGATGAGGATAGATTCATTGGCTTTTAATTATTATGGATATAACTGATATTGCTGAATTGTCTCTGACAAACAAAGAGGTAACTTCAATTAAAGATGTCATAGCTAGTTTGGTTAAACATAAAGATGATACAGAATGGTCAGCAAAAACTACCCATTTTGCAATAGATCATATTAAGGAATTTGAAAACGAATATAGTGGTGGTTGTGTAAAAGGATTATTGGGCAAAGAACACTTCTTAAATATAGTGTTACCCTTTCATGGTCATATGGAAGATTTTACGACGGGTATATTATTATTTCCCGACAACGTTTCAGTAAAAGAGGCTCTGGAATACTATAAAAAACCTGATCCAAGATATACTAAAAGTTGTTTTGATTATATATTACTTTTAAAAGATCAAATAAAAAACAAGGGTTTCACCAGTGAGATAATCATAGAGCTTTTTGATGGTAAATTAAGACATATTGATGGATTGCACAGAATGATTGCATTAAGTCTTCTTTTGGAAGATAGTTATGAGTACAAGCCAATCCCTGTTTATATTCTTATAAGATAAAATTATGAAGAAAGACATTGTTTTCATAGATTGGCATAATACGCTTTCTTGGTCAAAATATTGGGAAAGCCTATTGGGCAAGAATACTGACTTTACAAAAGTGGTAGATGATTTTTTTGCTTTTGAAAAAGAAATGGAAGCAGAGTGGATGCTGGGAAAGTTGAAGTCGGAAGATATAGTTAAATTAATCAGCAATAGGTCTGGTTTATCTGAAGATTTGCTTTGGCAAACATTTGTGTCCGACTGTCAAAAGATGCACATTGATCCGGAAGCAGTTTCTCTAATAAAAAAACTAAAGGATAAGTATAATGTAGTACTTGTCACTGGTAACATGGATTGTTTTTCTCGTTTTACTGTCCCTGCACTAGAATTGGACAAAGTATTTGACCGTATTATAAATTCAGCAGATGTCGGTTATTTAAAAACCGATCATGATGGAAAAACTTTTACTGATTGTTTTAAGCAATACAATATAAGCGATGTGTCGAAATCATATCTTCTAGATGATTCAGAAAAAACATGTGTTTTATTTAGTAAACTTGGAGGGAAATCTTTGCAAGTTAATAGTAAAGAAGACACTATTGGTCATCTGAGTTTTATACTTAAAAACAATTACAATTTAAATTAGAAATTTTATGAATAAAGAACAATGTTATAAATTATCTATCTCGGCATTTTTAGGTGTTTTTTGTATATTTCTTATTACCAATTTTATATTCTTCAAAATTAATTGGCTGTTTTCGATTTTAATTTTCTGTTTTGGGGTGGTGCTTTTATTAATTGTTAAACTTTATTTAAAAATAGAGAGCAGTGTTGATAGAATCCAGCGCGAGTTGGGACTATCTAAAGTAATCAACGGAGAAACAGATAGATGGAATATTGATGAAAAAACGGGAGAGAAAAAATATTATAGTCAATGCAAGCAAGATCAATGGATTATTGAAGAAGTGTTCGATTATAAGAAAAATGGTTTTTTCTTGGATCTTGGCGGAGCGGATGGAATAGACATTTCTAATACGTATGTACTAGAGAAAAAATATGGATGGAAAGGCATTTGCATAGAATGCGAGGACTCATTGTTCGAAAAGTTAAAGTCCAATAGAAACTGTATTTGTGTTCATGTATGCATAGATGATTACTCTAAAAAAACAATTAAGTTTACAAAGAATAGGGGATTAATAGGAGGAATTATTGATCAAGATACTGACAATAAAGGTTTTATTAATACCAATGAATTTGATAAAAAAGAAACATATGCTTTGGCGGAAATTCTTGATAAATATAACGCTCCGAAAGTGATAGATTATTTCAGTTTAGACGTTGAGGGAGCAGAGCACCGGATTTTCAGAAATTTTCCCTTTGATCGATATAAATTTCTGGCGATGAGCATAGAAAGGCCAAATGAAGATCTGGTAAAAAATCTCAGAGAGAACGGCTATATAAAAGTAGGAGCTAATGAATTTGATAAATTATTTATTCACAAAGATTTTAATAAATATAGGTAATGTATTGATGATTTGTAAAAGATAGATATGGGCGATAATTCAGTGGAGCGTAGCAAGATTTTTGTTTATGCTATAATAGAACTAAGATTCAACAATATAAAGATATGTTTAAATTTTTTGGTGAAACCAAAAAAATAACCGAAAAACTCTACGAACAAAACCTTGAGCTTGCGGTAAAAAACAAAACCCTTTCGCTTCTTGAAAACTTGTATCAAACAAGTGTTTTGACGTTAATGCCCGAAGATATGGCCCGTAAGATTGCCGATATTATCCGCAAAGATTTAAATCTTGAATTTGCAGGGGTATTTGCTTTGGAAAAAGACGGGGATGCGCTTTTGCCACTGGCTTTTTCGGTTTCGGAAAGGCTGCAACGGGTACTGGGTGATTTTGGGATTTCCCTGAAAAATACCAAGATTACCGGCGTTTCTCGGAATGATTTTTTAAAAAGGATTATTTATGGCAAGTTGGAAAGCAGTACGAATGATTTTAAGGACATTTGGGAGGTGTTGCTGGACGAAAAGCGTTTGGCAGAAATAAAAAAAGAGTCGCATGTAAAAACCATGTTGATGTATCCGCTGGTAAGGGGCCAGGAAGCGGACGGGGTGCTGATGCTGGGAATTAACCGCGATTATGCCAACTTGAATGCCTTTGAGAAAGCATCCATAAAAAGCTGCATTAACGCCATCGCCCTTCTGTTGGATAAGGCTTATTTGTACAAAGATTTACAGGCTTCCTATGAAGTGGAAAAGCGCGCTCATGAAGTGGAAAAAAAGGCTAATGAAGAATTGGCTAATTTGGACAAAGTTAAAGACCAGTTTTTGACCATCACCCAGCATAATTTGCGCACGCCGCTGACCAGCATCATGGGCTATTCCGATTTGATTTTGAACGGCACCTACGGCAAGCAGAATAAAAAAACGGTGGAAGTGATAAAAAAGTTCCAAATACTGGGTAAAGGCATGATAAGAATGGTTAATGACTTTTTGGATGCTTCGGCCTTTCAGCTGGGTAAAGACGTGGTGCAGTTGCAGCTGGGCGTTGCATTGAAACCGTTGCTGGACGAGGTGGTGGGCGAATTGAAATTCAAGGCGGAAGAAAAAGGGATTTCCTTAACTTTAAAACAGCCCGAACAGCCGTTTATCATCAAGGCCGACCCGCAAAAACTGAAAGCCGCCATTTTCAACGTTATTGATAATTCTATCAAGTATACCGCCAAGGGCGGGGTTGAGGTGAAGTTTGCTAATCATGATAGTGTAAAAATTATTGTTTCAGACACCGGCATTGGCATTGCCCCGGATCACTTGGCCAACTTGTTTACCAAAATGTTTGAGCGGGGGGCCAATGCTAAAAATATTTCGGGCAGTGGGGTGGGATTATATTTGTCATATCAAATTATCAAATCGCATCATGGAAAAATATGGGCCGAATCGGAGGGTGAAGGGAAGGGTTCTACGTTTTATATTGAATTGCCGCTGGGGTAGGGGCTGCACTCTCGGCGAAAAATTCGCCTGCGGGCGAAACCAATCTTTTTCGCCTCCGAGAGCCACTTTCAAAACCAACGCCTCGCTTTGCCGCCGAAAAAACGGTTTTCTATTTCAGTATTGACAGAGTCAGTTAATAAGTATATCATTGAATATTCGTGACCTACCCAACCATGTTCCTTTCACAACAAGGTGTGCCGTGGAAAAAATACTCAAGCTCATCACAGAAACCGAAAATCTTTTGGGAGAGGCAGAAAAAAACCTTGACCAAATCAAGGCACTAGATTTCCCAGAAAAAGTTTCCAAACTCGATGACTTAGCCAATAGGCATGATGCGCTAGCCCGAAGCCTGTACGACTGGAAGCGTATGGTTGTTCAGAAAATGGCTTCCCTCGCCGAAGCTATCGGCGCACGGGAAGAATTTGCGGGGAAATATCGCAAAAGAATCGGCTACGCCGATTTCAGCTTCTATTGCGAAGGGTCTTCATGTGTAGCTCATCCTGAGAGTGATCCCATCACAGAGTTCATGGGGCTCTGCAAAGATGTGATAGCAGCGGCCGAACAGTTTCTTACAGTAAAACCACGGGCCTTGCGCACTGAGATCAAACAGCTTTCCGGATTGGCAACCATGTTCGAAAAGCTCAATGAAAAAAAGAAAAAGTGAGTTATTTGAACTGCCTTAGCCCAAGGCAGTTTTTTTCATGTAATTTAAACGGCTCAATACGTTGAGCCGTTCAGTAGAGCGAGGGCGTTGCGCCAAAAGTGCACCTCGCAGGCAGAAAAGCATGGTTTTTGCCAACAGGCAAAATTTTCTGCCGAGAGATGAGCGGGAATAGGCGAAGGGAGCCGCGCGCCCGCGGGCGCGCGGGCCCGCAGCCGGTTCGCGCTGGCGAAATTAACCGCGTCACTTTTGGCGCAATACCCGAGCGGAACATATCCACAGGGTGGCTTTTTTTGTGTGTGGTAAAATAGATAAACATTCCTATGAACATCGAACCGGAACGGCTTAAGAAATTTTTGGTTGATGCCAATCTCATTAAAGAGAAGGATTTTGATGCCGCCCAAAAAGAGGGCGTTAAAATCCGCGCCGCGGTAAGCGATATGTTGGTCAAGCGGGGTCTTATTGAACGGGAAAAGCTCACTAAATTTGAAGCCTATTTGTTAGGAGTGCCTTTTGTTAACATTGAAAAAGAAATTATTCCCCATGAAGTCCTGCAAATTATCCCCGAACAGATCGCCAGGGCTCACAGTGTTGTCGCCTTTCGCAAGCGGGAAAATAACCTTGAGGTGGCCATGCTTGACCCGGAAGATTTAGCAACCATTGATTTTATCAAAAAAACCGATCCGTTTTTAAAAATCTTGCCGCGCCTGACTACGCCCGAAGGCATTAAAAATGCTTTGCGTCAATACCAGGAAACGCTGGATGTTGAATTCGGTGGCATTATGCCGGCTGGCGCGTCTGGCGCCATTAACCATAAGCCCGGAGAAGAAGTTCTGGTTGATAAAAGAGACTTGATTAAAGCTTCCCAGGAACTGCCCATTGTCAAAATTGTGGACACCTTGATGAAGCACGCCATTTTGCAAAACGCTTCGGATGTGCACATTGAACCGATGGAAAAAGAAGTGGTGGCGCGTTTCCGTATTGATGGTATTTTGCATGACATGATGGCTCTGCCGGTTTCCAGCGCCCTGGGCATTGTGGCGCGCATCAAGGTGCTGAGCAATTTAAAATTGGATGAACACCGCCTGCCCCAAGACGGGCGGTTTAAAATTGAAACGGATGATTATAAATATTCGGTGAGGGTTTCCGTGTTACCGGTGTTTAACGGTGAAAAAATCGTGATGCGGCTTTTGGCCGAAGGCACCAAAGCTCAAACTTTGGAGGGCTTGGGGTTTTCGGGTAAAGCCTTGGAAATCATCAAGCAAAATTTGGTCAGGCCCACCGGCATGATTTTAATTACCGGGCCCACGGGCAGCGGGAAAACCACCACGCTCTATTCCATGATGGATATTTTAAACACTCCCAAGGTGAATATTTCCACGGTGGAAGATCCTATTGAATACCGCATGCCGCGAATCAACCAAACCCAAACTAACGCGGCCATCGGTTTGACCTTTGCGGCCGGTTTGCGCGCTTTGGTTCGCCAAGACCCCAATATCATCATGGTGGGTGAAATCAGAGACAGTGAAACGGCTAGCCTCGCCATTAATGCCGCCCTTACCGGCCACTTGGTGCTTTCCACCATCCACACCACCGAAGCCGCCGGCGCCATCCCGCGGTTAATTGACATGCAGGTGGAACCGTTTTTGATTGCTTCAACCGTCAATGTGATTATCGCCCAGCGTTTGGTGCGCAAGTTTTCCGCCAACAAAGAAAAGTATCGGTTAAAAAAGGCCGAAGTTGATGAGTTGGCGGCGCACTGCAATATGGCCAGGGTGTTGGAAATACTGCGCGCTGAAAAAATACTGAAAGCTAAGGGGACGTTGTTGGATCTGGATTTTTACCGGCCGGATATTTCCCAGGGGTCCGGTACGGGATACAAGGGCCGGATGGGCATTTACGAAGTGTTGCCGGTCACCCAGGCTATCAAAGAACTGATTGTTAAAAAAGCTTCCACCAAGGATATTACCGATGTGGCCGTTGCCGGTGGCATGCGCACCATGTTTGAAGACGGGCTAATCAAAGCCGCACAAGGCTTAACAAGCATTGAAGAAGTGTTGAGAGTGATTATAGAGTAAACTTAAAATGATTCCTAAATATATTGATCACATAGTTCTCATTGTGAAAGATGTCAATAAAACATCAGAATTTTACATTAAGTTTCTGGGTAAGCCAGAATTAAAAAATGACGAAGAAGTTGCTTTTAAAATAGGTGAAACGAAATTATTTTTTGTTTTGCCGCTAAAAGAATATAAACTAAATGATAAAGATAGTTATTCGCTAAATCACTTGTCGTTTGGTGTAACAAGCACAGAAGAATTAAGGGAATTTGAACAAGTTCTCAATAATGCAAAAATACCAAACAAAGGAATAAGGATAGACAAATATGGAAAAAAAGAATACGTTTCTTTTGATGACCCTGACGGGTATAGGATAGAATTTTATAATCGGCCAATAGAAAAAGATAATGCAACACAATAATACGATTATAAACTTCGAAAATGTTCCGGTGCGGCGGGTTTGGGATGAAAAAAAAGAGACTTGGTATTTTTCAGTTGTTGATGTGGTGGGGATTTTAACTAACAGCAAAGCCCCTCGCCGGTATTGGTCAGATTTAAAAATTAAGTTAAAGCAGGAAGGTGCTCAGTTGTACGAAAAAATCGTACAACTGAAATTCTTAGCCCAAGATGGGAAAAAGTATGTTTCCGATGCGGCAGATACCGAAACGATGTTTAGAATCATCCAAAGCATTCCTTCACCAAAAGCGGAACCATTAAAGCAATGGTTGGCGAAAGTGGGGTATGAAAGGTTGCAAGAAACCGTTAACCCAGAAATGGCGGTCAATCGTGCTAGAGGTCATTGGTTGCAAGTGGGCAGGTCAACAAAGTGGATAGAGCAGCGTATGCGTGGCCAAGAAATCAGGAATAAACTTACTGATTATTGGGCTGGCCATGAGGTGACCAAAGAAGTTGAGTATGCCATGTTAACGGATATTATTCACAAAGAGTGGAGCGGGCTGACTACCAAACAACATAAAAAAGCTAAAAGTTTGCGGGGGCATAATTTGCGCGACAACATGACCGAAGCTGAATTAATTTTTACCGCCTTGGCGGAACTTTCAACCCGGCAGATAGCCGAAAGCGAAAAAGCCAAAGGCTATAGAGAAAATAAAGTTTCAGCACGTAAGGGTGGGAAAATTTCCGGTGATGCCCGTAAAAAACTTGAACTTCAAACTGGTAAAAAAGTGGTAAGCAAAGAAAACTTTTTACCGCCAAGGAAAGAAATTAAAACATTAACGTAATGCCCAATTTTTCTTACAAAGCCAAATCGTTTGAGGGGGCTGATTCTTCCGGGAAGATGCAGGCGGTTGATGAGCGCGAGCTGGCTTTGGCTCTAAAAGCCCAGGGGCTGATTTTGATTGACGCGGCCAAGGAAGGCAAAAAGAGGGGGTTGAACATGGAAATCAATGTGCCGTTTTTGGGCGTTTCCAGCACGGAAAAAATCATGATGACGCGCAATTTGGGCGTCATGTTTTCCACGGGGCTTAGCATGGTGAAAATTTTTGATATTTTGTCAATTCAATCAAAAAGCCGGCAATTAAAAGATGCCCTGGCGAATATTAAAGACAGCGTCAGTAAAGGAGAAAATCTTTCCGACGCGCTGGCGCGCTACCCGAAAATTTTCAATGAATTGTTTGTCAACATGATAAAAGTGGGGGAGGAGTCCGGCACCTTGGACGAAATTTTCCAAATTTTGGCTCTGCAGCTTGGCAAAGAGCACGAGTTAAAAAGCAAAATCAAAAACGCCATGACCTATCCGGCCATCATTGTGCTGGTGATGTTGTGCGTGGGCGTGGTGATCATTACCATTGTACTGCCCAGCCTGGATACGTTTTTTACTTCGCTCAACGTGCCGATTCCTTTTTACACCCGGGCGGTATTATGGGGGGGGAGGTTTTTGTCAAAAAACTGGTGGCTGCTTTTTGCCGGACCGGCAGCGCTGGTGGGCGCTGTTATGCTGATCATTAGGACGCCCAAGGGCAAATGGGCTTTGGATACGTTATTGTTGCGTTTGCCGGTGGTTTCCCAGATTGTCAAAAAAGGCAATTCGGCATTTTTGATCCGGTCGCTCTCTTCATTAATCGCCTCCGGGGTTCCGCTGATACGCGCATTGGAAATTTCTTCCAAAACGGTGGGCAACCAGTATTTTTCAAAGGCCTTAGTGGAAGCGGCGGTGAAAATAAAAAAAGGGGAAAAATTATCCGGGGCCCTGCGCGAACATGCTAACCTGTTTTCGTTCGGAGTAATTGAAATGATGGAGGTGGGGGAGGAAACCGGAAAAACCGCCGTCATTTTAAAAAAACTGGCCGAATTTTATGAACAGGAAGCCGGCGCCGCGGTGGAAAAGATGGCCATTTTAATAGAACCGATGCTGATTATTTTCTTGGGAGTGTCTGTCGGATTTTTCGCTTTTTCCATTATCCAGCCCATGTATTCTTCACTAAAATTTATCGGAAGTTAAATTTATGAAACAAAGGGGCTTTACCCAAGCACCACTTTCGCTATGTCATTATTATCTAGTGCTTACCATTATTTTAAGAATATTATGATTTGCAAGAAACCCATCAATCGCGAAAGTGGTGCTGGGTTTACTTTGATTGAAATTTTGGTGGTAATTTTTATTCTCGCCGTTTTGGTGCTGGTTTCCATTCCCGCCCTCGACCTTTTTTTAAAAAATTCCCACGTGGCCAACGGTATGCAGGAATTTTACACCGCCCTCACCCTGGCCCAAAGTAAAACGATTGCCTCGCAAGACGAAAGCCAATATGGCGTATATGTGGATACCGGCGTTTCGCCCCACCGCTATGTCATATTCAAAGGAGCCACCTATGCCACGCGCCTTGAGGCGGCCGATCAATCATTTTGGCTGCCAAAAACGGTGGAATTTTCGGAAATCCTTTTGGGCAGTGGCAATGAAGTGGTGTTTAGCAAGTTAACCGGATATGCTAATCCGGCGGGCAGCGTTTCTGTAAGATTAAAAGCCGATGCCAGCAAGACAAAAACCGTTTATATTTCCAGCGCCGGCATTTTGGATTTTACGGCTCCTGCGGTAGTGGCCGACACCCGGGTGAAAGATTCACGCCATGTGCACGTTGATTATAGCCGGGTGATTGATACTGCTACCGAAAGCATCACCATGCTGTTTGACGGCACGGTTTCCCAGGTTATTCCCATCGCCGTTAATATGGCGGGGGGTCAAATATACTGGACAGGCACGGTGGCGGCCGGCGGATCTGATCAAACCGTAACTGTACGCACCCACCGTTTAAACGATGCCGATACCCAGTTTAGCATTCATCGCGACGCAAGCATGAACAATAAAAGCTTGCGCGTTACCATTTCAGGTGACAGTTCGGGCAACCTGGCGCTGTATTCGGCCGACGGCCTGACCACCAGCTTTTCGTCGGTGTATGTTTCTGATCTTGAGTGGCAATAGGGTTCACCCAAGCACCACTTTCGCCAAATAATTGTATGCAGACAAAAGTATGTTTATGAATTTGCCATCAAAATCTTATCAAAATGATATTCGCGAAAGTGGTGCTGGGTTCATATTTCTAGAAATTTTAATAGCCGTCACGTTAATCAGCGTGGTGTTTGTTACGTTACTGGGGGTCGGGTTTTCCGCTTTAACGCTTGCCACCTCACTGCAAAAAACCGCCCAAGCTGATTCTTTGATTAAAGAAGAATTGGAAGCGGTGCGTTCATTTCGGGAAGGAACCACCTGGCAAACCAATGGCTTGGCAACCAAAAGTATTGGCAGCGCCAACCCCTATTACGCAACCTTGGATCCGGAGATTAATCCGCCCGCATGGCAGTTAACCGAAGGCATTGAAACCGTGGGCGATTTTACCCGGAAGGTGGTTTTTGATGCCGTTTCGCGCGATCTGGCAACCAACAATATTGAAGCGGTGTATAATGCTACTCGTGACGATCCCGATACCCGTAAAGTCACCGTCACCGTAACTTTGGGTGCTAAAACGTACCAAGTTATATCATATTTAACCAATTGGAATCAGCAATGAATGTAAAGCTTTACCGGTTACATTTTGGCAAAAAGGGTTTTTCCTTGGTTGAGGTTCTGGTTTCGGTTGCCATATCTTCATTTGTTTTGTTGGCTATTTTGGGGTTTGTTTTCTGGATGAATGTTACCAATCTTAAAACCAAAGCCAACGCCAACACCCTGGAAAATGCCCGCCGGATATTAGATGTGATAGCTTATGAAATAAAGGGAGCCGAAAATGTGTATTCGCCCACCACCGGCGCAGCCCAGCTTTCTTTAAAAACCCTCCGGCACTTGCCTCTGGATGAAGACGTGACATTCATTGATTTTTTCTTGTGTGGCGCGGATAGTACAGATATTTGCTTGAAAAAAGAATCCCAGGTTCCCGTCGTGTTAAATGCTGGCAACGTAGCCATAACCAGCCTTTCCTTTTCGCAAATTGCCAATGGCGCCAACACATCGGTTAAAATAAGCCTAACGGTTGAGAACAAAAATCCCACTAACGAAACCAGCCAAAGTTCTCTGGTGACATTGGATTCAACGGTTTCTTTAAGAAGTTATTAATATGAAACATATCATCAACAACCAGCAAGGCTTTGTCGTTTCTGTTATTACTTTTTTTGTGTTGATTATCATGTTGGCGGTGGCGGTGAGCATGAGCGCTTTGGTGGCCCAGCGCCAGGGCGTTTCCACTAACGCGGTCAAAGCCACCCAGTCTTACTACGCGGCCGAATCTGGCATTGAAGATGCGCTGCTCAGGCTGAACAATGATCCCTCAATTTCCACGCTTTCGTACGCATTGCCCGTTGGCGGAGCCATAGCTGATGTTACCATCCCGGCCGCGGTGGGCGGGTCGCGGGCTATCAGTTCAAAGGGGGATGTGGATGGCCGTATCAGGACCGTAGAAACGGTATACAGCCTTGATGCCGCCGCCGCATCGTTTTTTTATGGCGCCCAGGTAGGCGAGGGCGGGTTGGATATGTCTAACGGAAGCCGGATTAAGGGCAACGTGTTTTCCAATGGCAACATTACCGGCACCGGAACGATTGATAATGAGGTCATCGTGGCGGGCAACGGTCATAGTATTGAAGATGTGTACGTGGGAGGCAGCGTGCAAAGTTATAGCTGTCTGGCTTCGGCCAGCGTGGCCAACTTAACCTATGTGACGGGGGGAGTCCATACCTGTACGGTGCGGGGCAGCACTTCTTTACAATCCGATGAAATTCCCACCCAGCCCATGCCTATCAGCCAGTCGCAAATTAACGACTGGAAAACTGAAGCCGCCGCCGGCCAGGTGATAACCGGAAATTATAGCATTGGAAATAATGCCACCGTATCTCTGGGTCACGTTAAAATTACCGGCAACCTGAGTTTTGGCAACGGAGCCGTCCTTAACATTACCGGGGTCATTTACGTGCAGGGTAACATTATTTTCGGTAACTCCAATACCATCCGTTTGGACAGTTCGTACGGTTCCCTCAGCGGGGTGTTTGTGCTTGATGGCACCATGGACACGGGCAATAACACGGTGCTGACGGGTTCGGGCCAGGAGGGAAGCTATTTATTGGTATTATCAACCAACGTATCGGATACGGCCATTGAAGTCAGCAACAACGCCGACGGCGCGGTATTTTACACCACGGTCGGGGGCATTAAGGTCAACAACAACGTAAGCGTGAGCGAATTGGTGGGATATAAAGTGAAACTCAATAACAACGCCGTGTTGGACTATAATAGCGGTTTGGCCAATACGTTTTTTTCATCAGGCCCCAGCGGCGGCTGGAAGGTGGAGAGCTGGCAGGAAAAATAGTCCCATTTCTATGGTATAATAACTGAATTACCAAGCACATAAAATCTAAAGATTTTTGTGCTCGGTGAAAATTTTTAAATATTTAAATTTTCATGTTTAAGTTTTTAAATTTACAGCCCGAATTGTTTGCTCTGGACATTAATGATTCTTCCGTAAAAGTGGTGAAACTGGAAAAAAGGAAGAAGAATTTTTTCCTGGCTTCTTATAATGAATTAAGGATTGCGCCCAATATTGTAAGGGGCGGGGTGATTTTACAGCAGGAGGTTTTGGTAAAAATCATCCGGGGCGCTTTGGAGGGCGTTAAGGGTAAAAAGATCGCTACCAAGCATGTCGTGTTGTCATTGCCGGAAGAGAAATCATTTTCCCAAATCATCCAAATGCCGCGCATGACCGAACAGGAATTAAAAAAAGCCGTGCCGTTTGAAGCGGAAAATTATATTCCTCTTCCCATTGACAGCGTCTATTTGGATTTCCAAGTCATTAATGCCCATCAAGAAGTTACGGACAGCGCCCATTTGGATATTTTAGTCAACGCCATGCCCAAGTATATTGTTGATTCATATGTCGCCTGCGCGAAGGCGGCGGGCCTGGTGCCTTGCGTGCTGGAAATTGAGTCCCAGTCAATTGCTCGGGCCCTGGTAGAAAACGGCCAGGCGCAAAAACCGGTGGCACTGATTGATGTTGGCAAAGACAATACCAGTTTCATTATCTTTTCAGGCAGTGCGCCGCGCTTTACCACTTCCGTGCCATTTTCTTCAAAACAGCTTACAGTTGCCATTGAAGGCGCGCTTCATGTAACCTCTCAAAAAGCCGAGGAGTTAAAAGTAAAAAACGGCCTGGTATCCAAAAAAGGCAAAGAAAACAAAGAAGCCATACTCGCCATGACACCGCTGCTGGAAGACTTCGCTTTAAAGATTAAAAAGTATATTGGCTTTTACCATGGCCATTCTTCCCACGATTATTTTCCTTCGGATGATGATATTGAAAAAATCATCTTGTGCGGCGGCGGAGCCAATTTAAAAGGTTTGGCGGAATTTCTCTCAACGGCTCTTCATATCCCGGTTGGGTTGGGCGATCCCTTCATTAATATTATCCCCTGCAATAAGGGGGAGAGGTGCCCCATTATTTACCAAAAAGCCCTATCATACACTACCGCTTTTGGTTTGGCGCTACGTGCTGCCGCCAACCAAGAAGATCAGCTCAATGATTAATTTATTGCCATTACAGGAAAAGAAGGAATTGCTGGCCCAAAAAAACCAAAAACTGGCGGCCGTGCTGGCATACATGGGTTTGGCGGCGCTGGCCTGTTTTGCGTTAATATTGCTTTCACTTTATTTTTATGTTTTAACCGAGGTTGCCTACCATAGAGAAATATTGCGATCGGCTAAAAATACATATCAAACTAACGACTTCTTGAGTTATAAAAATATCATAAGCCAAAGCAACCAGGCTTTGCTCAAACTGGATAATTTCTATAAAAAAGAGGTGCGTTTTAGCGGTGCCTTAAAGACGGTTTCTGATATCCCAAAACCTGCGGATTTACGAGTAACCGATATCACCATGGAGCCGGGAACTAAAAATACCATTAAGATGGGCATTGGCGGGGTGGCGGACAGCCGTGAAAGCCTGCTGGCCTTTAAAGACAGTATCCAACAGCAAAAAAGCGTCACGAACGTTTATTTTCCGCCGGATAATTGGATAAAGCCCAAAGACATCAATTTTTATTTAACCCTTGAGGTAATGCCTCCTAACGGCCCATGACTATTATTCCTAAAAATAAATGGCAAGTCACCTTGTTAATTCTTGCCGGCACGCTGATCGTGGCCCTGGCGGTTTTTTCTTATCTGGTTTTCGGGGCGATTCTTGGCGCCTCGGCTCAAATCACCCTGTCAAAAAAAGAGGTGGCATTGATGCAATTACAGGACAAAGAATTGGATTCTTTTAAATCTCGGTATGGCGAGTATCAGGAAGATTTAAATAAGATCGGCCAGTTGTTTGTTGACGGCGCAAACCCCGTAGCCTTTATCACGTTTCTGGAAGGTATTTCTTCTGATACAAATATAACCAGCGATGTGGCCATAGCGCCCGCCACCAATAAAGAAGGGGCTTTGGGGGGGCGCAATATTACGTTTCAAATACGCGTCTATGGCGACTTTTCAGATGTGTTGAAGTTCTCTGAAAAATTGGAAGCCGGGCCGTATTTGGTCAGGATAAACAGCTTTACGGTTAAAAAAAGCCAAAAAGATGCTGATGGTAAAGTCGCATCCGCCGATGCCGTGGAAGCGTATCTATTAGTAGAGGCGTTGCCCAGGTAAAATATTATAGAAATTGCTTGCGCAATTTATATAATTAATCGTGCGGTCGCTATGAAAATTTGCTATTTTCATATCTCCCTTACTCATAATTATGGAAAACATATTTAACATTATTATTGAAGATAGTAAAAAAACGGTGGCTAAATATGGAGCCGTTGCCAAAAAACTTCCATGGGTTTTAGCGCGCCATGCGTTTTTATTTATCTTGTTGTTTGTTGTCTTGGAAGCGGTCATCGGTACTTTCTTATTTTACGCCTACATCTTTGTTCCCAAAACAAAAAATACAGAAATGGTTGATTCTCCTGAAACGTTTCAGGAAAAAACTTATCGGTCAGTGCTAGAAGCATGGGAAAAGCGAGATGCCATTATTGAAAGTTCACCGCAAGAGGAATATAATGACCCATTTCAGTAAACACCGCGGAAGTCCGCAGAAATTAACGCAGAAAAACGCGGAAGAACGTTTCCGCGAAATTCCGCGTAAGATTCCGCGTCATTCCGCGAAAAATTATGAGTAAACGAATAATTTTAGTTGAGGACGATGCGGCCATTATAGATATTTATCAGACGGTGATGGCCAAAAGCCACTTTGATGTCCAAGTGCTGAGTTTGGGTGCGGATGTACTTAAAGAAATAAAAGAAATAGAGGAAGGAAAAGTGCCATCGCCGGCAGCCTTGTTGCTGGACTTAATATTGCCCGACATGAATGGTATTGATATTCTTGTCCAGATACGCAAGAATCACGCCACCAAAGATATGAAAGTGTTTATATTAACCAACCAGGAAAACGCCGAAAAGCAAATGCCCGAAGGCATCAAAGCCGATAAAATCATCATCAAGGCTAACACCAGTCCTACTGATCTGGTGGAAATCATCAAGAAGGCTGTAACATAATTGGTGCAATAAAATAACCCTGGAATCCTTCCAGGGTTTTCGCGCAGTTTAGTGCGCCTTTTTGACGTTTTGTATCTGTGGAGCTCCGAACTGGTTTTCAAACGGTTCCTTCAGCAATGGCCACAGTCCGTAAAACCACGCGCCGGCTATCAAAAACCATGCCAGGGCGAATGGAAAAGCATACTTGATGTAGAATTTCCATTCCGGAATGGTTTTAAAGAGCATTACTCCCACCAGGCTACTGATGGGGGTTAAGAGCACGGCTGTGCTCAGAATATGGACATCATGCCACATATCCCCGCTCACCGGAAAAATGGCTCCCGTCAAAACCCCGTTTATCACAGAGGGGAAGAAGGCCCACCATCCGCCCCACTTTGCCATATAGGGTTCAATTGGACCTGCCACGAAAGCGGCGAACACCAGTAGAAGCATCACCCCCACTTCTGTTTCCGTTTTCATGATGTCTATTAAATCTTCTCCCTGGCCGGTGACAAAAGAGTACGCCAGCAAGATGCCAAGGCACAAAAAGGCATCGTGGGTGTAGAGCAAAAGCAAAATGGCTCCGGCAAACTCAAGGTAGTCACCCCAGTCAGCTTCGGTTTTCTTTTGGTGCCCGTTGCCATTGGTGCCGTTGCCATTTTTAAACGGCAACACTTTTAGTTCCAGCTTTGACGCCACAACCGAAAGCATCGACAAAAAAACAAACACCGGCGGGATCATGGGAAGCATGGAATACCAATCCCTTTGCCCGTACTTTAGGAGAACTGGTAGTATGTATATTTCTCCAATGTAAAGGGTGAGTCCTCCGATCAGGGCGGCAAACATGTTGAGCGCCTTGAATTTCATCTTTGCCTTTTTCTCTCCCTGAAGGTTGGCTGCCTCGACCAAAAGCAACACCAAAAAGCTGTCCATGAATCCACTGATTAATCCACTGATGAGCGGATAGGCTCGAATGGGTATGGCCTTGCCGGCGATGCTGGAGGGAAAGGGGATTCTGGTAATTCCCATCAATCCTCCAAGAAAGATGACCAGCACAATGGTTTCCGGGACCACATTAAGGTGTGGCAGAAGACTTTCCTTGTAGAGCCAGATGAGGGCGAACCCGACCAGGCCCAGGAAAAGGCATTCCATATTCCAGCACTTCTTCCGTTTTTCCGTCCCAACAACACTATTGGAGTCCATTCTACCCTTCCTTCTAGAAAAAGTTTTTAATGTTCTAAACGCAAAAGAATTATAACACGAAAGTTATAAAAATACAATTGTTTGGGTAATCTTATTGTTATTGCAAAAAATATAAAATCGGGTTACAGTGGAATCATTAATTAATTAGTTCTGACCGCTTCCGATTAATATGAATGCATTACAACAAGAGCAACACAAGCAAATAGAAAAAATATTTTGGCTGGGGCTTCAAATTTCATTTATTTTTGCCATTCCGGCCGGTATTGCTGTTTTTGCGGGTAAAAAAGTTGATGCGATGCTTGGTACCGATGGTTTGGCAACCACTATCGCCCTGGCAACGGCTTTTATTTTTTCCTGGGCCTTAGTTTTGGTTCAGTACCACCGCTTAAATAAAAAATTGAAAGAGGTGAACCGGCGCATAAAAGAAAATAACCATGTTTAATTTGAACTTTTTACAAATATCCCGACCCATAGACCTCATATATTCTGAAACTATTTTTACAATAGCGGGTTTTCAGATAAATAACTCCACGATTTTTATTTTCCTTATCTTGCTTTTGTGCGCTCTTTTTTGTTTTTATGTTGTCACCAGGTTCACCCTGCTTCCCGGAAAAATCCAAGGGGCGGTTGAATTGGTATATGAATTGATTGAAAACCTTGTTTTGCAAATTACCGGAAGCAAAAAGCAGACCAAGTTTATTTTACCTTTTGTCGGCTCCATATTTTTATTTGTGTTATTTTCCAACCTTATGGGAATTTTACCCGGATTAACCAATATTACCTATAATGGCAAGGCGCTACTGAGAATTCCAACGGCGGATTTCAGCACCACTTTTTCTTTGGCGGTGGCTTCAATGGCAGTGATTCAAATAATGAG
The DNA here is from genome assembly GCA_001821935.1 of Candidatus Staskawiczbacteria bacterium RIFCSPHIGHO2_02_FULL_43_16. Taxonomy (GTDB): domain Bacteria; phylum Patescibacteriota; class Minisyncoccia; order Minisyncoccales; family Staskawiczbacteraceae; genus VGLO01. The sequence goes on from MHOU01000008.1 coordinate 34,519, forward strand.
CATTAAAGATTTTGGGATGTTAGGTTATGTGGGAAGATTTATAAAAATCCATGAGGTATATTTTGGTTTTAAAGACGGGTTCAAAAATGGCATGATTTCCGTGGTGAATCTTTTTGTCGGTTTTTTGGATATCATCGGGGAAATTGCCAAAGTGCTTTCAATTTCGTTAAGGTTGTTTGGAAATATGTACGCAGGGATTGTATTGGCAACGGTCATTGGTGGGATTGTGGCATATGTGTTGCCTGTTTTTTTGGTGGGGATGGGTTTGCTGGTTGCGGTTGTCCAGGCGATCGTTTTTACTTCATTGATAACCATATATTACATGTTGGCACTTAAGCCGGCGCCCCAGGAAGATTCTTAGCAGAGCAGAAAGTATTTAGTAGCTTACAGTAAATAATAATATTAAAAATAACATAAAAACATTATGGAAGTAGAATCAGCGAGGTTAATTGCAAAAAGCATTATTATAATGGCAATGTTGGGGACAGCCATTGGAGAAGGCTATCTTTTGGGCAAGGGTTTTGAGGCCATGGGCAGGAATCCGGAAATTTCTGATTCTCTGTTTACCAAAATGATTATCGGGGTGGCGATGGCTGAATCAACCGCCATTTACGCCTTGGTGGCATTCTTTATTATCTAACCCTTTGTGGCATGGTAAACCTTTACGAAATTTTACAAAAAATCGGATTTGACTGGCAGGTGGCTTTAGCTAACCTGGTCAATTTTTTGATTATTCTTTTTTTGCTTAAAAAGTTTGCCTTCAAGCCCATTGGAAAACTGATCAAAGACCGGCAGGATAAAATTAGTGAAGGTTTGCAAAAAGCCAAAGAAGCGGATGTCCGGTTGGCACAAGTGGATGCGATTGCCATTTTACGCCTGAAAGAAACAGACCAAAAATCCGCCGTTATGATGAGCCAGGCGCAAGAGCGCGCCAAAAAATTGGAAGAAGGCTTGGTGAAAAAAGCGCAAGAACGGCAACGCCAGCTACTAGCGCAAGCAGAGGACCAGCACAAAAAAGCGCAGGAAGAATCACAAAGGCAGATATTAAAAGAGGCCGGAGTCTTGGTTAAAGAAATGATTGTTAAAACCGTTGAGTTAAAGCCCGAAGCCGTTGATGAGGCGCTCATAGAAAAAGCCGTTTTACAGTTGCACCATGGCAAACATTAAACCCAAAATGTACGCAGAGGTTCTTTTGACAGCATTGGCGGTTAAAAAGACCGGTATTTTTGAAAGGTTTTTGAAGGTGCTTGAAAGAAACGGCGATACAAAAAAACTAAAACAGATTGCGGTATCGGCGGAAAAGATGCTTTTGGAAAAAAGCGGTCATAAAAGCGTGGTGATTGAAACCGCGCGTCGCTTGCCGAAAAATTCCCTGAAAGGTTTTATAAAAAATGGGGATGCGGTAGTCGAAAAAATAAATCCCGAATTGATTGCCGGAATGAGAGTTATCGTTAACGGAGAAAAACAATTGGATTTCTCTTTGCAAAAAAAGTTAAATGAAATTTTCAATTAAATGTCACATGAAATTTTAGAAAAATTAAAACAACAGATTGAAGGTTATAAGCCTGATCCAAAATGGGAAGAAATCGGCACCATTATTGAAGTGGGTGATGGAATTATAAAAATTTCCGGTCTTTCCAATGTGCAAAGCCAGGAGGTTTTGGTGGTAGAGGCTGGGAAAGAAAAGATTAAGGCTGTGGCATTAAACCTTGAAGAAGACGCGGTGGGCGCCCTTTTGCTGGGCGATACGGCCGGAGTGAAAGCGGGGCAGACAGTAAAACGCACCAAGCAACTGCTCTCTATTAACGTGGGCGAGCAGTTGTTGGGCCGGGTGGTTGATCCGTTAGGAAGCCCCATGGACGGCAAAGGGCCAATTTTTTCAGAAAAAGACAAGCCAAAAGCAAGCCCTTTGGAAAATAACGCTCCTGATGTGTTGGCTCGTCAATCCGTAAAACAGCCGTTGCACACCGGAATTAAAGCTATTGATGCCATGATCCCGATTGGTAGGGGTCAGAGAGAATTAATTATCGGAGACCGCGGAACCGGGAAAACGGCTATTGCGTTGGATATGATTATCAATCAAGGTAAAGAAAGCGGTGGACGCCTGACGTCCACGGTCTGCGTTTACGTGGCGGTTGGGCAGAAAGAATCTAAAATTGCTAAAATTGTTGAAACCTTAAAAAATAATAACGCCCTAGAATACACCATTGTGGTGGTGGCGGGAGCTTCAAGCCCGGCCGCTTGGTGGTATTTGGCTCCTTTTGCCGGATGCGCTATTGGTGAATATTTCCGCGACAAAGGCCAGGATGCCTTGATTATTTATGATGATTTATCAAAGCATGCCTGGGCATATAGGCAAATTTCTTTGCTTTTGCGTAGACCACCGGGAAGAGAAGCCTATCCGGGAGACGTGTTTTATCTACATTCAAGGCTTTTGGAACGCGCCGCCAAACTTTCCAAAGAAAACGGCGGAGGTTCGCTTACAGCGATTCCCATTATTGAAACGCAACTTGGCGACGGCACAGCTTATATTCCTACCAACGTTATTTCCATTACCGACGGGCAGATTTATTTGGAATCAGATTTGTTTTATCAGGGCACGCGGCCGGCGGTAAACGTGGGTTTATCCGTTTCGCGCGTGGGAGGCGCAGCCCAAACCAAAGCTATGAAAAAAGTGGCGGGAAGGTTAAGGCTTGAATTGGCGCAGTTCAGGGAATTACAAACCTTCGTACAATTTGCTTCCGATGTTGACGAACAAACCAAACAAAAAATCCACAAGGGAAGAATTATGACCGAAGTCTTAAAACAGTCTGATTTAAATCCCTTTCCATTTGAAGAACAGGTGCTGGTTTTGTACGCGGCATTAAACGGATATTTTGATAAGTTCAAACCCGAAGAAATCCAGAAACTTGAAGTGAAATTTTTAGAGTACGTAAAAGATTTACATGGGAATCTGTTGGAATCATTGAAAACCGAAAAACAGATAACTGATGACATTGAGGGAAAGTTGAAGGAAGTAATCACTAAATTCATAGAATCTAGTATCTAGTAGCTGGAATCTAGAATGGAATAGAGAATTCTGAATTCAAAATTCTATTCAAGCTACAAGATACAAGATTCCAGATTCACGTGGACAGTCCGCAACACTTAAAAAAACGGCTTAAATCAGTTGCCAACATCAATAAAATTACCAAGGCGATGGAATTGGTGGCGGCGACGAAGATGCGTAGATCCCAAGAAATTGCGCTGGCTTCGCGCCCGTACGCTTTTGCGGCATTGGATTTGTTGGCGAATTTGACTAGGTTAGAAATGAGTGGACGTCGGGCGTCCACGGAACTGCCAATATTATTGCAACAGCGGAAGATTAAGAAGGTGTTGTTTGTACTGGTGGCTTCAGATAAAGGTTTGGCAGGGGCGTTTAATAGTTCATTATTTAGAAAATTTGAGAAGTATTTACAGGAACATGACGCAAAATATCAGGAAGAAAAAATATTTTTAGCAATTGGAGAAAAAGCATTTCAATATCTTTCAAAAAAAGTTAGTCCTGTGGTTCGGACTACGGGACTAAAAAAGTTTACGCAAGTGGGGGATTTCACAACGGTTGAGCAAGTCCAGCCCATTGCCGATTTTTTAGTGAATGGTTATTTAGAAAAACAGTGGGATCGGGTGGTTGTTTTTTCAACTAATTTCAAGTCAGCTTTGAAGCAAGAACCTATGGTGCGCAGGGTTTTGCCCATCAGTTTTGACTATATTAAAGAAACCATCCAAGAAATTGTTCCAGCCACTGGCAGATTTTCAGATATTATCAGTAAGATACAAGATACAAGAAACAATAACCAAACTTATACGATTGAACCTTCGCCAGAAAAAGTGTTAGAAAAATTAGCCAGGCATTTACTGTTTATGCAAGTTTATCATGTTATTTTAGAGGCCAATGCTTCAGAACACAGCGCCCGCAGATTGGCCATGAAAACCGCTTCAGATAATGCCAGCGATTTAGGTCAAAAATTAAATTTACAATACAACAAGGTACGGCAAGCGGGTATTACTAACCAGATTATTGAAATTTCAGCTGGTGCGGAAGCGCAAGCGTAGATGAGAATTATCAAGTATCAAGTATCAATTATCAATAAATTTTTAATCAATTAATTTTAAAAAATATGGAATCAGAACAGCCAAGTCCTCAAGAAGGCGACGATGCAGAAAGAGAAGCTTTCGAGGCAAAATTCGGTAAAATGAAAGAGTATAAGGCGTTAAAATTTGCTGAAAATTTTGATGAGCTTTTTGATATATTAAGGAATCGGCGATATATTGTAGATGGCGTGAAGACACAAGGTGAATGGGAAGTTTTTGGTGTGGAAAATTTAATTGGTGATATTGAAAGAATTCGTGCTCGGTGTGAAGAAATAAAGGGCGATAAGGGGGAAGTTAGTTATGATGATTTGATGGGGTTAACGGATGATTTGGTGCCAGTGGAAGAGATGGGAAATATGAATTATCGTTACGTAAAAATCAGGGTTAAGGATTTCTTGTTTTCGCAGTATTGCTTTAAAGAAAAATCATAAATATGAACAAAGGTAAAATTGTACAAATTATTGGATTGATGTAATGCTGATCAACCTAATAGCGTCTTTGTGTGTGGAGTTAGAAAATTGACATAGGGGGCTAAAAATTCTATACTAAACTTAGAAAATATATGGAAAAAGCAGTTATTCTTTCTAAAAAAATGCTATCTGAAGGTAATTTGGTGGTTATCCATCGCAAAGACTACGAGGAGTATTTGGAATTGAAAAAAATCGTACCAATGGTAATTGCCACCGTGGCTGAAAAACGGGCTATCTACGAAGGAAGAAAACAGATAAAAAATGGGAAATATCTTTCATTGGTAAAACTACGCCATGCCTTGGAACGTTAAGGTTGCAGATAGGGTTTTAAAAGATGTTAAAAAGTTTCCCAAAAAAGACGTTCAGCGTCTTTTATTTGTAATTGAAGAAATGGAAAAAAATCCATATCAGGGTGACGTGCAAAAACTCAAAGGTGAGGAAAACGTCTGGCGGTGCAGAACAGGTTCTTATAGAATTTTATATGAAATATTTCCGGTAAAAAATATGGTTTGGGTGTTTGATGTAAAAAGACGGACGAGCAGTACGTATTAAAAAATACATGAACAAAGGTAAAATTGTACAAATTATTGGGTCGGTGGTGGATGTGGAATTTCCAGAGCAAACAAATTTGCCGGAGATTTATAATGCTTTGAAGGTTACCGGGCCGAATGGGGAAGTGACTTTGGAAGTGGTAAAACACTTGGATACGCAAAAAGTGAGGGCGATTTCTTTGCAGTCGACTGATGGGTTACAGAGGGGGTTGGAAGTCACGGATTCCGGTAAACAGATTGAAGTGCCTGTGGGGCAAGAAGTGCTGGGGAATATTTTCAATGTGTTGGGAGAAACACTGAATAAATCACAAATTACAAATCACAAATTACAATTTAAAAAATACTGGCCCATTCACCGGCCTGCGCCGCCGTTTGTTGACCAGACCACCAAAGTGGAAGTGTTTGAAACCGGCATTAAAGTGATTGATTTAATTGCTCCATTTATTAAGGGGGGCAAGGTTGGGCTGTTTGGCGGAGCCGGAGTGGGAAAAACGGTTTTGTTGATGGAATTAATTCGGAATGTGGCGGAGGAAAGTGGGGGAGCTTCGGTGTTTGCCGGAGTGGGAGAAAGAACACGCGAAGGAAATGATTTGTATCAGGAAATGAGTGAATCGGGGGTTTTGCAAAAAACGGCGCTGGTGTATGGGCAAATGAATGAAGTGCCGGGGGCTCGCGCCCGCGTGGCTTTGAGTGCGCTGACCATGGCCGAATATTTCCGTGACGAAGAAAAGAAAAATGTGCTTTTGTTTATTGATAATATATTCCGGTTTTCGCAGGCGGGTTCAGAAGTTTCAGCGCTTTTAGGTAGAATGCCATCAGCCGTGGGGTATCAGCCGACATTGGCGCAAGAAATGGCAGAATTGCAGGAAAGGATTACTTCAACTAAAAATGGGTCTATTACTTCCGTACAGGCCATTTATGTGCCAGCTGATGATATTACTGACCCGGCTCCGGCCACCACCTTTTCTCACCTGGATTCAACCATTGTGCTTAACCGCGCGCTAACTGAGATTGGAATTTATCCGGCGGTTGATCCGTTGGCCTCAACTTCAAGCGCGCTGGATCCAAAAATTGTAGGCGAGAGGCATTACCAAGTGGCCCGCGGCGTACAGTTAACCCTGCAGCGCTATAAAGATTTGCAAGATATTATTGCCATTTTGGGAATTGAAGAATTGTCAGCTGAAGATAAAAAAGCGGTCAGCCGGGCGCGCCGCATTCAAAAATTCTTGAGCCAGCCCGTGCATGTGGCGGAAGTGTTTAGTAATATTCCCGGAAAATACGTAAAATTGGAAGATACCATTAAGGGTTTTGAAGAAATTTTGGCAGGCAAGCACGATGAAGTTCCCGAGGATAGTTTTTATATGAAAGGAGATATTAGTGAAATCCAAAATACAAAATAATAAATCCCAAATAATATCAAAATTACAATAAATAAATCCAAAACGTGTTTTGAATTTGTGATTTTAAAGTAATGAAACTTTCTGTTTATTCATTAAAAAAAGTGCTATTTTCTGGCCAGGCTCGTCTTTTAAACTGCAAAACCATGGTGGGCGAGATTACTATATTAGATAATCATGAAACGTATATTGGCGTATTAAAGCCAGGCGTGGCTAAAGTTATTGATACGGCTAATCAGGAACATTTTTTTGAAATTAAATCGGGATTTTTAGAAGTACGGGAGGGCAATGAAGTGAGGTGTTTGGTGGACTAGTGGATAACTTGTTTGACGTGGTTAATTGCAAAAATGGTATAATTAATAAATCGTTAACATTTTAACGGGGAAAGGTCGTTTTGTTAAAAAAGATTACTATTAATTAATCGATTTTAAAAAAATGAACATGAAAATGGTAGACATGATCGCCCTTATTTTGTTGGTAGTTGGCGGTTTAAATTGGGGGATCTTAGGACTAACGGGCAGCACCAATGTGGTATGGATGATCTTTGGCACATGGCCAATGTTGGTTAACCTTATCTATATCTTGGTAGGTTTGTCAGCGGTATATGTTGGCTGGATGGCAATGTCAAAAAAGGGAGCTATGTAATTTTCTTGCATGCAGCAAAAAATCGCCTGAGGGCGATTTTTTGTTGAAACGTTTTTGTGCATTTTTCTGCGTTAAATTCCGCGTTTTTCCGCGGCGTTACCTTAGTAACGCTTTGGAGGCCTGTTTTTCTTCCAGCAATCCAAGCAGTAAATAGGCCTGTCTGGGGCCGGTTCAAAAGGAAGTTCAGTTATTTCTTTACCGCAATCTGAACATTTCCAGTTCCCTTGCACTTTTGGGCGGGGAGTGAAATTTCCGCCCCCATTGTTATTGTTATCGAACATGTATTTTTTTCTTTGACTAATTAAACGACCTTTTCCTAGATTAATGTAATTGTACCTTTTATTAAAAACCATGTCTAGCGCCAGGTAATTGATTTTTTATGCGGCAGGGATTAGGATGAAATCAATTAACCGCAAGCAAGGTATCCAGCGTAAATGGGGCCGCAAAGAATATTATAGATATTGGCCCCATTTACGAGGTGAATTTCCTCGCTTCGCTCCGTAAATTCATATGAATAAAAATCTCATCATTAGTGTCATTGCGTTAGCCGCCATTATTATCGCGCTCACCGGCCTTTTGCTGTGGCCTCAAAATACCAATAATAACCCGCCGCAAGATACCGCGGATGTGCGCAACATTTCCGTAAAGGCGGGCGACACGGTGCAGCCTCCGCTAACCATAACCGGCGAGGCGCGGGGCAGTTGGTTTTTTGAAGCCAGTTTTCCCATTAAAGTTATAGATCAAGACGGCAACGTTTTGGCAAATTCCTATGTGCAGGCTCAAAGCGAATGGATGACTGCTGATTACGTGCCTTTTCAGGGGGAAATAACTTTTATTGCCAAAAAAGACGGGCCGGGATTTTTGGTCTTCGCCAAAGACAACCCTTCGGGACTTCCTGAAAATGACAAGGAAATCCGCGTGCCTATCATGTTGAAAATAACTGAAACGGCAAAGGTAAAAGTGTATTTTAGCAAAGGCGACGTCTGTGAAAATGTGGTAGCGTTGGAAAGGGAAATCCCTAAAACCCAAGCCATTGCCAGCGCCGCATTGCGTGAATTGTTAAAGGGCCCGACAGGGGCGGAAGGGATTGGGGGGTTTTCAACCAACATTAATTATGGCGTTACCGTAAAAAGCGTGAATATCGTAAACGGCGTGGCAACTGCCGATTTTGATGAAACATTGGGCGCGCAAGTGGCCGGCGCTTGCAGGGTTACGGCAATCAGGGCCCAAATTGAAAAAACTTTGAAACAATTCCCCACGGTCAAAAGCGTGGTCATTTCCATTAACGGAAAAACAGAAGATATTTTGCAGCCGTAGAAAATATTAATGTATCCAGCGCAAATGTGGCCGCAAGGAATGCCATAGATATTAGCCACATTTGCGAGGTGAATTTATTCGCTTCGCTCCATAAATTCATGAATTTTAAAATTTTAAAAAAATCTAAACTCAGTAATGCCAGATTGGGGTTGATAGAAACATCACACGGAGTGGTTGAAACTCCGTGTTTGGTTACCGTGGCCACTCAGGCCACGGTAAAAACGTTAACCAGTGAAGAAATTGAACAGGTAAATTCACCCATGCTTATTGCCAACACCTTTCATTTACACATCAAGCCAGGTGAACAGTTTTTGAAAAAAGCCGGCGGCATTCACAAGTTTATGAATTTTAATCGGCCTATGATGACGGATTCAGGCGGCTTTCAAGTATTTTCTTTGGGCTTTGGCCGCGACCACGGCGTGGGGAAAATTCTAAAGCAGGCGCACGATGCCGAAGTGACCGTAAACCAAAAGCCCAAACATATTAAAATTACTCAAGATGGGGTGTATTTTAAATCTCCCGTTGATGGCCGGCCATTGTTTATCGGCCCGCGCGAAAGTATAAAAATCCAGCAAGACATTGGTGCCGATATTATTTTTGCCTTTGACGAATGCACTTCACCGGTGGCCAACCACGAATACACCAAAAGATCATTGGAAAAAACCCATGCTTGGGCAAAAATTTGTTTGCAGGTCAAAACATCCAACCAGGCGCTTTTTGGCATTGTCCAGGGCGGAAAGTATAAAGATTTACGGATTGAGAGCGCAAAATTCATGGCTAGTTTGCCGTTTGACGGTTTTGGCATTGGCGGAGAATTTGGCGACGATAAGCGCCAAATGCCAAAAATGCTTGATTGGGTGATTAAAGAATTACCGGAAAAAAAGCCGCGCCATTTATTGGGAGTAGGGCATTTAGACGACATGGAAAAAATGATCAAATGCGGGGTGGACACCTTTGATTGCACTGCACCAACCCATTACGCCCGCCGCGGCGTGGCTTTTACTAGCGAAGGCAAGCTGATTATGCGCACCCAAAAATATTTAAAAAAACTGGAACCGTTGGATAAAAACTGCGTCTGCCAAGTTTGCCTAAATTACACCAAAGCCTATATTTGTCATTTATTGCGGGCGGGGGAGATCACGGCGTTAAGGTTAATCACTTTTCACAATTTGCATTATTTTAACGCCTATGTGGCTAACATTAGGGAGAAGATAAAGCGTGGTGAAATATAGTGAAAGTTTTGGTATAATGAAACTATGAATAAAAATATTCACACTTTGCCCCAGTTGCCGTATGCATATGATGCGCTGGAACCTTACATTTCAAAAGAAATTATGGAGCTTCATCACGATAAGCATCATGCAGGTTATGTTAAAAATTTAAATGAAGCGCTGGAAAAGTTCTCGGAACTTTTTGGAAAATCAGCTGAAGAATTGTTAATGAATTTAAATACGGTACCGGAAGCAATTCGTATGGCGGTGCGTAATAATGCTGGCGGACATGTTAACCATTCAATGTTTTGGGAGATAATGAAACCCGGGGGTGGAGGAGAACCAACTGGCGCGCTTTTAGAAGAAATCAAAAAGACTTTTGGCAGTTTTGAAGAATTCCAAAATACATTCAATGAGGCCGGGGCAAAAAGATTTGGTAGCGGGTGGGTGTGGTTGGTTAGGACCCATTCGACAGGCTCAGGGCAGGCAAAATTGGAAATCCTATCAACGGCTAACCAAGATAACCCCATGTCCGATGGCCATTATCCGATTATGGGAAACGACGTTTGGGAGCATGCTTATTATTTGCAATACAAAAATGTTCGGCCGGATTATCTAAAAGCTTGGTGGAACGTGGTCAATTGGCAGGAAGTAGAAAAAAGATTTAATAAAACATAATATGATAACTTTAAACGACGTTAAAAAGAATCCGCAGATTTTAGAATTTATCAACCAGACCGAGCAAGCCATGGAGGCCTTGCGTTACACTAATCATGGCTTGCGCCATTCGGAAGTGGTTTCCCAAAGGGTCTTGGAAATTTCTACGGCTATAGGGCTGGATGAACGCGAGGGGGAATTAGCGGCCATTGCCGGCTTTTGTCATGACATGGGAAATTTTATGACTAGAACCTTGCACCACCATTTTGGGGGGTTGCTGTTCGGCCAGGTATTTACCGGTCAGTTTGAGCCCAGGGAATTGGCCATGATTATACAAGCAATCTCAAACCACGACAAATACGAAATGAATTTTGTGCACAATGTTTCAGCCTTGGTGGTGTTGGCGGATAAATCGGATGTGCACCGTAGCCGTGTAGCCAAACAAAGCATGGAAGAAACCAAGTCTGACATTCATGACCGGGTTAATTACGCCACTACGGAAAGTGCTGTGAAGGTAGATAAAAAAGAAAAGCGGATTACACTGACCCTAAAAATTGATACCAAGTTTTGTCCTATCATAGAATATTTTGAGATTTTTACCGAAAGAATGATTTTCTGCCGTAAAGCCGCAAAATTTTTGGGGTATAACTTTGGGTTGGTTATCAATGATTTTCAACTACTTTAATGTTGGTCCAAAAAGACTTCTTTGTGATTTGTGATAACATCCGTAGCTTGGAAAACATTGGTTCTATTTTCAGGACAGCAGATGCGCTGGGAGTGACGAAGGTTTTTTTATGTGGGATTTCGGGCAAGCCGCCGGAGGCAAAGATTAGTAAAACTGCGCTCGGCGCAGAAAAAATGGTGCCATGGGAACATCATAAGCAAATATGGCGCCTTATAGAAAAATTAAAATCTCAAAAAATCGCCATTGTTGCCTTGGAACAAAGTAAAAAATCCGTGGATTATAGCCAATTTAAGCCGCGCTTTCCCATGGCATTAATTATCGGCAACGAAGTCAAGGGTGTTTCCAAAAAGGCATTAGAATTATCAGATGCTATTATCAGCCTGCCTATGAAAGGCAAAAAAGAATCATTGAACGTATCGGTGGCGTTTGGGGTGGCCGGCTATGAAATCATAAAGCATTAAAAAACCACATCCTCCAATGTGGTTTTTGGTTGCTTGGGTTACTAGAAATTTTTTTCTTCTGCTGATGCAAAAGTTATCCGATTGACGGTGGAAACGGGGGGAACGGGATTGGATGAATATTTCATCCTGTACCCATTGGTCATTTTGTATTCTCCGCCTGCGGGGTCATCCAATAGCACGGGGGTCGCAAATGCCCCTGCAACGGTTTCAATGTGCCGGAATTGATTTTTATTGGCAAGAAAGAGCTGGGTGGCTAGGTCGTCTTCCCTGACTAGCGCGGAAAGTTCATTGATGCCCCATTCTTTCAAGGCACCAATTATGCGGGTGCCGATATTCCGGTTGCGCAGGGGTGGCGCAACATAGATGTCGAAAATCCGCTGGCCTTTCAAAAAGGTAAAGCCGGCGATAGACTCGTTTGCCAGGGCGATGACCCCAAGAAGACTTTTCTTTTTTACAATGTCCATGAGGTTTTCTTTTTGATAGGGGAAGTCGCCCATGGCTTTCATAAAACCAAGCATGTTGGGGATATCCGTTTCTGCCATAACCCTTATCCGGTATCTTTGCCTACTGGACTGATTTGAAAGCATGTGAGCCTCCCCTTGTTGTGAAAGGTGCTTTTTGGTTGTAATACCATTTATATTATAGGTTAAATATTGATGAAGCGCAAAGGGTCGTGCCACAAATCTGTTATGTGGTATAATATCCATATGAAAAAGAATAAGATGTTTTCTTGGTTGTATCGGATTACCCCCCTGAAAATATCGGCATTGCTCCGTTTGCGAAAGCCACAAAAATATGTGTTGCCAGTGGCCATTGCCGTGGGTGTAGCCGTGGTAGTTTTGGGGGGGCTGATATACGCCAATGTGGGGTTTTTAAACATTACCGGATATTTTGAAAAACACGATCCCTATAAAGATAGCATGGTGTTATTTTTCCACAATGAATGCCTTTATTGCGCCAAGGTTGACGACTATTTACGGGATAGTAATGCGGCCGAAAAACTGCAATACATAAGGTTGAATGTGCTGGAAAGCGACTATAACCGCAATGAATTGCAGGATAAGGCTCAGACCTGCGGCTTGGATGTTGAAAGCATCGGAGTGCCGTTTTTGTGGGACGGCCAGAGCAAGCAATGCATCATCGGGTATATTGACATTATCAATTTTTTTAATCAGAAGTTGAAAAAACCTTGACCCAGCACCACTTTCCTCCAATAATCTATATAGTAGTTTAATAATAATTTTTATAAAAATAGTTTGACAGATGTGAAAAATTGGTATGGGAAAGTGGTGCTGGGTTGACACAGGCTTGCGCCTCCCACCATTATAGGCTAAAATGGGGCAATAGTGTTCATAACCGGTTTTCGCAATATCGCGAAAGCTTTAAAAAACAAGGTCGATTATCATTAATTATAATTTATTTAAAAAAAATTATGCCAGGAAAAGCAAATTCGGCTTTTATGAAGCCAATGAAATTAAGCGCTGATTTAGAAGAGGTGGTTGGGAAGGGTCCGATGCCCAGAAGCCAGGTGGTAAAAAATATTTGGGTATATATCAAAAAAAATAATCTCCAAAATCCAAAGAACAAAAGGAATATTTTAGCAGATGCGAAACTGAAAGCAGTATTTGGCGGAAAAGGTGAGGTTACCATGTTTGAAATGACAAAACTCGTTTCAAAACACCTTTCTTAATAAATTAAATCGTCAAAAAATGGCAACAGAAGCATATTGCGTAAAATGCAAAGCGAAGCGTATGATGAAAGATGAAAAGCAGGTGACCATGAAGGGCAAGGGGGGCAAGGTGCGCCTGGCCATGACGGGAGCCTGTGAAAAGTGCGGGACAAAAATGTTTCGCATTATGGGAATGAAAAAATAAGAGTTGCCACAGCGCGTTTCGTGGCCAAAGAACATCGGATTGCCGGTGTTTTTTGTTGGCAACTGGCGGTATAATAGATGTATGGTTACAAAAAACAAGATATTGCTGGGACTTGTTGCCATGGTGGTTGTTTTGGATTTTTTGGTTTTTAAAGAAGTTTTCATGTTGGCGGGCCCGCGCTATTTGAACGTGGAAATACTGGATGTCGGGCAGGGGGACTCCATATTTATCCGGACTCCGGCGCACAGGAACATAGTCATTGACGGCGGGCCGGATGCGGCGGTTTTAAGCAAATTATCGGGGCGGTTGCCCTTTTGGCAAAAATCGTTGGATGTGGTTATCCTCACCCACCCTGACGCGGACCACCTGATGGGAATATTAGAAATACTGAAAAAATATAAAGCAGATTACATTGTCTGGACCGGCATGGAGCGTGAGGGGGCAAATTACCAAGAGTGGCTTTCGCTGTTGCAAAAAGCCAAAGAGCGGGGAAGTCAGATTATTATTGCCAAGCCGGGGCTTGTGATAACTTCTGGCGGGGCGGCGGTTGAGGTGTTGCATCCATTTGAAAATTTAGAAGGCCAGTTTTTTAAAGAAGCTAATGATACGGGGATAGTCGCACGTCTGGCCTACGGTAAAAAATCATTTTTATTTACCGCGGATATTTCCAGCAAGGTTGAAGAGCAGTTGGTAACGGCGGGAGGCGTTGCTTCAGACGTATTAAAAGTGGCGCACCACGGGTCTAAATATTCTTCTTTTGAAAGTTTTTTGCAGGCTGTTAATCCAAAAGTGGCCGTCATTTCTGTGGGCGGGGAAAATACCTATGGTCACCCCACGCCGGAAGTTTTGCAAAGGTTGGCGAAATTTGGTATAACGGTTTTGAGGACAGATCAGCGGGGGGATATTAAGTTTGTAAGCGATGGAGAGAAGATTCAAATAAAATAATTCACCACTATGGATTTTCCTATTTTTAAGACTAAAACCGGCGAGAAAACATTTGACTTGACGGATGCAAAAGATCGTCAGGCGTATTTTGAATACAAAGCCGGGGCGGAAATTAAAAAGCTGCAGGATTACCTAAAAGATAAAACCTTTATCGTGTATTTGCTGGGAAAAAAATCTTCCGGAAAGGGCACCTATGCCAAAATGTTCAAGGAAGTTATTGACTCCCAAAAGATAGAGCATCTTTCCATCGGGGATATGATCCGCGGCTTTGATGAAGCCCTCAAAAACCCGGCCAAAAAACAGGAATTAGTTGATTTTTTGCACAAAAAATACCGCGGGCCCGTTTCCGTGGAGGATATTATTAAGGCCATGGAGAATCGGTCAACGAAAGTACTGTTGCCCTCAGAATTGATTTTGGCGTTAACGGAAAGGGAAATTTCAAAGATGGGTAAAAAAGCTATTTTTTTAGATGGTTTTCCGCGCGACTTGGATCAGGTTTCTTATTCGTTGTTTTTTAAAAACCTGATTGATTACCGCCAAGATCCGGATATTTTTGTCCTAATAGATGTCCCAACTAATGTCATTGATGAAAGAGTTAAATATCGGTTAATTTGCCCCCTGTGCAATACGTCCAGGAATTTGAAATTGTTGCCTACCAAACATGTCGGCTATGATGCCGAGCGCAATTCGTATTATCTGATGTGCGATAATGCCAGCTGCAGCGGAGCCCGCATGATTACCAAAGAGGGGGATGAGTTGGGCATTGAGCCGATCAAAGAAAGGCTGGATAAAGACGGGCTGTTGATGGGACAAATTTATAATATGCACGGAATCAAAAGGATATTGTTGCGTAATTCCATTCCCGTAAATAAAACGAAAGAACACTACGATGATTATGAAATTACTCCGGAGTACCATTATACATTTGACTTTGCATTGCAAAAAGTAACGGTCCAAGAAAAACCCTGGGAAGTAAAAGATGATGAAGGCAATGCGGTTAATTCTTTAATGCCTCCGCCGGTGGTGGTTTCTTTAATAAAGCAGATGGTGGCAATCTTGGAGTTATAAACACTTGACTTGGTTTTTGGAAGAGTTACAATGAAGATAGCTCTGAGGTCCAGTAAATATTCTATATTACATTTATCAAGGGAGTCCAATATTTGTTTTAGCCTTGGTTAAGACTTGAGGACACCCACTTAAAATTTCATAGAAATTTTAAAGGATGTCAGGGCAGCAAAAAAATCACCGCATGGTGATTTTTTTGCTGCTGGAAGTGTGAAGTTATCCACATTGTTGACAACTTTTTTTAGTGGTAAAATGAATGAATATTTCTAATATCTAATCTTTAAATTACGAAATGCTTTCAGGAGAAAAGACCTGAAAAGAAAATATTAAACGTGCATTTCGTAATTCAAAGATTCTAATACATTTTGGGCAAGTTTTTTGTATTTTTATTTATTGTTGTTACAGCTATAGGTTTGCCAGCGCAAGCGGTTTTTGCTTCAACTACTGACGGCACTATTTCCGGTTACGCCTGGTCCAGCCAGATTGGCTGGATTAATTTTGGCACTACCAATGGGAACACGCACATTACCGATTCTGTGGTAACTGGATATGCTTGGAATGAAAACATGGGTCGCATTAATTTAGACCCTACTAATAGCGGCGTGGTAAATAATAGCGAGGGTACTCTTTCAGGAAAAGCTTGGTGTGAAGGCACGGGGTGGATAAATTTTAGTGGGGTGACGGTAAGTTCTTCAGGTGTATTTTCCGGAACGGCAACAGGAGATAATAATGTAAGTATTAATTTTAATTGCGCTAACTGTAACGTAACCACAGACTGGCGGCCAGCTAGTACCCGTTCTTCGGGCGGCGGGGGGGGGTCGGTATCTGGCGGTGGCGGTGGTGGCGAGACTAGCGGAACTTATGATGGACCGTTTGGTATTGTCATAAATAATGAAAATCAGTATACCAACAGTAAAAATGTTACACTTTCTCTTAAAGGGGGCGTAGTTGTGGATAAAATGATGGTTTCTGATAATGTGGATTTTGCCAACGCTTTCCAAGAACTTTTTTCTGAGAATAAAAATTGGGTACTGCCCGGATCCGATGGCTTAAAAACGGTGTATGCTAAATTTTATAATACCCAGGGCCTTGTTTCGCCCATCGTATCGGCCAATATTATATTAGACACCCAGCCGCCACTTATTAATCTTGGCGTTTTAAAAAAATCGTATGATACGGTTGAACAGATTGCCATTACCGGAACCGCAGAGCCCGGTGCCCAGGTTATTTTTTTGTTGGATGGTTATTATGGAATTGTGCCAAGCGACCAATGGGGCAATTGGGTGCTGCCTGTCGGCAATTTGGGAATAGGTAACCATCAAGTAGAGGTTTTTGCTAAAGATTTGGCGGGCAATGCAAGCCCCGTTATAAAAGCTGGATTTTCAGTGTACGACACGCCCATACCTTATCAACCCCCTGTCGTGGATATTTTTAAAAAATTGACCGAAGGCATTCAATTTTTATTCCCCCAGTTTTTTAAGCCAAAGGAATTACCCAAAGTTGCCATTACCGTTCCCCAAATTACTCCGCCCGCGTTTAAGGGAGCTTTTCACTATATTTCAACCATGACCCTGGCCAGGCTAGTGCTGCAGCCCTTGCCTTCAGATGTAAAACTTCTTGCCCAAAAATTTCCCCAAGTGCAAAAAACCTTTAACGAAGTCGGGGTTAATAAAATTACGGATCTTCAAAAACTTTCCAATGCCAATTTAAAATTGCCCAATCTCACTGAAACTGTATTGCCCAAACCAACCATCGCAGTTGGGAAGTTTGCGGTGCCCAAAGGAGTACCCATTGAAAAATTATCAGCTATTGCCAAAAACAGCATTCCTTCGGAAATTGTGTTCGCTAAAGTTGCCGGTGGGTTGGTTGATTTAAATGTGGCGCTGTCAATTAACAACCAGGGAAAACCGGTACAAACCATTAAAGTTCTTTCCAGCCAGCATTTACAGTTGGTGGTAAGAACCGAACAGGAAGTTAGAAAAATGACCGGATATGTGGTGTTTAAATCAAAAAAATATAATTCCCCATCCGTCAAATCTGATTTAAATACTATGTCAGCTTCACTGCTGTTTGCCAATCCCAGCTTGGCGGCGTTGGCCGAGCCAAGCATCAAAATTCCCATTGAAGGAGCAACTCAAAAAATAAATACACAGGAATTCCCAGATGCATCAACCATAGAAAAAAGACTGGTAATTTCTGAATTTGAATACCAAGACAGTGGAAACGGAGTTTATATTTCTACCATCCAAACTCCGGTGGTTGACGGTGAGTATGAAATTATTACCGTCATTGATTACGTGGACGGTGATCAGGAAAAAGAAATAAAACTGATTACGTTAATTGACCCCGAGGGATATATTTATGAAAAAAACGGGGATATGGAAACCCGAATTGCCGGAGCTATCGCTTCTTTATATTGGTTAAACCCCGAAAGCAAGCAGTATGAACTTTGGCCGGCCAAAGAATTCCAGCAGGAAAACCCCCAGACCACAGACATCCGGGGAACTTATTCATTTTTAGTGCCCGAAGGATATTATTATTTAAAGGTCGACTCTCCCGGATATTTAAGTTATGACGGGAAACCCTTTGAAGTGAAAGAGGGGAGCGGGATTCATATCAACATTGAACTGAAAACCAAATATTGGTTTTTGAACATAGTTGACTGGAAAACAATTCTATTGGTTGCGGTTGTCTTGATGTTACTCTATAACTTTTATCGGGATAAAATTCGGGAGAAACAAAAAAATAACATACAAGTAAGTAATATACAAAATGGAATTAAATAATTCAGTGCAAACAAATAAAAAAAGCATTCTGCTAATGGTCGTCGTGGCGGCTCTTCTGGTAGCAGTTGTCTTTTTCGCCGTTCAGAGTTTTGTGAAAGTTCAGGAAGTCAGGGAAGCCCAAAAAGAACTGGCCCGGCAGAAAACCAATGTCAAAGTGGTTAACTTCTTAAGCTTATTTATCCAAAAAGTATTAAAAACCGACAAAGAGATTTCTTTTGAAGACCGGCTGAAACTGGAAAATGCCATACGCGATATTAATGACCCGGAAATTTTGGCAAAGTGGGAACAGTTTACCGGCGGCACTAATGAGGCGGAAATCCAGGCCGGAGTGAAAAATTTATTGGAAATCTTGGTGAGAAAGATGTATTAGCTTTCTGCTTTTTGATAGTTGCCGGGCTCGGTAATTTTTAAAAAGCAGAAAGTTATTGCATTGAAGATTATGCACAGGGCGAGTACTGTCTTTTGTGGTAAAATAAATAAATAATTTAGTGAATATAAGTTGCTAACATTGAAAAATATTTCTAAAAAATTAAGACAAATCTTCTGGCCCAAAGAAGGGAATTTGTTTTCCTCATTGATTACTGGATTAGTTTTGGCCGGTTTGTTTTCTACGGCATTCTATGTCTTTGCCTTACCGTATAGTCCGGGTGAAACTACTGATCCTTCCTGTCTCCCAACCGATGCCAATTGCACTGTAACCGAATCAGTGCCATACACGGGAGCCACCGCCGCGGTTGATTTGGGCAGTAAAAATATAACCACTACCGGCACCGGATCTTTTGGTTCATTAAGTCTGACTACCACTTCTTTGACCGTAGGTAATGGAGGAACTGGCAATTCATCGCTTACTGCCTACGCGCTTTTATCAGGAGGAACCACTACGACTGGCGCCCTTCAACAAATTTCCGGAGTGGGAACTTCAGGCCAGGTATTAACTTCAAACGGAGCGGGGGTTTTGCCAACTTGGCAAACAGGATCGGGTGGGGGAGCTAGTACTGCTTTGGATAACCTCGCCTCCGTAGCCATCAACACCTCTTTAATCTCTGACACCGATGACACCGACGACCTGGGTTCAGCCACCGTAGAATGGA
>MHOU01000009.1 GCA_001821935.1 Candidatus Staskawiczbacteria bacterium RIFCSPHIGHO2_02_FULL_43_16
ACCGCCACTTCTGGCTCTGTGTCCTCACTTTCGGAATCTGGGCGTTGTTCGTGCGAAAGCCCGAACGCTCCACCGAGAAGGAAGAAGAGCCGGACATGCCGTTCAGTGGCATTTACCTCTTCGGCCCTCAGCACGTCGTTGCGGGCATTCAGGAACTCCTCGAGCAAAACATGCTCAAGAAAGTGACTGAAGGAGAAGGTGAGGGCGCAGTTGATGTGCTCTTCCCGACTCCCGCACTCATTTCCCGAATCATGGAAGTGCAGGGCGTTGCCGCCTAACATAAAAAGGCGACAAGCACGGTTTTCCCCAAGTCCAATAAGGATGGGCATTAGGGGCGTGGCATCTGACACGTAAAAACAGACAAGGACGAGTCGCTTTTGACTCGTCCATACTTCAGAGCAGTTTTCGATGAAAACTTTTCTGAAGTGTTGAAAGAGGTAATCGTTCTTTTCAAGGAGAAGGTCATGGCTCTGTTTCTGGTCGAAGTGCAGAAATTCCAAAACAGTGAGTTCGAACCCGTCGAGATCGTCACCGCTGACAACGCCAAGTTGGCCACGGAAGACGCTGACACCCGACACGCCGGGACGACGCACTGCCGCAAAGTCCGCCAATGGACTGGCGCGCTCAAAGACATCGAACAGCTCGCAAAGCGGGGGCTCAAAGTCTGCCAGGGCGGCGGCTTGTGTGCTCTCGGTAGCAAGTATCCCCATCTCGCCAAGATGAGCGAGGACGATGCTCTAGGCGCCAATGCCGTCATCGACGATCTGAAAAAGCAGCAACAAGGGTCGTAAGACCAAGGGCGATTCGAAAGGATCGCCCGTACTTCAGAGAAATGTATGCAAATAGATTTTTCTGAAGTGTTGATGGAAATGTTGTACATTCAAGCCCAATTTTCGGGCGACAACCTCAAAAGGAGACTGACTGTGAGTATTTATCTTGTTGAGATTGGCCCGGCATCTGGTGATGAATTTGCTCCGAAGGAAATTACTTCGGCGCTCGATTACCAAACCGTTGCCAACTATGTTCAACGCGAGTACTTGGAAGGAACTCGCTGCAGGAAGAGGATCCGCATCCATAGCCATGATGTGCTCAAAGAACTTCTCGCCAAAGGATTTGGCGTGTGTCCAGGAGGGGTCCAATGTCTTCATCGCCCAGCTGATGCCATTTGGAACTCGCACCTTTTCAAAGTGGGATAGAGGCATGGGAGACCCACAACAGTACTTTCGTTAAAGGAGTTAATGGTAAACGAAATCGGACAGATTTTCTCGATGCTGATGGTCTTGGTTATCATGGGCCTCGGTTTGACACTCATGGTAGGTGGGCCAAAACTGGCGGAGAGATATTGCGTCTGGCTACGCAACACAACGTTCAGCTTGATTCTGTGGACAATCAAGCTACCCTTCCAACTAATCGGGAAAATGATATTTGGAGGGAAGAAAAAACAGAAGAAGAAAAAACGTCCATGAACAACAAAAAGCTCCGCGGGAAACCTCGGAGCTGTTTTAATGCATAATTTTTAAGAATAAGGCTCGTCTACCGGGTTATTTTTTGTTATAATTCACTAACCTCAAAATTATGCCAGAAAGAGAACCATCTTTTGAACCTGAAATCTCTGCCCAAGAATCAGTAAGTGGCCCCACGCCAGAGCAACTTAAAATGGAGAACGTTGAAACAGAATTGCTGCCAGAAATAGTTGAGATGGTAATGGAAAAGGTACGAGATATTAACGAAAAAGACATTGCCTATTCAGGAGTTGCTCGTTCAGGAGTTGAACCTACGTTTGGTTTACAACTATCGCCCGAAATTTCAGATATGGAAAGTGGAGAAAAAGCTTTAAAATCTGTATTACAAGATGGACTATTGAGTGTTTCCAAAGAAGATAGTATACCCCATAATGTCTATTTCAATATCAACGGTAGGTGTAAAAATATCTATGAGCAGGGAGTTAGTGATTTTCCTATAACAGAAAAAGACAAACCACAAGTTTACTACGGACGTTTTTCAGCGGGCAGATTAAATATTATGTTTGATATGTCTTTTTTGAAGGAAGCTGATTTAGATTTTTATCTGCACCACTCCAAGAATCCCAGGGGTCATTCGGTTGCAGCAGAGGGATTAAAAAAGGGTCAGTACATGGTAAATCCATCACCCGAAGATGCCAGTGTAGTTATAGATACTATTAGAAATGGACAGGAAACGGAATCGTACGCACCGGGAACTGGCTTTGTAACTTGCTCTGATATTGATCAAAAATACTTTTTAGGTGTTGTTGTCCCTGCCATTCTGAGAGCTGCGACGGACCAAGAAAGGGAACAATATGGTACGTCCTACATAATTGATGATAGTAAAGATGCAGAAACTAAAAAACAAGAGTATGTAAAAATGGTTGAAAAAACAATGCTTGAAATTTATAAAGATGGACCCAATATGTTAATTCCTGTTTATGATGCAGAGGGAAACTTATTGTGGCCGAAACAAATGACTTACGACGAAGTAAAAAGTTTGCTGGAAAAGAAGAAAGAGAATAAATAAAAATTACACTATGCCAGAAAGAGAACCACCTTTTGAACCTGAAATCTCTAGACAGGTACCAGTAGATGAACCTACTGCATCAAAACCCGAAAAAAGATTACGAGGGGAAATTGATCCTCGTTTTTTGCAGGATCAATTTAATCTCCCTAAAGAGCAATGGGATGAAAAATTCCGTCAGATGATTCAGGAAAAAGCAGAAGAAAATCAGCGAGCTATTGAAGAAACGGAACGGGAGCTTGCAGGAGAAGTTTTAGAAACCTCACAAGAAAAAATCAAGGAATCTCCTGAGGTAATCCGCGAAAGAACTTTTGAGCGCTATACGAATGGCTTAGGTTTAGATGAAGGGGCATTGAAAGGAAAAAAGATTTTGGACTTAGGGTCTGGTGGAGGCGAATTCATAGAACATCTTATCAAAGAAAATATTACCCAAGAAGCATATGGTCTTGATGCCAATCCCGATAAACTGCCAATAAAAGAAGACCTCAAAAACCATATTTTTGAGGGTAATTTTCAAAAGGAGCTTCCTATAAAAAATCTTGATTATGTCGTCTCTTTAGGTACAGTCTCAAACGCGATTTGGGGAGGCGAGGAAGTGCAGGACATAGAAGGCATTATTAAAAATTCTCTTGCCGCTTTAAAGGAAGGCGGAGAAATGAGAATATACCCTATTCAAGAAGCCACAGAAAATTCTGACCTTGAGGGCACCAAAGAGTCTCATAAAAAATGGATTGAGCTCCTGGAAAAAATCTCTAAAACCGAAGGCGTGGAATATAGTATTAACCCAAGGACCGTGAAGGTGGTTGGTAAAAATAATGATATAATCCTTGAATCTGTGCTGGTTATCAAAAACGAGTTAGGCAAGGAGGCTAAATGGCACAAAATTGTTGAAGATATTGAAAGCACCACCGATGGCCTAGGAAAGAAAATAGAAAAAGATATCAAGGATACTGTCATTGGGCTGAACGCCCTTGGCATCGGCACATACCAATCCTGCCACGGTCACGTTAATAGAGGTAGAATTTCTCCGTGGGTCGCTATTAACGCTCCCAATGCACCAGAGCCGAGATTTCTTCCACGAGAAGAAATAACCAAAGGGGTGTATGAGAAATATGGTATATCAGAAAATTTGTGGAAAAAACAGGAAGCAGTAACCGGGGAGTGGAAGCAGGAAGAAGCTAAACTGCAAAAATTAGGGGATTCTGAATACCGAAAAGCAGTAGATGAATTACGAGAAAAATTATTTAAAAAGCATGGTTTTACCGAAGACGATGTTGAAAAGTTTAACCAGTTGAGCAAAGATCACGACCTTAAAGAGACTCCTGAATATGAAGCGTGGAGCGAAGAAAATAAAAAGCTACACGCAAGAGTTGGTAAACTTTTAGAGGAATTTTATAAAGAGAGGGAAGTTCCTGAAAACGTGAGAATATTATTGGCAGAATACTTTGAAGGAAATCATTTTAATATTTACAGCGGGAAGGAAGATTACGGAAAAGAACCGAGGAAAAAAATCAGCGATAAAGAAAAAAGAGAACTTACAAAACGGCTAAAACTATATCGAGCCGAATTTAAAGAATTCGCAGAGTTTTTAAAGGATAAATTTTTTGAGTCGTAGTATCTATTATTAAAATTATAAAAATATGTCGGAAACAGGAGGTAATTTTGAAAGCCAAGAAGATGGAGTAGAAAAAGCCACAAGAGAGGAAGTTGAGGCATTGCTCGCTGACCTTGAAACATACGATGACCAGCACAGTCGAGGTGCGTGGCTGGGAAGAGGTATGGCCGGTTTAATTATGTCTCACTTCGAGGGACAAGATGATGAAGATGAAGAAAAAGATGAAGAAACATTAGGAGAAAGTAAGCCATCGGGGCTGGAACACTTGCATGAAGAAATATCCAAAAATCTAAAATTGCAGGACTTGCTTGATAGGCACCAGAAGACTCTTGAAAAGCTTGGTATCGACTTGGAATCCCCCAATCCGCATGGCGATTTTGACGAGCAGGAAACGTATGCGGTAGGTGATATGAAAATAGACTTTACCAATCAGGAAAACTTTGTAAATTATTTAAAATCAATTGATGAAAAGTCTCTCTCATCTGCTGAACTAAAATTAGTAAAAATGGTAATCGAAAAGGTGTTAAACAGGGTGAGGCAAGAATATAATTTCGAGTCAGCAGACGACAGATTGTTGGAACTATTTTCAGGTATAAAAGATATGGTTGCTGAATCCAAGAGACTTGGGCTTGAAAAGGAGGCTGAAGAGCTAGAAAGGTGCATCCATTATAATAAGCAAAAAGCGCTTCCCCAGTACATCCATGCCCGCAATAGAAGATTTCTTGAACCTATCGGAGAAGGATTTAGCTGGAGCACCTACCAAAGAGATTGCACTCCAGAAAAGTACACTGAGCGGTGGGAGGAAGCATTTGAGGCACTGGATGAAGCAAAGGAAAGTAAAAATTCTATCCAGCTATACAACGATATTCTTTCTTATGCCACTGCGTGTATTGAGTTTGCGGAGAAGGATATTGCGGGCCCTGAAAGATATAAGAATTATTCAGCGGGGTATGTTGAAAAAATAACTCCAGCGATTGAAAAGACAAAGAAAAAATTATCTAAATATAAGCCCCTAGAATCAAAATAACTAAAATTATGTCAGTAGAAAATCCATTTGAGGGTAATTCAGAGCCACTTCCAACAGAACAGCCATCAAAAGGGCAGGAAATACAAGAAGGCTCGGCAACAGAAAGCCAAGAGAAAATTTTGAAAGAAAAAATATTGCATCTTCAGTTAGAATATGCCCAAAGATTATTTGAAAAGAAAATCCCTTCACCCTCAGATACCATAAACACCGAATCTATGGATTTTAAGCAGACGCTTGAAGAATTTACTGATTTGTCCACTAGCGTCCGAGATGCTTTCTTGCAAAGAACTGGCAAGGATTTTGGTTCTGAAGAAAATTATAAAGAATTTGAAAAAGTAAATCAGATAATAACTGAAAAAATAATTGAGGCTTATAGTAATAATCCAGATAATTGGATGAATACTGTGGACGGCGTTATCTCTGATACTATTAATCAGTTGCCTGAAGGCGGGCCATTACAAGAAAAGGGGCCTGAAGAATTTCACGCAGGAGTTTTAAGGTATAGCGTGGGTGCTGGGCATGGTGGATTAGAAGAACAAGGGATTACTCCAGAAGATGAATGCATTAAAACCCATCTTGACCCGCTTTTTAAACAAGAGGATGTGCCAAAAGGAAAAAAGTTAAGCGAGCTTTACAAAGAGGCTTATGCTATCATTGCTAAAGAGGTCAAAGAGAATTACCCAAGCGTAAAAGCACTTGTATCAGAATCTTGGCTCTTCGATACCAACCTAGCCGAAGAGATTGGCATGCATACTTACCCTAGTGGTAATGAAAATATGTTTCGGGCCAGAACATTTTGGGGCCAATTTATTAACCGAGAAGGTAAAATCAACGAAGAGCGAGTAAAACAATTTTTAGAAACGGGCAAGCCTCCATTTAGGGTGAAGAGTGGATATATTCCAATGGATGAATTCATGGATAAATATGGCTCTAAGGAGTAGTTAGTAAAATGGTTTATATTATTAAAAATCAAAACTATGCCTAAGCAAGAAAATTTACCGGATCCAGAAAAAGTGGACGGCTCAACGCAATATTACTACGAAGCGATGAAGGCTGATGGAACCGAAGTCACTGGTAGTGTAGCTGCAGAATCAAAAGATGAAGCGGAAAAAGAAATAAGGGGGAGAGGACTTTTTGTTGCAAAGTTGATGGGGGAAAGTGAGAAACCAGAATCAGAAGAAATAGAGCCGAGTCAACAAGAAGAAGAGCCGAAAAAACAAGTTGAAAAAATGGAGGATGTAGAGAGTTTTGAGGACTTATCTGAATTGGTAGATAAAAAACAGAAAGACGAAGAAAAAAGGGGAAGAATAAAAAGTATTGTTGAAACTGCAAAAGCAAATTTAGATGTTTTTATTAAAGAAAATGACGAAGCGTCTTTTGAGGATTTTTTGGATAGTGAAAAATCTTTATTAAAACCGCTTAATGAAAAATTAAGAAATAAGTTAGTTGAATTACTAAAATCGCAAGCAGAAAATTCGTTGGCAAAAAAAGAAAACCGCCAAAAAGAAGAAGAAAGGCAAACTGGTGAAGCGGAAGAAATAGATGTAAGAAAAAAGGAATTAGAAGGTAAATTTGAGGAGGCAAAAGACGATACAGAAAATGAAGAAAAATTTGACCATTGGAGTGATATGGCTGGATTAAAATCAGTTATAGAAAGCAATGGCGGAAAAGCTTGGGGTCAATTAGACGACGTAATGTCTAAGATTTTCTATGATATGGAGAGGAAAATTAAAAAAGATAATGAGATAACAAGTGGAGATATAGAATTGTGCATAACCGACGCGAATATAGCGATGAAATATTTTTATAAAAAAGATATTCCCCAAGACACGATGGATGCATTAGTAAAATTTTTTGAAAAACGAGTGCCGTTGCTTACAGAACAGGTAAAAAATACGAGAGAGTGGGAAAAGAAAAACCCAAGAAAACAATGGTATCAATTTTGGAAAAAGGGAAGATAGGATTTTTTTAAAAATCTTAAAAATACATTTATTAAAATTAAATTTCCTTTTTGTTAATCTGTGCTAAATAGACTTAGCACATCAACATTAAAAAGGAGAAAGATAAAAATATGAAAGATAATATGGAGTCACAACGCGAAAAATATACTTTCCAAGAATTAGAAAATATAGATAGTCTTGGTCAGCTTGTTAATTTTGTAAACAGCCTAGAAGTTAAAACTAAGGAGAAAAAATGGATAGGTGGCATGTTCTCTGATGACAAGGGAATGGTTGGTCGTGTGACCGCCGCCGAATTAAATGACCTTATTTTTGAAATGAGGGATAGCGGAAAGAAACCAGACTTAACAGGTTCTATAAACTTTTTGGGGTCAAACTTTCAAGTTTCAGAAATCTGGGATAAGGTTGTGGAACTTTCAACAAAAAATACTGAAAAATAATTCTAAGGACTCATTAAAATTAAATTGCCTTTTTGAAAAATTGTGCTAACCTCAAATTAGCCCATTACTAATCAAAAGGAGAAAAAATATGGGAGAAAGAATGCGCGAAAAAGAAAGTTATAATGTTGAAAAGGTGGAAACTACTTTGCGAAACGCTAAAGACTTGGTTCATGATTTGGAAGTCTATCTTGCAGGTGTAAAATTCATGGAGGGAGAAGACGAGACGCCTGATAAGGTTGACCCAGATGGTTTTGGCGCTTACATGAGAAATGATGCTCATGCTCAAGAGGTAAAGCAGGAAGATAGTTTTGGCACTCGTCTTGGTCATCTTATGGCGGAAGTGCACGACGCCGCCATAAAGATCCAAAAAGGCATGACCGACAAACAGCGCAAAAGGTTTGTTGAATCCTACGAAGGAAAATAAAATCATATCAAGGCCTCTGCTGAAAAGTAGGGGCCTTTCTCTTTTGTAAAATAATACTAATAGACTGATGTGCCAAAAAGTGCACGGGATGTGTCATCAACGGCCCATCGATGTGCCAATATGGCACATCCAATATAAGACAATACAGAGACACTACAAAGACAGGCGTTTCTTAAAAATCCAAAACGTCCTTGTGGATAAAGTGTTGAAAGCTCACAAGAGGTTCACCAAAAATCAAAAGAGGTTCACCAAAAAAGTTGAGACGTTCACCACAAATGGTGAAGGTAATATAAGACATAACAAAGACAATACAAAAGACAGGTGTTTCTTTATTAAAAAAGTAATGCATCTCCTAATCCGCCCACATCACTCCCGCAAAGATTTGCTCAATGTATTCTGCAATGAATTCCCGGGCTGCAAGGGTAAAAGCATCCACCGCATCATCAAATCTCTCCACACCAAAGCCCGTGAGTTGTGAGATAAGTTCTTCAGCTCCGTGTCTGGGAAACTTAATCTTTCCCGTAGCAAGCAAGCCAGTACAGGAAGCCAAACGTGAACGCTTGTCGGTGGTCACCGTTATTCCCTCTACATCATAAATACCCTCATTCCTTAACTGTTCAATGGCCACTGCCTGATACTGGACTTTCTCAATTGATACTTTCGTATGACCCTGAATATTTAGCGCAACATACAGCTCTTTTATTTTCTCTAAGGTCTGGCGGAAATTCAGCCGAGCATTAACGATGCCAGGTAGCACATACCCAGTAATATCTTTATCAAATCCATGAATGAGTATTGCCACCATCGCCGTTTTATCAGCATTCTCTTTTTGAGATATGGCTAGGTCCACTCCAAGAAGCGTCACTCGGTAACCATTTACATCCCCCGGTAAGGTATCGTAATAGTGAATCATATCTCTAGTCACCACCTGATCTTCTTCGGGAACAATCTTGAGGAGGTACTCCCGTTGCCAAGCGTTTTCATTACCAGTTTTTTTCTTCTCCGTCTCAATATCGTTTTTAGTAGGATACTTGCCCGGCCACGCAACCTTACCCTCATCATTGATTAAAGGGTAAAACTTAAATACACCGTCGATAAGGCCCTCATCGATGTTTTGTTTTAAATGCATCAGTAATGAATCCTCATGCAGGAGGTTGCCGACGATAATAGTTCTCGTATTCTTATCTCCCGCAGGAATGGCTTCCCCCGTAAACCACTGGTAGGTCTTTTGCCGGCCTTCCTTGGTTTTGACCGACGCAATATCCTCAAGGTCGTCTCCGATGATCAAGTCGGGCCGGTGCTGATTATGGCGTAACCCTCTAATGCTTTGTTCTGAAGAAGCGGCAGTGATCCTGGCATTGAGTTTTGAGAATACCAACGACACTGAACCCCATTCATCATTTTCTTCTTGGAATGGGCCTAGGTCATTCTTGAGCAAAATATTGCCCTCGAGCTCTCGCCGTAAGTTCATCATGTGTTGCTTGGCCTGAGTCCTAGTTTGACAGACGATAAGGACGAACTTCTTTTGCTGTTGACCAAGGATAGCCCAGAGGGGGTAGGACATAGTGAAGATGGAAGATTTAGCCGATCCTCGAAAAGCCACGATAAACAGGTTCTTAATATCATCTTGCTCAGTCAATTGGAAGAATCTTCGGTGGAACGAAGCCGTGGGATATTTGATGTAGTGGGCGAAGTAGAAGTTGAAGAAGTAGAAATGTGATTGGCGGACAATGGCCGTGCGGACTTTTCGATCCGTAATCATGCGGTTGATTAAATCAGGAGATATTGTGGCATTGGTTTGGTTTTTACTTTTTTCTACCATGCTTCTGTACGAAATACGTTATTTGGATCATCGGATGGCATTGGCACTTGTTTTGCAGGCAACTGCTCATCTGGATCCGAAGGAAAGTGAATGGTCGCACCGTTAGCGAATTTTGTTCTCACTTCACCGTTAGGAAAATATGTTGTTTCCTTCTCTGGTGTTTTGACCGTGATCCGTTCCTTAATCGGCCCTGTTATTTTGGCAAACTCCGCAGGGGTAACCACTTTCGGTCCTACGGATGTCGGTTGGACGTCCGGTTTAGCAGGTTCGTTGCTATTTTCCATATCTTTCTTGTCGGATGGCTCATATTCTTCATCCACCTCTGTTTCAAGCGCTTGCAGTGAAGAAAGCCTCAGCGCTTCTTTGACAATCTCCGCCTGCTCAGGATCAAGTTCCTCTTGTGGCTGAAAATTGGTGGTGATTTCAATTCGTTCTTTGTATTTAGGATGGTTATGCTTTAACCAAAATTTTATGGAAGACATTTTCTTGTCTTTGATGAGGGCGATGATCTGGGATTCACTTAGATCGTTGATAAACTCAATACCTTGTAACATTGCTTCCTGGCTTTTCTTCAAGAAATCAGTATCCTGGGCTTTCCAGCGGTAGTAAGTATCCCGGCCGATGCCAATTCGTTTTACGGCCACCTCAATAATCGGCATTTCCTTTAGAGTGCTAATCAAAGCTTCTTTGAGTTTCGTTTGCCGTTTTTCTATGGTTTGATTGTACTGCGGTTTACTATTCATGAATTTTTTGAGCCTTAAATCCGGTCAGCTTTTCCCAGCGGTTTCGAATGACTTCGGCATACACCGGAGACTTTTCCATCAAGTAGCACCGTCGGCTCATCTTGGTGGCGGCAATGAGTGTCGACCCGCTTCCGCCGAAGGGTTCCAAGATTAAATCATCTCGTTTAGTGAGAACTTTAATGTAAGGGATGAGCAATTCCAGAGGTTTCGTGCCGAAGATAATTTCCTGACCTGAACTTTTCTTGTCGGCAGCGATATGCTCGATGAAATCTGTCGGACAAATCTTTTTTCCTTTCTCATAACCTTCCCAGTGAGGTTTTCCTGAAGTGGCGAATATGGCATTTTCATATTCGGTTTGAAATAATTCATCAACTTCCGGCTCAAGATTAAGCGTTACATTCCCTTGAGTTCCCACCAGTGCAATATCACTTTTGTTGAAGAATTTGTACTTTGCCGAAAAACCCTGTACGCGATTAGGTACATGCCAGACGATGGTATTGCGATACTTCCAGTGCTTTTCTAAGGCATTCCAAATTGTCCTTAAGTTTTTCGGATTCTCAAAAATGATAATTGAGAAATCGGGTTTCTGAACATTGGCCACATTGGCCATCCAAAGCTCGGTAAAGTTATCGGGCAAGGTTTCGGTTTCAAGATACCTACGGTCTTTCTTTGATCCAAAGCCAATGGTGGGGCCGTTCTTGCCACGGGTTTTACCCTTCAGATAATTCAGAATGTAGGGCGGGTCAGTAAAACACATATCGGCTTTTTGGGTACCCATGAGTTTTTGCATATCCGCTTCTATAGTGGAGTCTCCGCACATCAGGTGGCTGCCGTTAAGGTCGTAGATATCACCTTTCTTAATTTCAATCTTGTCGATATTCAACTTCTTGAGCTCTTTTTCCAGATCAAACTGTTCGGGCGTATCCTCGATCTGAAAAATATCATCCAGTTCTTCTGAAGAAAAGCCCACTTGCGTCAGGAATGCTTCGTCAAAATTCGCCAGTAGGTTCCAATCAAACTCTCCGGTGTTTTTGTTGAGGCGGATATTTAATTCTTTCTCACGCTCAATGTCGGAGATATTGATATACACTACAGGCGCTTCGCGATATCCCAGCTCTTTTAAGACTTCCAAACGGAAGTGTCCTCCGATGACAATATTTTCACGCTCGGGCGCTTGGTTGACGATCAAGGGGTCAACGGCACCGAAACGCTTGATAGATTCCTTGAGCTGATCGGCAGCTTCCTTGTTATGTTTTCGTGGATTGTACTCCGCTGGCTTGAGCAGGTTAATATCCACATAAACGATGTGTAGCTTGTCGGTTGTTTGCGTTGTTGTTTTCATAGTTTTTTGTTTTTATCATATTTTTTATGGTTAATTTTTAGCTAAACGAAAAAGCCCGAGATAATTCCAAATCGACCTCTGTTAGAAGGACTCGGACTTATCTCGGGTTTTTTACATCATCCCGTAGTCTTTTACACTACGACACTATACCGAACGGTCGTTTACACCGCGGATGGCATGCTGTTCTCCAGCTTCTTTCATCTGGAATCCAGATTGCAACCGGCTGTCTCTCCGGCCAACACCACCTGTAGTTATCAACGTTCGACTTGAGACAGATTACTTTAATTATATGCTGCTACCGAGGGGTGTCAAGCGTCAGCGCGGTGAATTGGCTCGTGAGTAAGAATAAGACACGAGAATAAGACATGTGATTTGTGTCTTATTTGTCTTATTCCCCGAACAAAATGGGAAAAGTGAGACATGGCCAAAGTTTGCATATTTTGCCCAAAACCCCTACAATACAGCTAGACCGAGTGGGCTGTTTTACATTCCACTCGAGATACCCCAAATGCCCTTAGGAACCGTTGGTTCCAGACTGGGTTGGGGCACCAACGACGACATTTTCGGGCCAAAAGCCCGATTTTGTTCGTAAATGAGGCCTAATTTAGTGGTTCCAAACCCCTTATTGCCAAAACCCCAAAACGTGCTAGCATTAACCCAGGGTCTGTTCTTATTACCATTAACCATACTTACGGGGTGCGCCATGGCCGTTGCCTACACAGAATGTTTGAAAAAACCGGCTGAGCAGTGGTACGAAATCATGCTGGCCACCGACAACGTGCCCTGCTACCTCGCTAATCTTTTGCGATCCATGAGGGATCGGCACCATCCCGGTACTTTTGGACACTTGCTGCTGGTGGGTCGCCTTTGCTATTACATGGGGCAACTCACCGGTAACGAGATTCCAAATTTTTGGCTGGCTGGACTGGGACACGATATTGGCAAACTGGGAATACCGGCAAGCCTCTTGGATGAAAAAAATTGGTGCAGGGCCAAAGATGCCATCATGCGCCCGCACGTTATGAACGGCTACAATGCCCTGGTAGAGAAGCTACCGTTCATTGCCCATATTATTGTGCGTCATCACCGGTTCCAGTTAGACCCATACCCCGAAGAACTGCCGGCTCTGCCCGAAAAATACGCTCGCCTGGAAGAAAAAATCAACTGGCTGGCGAAAATGGTGGCCATTGCCGATTGTTACGATGCTCTGCATCGCGACAACGATAGAAACGGCCTGTTGAACGGGCACCAAATACAGAAAAAGATGCTGGTGCTGTGGCCAAATGATAAACCGTTTATCGGCGAATTGTACGCTGCCGGAATTTTTACCACCGACGGCTAGCCCAAACGAAAAGATAGATCCAAACTTTTGGAACTATCTTTTTTCTTTTTTACATCCTTTACTCTTTGATTAACTCCGTAAACACCACCAGGCGCTGGTTATAGGTTTTTTGGCTGGCCAGCCAATCGCCCTGGCAGGTGATGAGATTAAGATAGACTCCATCGGTTTTATTAAATACCTCCGTGGGGGATTCGCCGGGGTCATACATACGGGTTTCTTTTACCGCAAACACCAATTCTTTTCCTTTATCATCTTTGACATATATCTTGTCTCCCGCTTTTAGTTTATTTAAATTATCAAACACAGAACTAGCACCGGTTCGCCAGGGACCATAATGGCCGGTAATAACCGCGCTACCCTTTTCGCCGGGCCGCGGGCCAAGTTGATACCACGCGACCTCGGTGGGGCCCTTGGGAACGTCTACAGAGCCGTCCGCAGTCAACCCAACATTAATGACCGGCGCATCAACGCTAATAGCGGGAACAACCAGGCGCTTGGGCAATCCCATGATGGCTTCCATATTTGGGTTGGGTGGGGGATTTTGGGTGTCAGAAGGCGCCAGTGTCGGTTGATAAAAGAAAAATGCGCCAGCAACAACAGCCATTGCTGCAATAATCAATACACTAATAATAAAAAGGCGTTTGTTTGTCATGGTTATGTGGTGTTTCTGAAAACTTTTAAGAGCCCGCCCCGAAGGGGCGGGCTCTTACCCCGTTATCCTTTCACAAACCATGTCCGTCTTGAAGCAACCGCAGCCAAGGCTATACCCGCTAAAATGGCGCCTATAGCCGCCAGCTGTACCATGTCGCTTTCAGCTGGGCCAAATCCTGTATTTGGCAATCCGGGAGTTATTGCAACAGGAGAAACGGTAAATAATAGCCAATTAGAAGTCCCGCCGCCCGGAGTGGGATTAACAACATACACCAAGTGGCTTCCACTTATAGCAACATCAGAAGCTGGAATAAGGGCAGTCAATTGAGTAGGCGATACAAACGTAGTCGCCCGAGCCATTCCATTAAACCTTACCGATGAACTGGTGTTAAAGTTGGATCCCTGTACGGTAAGAATAAAGTTTCCACTGCCCGCTACCACGCTTGCAGGGGAAATGGTCGTCAAAACCGGAAAGGGGTTCACACTTACAACGGCAAATGCCAACGCGTTCGATGTTCCGCCACCAGCTGAAGGGTTGTTAACGGTTATGTTGAAAGCACTAACTTCATCAAGGTCAGTTGCCAACATTGAAGCCGTCAACTGGGCGCTTGAAACGTAGTTAGTTAACCTGGCCATTCCATTAACGTACACCGTGGCATTGGAGTCAAAGTTGCTGCCATATACGTTCATGGTAAAAGCTGTGCTACCCACCACCACAACCGCAGGCGAAATGCTACTAATGCTTGGTGTGGCGGCCATGGCTACCAATGGCATTAATGCCGAAAGCACCAAACCGGCCGTTGCCACTGAAGCTATTTTACGAATGTTTTTTGTGTTCATGAATTTACGTAGCGAAGCTAAGGGAGCCTTGGCGAACACTTATCCCAGACTTTTATTTTTTATAATAAAATGGGATTTGGAAATTCACCTCGAAAATCAAGCTAAGATATATAATATACCTTGTGGCTTGATTTTCGCTGGATACCTTGCCCGCATTTATTTTTTAATTTTAAATTAGAGTTAAGATATTCGACCTTTACAACCTCTTACATAAGGCTACATACCGTTTATATGGACGGTATGCCTATAAGACGCGTGTGGGGGCAGAATCTTGCTATATTTACTAAAAAGCCGTATCATTAAAAATTAATAATTCAAAATTCCGCACGTGGCTTGGGCCCATAGTAAATCGGCATTACGCGTCCATGGCATGGACGAGGGCCGGGTTCGATTCCCGGTGGGTCCACATAACACGATTTGAAGGATTTCGGAGCGCGCGGATTGCGGAGCTTGGATTCTTTTCACCAATTTCGCCAAGCCAATTCCACGGTTTTGCGAACGAAACGTTAAGACGGCCCCCCACGATACGGCGGTTCGAGCCGACGGTTTTAAGAAATTGTTTCATTTCAGCAAAGTTTTGGGATAATGCCATATTTTGTACTTGATTGGCTTCCATAATCCAGTTTTTAACCAGTTCGAGCCAATGGTTTCCTTTTCGCTCAAAGTTTGATAATTTCTCCTCAATATCTTTCTTTTGTCCCATCAATATATTTTTCTTTTCTTGAAACTCTACCAATTCAAAACCTCCCTCAAGATAGCCGTCCGCAAGACGGCCTATTTTTGTTTTCACGGCAGAAAGTTCGGTTTTTAGATTTTCGGTAAACAAAGTTGATGATTGAGAATTTTCTTTTTCCCATTCACTTACTTTGGCAAGATATTTTTCTTTCCACTCATCAGGCAAAGAAACATTTTTGACATTTTCTGTTACTTGTCCAGCCAAAATTTCTTCACGCAAAAAGCGTTGAGTGCAATCAACAGTTTTGCTTTTGTGGGTACAGCGATAATATACAAATTTCAAGCCGCTTTTTTTGATATGCCGTTCTGCGGTGATGGAATATCCACATTCTCCGCAAGTTGCAAAATTGAGAAATTCAAAATTCTTTGGCCCTCGGTTTTTGCGAGGTTTGCCGTTCTGAATAAGGGCGGTTTGGATTTTATCAAACAGTTTTTTGGAAATCATAGGTTTATGGCTTCCTTGGTGTACTTCACCGCGATAGCGGAAGTGTCCGTAGTAAAAGGGATTGGTCAGTATATTGTAGATAGTGGAAAGGTGGGGAAGTTTTCCGTCTTTACCAACCAAACCTAGAGAAAACATTTTGCCTTGGATTCGTGTCAATGAAAATTCGCCCGTGGCAAAAGCCCGTAAAACAGTTTTTACCTTGTTAAATGTTTTCCTGTTGGGTTCAATGGTTCTTAATCTTGGTTCATTAAAATACCCAATCGGGGCTTTTGCCGAAAGTTCGCCACGGCGGATTTTCTGGCG
>MHOU01000010.1:0-5605 GCA_001821935.1 Candidatus Staskawiczbacteria bacterium RIFCSPHIGHO2_02_FULL_43_16
TGATGACCGCCGGCACCCTGGCCGATGAAGTTCAGCTGGACGGCACCAGTTTCGCCCCGTCTGCCAGTGACGGCAACGCCTTGGGAACGACGGCTCTACAATGGTCCGATTTATTTATTGCCGAAGGAGGGGTGATTAATTGGGATAACGGCGATATCACTATCACTCAAACCAATAATGTGTTGGCAGTGGCGGGAACTACCGGCGCCACATTTGACGGAACCGTTACAGCTACCGGATTTATTTCTAGCGCCGCTGATCCGGCTGATGCAGGTCTTATTCGTTTGGGAAATGCTGAAACCATCGCCTGGGAAAACGCCACTCCGGGAACCGACTTAACATTGACGGTGGATTCCAACAACATATTAACTTCTTCGGTGCCAATTAACGCTACCACCGGTTTTAGGATTGGCAACGCCGCCACCACGGGTACCTTCCTTGCCGCCAATGGAACTAATTATGTGGCTTCGGGAGTGATTACCGATGGCGACGGCATCCAGAGAAACGATACCTCTTTTGTAACCGCGCCACTGCGTTTTACTCCGCAAGGAAGGCTGACGTTAACATCTGCCACTCCTGTTACCGTTTCTGATGTCACCGCCGCCACAACAGTCTATTATGCGCTTTATAAAGGAGATGTGGTTCCGCTGTTTGATGGAACAAGATGGAAACTCCAAACATTTACGGAACAATCCATCAAAACAACCGATACCCAAAATGGGAGTACGTCAGATTTAAGCGCGGTAATTACTGGTTTGACTGATACTTCGCAGTTTATGAGAGGGATGGAAGTAACTGGTACCAGTATACCCGTTGGTGCAACTATTTCTTCAATTGACAGCTCTACTCAAGTAACTATTAGCGCTCCGGTTACTACGGGAGCGCCTGATTCTATTACCTTTAAGCTTCCCACATCCAAGAACTATGATATTTTTTATGTGCAAAGTTCCAGCGAAATACAATTTTCAAATTCTTGGACTGATGCAGATACCAGGGCGGATGCTTTAACCACCCAAAATGGTTTAGAAGTAAATAACGCCGCCATTAATTCCGCCGACAGCAATACTATTGCGGCAAAAAAAGGATTATATCTTGGAACTATCAGAACGCTTCCCGCGGGGCAAACTGAAGATAGCGCGGCGCATAGGTATGTGTGGAATAACTATAATAGAGTGAGAAGGACTATGGTAAAAACAGATGCTACATCAACCTGGACCTACTCAACCGCATCATATCAGCCGGCAAACAATGACGGCAATAATGCCATAGATTTTGTGATAGGGCTCAACGAAGAGCCGGTTGAAGCGCATGTGTATGCATCTGTAGTCAATTCCACTACCACAGCCAGAAACACCCGCAGCGGGATTAGTATTGATTCAACAACAACAACAAACAGCGCAACAGTATCTGAAAGCATTAACGTCACCAGTGTCCAGCGCGGCGAACCGCACGCGGCCTACAAAGGTTACCCGGGATTAGGGTATCACTATTTGACGTGGCTGGAACAGGGAGGGGGGACTGATACCCAAACGTGGACCGGTGATAATGCCGCGGGCCGCGAAACCGGTATTTTTGGGGAAATTTCTAATTGATTGTATAATATACTTTAACTATGTTTAAATATCTAAAAAACTTCCGGGCGGGTATATTTAAAAAAATACCCTTGGCTTCTTTTCATAAAAGGCATGGCAAGCCTATATTGATGGGGCTAGTTTTTACCTGCCTGTTTTCCGTGGTATTTTACGTGGCCGGAGTTAATAATAGTTACCTGTTGCAAAAATTCCCCGCTGCTATCCCGTTTCTGGTTGCCGATGAAGTTTTGAACGCACCGCTTGACCAAAGCGCTCTTAATGACGAGGTGGTAGATGATACACCGGTTGAGGAAGTTGATGGTGACGGAAACCCAATCGCTTATCCTAGCAGGCTGACCCAATTGGATATTGAAGTTAAAGAAGCGGGTATTCCAATACATGGCATGTCATTAAACAAAGAAACCCGCGAAGTAAGGATTAATTTTAAGCCCGAAGCCACCGAAGAGCAAAAAGCCCGGGCTCAAGAAATCGTGGACAACTTTGACTGGGTTATTACCTACCGCGATATTTTTGACGCCCAAAAAGCCAAGGATCAAATGATGAAAGAATACCCGCCCGAAAAGCTGGTGGCATTTTCTTCATACTTTCCCATGATTCACTACTTTTTAGACCATAAAGAATTCAGAAAACTTAAATCTTTCATGAATAATCTTTTTGTGCAAAATATTATCAGCCAAGAGGATTATATGGTGTTTGCTGACATATTGGACGGCCAAAAAATTTATTTTAACCTGGCGTTTAATGCGACTCCTGAAACTACGGAACCGGAGGTTTTGGGTGAATCGGAACCTGAACCAACTTTGGAACCTGAACCAACTCCAGAATCAGAGCCAGCGCCCCAAGAACCGGAAGCTCCTGCGGAGTCTGAGTCGGAATCTGAACCAACTCCAGAACCAGAGCCAGCGCCCCAAGAACCGGAAGCTCCTGCGGAGCCCGCACAAGAACCTGAACCTGAACCTGAACCTGAATCTGAACCTGAATCAGAATCCACCTTAACAGATGAACTGCCAGCAGAACCGGCTCCAGAAAGCCCGCCGGTTATTGAAGAGCAGCCTGTACAAGAACCTACGCCAATAGAAGAACCCGGCCCAAGTCCTGAACCTGAACCCGCGCCCCAAGAGCCACCGGCCGTCCAAGAGCCGCCTCAAGAACCCGCAGCCCCCATAGAGCCAGCGCCCGAGGAACCAAGTGTCAGTGAATAAAATGAAAAAAACACCCATTAAAAAGACAAAAAAATTTGCAACCTTAAAGCAGCTATTTTTGCGGCGATTTTTTACCTCTACCTTAATGGGGCTTGTTTTTGCGGGACTATTTTCCGCAACGGTTTTTGTATTTGCTACGCCGCCTACCAGCCAGTATAGTCCCGGAGAAACCTTAAACCCCTCATGTGCGGTGGGGGCAACCAATTGTTCTACGGTTTCCCCAGTTCCGTATAGCGGCGCTACCGCCGCAGTAGATTTAGGTTCTCAAAATCTTACCACTACGGGAACCAGTGCGTTGGGTGCCACCACTAGCTTAAAATACAACAGCACGAATTATACCACTCTGACCGCTGCCAGCAATGGGGATTTGACCATTGCCACCACTTCGGCTACCACTGGAGGCAATATTAATATATCATCGGCGGTTACCGGAGATTTTACTTTGTTATCAAATAGTGGCACGCTGGTATTGGGCGGAACGGGAAACTCCAATAATGAAAGTTTGAAATTTGATTTTGAAACCTATGCCGACAAAGCCGCTGTTACCTCGGCTACGGGAGTCAGTGAAATTGATTTTGGATCGTTGAATCTTACCACCACCGGCATTTTGACATTGGGCGGAAGCACCTCCGGAACACTTGTTACCCGGGTCAAAGCCGGCGCCGCCACTGAAAGCGATACCAACGGTTCATTGGTGGTTGATTCAAGCAACGGCAGGTTGTATTTCAGATATGGGGCGGCTTGGCATTACGTGGCCCAAACCGCCGGTTTTCAAATTCCCGATTTTGAAACCATAGACCCCATTTCCGGCGATCAAATTGAAGAAGGGGATATTGTGCTGGGTATGATTAACCAGACTTTTGAAGACAACGCCCTGCACGGAGTATGGGTGAAATGGGATAGTGTCAAAGCGAATTTGATCAAAGAGTTAAAGGGAGAGTTGCCGGCAGACACTTTTAACGGCGGTTGGACTGGGGGAGCTTCAATGTCAGGTGGCGGGGCGGGTACAGAACTTTTTTCTGAAAAAATAAAAAACGGGTTATTTTCTTTGGGAATTTCGGTTCAAAATGGTTTGGCCATCATTAAAGAATTAGCCACGGAAAAATTCAGCGCCAAAGTTGCCAGAATTGAACAGTTGGAAATGGTGGATAAAAATTCCGGAATCGTTTATTGCACCTGGATCCAAGATGGCGATTGGCAAAAGGCA
This sequence comes from Candidatus Staskawiczbacteria bacterium RIFCSPHIGHO2_02_FULL_43_16, assembly GCA_001821935.1. Taxonomy (GTDB): domain Bacteria; phylum Patescibacteriota; class Minisyncoccia; order Minisyncoccales; family Staskawiczbacteraceae; genus VGLO01. The sequence continues at coordinate 4,002 of MHOU01000010.1, forward strand.
GAGGGGGAGTGCGGTTCGGTTCAAGTTGCAGTGGCTCCTTTGCAACAGGTTCAACAGCAGGAGATAGAAACCCAAGAAATTGTTGAACAGGTTAAAGAGGATTTAAAGCCACAGCTAGAATCGCAGGTTCAAGGAGAGGTTGCCCAGCAAGTCCGGGAACAAGTCAAGGAAGAAATCAAAGAACAGGTACAAGAGCAGGTGCAAGAAGAGATTCAAGAGCAGGTGCAGGTTCAAGTTGAAAGCCAGTTGGAGAATTTAGAGCCTGCCCAAGAAGTTCAAAGAGAAGAAAAGCCGGATGAGCCTTCAATTGAAATTGAGCCGGCGGCCGAGCCCGCCGCCCAAAAGGGCGAGCCTCGCCCAACTGAAGTTGGGCGGGAGCCCGAACCCGAAACAGAAGTTATCCAGCCTGAAGAAATCCAACCCAGTCCGGTTGACACGGCAGTCCAAGAAACTTCAGCCGCGTTACTAAATGGAACAGGGCGGTTTATCGCTTGGGCGGCCGGGGCAGTTATCCCAAAAGAAGTTAAGCAATTTACTTTGATGGTTTTTGAATTTGGCCAAACCGCCAGTGGCAAAGCACTCGCTTTTGCGTGGGAAATTCCCCAAGTTGCCCAAAAATCAACCGCCGGCTTGATGAGCCCGTTTAAAGACCTGGGAGACTTTATGATGAAAAAATATTGATGATTAATATAAAGCCAAAAAATATATTTGCCGTTGTAGCTGTGGTGCTGGTAGTTTTTATGCTGTTGCCCGGCGCCGCTAACATCAGTGCCGATACCAGCGGCCCCAATAGCCCATCCACTACCGCGGATGATTCAGGCGTGGGTATAGCACCCTGGGCCGATCACGCCAATATTACTGCCAGCGATAACAGCCCCGCCAGCGCCATTATCCCTGCCGTAGATACGATAACTCACTATTTAAAAGCCACTAATTTTGGATTTAGTATTCCCGCCGGCGCTATTATTGACGGGATCGTGGTAGAGTGGGAACGCAGGGATGCTGATTTAGGAGGCGCCAATACTAAAGATAATGCTGTCCGCATTGTAAAAGGAGGAACCATCGGTTCAACTGATAAAGCCAGTGTCAGCACTTGGCCGGCTTCTGATGCCTATGCTACTTATGGCGGATCCTCTGACCTGTGGGGGGAAACGTGGACGGTTGACGATATTAATAGCAGTACCTTCGGCGCCGCGCTTTCAGCCAGGAATGTGACAACCACTAGTTCCGCCAGTCCTTACGTTGATCATGTTCGCGTCACCGTTTACTATACTCCGGGCATTACTATTGGCGGTACGGTTTATACCGACGAAGGCACCACCAATATCGGAGCCAATAAAACGGTGGCAGTTTCTGTTAACGGGGCGGCAGCCGCGGGCACGGATGACACTGACGCCAGTGGAGTTTATTCAATCACTGGCATAACTGTGGTTGCCGGTGACGTGTTGACACTGTATGTTGATGACGAAACCGAAAAAGGAGTGACGGTAACCGTCGGCACCGGCTCGGATATGACCAATATTCATATTTTCCAAAACTATTTAATCACCCGCTGCGACAATAGTTGTAGTTTGAGCAATGCCAACATTAACACCGCCAATAAC
>MHOU01000010.1:5689-18112 GCA_001821935.1 Candidatus Staskawiczbacteria bacterium RIFCSPHIGHO2_02_FULL_43_16
CAATCCAGTCAGTGTTGGCGGCAGCTGGACAGATGTTGGCACCTTCAGCCCCGGCACTAGTACTGTCACCTTTTCAGCCACCGCTACCGGAAAAACCATCACCACCACCGGCTCGTCTTTTAATAACCTCACTTTTGACGGGGTGGGCGGCGGCTGGGCCTTTCAAGACAACTCCACTATCACCGCCACTCTCACTGTCACCAACGGCAGTTTAGACGCCAACGGAACTGACATTACCGTGGCCAATGTTTCTTCTTCCAACGCCAATACCCGTACCATTGCTCTGGGTACGGGCACATGGACCTTAAATGGCACCGACACGGTTTGGACCACCGCCACTACCACCGGCCTCACCCTAACCGAAAGCACCTCTACCATCGCCATCACTGACACCTCATCAACATCCAAAACCTTTGCAGGCGGAGGCAAAACATACTATAATATATCCATTACGGCCAGCGGTAGCGGTGCGGTTATTTTTACCGGAGCTAACACCTTTAATAATTTTACCATCAATAATCCTAAGACTATCACTTTTCCTGCCTCTACCACCACCACCATTAGCGGTACGTTTTCTTGTTCAGGTTCTTCGGGTAATGTTATCACTATTAATTCTTCATCGGACGGAGTGGCTGCCACGTTGTCTAAAGCATCCGGGATTGTCGCCTGCAATTATCTTTCTCTGCAAGACTCCGCCGCTACGGGAGGAGCCACTTGGCGGGCCGGTTCCAATTCCACCGATGTTTCGGGCAACACCGGCTGGACGTTTGGCACTGTAGCCCCGCCGGCTCCTTCGGGGTTTAATCCGGCTACCGGTTCTACCATAAAAACCGCCACGCCCAACATCACTTTTACTCTAGACGAAGACGGAGATTGCAAAGCTTCAACCACCAACGCCAGCTATTCAGCCATGTCTGGAACCGATTGCATTGGTGATGGTTCAAGCGCTGGGGCTTGCAGTATGGCCAGTCTGGGATCCAACGGTTCTAAAACCATTTACTTTGCGTGCCAGGATGTTGATGGCAATCAGGATGCCGCTGATACCACCCATAGCGTAACCTATACCCTAAGTACTTCTGATAGCGCCGCGGCCACCATGACCCTCAAGGGCGCGGGAGTGTTTAAAGGAAGCGGAGCAGTAAAATAATATATTATTAACATAGTCTCAAAATATCATGGCGTTAAAAGTTTCAGCAATAAAAATCGGGCCAAAGGAAAATTCAAATCTTATCGCGTGGTGTGATCGGGTTATAAAAAATACTATCTATGTATTAGTGTTCGCTATACCCATCTTCTTTACTCCATGGACGTACAGCATCTTGGATTTTAATAAGCAGGCATTGCTATTATCGCTTTCATTTGTAGCGCTGGCGGCTTGGATGCTTAAAACCTTGTTGTCAGGCAGGTTTACCGTTAAGATAACTAACATCCATATTGCCATGGGTTCTGTGGTGTTGGTATGGGGCCTAGCCACCATTTTCTCTGTTGCTAAAACTTCAAGTTTTTTTGGCATCGGCCAGTTTTCTTCCCAAGCTTTCGTTTCTGTTCTGGCCTTCGCCACGATTTATTTTCTGGTAAGTAATACGTTTTTACAAAAAGATATTGAAAAATCTTTTTCAATTTTGGGCATTTCCACCGCCCTGGTGCTGGCTTATGGCTTGCTGCAAATGTTTGGTTTGCACATTATTCCCCTTAATTTCGCGCGAGCCACGGCCTTTAATAGCATTGGTTCTCTGGGGAGCCTTGGTTTTTTTGCAGTCGTATTGTTGCCGCTATGGGTGGCACTTGCCCCAAGCGCAAAGCGGTGGTGGCAGGTGTTGTATGTTGTTAATATCATCCTTACTCTGCTAGTGCTGGTAATAATTAATTACCAATTTTTGTGGGCGCTGGTGCTGGCCGGCTCATTGCTACTGATCATTTTCTGGACGCTTAAAAAAGATATTTTTGACGTAAGATGGATGTTTTTGCCGGTCTTTTTCTTTATCGTGTCGCTCTTTTTCTTGTTGCTGACCCCACAGATCAAGTGGTTGCCCCAAAATTCTTTGGAAGTTTCCCTGTCCAACCGCGCTAACGTTGAAATGAATATCAAGGCCTTGCAGTCGTTTGAATTTTTCGGTGCCGGGCCCAATAACTTCGCCTATGATTTTGCCAAGTATAAAAATATTGATTTTAACCAAAGCCCGCTTTGGAACGTTAACTTCACCTCGGGCGCCTCAAAAGTATTGACCGCGTTTACAGAGGTGGGCATTGTAGGGCTGGTGGCCATGCTAGTACTGATGGCGCTGGGAATTTTTTATGGCGCCAAATACTTTCTTGCCAAAGATATAAAAGATATTCCCCAAACCACTCGCCTTACCTTGGTGGTTGTTGCTGTGGTTGCCGTGGAAACCTTAGGGTACTTTTTGTACAATGCTAATATTCCACTGGACTTTATGTATTTTTTCAGCCTGGCTTGCCTGGTGGCGCTGGTGGTTAAGCCTGTCAAAGAGTATGTTTTGGCATCATCTTCCCTGGTTACCATGGCTGCCATTTTCGTATTTGTCCTCTTATTTATTTTTGATGTGGGGGTATTGTTTGTAGAGAGCCAGCGTTACCTTGCTGACATGGATTATCGCAAGGGGCTGGTATTGTTCAGCCAGGACAAAAAAAGCGAATCATTGCAGTATTTCAAAATGGCGGCTAAAAATGGCAATTGGGACGTATATTACAACCAACTGGCACTCTTCTCATTGGTAAGCGTTCGGGATTACCTGTCCACTACCGGTGCGCCGGATAAAGAAGCGGCCAAGCAAGCCGTGCAATCGTTGATTGCCGATGCCATCAGCGCTTCAAATGCCTCGGTGGCTCTTAACCCTCAAAATTATGACAACTGGTCAACCAGGGGATATGTCTGCCAAAATTTACTGGAACTTTCACCCGAAGCTTTTGATTGCGCCATGCAATCCTATGATAAAGCTATTGCTTTAAATCCCAATAATCCCTACCTGTATTTACAGCAAGGCAATAGTTATCTGGTAAAAGCGGCCAATGCCACCGACACGTTCCAACGCAGTGATTTGCTTTCCAAAGCTAATGACAAGATAAACAAGGCGATAGATTTAAAGGCCAATTACGCCTTGGCGCACCTGCAGCTTTCAGTGGTGTTAAAACTGCATGGCAATACCAGCGAATCATTGGCGGCCCTGCAAGAGGCCGAAAAGTACTCAACCACCGACGCAACTTTATCATTCCAGGTGGGATTGAATTATTATCAGGATAAAAATTGGTCAAAGGCTCAGGATAATTTTCAGCGGGCATTGCGCTTGGTTGGCCAATATGCCAACGCACTGTATTTTTCGGGGCTGGCTTATGAAAAATCCGGGCAGAAAGAAAGCGCCATTTCACAGTTTTCCAAGCTGTTGGAGTTAAATACCAAAACGGCGGATGTCCAAAAAATAATCGCCAATATTCAGGCCGGACGTCCGGCATTGGATGGGGTAAGTTCCCAGCCGCCCGCTCCCGTTGATGCTCCGGCAAGTAACCAGAATGAGGGGGTGGTAGCGCCGGTAATCCCGACTAATCCCTAGGATATTTTTTGCGCACTAAAAAGTAATGAAAAAACCAGTTCTGATTTTATTATGCCTAAGTGGATTTTTTGTATGCGTGGGCTTTTGGTTTTTACCCTCAAAAATTGCCCTTGCCCTTACCGCCCAGTATGCCTGGTCAAACCAGATTGGCTGGATTAATTTTAATCCTGATAACGGCGGAGTAACCGTAACAGATTCTTCCATTACCGGATATGCTTGGAGCGAGACTTTGGGTTGGATTAATTTGAGCCCCTCTACTCAGGGAGTAGTTAACACTCCTTCCGGAACCCTTTCCGGTTACGCTTGGGGCCAGAACGCGGGGTGGATTAATTTTGGCGGAGTCACTATAGATTGTCAGGGTGATTTTAACGGAACTGCCACCGGAGATGTGGTGGGTACCATTAATTTTGATTGTACCGAGTGCAACGTCAATACTGATTGGAGGCACTCTGATGGAAGTTGTGCTGGTGGTGGTGGTGGTGGCGGCGGGGGTGGGGATGACGGAGATGGCGGAGATGACCCTGGCCCTTCGCCAGATCCTGACCCCGATCCCTCTCCGGATCCGGACCCAACTCCAAAACCGACTCCTGATCCTGACCCAACTCCAAAACCAACTCCCGATCCGGGTCCGGCCCCGGCACCCGCTCCGGCGCCAGGCCCTAGCCCGGGTACTGGTGGTGGCGGCGGAGGAATTCCTGATGGCGGAAGCGGTTCCGAGCCCGTTGCCCCTATTGTCCCCGAGCCGGCGCCTATTGCTGTCCCCATTCAGGCAGTAAGCCAGGCGGCAGAGGAGGTGAAAAAAATTGTCAACACGCCCATCGGCTCGGCCGTTACCAAAGTAGCCTCAACGGCGGGCGCGGTCGGCGGAGCGGCAGTGGCGGCTTCGGTTTTTATTTTTTCCCCCGCGTCCATTTTTGAATTGTTTTTAATTCCGGCGCGGCTGTTGGCCATTATTCTGGCGGGGTTTGGCTTAAAGCGTAAAAAGATTTCCTGGGGTGTGGTTTATGATTCTCAAACCAAGCAGCCCCTGGATCCCGCTTACGTGGTACTCAAAGATTTACAGGGCAAGGATATTGCCTCGGCCATTACGGACCTGGACGGCCGGTACGGTTTTTTGGCGGCCCCGGGAATGTACCAATTGCTTGCCAATAAAACCAATTACGCCTTTCCTTCCCAAACATTGGCCGGCAAAACCAATGATGAAATTTATGGCAACCTTTATTTTGGCGGGCCCATAGAATTAAAAAATATAGGAGACGCCATTATTAAAAATATTCCGATGGATCCGGTGAAGTTTGACTGGAATGAATTTGCCAAGAAAAATAAAAACTTGATGAAGTTTTATTCAAAATGGAATGCGGTACTGGTTAAAACAACTAATATCTTTTTTGTGGTGGGATTTGTGGTAGCTTTCGTCGCTTTCTTGGCCGCTCCGTATCCGTACAACACCATTATTATGGGCTTTTATCTGGTGCTTTTGCTTTTGCGGATGTTTGGCATAAAGCCCAAGCCCTATGGGTTTGTTATGGATAAAACCACCGGCTTCCCACTGCCGTTTGCTATTTTGCGTATCATGGATCCCCAAAGCAACCGGGAAATAACTTATAAAATTTCTGATAAATACGGCCGGTACTACTGTTTATTGCCAAACGGCAAATATTATGTAAAGATAGAAAAGAAGCAGCCGGACGGGTCGTATGTGCTGGCTTATACTTCGCCGGCCTTGGACATTTCCAAGAAAGGAATCTTAAAAGAAAAATTTATTATCTAAATATAACCATAACCATGCAAAAAAAAATTCTCATTATAGAAGACGACGATTTTTTCAGGGGGCTGATCGGTAAAAAATTGTTATTTGAAGAGTTTGACGTTTACATGGCTTCCAATGGCGAAGAGGGAGTTTCAAAGCTCAAGGAACACAAGCCGGATCTGGTGCTGCTCGACATGCTATTGCCTTCTATGGACGGTTTTGAAGTATTAACCAAAATAAAAGAAGATTCTGTCCTTGCCTTAACCCCCGTAATTATCGCTTCCAATTTGGTGGAAAAAGAAGATGTGGATAGGGCCTTAAAAATGGGAGCGATTGATTACATGATTAAATCGCAGTACACCCCGGAAATGATTATTGAGAAGGTCAAAAAAGTGTTGGGAAAATAATAATACACAACAAAAAAACGGCGAGAGCCGTTTTTTTGTTGTTGCTGTCGGGGCAGGGTGAATCGAACACCCGCTACATGACCCCCAGCCATGCGTACTACCTCTATACGATGCCCCGCTTTTATTTACTATACCTTCGCTTGTGCTTTGATGCACTTGGCGCAGGCTAAAATTCTGGCGCCGTTTACGCGCGCCCACTGCAAATTCGGGTACTTGCGTACTTTTTGGGTAGGGTTATATTTACCCCTCAGTTTTATCAGAGTCCAATTCATACTGGTTTTTTTGGCGCAGACCGCGCAAATTTTTGATGCCATTTTTAGTGAGAAGCTAGAAGCTAGTATTTAGTAGCTAGAATACGAAACGTAACATTCCATATTCAAAATTCCATTCAAGCTACCAGATACAAAATTCAAGATTCTTTAATGAAATTATTATATCTCATCTTCCCATTTTTTACAATACCTGATATACATAATGAATGGATATCACTATAACTATTTTTTCACTAATTATTTTACTGTTTTCCGTAGTCATTCATGAATTAGCCCATGGCAGCGTGGCTAACTCTCTGGGCGACCCCACGGCAAAATACGAAGGCCGGCTTACCTTAAACCCATTAAAACATTTGGATATGTTCGGTTCTATTATATTGCCATTGTTACTCCTATTTGCAACCGCGGGGCAGGGCCCGGTATTTGGCTGGGCCAAACCGGTCCCCATTAATCCTTATAATTTTAAAGACCAAAAGTGGGGGAGTCTGAAAGTAGCCCTGGCCGGTCCGCTCTCAAACTTTGCTTTGGCCTTGGTTTTTGGCCTACTCTTGCGTTTTGCCCCGTATGGTTTGCTGGCCCAGGCGCCCGGCATCTTTTTAATGTTTTCGTTTATTGTCCAAATAAATATCATGCTGGCTATTTTCAATCTGGTGCCCATTCCGCCGCTTGACGGATCGCACATTTTCTTGGAACTTCTGCCGCGCCAATTTGACCGGCTTAAATTATTTGTCCGCCAGTACGGATTATATTTATTGTTGTTTTTCATCTTTTTTGGCGGATTGCAGTTTATTGCAAGCATCGTACAAACTATTTTCAGCTTGATCACCGGTATGTAGGGGAAGGTGTTGACTTCATTTTTCTTTTCTGATAAACTTATCGTTAATAAGTGCACACGCACTTTTATTTAATTTCAAATTTAGTAATTTCAAATTGATTTCAAATTGTAAATTTCAAATTTCAAATTCGCTAACGTGCCAACAATACATCAATTAATCAAACATCCGCGGAAGGCGGTGAAAGCAAAAAAGAAAGGAGTGGCTCTCCATTATGGTTTTAATGTGTTAAAAAACCGGCCCTCCACATACCCCTCGCCCTTTAAACGGGGAGTATGTTTGAAAGTATTTACCCAAACTCCAAGAAAACCAAACTCGGCTTTAAGAAAAGTGGCTAGGGTTAAATTATCTAACGGCATGGAAGTAACCGCTTATATTCCCGGAGAAGGACACAATTTACAAGAACACAGCGTGGTATTAATCAGAGGAGGAAGAGTTAAGGACTTGCCGGGTGTGCGATATCACATTGTGAGGGGTGTACTGGATACAACCGGAGTAGAAAATAGAAAGCAGGGAAGAAGCAGGTATGGGGCTAAAATGCCTAAGAGGTAATTTTTAATTTCCAATTTTTAATTTTTAAATAAAATAAAGCGTAAATTTTTAAAAATTGAAACATTAAAACATTATTTATAAAATTTAAAATTACAAAATTATAAAATTCACCAATGAGACGAGCTTTCAAAAAACACAAGGTATTACCAGACAGCGTTTATAACGAAGTCGCTGTTGCCCAACTTATTAATAAAGTAATGCAACAAGGTAAAAAAACTACCGCACAAAAGATTGTGTACGGTGCTTTTGATATTATCAAAGAAAAAACCAAGAAAGAACCCTTGGAAGTGTTTAAGCAAGCTGTTGAAAACGCTTCACCATTATTGGAAGTTAAACCAAAAAGAATCGGAGGAGCTACGTATCAGGTTCCTATGGAAGTAAGGCAAGAAAGAAAAATGTTTTTAGCCTTAAAGTGGATTATTGATGGCGCAAGAGCCGGAAAAGGAAAAGCCATGCAAGAAAAGTTAAGCCAAGAAATTATGAGCGTAGCTAATAACGAAGGCGCAGCCATGAAACGGAAAAACGACATGCACAGAATGGCCGAAGCAAACAAGGCCTTCGCCCACTTTGCAAGAAGCAGGTAAGGGAGCGTAGCGAACACTTATACCAGACTTTGATAAAATATTATAGAATGGTATAAAAAAATGCGCCAACGGGTTACGTCGGCGCCATGGTTCATTCTTTGGTGAGATTATCCAGCTCTTCCTCGCAGGTACCAAGTTCAGCTAGGGTAAATTGCTTCGATAGCACTCCTTTTCTGAGAGCCTTGGCATAATACTTTCTGTCGGCAAGGGGTCGCGTTGAATCTCGCAACTTTTCGAGGTATGCCTTCTTGAATAAGTTGCAATAGTCTGCATGAACTTTTTTCCGCCGCTTTGCTCTGTCTGTATGTTCGTGCATGGCTTGCTCCTGGTAATAGTGTTCTAGAATAAATAGTATTAAATAAATAATATTTTGTCAATAGCATGTCAAACAGAAGTCATCCATTAGAAAAACTTAGAAATTTTGCCTGCCTGCCGGCAGGCAGGGAATTATCCCAATAAATATGAATAGGTCACATCCATTAGATAAGCTTCGCAATTTCGGTATCATTGCGCATATTGACGCGGGAAAGACTACCGTGTCCGAGCGTCTTTTGTTTTATACCGGAGTTTCCCATAAAATCGGTGAAGTGCACGAAGGTGACACCGTGATGGACTGGATGCCTCAAGAAAGGGAAAGAGGCATTACTATTACCGCCGCGGCTATTACCATGCAATGGAAAGGCATTCAAATGAACTTGATTGACACTCCCGGCCACATTGACTTTACTGCCGAAGTACAGCGTTCTTTGCGTGTGCTTGATGGCGCCTGCGTGGTGTTTGATGGGGTTGCCGGAGTTGAACCGCAATCGGAAACTGTGTGGAGGCAAGCTGATAAATACGGCACGCCCCGCATTTGTTTTATTAACAAATTAGATAGAATGGGCGCCAGCTTTGAAAAATCTTTCCAAAGCATCCACGATAAATTGACCAAAAATGCGGTAGCTATTACTATTCCTGTGGGAACTGAAGCCGATTTTGCCGGCGTGATTGACTTGCTGAAAATGAAAATGCTTTCCTATGAAGGCGACATGGGTGAAAATGTGGTTGAAAAAGAAATTCCTGAAGATATGCTTGCAAAAGCTAAGCAATGGCGGGAAAAAATGGTGGATATGGTTGCCGGAAGCGATGAAACTTTGACCGATAAATTGTTGAGCGGCCAGGAAATTTCTCGGGAAGAATTAATGAAAGCTTTGCGCGCCGCAACCCTGGCCTTTAAACTGGTGCCGGTATTTTGCGGAACTGCTTTGAAAAACAAGGGCACTCAATTGATTTTGGACGGCGTGATTGATTATTTGCCTTCGCCGTTGAACATTGGTATGGTAAAAGGCACCGATCCAAAAACCGGCGCGGAAATTGAACGCAAGTTTTCCGATGACGAACCCTTTGCCGCTTTGGTGTTTAAGGTAGCAACGGATCCGTTTGTGGGCCAATTAACTTTTTTCCGTGTATATTCTGGGGTTTTGCAAAAAGGAACTTATTTGTTAAATTCCGTAACAGGTGAACAGGAAAGAATCGCCCGCATTTTGCGCATGAAGTCCAACAGCCGTGAAGAATTGGATACTATTTACGCCGGTGAAATCGGCGCCACGGTTGGTTTAAAAAATACCGTTACCGGACACACCTTGTGCGATAAAGATAAGCCCGTGGTGTTGGAAAAAATTTCATTCCCAGAACCGGTTATTGCTATGCGTGTTGAACCAAAAACTAAAGCCGACCAGGAAAAACTGATTGCTTCTATCAGAAAGTTAACCCAAGAAGACCCAACCTTTAGGATCAAAGAAGATATTGAAACCGGTGAAACCATTATTTCCGGCATGGGGGAATTGCATTTAGATATTATCCAAGACAGATTAAGGCGTGAATTTAATGTTGATGCGAACTTCGGCAAACCGCAGGTAGCTTACCGAGAAACGATTACTGCTGAATCTCAAGCTGAAGAAAAGTATGCGCGCCAGTCCGGTGGAAAGGGTCAATACGGCCACGTAAAACTGCGCTTAAAACCGCTGGAACGCGGAGCAGGGTTTGTGTTTGTGGACGAAATTAAAGGGGGAGCCATTCCCAAAGAGTTTATCAAGCCGACAGAAAAAGGTATTATTGAGGCGCTGGATAAGGGAATTGTGGCCGGCTACCCTATGGTAGACGTTGAAGTCACCCTTTACGACGGAAGTTTCCACGAAGTGGACTCTTCAGAATTTGCTTTCAAGATTGCCGGTTCCATGGCCGTTCAGCAAGGCGCCAAATTAGCCAAGCCGGTTATTTTAGAACCGATCATGAAAACCGAAGTGATTACGCCAGACGCATTTTTCGGAACGGTTATTTCTGATTTAAGTTCAAGGCGCGGAAAAATTGAAGAAACCAAAGAACGCATGGGCATGAAAGTGCTTGATGCTATGGTGCCCCTTTCAGAAATGTTTGGATATGCAACGGCTTTAAGATCTCTAACTGAAGGCCGTGCATCTTTTACGATGGAATTTAATAAGTATGAGGTAGTACCTGGCAACGTGGCCCAGCAGATTACGGAAGCGAGGGGAAAGTAGGTTTCGCATCCGCCTTCTGGCGGATTTTTTTTGCAAGAAAAAAGCCATCAGGAATCTTGCGATTCCGACGGCTTGGTTTTTTGAGAAGGCTAGGTAGCCTTCTTTTCCCCGGTCACAATGATGGTGACGTTAGAAAGGTTTTGGCAAAGGGCGGTGATAGTTTTTGCCAGCTCTGTTGGGTCTTCTACGGCTTTGCCCTTGAGTGCGTAAGTGCCTTTGTTGAGAACCTGCACCCCTTCTTGAAGCAGGGTAAGGCCTAAGATGGAAAGCGTTTCTTTCCTTACCTTATCGATGGTTATGCCAAAGTGTGCCAGAACCTGGCCTGCGATACCATTGGCTTCCCGGATCAATCCGTAGAGCAAGTGCTCCGTCCCCAAATAGTCCTGTTTGAGGTTACGCGCCCCTTCAATGGCGTATTCAACCACCTTCTTGGCTAGCGGGGTTTGGGGAAGTTTGGTTGGCTTAGAGGTAACGATTGATTTATCGCCAAGGGGCGGCATATTTTCCCTGACCATTGCGGCGATTTGCTTGAGATCGCTGCCGAGGTTTCTTAAAATGTCGGCGGCGATGCTGTGGGGATTGTCGAGTAATCCCAGAAGAATGTGCTCGGTTTCACAGTATTCGCCGTTAGATTCACAAGCTCGTTGATTGGCGGACTGCATGATTTTGCGCGCATCTTCAGTGAAGCGTTCGTACATGGCTACTCCTGATTGAAGGGTGGGTTTGTTTTCAGGTTGGGAAAGGGCGATATGAAAATGCTATCATAAATGTGTTGAACTGTCTATACAATTGGAAGAGGATAAAAAGTATTGACTTAATTTACGTTATATAATAATATAAACAGTATTAATAAAATTTAACGGGAATCTGGCAGCTAGAAGCTTGAATCTTGAATAGAATACAGAATTTTGAATAACGGCTTAAAATATTCAGAATTCAATATTCCATTCAAGCTACTAGATACTAAATTCTAGATTCTCACTAAAAAAATGGCAGATAAATTTGAGCGAACAAAGCCTCACGTAAACATTGGAACCATTGGCCACGTTGACCATGGAAAAACCACTACATCTGCGGCTATTATGCACGTAACTAAATTACGTGGTTTAAATTCGTCCGGTGAGGGGGTTGACCAAATTGACAAGTCTCCGGAAGAAAAGGCTCGCGGGGTGACAATTTCTATTACTCATTTGGAAATGGAAACTCCAAAAAGGCACTATGCCCTGATTGACTGTCCGGGTCACGCTGACTACATTAAGAACATGATTACCGGAGCCGCCCAAATGGACGGTGGTATTTTAGTGGTATCTGCCCCAGACGGACCGATGCCTCAAACTAAAGAACACATTTTGCTTGCCAAACAGGTTGGCTTGCCTTCATTGATTGTGTGGATGAACAAATGTGATATGGTTGATGATCCGGAAATTTTGGATTTGGTTGAATCGGAAGTTCGTGAATTACTGAAGAAATACGGTTTTCCGGGAGACACTACTCCTATTATTCGCGGATCAGCGGTTAAGGCTTTGGCTGTAACTTCTGTTGATGATCCAGCTGCTAAGCCGGTTATTGATTTGCTTGATGCTTGCGATAACTATATTCCCGAACCGGTTCGTGAATTAGACAAGCCTTTTGCCATGGCTATTGAAGACGTGTTCAGCATTGAAGGGCGCGGGACGGTGGCAACCGGTAGAATTGAAAGGGGAGTGATTAATGCTAACGACGAAGTTGAAATTGTGGGAATCAGGGACACTCAAAAGTCCGTGGTTGTTTCTGTTGAAATGTTCCAAAAGAGTTTAGATAAAGGCCAGGCAGGAGACAATGTGGGTATTTTGCTACGCGGTTTGAAAAAAGAAGATATTGAACGCGGCCAAGTGCTTTGCAAACCGGGAAGCATCAAGCCTCACACTGAGTTTGAAGCTGAA
>MHOU01000010.1:18129-45118 GCA_001821935.1 Candidatus Staskawiczbacteria bacterium RIFCSPHIGHO2_02_FULL_43_16
TTCAGATATTACCGGAGATGTAACTTTGCCAGCGGGAACCGAAATGGTTATGCCCGGAGATACTGCTCAATTAACCGTTAAATTAATTGTACCGGTGGCCTTAGAAGAAAAATCAAAATTTGCTATCAGAGAAGGGGGTAAAACCGTAGGAGCGGGAGTGGTAACCAAGATTATCAAGTAATCAATGCCTGTTAAGAAAGCAATTACAAAACCTAAAATCAAAAAAACAGACGCCTCGCAAGAGGAGGCGCCTGTTTCTTTGGCTAAACTGCGCATAAAACTGAAAGCCTATGACCATAAAATCATAGACAGTTCCGTGCGCCAGATTATTGACATTGCAAACAGGAGCGGGGTGGAAGTGGTAGGCCCCGTGCCGCTGCCGACGGAAATTTTAAAATACACCGTTAATCGTTCCAGTTTTGTGCATAAAAACGCCCGGGAGCAGTTTGAAATGAGGGTGCACAAAAGGATGTTGGATATTTTAAACCCAAACCAGGATATCATTGAAGCATTGAGAGATTTGAATCTGCCAAGCGGGGTTGACATTACGATAAAAATTTAATAGTATACGTTATTGCACAATTGTTAACTTCCGAGCACCTGTTTTGGTACTTGGTAACAACATTGCCGAAATACCGGGCAGTTGCCCGATTTTTTATTAACGCAACGTAGAATGAAATTTATATTAGGGAAAAAAATAGAGATGAGTCAAATGTTTGATGAAAAAGGAAATATTATCCCGGTAACTTTGGTTGCTGCTGGCCCCTGTGTTATTTTGCAAAAAAAAACCAAAGAGCGGGAAGGATACGATGCCATGCAGATTGGATTTATAAAATTGGAAAAGAAAAGCAAAATTAAAAAAACCATGAAGGGCAAGGAATACCGTCACATCCGTGAATTTACCCTGCCTACCGGCAGGCAGGAATTATCTGCTGATCAGGTATCAAATAACGTGGGCGATGAAGTGAATGTTTCCCAGTTTGTTGAAGGGGATAAAGTAAATGTGATTGCCACTTCAAAAGGAAAGGGGTTTCAGGGAGGTGTGAAGAAGCACGGTTTTGCCGGAAGGAATTCCAGCCACGGAGCCAAGCACGAATCCCGCCAGATCGGTTCCGTTGGGCAGCGTTTCCCCCAGCACGTTATTAAAGGAAGGAAAATGCCCGGCCGCATGGGGTTTGAACAGATTACCGTCAAGAATTTGAAAATTGCCAAAGTTGACGCCGTAAATAATATTCTGGCGTTAAAAGGAGCAGTTCCGGGACACCGGGGCACGCTTTTAGAAATTAAGGCCGCCCAATAATGTTGGGCGAGCCTCGCCCGCGGGCGGGGATAATAACATACTATGAAAGTCGCCGTATACAATCAAGAAGGCAAAGAGGCGGGAGATATTACTCTGCCCAAAGAAATTTTTGAAGTTCCCTTCAATGCTGATTTGGTGCACCAGGTGATGATTTCACAAACCGCCAATGCCAGGCAAGTTTCAGCCCATACTAAAAACCGGGGCGAAGTCCGCGGAGGAGGCAGAAAGCCTTGGCGACAAAAAGGAACCGGAAGGGCGCGCGCCGGATCAACCCGCGGACCAATTTGGAAGGGCGGGGGAGTTTCTGGGGGGCCAAGAAATGACAAGAATTACGAACGCACTATTCCTCAAAAAATGCGCCGGAAAGCTTTGTTTATGGTGTTGTCCCAAAAAGTAAAAAATAACTTACTGGTGGTATTGGATGATATGAATATGGAGGGCGCCAAAACCAAAGCCATGGCTCAAATGTTTAAAAAATTACCGGTGGCGTCCGCCAGCCGGCTGGTGGCCTATAATAATGGCGACAAGAAAGTATTTTTAGCGGCCAGGAATATTGCTAAAACCGGAGTGTCGGAAACCAGAAATTTGAATGTGGTTGATTTACTTGACTACAAATATGTTGTCATCACCAAGGATGGGATTAAAGAGATTGAAAAAGTTTTCATAACAAAATAACATGGCATTATTGGATTTCTTAAAAAATAAAAAAGAAAAACCTGGCCGCCATAATGCAGCAGCTTTAGGCGGGGAAAAGGTAACTGAAAAAAAATCAGAGTATTTGGCATCAAAAAATGCGGGCAAATTCTCTTACGACATTGTCCGCGACCCGCATATCTCTGAAAAGGGGACTTATCTGGCAGAAAAAAATAAATATACTTTTAAAGTGTATGAGCGTTCCAATAAACTGGAAATTAAAAAAGCTGTTGAAGGAATTTACGGAGTGGATGTGCTGGCCGTGAATGTCATTAGCATCCCCCACAAAAAACGAAGATTGGGAAAAACTGAAGGTTTTAAAAAAGGATATAAAAAAGCCCTGGTCACCATTAAAGAAGGCCAGAAAATTGAAGTATTCTAAGGGGGGCGATAGCCGAACACTTATACCAGACATTAAAGAAATAAGTAAAGTGGTATTAATATGAAGATTTATAAACCAACAACTGCAGGGCGAAGGGGGATGACCGGAATTGACTTTTCTTTGCTTACAAAAAAACGGGCCCAAAAGAGCCTAGTTATCAATTGGCGTAAAAGCAACGGAAGGTCAAAGGCTTCAGGCAGGATTACCGTGCGTCACAAAGGCGGTGGAGTGAAAAAATTATACCGGATGATTGAATTCGCCCAAACCAAAATGGATGCGCCGGCCAAGGTGATTGCCTTGGAATATGACCCGAATAGGACCGGGTTTATTGCTCTGTTGGAATATGCTGATACTACCAGGCAGTATATTATCGCCCCACAAGATTTGAAAGTTGGCGACAGTGTTATCTTTGCCGATGCCGCCCCTTTAACTCCGGGAAATAGGATCAAATTGAAAAATGTGCCGGTGGGGACCAATGTCTATAATGTTGAATTAGATCCGGGACGGGGAGGAAAAATGGTGCGGTCCGCCGGTTCTACCGCCCAGGTATTGGCCCAGGAACATGGATTTTGCAATTTGAAAATGCCTTCCGGAGAAGTGCGAAGAGTGTTGGGCGAATGTTTTGGAACCATTGGTATGGTTTCAAATCAGGAAAACCGATATTATCGGGTAGGTAAAGCCGGAAAATCACGGCTAAAAGGCAGAAGGCCGCATGTGCGCGGTTCAGCCATGAATCCGGTTGACCACCCTCACGGTGGAGGAGAAGGAAGGCAGCCAATCGGGTTAAAACATCCCAAAACACCATGGGGTTTGCCCGCGCTGGGAGTAAAAACTAGAAACCGAAAGAAATGGACCAGCAAATTCATTATCAGCAGAAGGAATAAAAACAAATAGCTAAATTTATTTAAAAAAGCACCATGTCAAGAAGTTTAAGAAAGGGCCCATTCGTGGACCAACGATTATTGGAAAAGGTTTTAAAGCTCCGCAAAGAAGAAAAGGTGGTTATTAAAACCTGGTCACGGCATTCATCTATTTCACCGGAAATGGTGGGCTTTACCTTTGGCGTGCATAATGGGAAAGAATTTATTCCCGTACTGGTTGGCGAAGACATGGTGGGGCACAAATTAGGAGAATTTTCGCCAACCACCAGATTTTCACGGCATGGAGGAAAAATGCAGCGTGAAATAGAAGCGGGAGCAGACCAAAAAACAGCAGCTAAAGTTGAAACCGCGACAAAACCAACTGCTAAATAATATATTATGGAAATCAAAGTCCAATTAAGCAATCTGCGGGTAGCGCCAAGAAAAGCCAGATTAGTGGTTGATTTGGTGCGCGGGAAAAACCTGCAAGACGCCCGGAATTTACTGCAATTTACCGTAAACAAAACTTCCACCCCGGTACTGAAATTGTTAAACAGTGCGGCGGCTTCAGCGGTAAATGATTTAAAATTGGAAGAATCGCATTTATATATTTCCAAAATCACCGTTGATGAAGGGCCGAAAATGAAGCGGTCGCACCCCATGAGCCGCGGCCGGGCATATCCCATTATGAAACGGACTTCACATATTGCACTAACATTAAGCGAAAATAAAAAAAATGACGCATAAAGTTCACCCCAAAGCATTTAGAATCAAAGGAATGGAGGACTTCAACATCCGCGGTTTTTACGGTAAAAAAATGCCAAGCTATTTGCAGCAGGATTTTTTAGTAAAAGATTTTTTGTATAAAACCTTAAAAGAATCTTCGGTGGCTAATATTCAAATAGAGCATTCCGCCAATAAATTAAATATCATTATTGAATCGGCCAGGCCGGGGTTGATTATCGGCCGGGGCGGGGAAGGGGCGGAAGTATTGAAAAAACAGATAGAAAAAATATTGCTGGGCGCCTTTTTAACCAAAGCGCCAAAAGGCAAAACCGCTGCCAAAGCCGCGGCGCGCCAGATTAAGATAGACATTAAAGAAATTAAAAACCCATGGACTTCGGCGGCATTGGTGGCGCAAATGGCCGCCCAGCAGCTGGAAAAAAGGATCCCTTTCCGCCAAGCCTTAAAAAGGAATATGGAGCGGGCCATGCAAAATAAAGAAGTGAAAGGCATTAAAATGAATGTTTCCGGAAGATTGAATGGCAATGAAATTGCCCGCGATGAGTGGCTAAAACAAGGCAGGATGCCGTTGGGAACCATTCGGGCGGACATTGATTACGCACTGGCCGAAGCTCATTGCACCTATGGGATTATCGGGGTAAAGGTGTGGATATATAAAGGAGATAAATTCAATTAATATTTGAATATTTTAACATGTCGTTAATGATGCCCAAAAAAGTTAAACACCGCAAATGGCATAAGGGTAAGTCCAAAGGTGTGGAAACCCGCGCAACCGACCTGAATTTCGGCAGTTTTGGGTTAAAATCCATGGGTACCAAGTGGATCACCGCCCGGCAAGTTGAATCGGCCAGAAGGTATATTATCCGATATATGAAGAAGGGGGGAAAGGTTTGGGTCAGGATTTTTACTGACAAGCCGGTTACTTCAAAGGGGGAAGAAGTGCCGCTGGGAGGAGGAAAGGGAGGCGTGCACCATTATGTATTTGCCATAAAACCGGGAAGGATGATTTTTGAAATTGACGGATTAAAAGAAGATATCGCCCGCCAGGCGCTGCGCGGAGCCGGCATGAAGTTGCCAATCAAGACAAAATTTGTTAAAAGAGATGTACTTTAACTGATATGAAAACTGAAGAATTACGAAAAACCGATAAAAAAGAATTAAATAAAAAAGTATTGGAATTAAAAAAGCGCCTGAGCGACATTCGGTTTAAGTTTGCCGCCAATCAGATGAAAAACGTTAAAGAGGCAGCTAATACCCGCCGGGAAATTGCGCAAATTTTAACCATAATAAACGAAAAGAAATGAGCAAAAAAAAATTACAAGGAATTGTAACTTCAGACAAGATGCAAAAAACCGTGGTAGTTGAGGTTGAGCGTGTTACGGAGCATCCCAAATATAAAAGAAGGTACAAGGTTCACAAAAAATATAAAGCCCACGACGAAAATAATACCTATAAAACAGGCGACACGGTTGTGATAGAAGAAACTGCGCCCATCAGCAAAGATAAAAAGTGGAAAGTCATCACTAAAATTTAAATATTTAAATATTGAAATACTTTCGATATGATTCAATTAAGATCCATGGTAACGGTAGCAGATAACAGCGGAGCTAAAATTATCCAGTGCGTTAACGTACCCGGCGGTTCCGGCCGAAGGTATGCCCAAATAGGTGATGTGATTGTAGGTACGGTCAAAAAAGCCGAACCCCGTAAATTGGTAAAAAAACATGAAGTGGTTAAAGCTGTTATTATTCGCCAGCGCAAAGAATTTAAACGGGCGGACGGGTCTTACATCCGGTTTGATGACAATGCCGTGGTGGTATTGGGCGAAGGTAAATTGCCAAAAGGGGGAAGGGTTTTTGGCCCCGCGGCAAAAGAGTTAAAAGACAAAGGGTTTGATAAAATAGCCATGATGGCGTTTGAATTACTTTAAGGGAGCGAAGCGAACACTTATACCAGACCTTAACTTTAGAAATAGGATGGTATAAAAAAAATAAGGCTGGCTTTTGCCCAGCACTTATACCAGACCTTAATCATTAAAAATAAAGTGGTATGAAAGTCAAAAAAGGCGATAGTGTATTAATTATTTCCGGCAAAGATAAAGGCAGGGTTGCCAAGATTTTAAAGTCTATTCCCAAACAGCGGATGATTTTGGTTGAAGGCATGAACTTAAAATCAAAACACGTGCGCCCCAAAAAACAAGGCGAAAAGGGTCAGGTGGTGAAAATGCCTCTACCGATACAAGTTTCCAATGCCAAGTTTTTATGCCCCAAATGCGGGAAAGCTTCGCGTTTGGGATATAAAATAGATGGCGACAAGAAATTCAGGATTTGTAAAAAGTGCAAGTCAGAAGTTTAGGCATAGCCTAAACCGAGCATAAAATTTCAAAGAAATTTCTGTGCTTGGTAATAAAAATATGCAAAAATTAAACGAAAAATATAAAAAAGAAGTGATCAAGGCCATGATGGAAAAGTTCGGGTATAAAAACCCGATGGCCGTTCCACATATCACCAAAGTGACCGTAAACAGTTCTTTTGGCAAAGAGGTGGCCACTAAAACTTCCGGCGAACGGGATAAGTTTTCAAAACTTATCGTGCAAGACTTGGCACTGATTGCCGGGCAGGCTCCGAAATTGGTCGCCTCAAAAAAGTCTATTGCCGGCTTTAAATTGCGCGAAGGCCTGGAAATCGCCGCCATGGTAACGCTGCGCAAAAAGCGCATGTGGGATTTCTTGGAACGGCTGATTTATTTGTCATTGCCAAAATCACGAGATTTCCAAGGAATAAGCCAAGCAGCGGTTGATGGGGGCGGGAATTTAAATATCGGTTTTCGCGAACATATCAACTTCCCCGAAATTTTCACTGAAAAAGAAAAAACTATTTTCGGGCTGCAAATTACCGTTTCTACCAATGCAAAAAATAGGGAAAAAGGCATGGAATTATTCAAATTAATGGGATTTCCAATAAAGGAAACAAAGTAAACATGGCAAAAGCATCACAAGTTGCAAAAGCAAACAAAAAACCCAAATTTTCTTCACGATTAATCCGAAGGTGTTTTAAGTGCGGCCGCCGGCACGGGTTTATGAGGGCTTTCGGCCTTTGCAGGATTTGTTTCCGTGAATTGGCATTAAAGGGGGAAATCCCGGGAGTAACCAAGAGTAGCTGGTAGCGCATATTTAAACATTTAAATATTTAAATTTTTTTCATGACAGACCCAATCACAGACATGTTAAACCATATAAGAAATGCCCAGGCTGTGCAAAAGCCGGAGGTTTTGGTTCCTTTTTCAAAACTGAAAAATGAAATTGCTATGCTATTGTCCAAGGCGGGATTTTTGGCAGAAGTGAAAAAAGCCGCCAAAGGAAAAACCAAGGCCATTAAAATGCAGTTAAAATATGATAATGGCCTGCCGGCCATTGAAGGCGCCAAGCGGGTTTCAAAGCCCGGCCAGCGTATTTACGTGAAAACCAATGAAATAAAAAAGGTACGCGGAGGCTTCGGCATTTCAGTTATTTCAACGCCAAAAGGATTAATGACGGGTTTGGAGGCAAGAAAAGCAAAATTGGGAGGGGAAGTGTTGCTTGAAATCTGGTAAAATGGTTAAAAATAAGCTATAATCACCAATTATGTCAAGGATAGGTAAAAAATTAATTGAAATCCCTCCTGTTGTAAAGGTGGAGATTGACGGCCAAAACATAAAAGTTTCAGGGCCGAAGGGCCAATTGTCTGCCGCCATTCACCAAGCCATCAAGGCTGAAGTAAAAGATGGTAAGCTTTTTGTGATGCCCAAACGGGAACTGTCAACCAAAGACAGAGGCCTTTGGGGTTTGTACCGGGCGCTGATTTTTAATATGGTACATGGGGTTGAAAAAGGATTTGAAAAGAAACTGGAAATTGAAGGGGTGGGTTTTAAAGCGGCTGTGCAGGGTGATGAATTGGTGATGAATTTGGGGTTTGTAAATCCGGTAAAAATTAAAAAACCGCAGGGCATTGAATTTGCCGTTGAAAAGAATGTGATTACCGTTTCCGGAATTGACAACCAGGCTGTGGGCCAAATTTCCGCTGAAATCCGCCAAACCAAAAAAGCCGAACCTTATAAAGGCAAAGGAATCAAATACCAGGGCGAAAAGGTAAGGAGAAAAGAAGGAAAGAAAGTAGTGGCAGCTAAGAAATAGAATCTGGAATCTTGTATCTTGATGCTAGAATACGGAACGAAAAATTCAACATTCTAAATTCCATTCAAGATACCAGATACTAGATTCAAGATTCACTAAAATGTTAAACAAACAAATAAAAAGAAATAGAATACATGCTAGAATACGATCCAAGATTAATGGGACGGCTTTGCGGCCGCGGCTTTCGGTATTTAAGTCTGCCCAGTATATTTACGCCCAATTAATTGATGATGAAACTGGCAAGGTGTTGGTTTCGGCCAGCGATATGAAAATCAAGGCCAAGGGAAAGAAAATAGACCACTCTCTGGAAGTTGGTAAATTAATTGCCAAAGAGGCGCTGGCCAAAAAAATTGAAGCCGTGGTGTTTGACCGGGGAGGATTTGTCTATCATGGCAGGGTTAAGGCCGTGGCCGATGGGGCGCGGGAAGGGGGATTAAAATTCTAATAATATGGCTGAAGAAATAAAAAAAACAGAAGAAGTAAAGCCTGCCGATACTGCAAGAAACACTGACGGTTTTAGGCCTGTTCGAAAATTCGGCTCAGGAAGGCCGGGGGCAGTTAATGACGGGTTTGACACCAAGCTGTTAGATTTGGCTCGTGTTACCCGCGTAACCGGCGGAGGAAAGCGCATGAGTTTTCGTGCCATTGTGGTAGCCGGTGATAAAAAAGGCAAAATCGGCATTGGTATTGATAAAGGAAAAGATGTCTCCCAGGCTATTGAAAAAGCCACTACCCGGGCGAAAAAATCCGCTATTAACGTGGTGATTGTTGACGGAACCATTCCTCATCAAGTTGAAGCCAAATACGGCCCGGCAGTTATTTTATTAAAACCCCAAAGAAAAGGCAGGGGATTGGTGGCGGGCGGCGCGGTGCGGACCATTTGTGACTTGGCCGGCATTAAAAACGTTTCCAGTAAAATTCTTTCAGGAACCAAAAATAAATTAAACAATGCGCGGGCCACCATGGAAGCCTTAAAGAAATTAAAAGCACGCTAATATGCAAACCCACCAATTACAACCAAAACATACGTCCCGGTCCCGCAAGATTGTCGGCAGGGGAGGAAAAAAGGGAACCTATTCTGGGCGCGGTGGCAAGGGGCAAACCGCCAGGTCCGGGCGCAAATTGGCGCCGGTGATTAGGGAACTTATTAAACGATACCCAAAATTAAAGGGGTATCGCGCCTTTGTCTTGCCTAATGCATTCGCGGTGGTTAACCTGGTTTTGCTGGAAAAGCACTTTGTGGCCGGAGATTTGGTAAGTCCTGAAACATTGGCGAAAAAGAAGTTGATTGCCATCCAGAAAGGAAAAAATCCAAAGGTAAAAATCTTGGGAACAGGCGAGCTTACCAAAAAGTTAGTTTTTGAAAATTGCAAGGTGTCAGCCAGTGCCAAAGCGGCCATTGAAAAAGCCGGCGGCACCCTTCGACAGGCTCAGGGTAAACCATAAAATGATGTTTGAAAAATTAGCCATTTTTTTTAAGAATAAAGATTTGCGCGCCAAGGCATTAGTTGTGCTGGGGCTTTTTGTGGTCTTTCGCATTGCCGCTAACATTCCCATTCCCGGGATCGGTTCGGAAAACTTGCGCCGGTTTTTTGCGGAAAACCAGGTTTTCGGATTGCTCAACATTTTCTCTGGCGGGGCGCTTTCCAACTTTTCCATTGTACTGCTTGGCCTTGGCCCTTATATTACTGCCACTATTATTTTACAATTGCTCACCATGATTTTCCCGGCTTTGGAAAAAATGTACAAAGAAGAAGGCGAAGCCGGCCGCCAAAAGTTCAACCAGTATGGCCGGTTGCTCACCATTCCGCTAGCTGCGTTTGAAGGATTTGGCATGTTAACCTTATTCCAGCGTCAGGGCGTGATTGGCGCCTTAGACCCCATGGTCATGGCCAGTTCCATTATTACCATTATTGCCGGTTCCATGTTTTTGATGTGGCTGGGTGAAATTATCACAGAACAGGGCCTGGGCAGCGGTATTTCACTGCTTATTTTTGCCGGTATCATCGCCCGCTTGCCGATTAATATTTTTGAAACGTTCGTAACCTGGGACCCAAGCAAAATCCCTTCATATTTGCTGTTTTTCGCATCGGCGCTGTTAATTATCGCCGGGGTAGTGTTAATCACCGAAGCCCGCCGCAATATTCCCGTTTCATACGCCAAACGCGTGCGCGGCTCTAAAATGTATGGCGGCGGGTCAACCTATTTGCCGCTGAACGTAAACCCGGCCGGGGTGATGCCGATTATTTTCGCCCTTTCCATTTTACTGTTTCCGGGCATGATCGCGGGTTTTTTGGGTGGAGTTTCAGGATTTGTGGGGCAGGCAGCCACCGCTACTGCTGCGTTTTTTAATAATCAATGGGTTAATGGAGTGCTTTATTTTATTCTCGTAATCGTATTTACTTATTTTTACACCGCAGTCACATTTGATCCAAAAGCCATTTCAGAAAATTTGCAAAAAATGGGCGGGTTTATTCCGGGCGTGCGGCCAGGCAGTTCAACCAAAGATTACATGGCCCACATTTTAAACCGAGTATTGTTTACCGGTGCCATTTTCTTGGGCTTGATTGCCGTTCTGCCAAACATTGTGGCAGGACTTACCGGAGTCACTGGATTTACTTTTTTAATCGGGGGAACTTCATTGTTGATTATCGTGAGCGTGGTGCTGGACAGCATGCGCCAGATCAACGCACAGCTGCAAATGAGGGAGTATGATTCTTTTTAATTCAAAATTTAAAAATCCGTCGAGTGGCGGATTTTTTTGTTTAAATTACTATAAAAAGATACGATCGTATCAAATTGCAAACATTTGTTTTTATGACTTTTTGTAAAAAAAAGTTCCAAGACATAAGTCGTTGGAACCGGAAAGATGATAGCAGTTGGTTACGTTTCTTCCCCCTGACTTAAAGATATCACTCTAACCGTGGAGTAGGGTTAGTGGGGTAAGACGTTTTAAACTCCGTTGGAATATCCGGCTTGGAGAAGCCCCAACTGCAATGAATTAATGATAGCATTTATATTTTTTAGTGTCAATATTCTATTAATCTCTATAATTTGATAAAATAACGACATGTCAAAACAAGTCATCATTATTTTCGGGCCGCCGGGGGCGGGTAAGGGAACCCAGTCAGAACTTCTTTCTGAAAAGTTGGGGTATTACCACCTTGAATCTTCCCGGGTATTGGAGCGCTGTTTTAAAGCCGAAAGCCCGGATAAAGTTTTTACGGTTGACGGGAAAGACTATAAAGTTGGCGACGAAATAGCCAGCTGGAAAACCGGAGTTTTGACTAGCCCGCCATTTATCACCGGATTAATGATGGCAGAATTTAAAAAGCTGGCTGCTGACGACAAGGGGTTCATTATGTCCGGCTCTCCCAGAACCTTGTTTGAAGCCCAAAAGGAAATGCCGGTGCTTACGGATCTTTATGGTAAAGAGAATATAAAGATTAATTTAATTGAAATTAGTCCCGAAGTTACGGTATTTCGCAATACCCACCGCAAAATCTGCGAACTGATGCGCCACTCCATTTTATTCAACCAAGAAACTGAGCATTTGGAATTATGCCCTTTGGACGGTTCAAAACTGGTAAAGCGCAAAGATTTAGATACGGCCGAAGTTATAAAAACCCGGCTGGTGCAGTATCGGGAAAGAACGCTTCCCCTGTTTGAATATTTTGAAAAAAATGGCTTCAATGTTACTAAAATAAATGGTGAAAAATCAGTGTCAGAGGTGCACGAACAAATCTTAAAGCTGTGAATTACAAAACCCCTCGGCGGTATTTTTCCCAAATTTGGAGATAGAAGTTTGATAGAATTTTTAGGCTTAGCCAAAGGCTCCGCCTAAAAATTATAGCGAACTTATAGCCCAAATTTTGGGAAAAGACCCCGAAACTCTTTTAAAATGGGGGTTTCGTAATTCACAGCTTAAAGGCGACTCAATGAATTTAATTAAAACTCCCGAAGAAGTAAACATCATGGCCGAAGGGGGGAAAATCCTAGCTGCCGTTTTAAAAGAAGTTGAAAAAATGGCGGTGGCCGGAATGACCACCCTGCAATTAGACAGAGCCGCCGAGGCTCTTATTCTAAGGTATGGTGCCAAGCCCGCCTTTAAGGGTTACCAGGGTTTTCCGTATTCGCTGTGCACTTCGGTAAACGAGGTGATTGTGCACGGCTTTCCTTCAAATTATGTGTTAAAAAATGGCGATATCGTCGGCCTGGATCTGGGTGTCTTATGGAAGGGATATAACACCGATATGGCGGTGACCGTGGCCATTGGCGAAATTCCGTTTGAAACAAAACGGCTCATGGATGTGACAAAAAAAGCTTTGAAGCTTGGCATTAAAAAGGCTCGGGCTGGGGTGACGACAGGTGATATTGGCAACACTATTCAGCGGTATGTGGAAGACCAGGGGTTTGGCATTATCCGCGATTTGCAGGGCCATGGCATTGGAAAAGGTGTGCACGAAGAACCCGGGGTGCCTAATTACGGCCAGCGCCACAAGGGGACTAAATTGGAAGAGGGAATGGTTATTTGTATTGAACCCATGCTTACCATGGGGGGCATTACTATCAAAAAGGCCAAAGATGGTTACGGTTTTACAACGCGTGACGGCAGCCTTTCCGCCCATTTTGAACACACTATCGCCATTTTTAAGGACGGGGCCAGAATATTAACCCAATAAATGTATACATGGAAAAACTTATTGTCGCCAATTGGAAAATGAATCCTGGCACGCAACAAGAGGTCATTGAGCTTTTTGATGCGGTAAGTCGCGGAATAACGCGGAATCTTACGCAGAATAACGCAGAAGTGGTTATTTGTCCGCCGTTTATTTACCTGCCATTATTGAAAGGATTAACTCTCGGCGCTCAAAACGTTTCAGTTGAACCAAAGGGCGCATTCACCAGCCAAGTTTCCGCAACCCAATTAAAAGATTTAGGCGTTGAATATGTGATTGTGGGGCATTCGGAATCCCGAAAGTATTTGCATGAAACGGATGAAGAGATTAGTAAAAAATTAAAAACAGCCTTGGCGGCAGGGCTAAAACCTATTTTATGTGTTGGGGAAAATGAGGGGGAAGACAGGACAGAAGTTTTGGCCACCCAGCTTGCCGAAGGTTTGCAGGGGCTTTTGGGTGTTATTATTGCTTACGAACCTGTTTGGGCTATTGGCACGGATAAAAATTGTGATACCCAAAGCGTTGTCGAAGCGGCCAAGGTAATCAAGAAAATTGCTGGTGATGTGGGGGTAATTTATGGTGGAAGTGTGAATGCCGAAAATGCAAAGCAGTATTTGGAAGTTGTGGATGGCCTGCTGGTTGGCGGCGCTTCTCTGAAACCGGAAGAATTTATCAATATCGTCCGATCTGTTGACTAAAAGTGTTCTGAAAGCAATCTTCCAAAAATCAGACGATCGTCTGATTTTTGGAAGATTGATCACGACAAAAATATGATAAAAGATATTTTAAAAGAAAAAATGATGATGCTTTTGTTGGCAGGTGTCGCCTTGAGTTTTTCCCATACCTCTTACCAATATCATAGGCTTTACAGAAAATTAGAAGAAGAATGGGAAACATTTGATAGGAAGAAACTGCAAAAAGAGATTAAAAATTTATACCGTTCCAAGGTTATCAAAGAAAAAAGAAATCCGGATGGAAGTTTCACTTTTGTATTGTCAGATAAGGGAAAAGTTAAAGCATTAACGTATTATTTTAACCAAATAAAAATTAAAAAAGATTTATGGGACAAAAAATGGCGCATAGTATTTTTTGATGTGCCAGAAAAATATAGGTGGGGAAGAAACGCCATTAGGAACAAACTAAGGGAGATAGGTTTTTACGAATTACAAAAAAGTGTGTTTGCATTTCCTTTTCACTGTGAAGATGAAATAGATTTTATCATAGAATATTATGGCATGAGAAAATATGTTCGGTACGCTGTTATTGATTATATTGATGATGACGCGCATTTAAAAGATATTTTTAAATTATAATTAATTGTCCAAAAATCAGACGATCGTCTGATTTTTGGACAATTGAGTGCTGATGATATAGCTAAAGCGTAAGGCTTGGAACGTAAGCGTAAGTTGACTTTGTCAGCTTTTGTTAGTATGTTAATTATATGAAAAATGAAGTAAAAAATGGGGAGTTTTTTAGCCCGTCAAAGGGCAATATGGATTTTGGTGAAGTTATCAAGGAAATTTTTGATTACATTTCGGCCGAGCCTTTGTTTTTTTACGATATTATTGTGGGTTGTGATTCGCCTTCAAGCGACAAGCCGTTTTTCCCTATTGCTATTGTGGTTTTACGCACGGGGGCTGGCGGCAGGTTTTTCCTTAAAAAAATGCGCTATGCCGATAATTTTTTAAAGCGTTTTACCAATGTGCAAAGTAACTGGAAGCAGCGAATTTTACAAGAAGTATATTTAAGTTGCGAATTGGCATTAACCTTGCGCGAAACCTTGGAAAAAGAATTTGGAGCCTCGCGCCAGGGTTTTAATTACCAATTCCAATACATCCACGCGGATGTGGGTGAGCAGGGCAAAACCAAAGAAATGGTTAAAGAGGTGACGGGCTTGATCAAAGCCAACGGTTTTGAGCCGCGAATTAAACCGTTTTCGTTTGCCGCCTCGGTGGTGGCGGATAGGTATACCTAAGGTTAATTTAAAATTCAAAAATTAAAATGCGAAATTTTGGTAAGCGGCGCGCCTTCGGGCGCGCCGCTTTTGTATTCTCAAAAAAATATGGTAAAATCATTCTATGAATTCAACTGATTTGCGCCAAAAATTTCTGGATTTTTTTGAAAAACATGGGCATAAAATCGTGCCCAGTTCTTCGCTTTTACCAACTGATCCTTCGGTGCTTTTTACGACCGCGGGCATGCAGCAATTTAAATCCTATTATCTGGGTGAAAATTCGCCCTGGGGCAAGAATGTAACCAGCTGCCAAAAGTGTATTAGAACATCTGATATTGAAGAGGTGGGCGATGAACGACATTTAACTTTTTTTGAAATGCTGGGTAATTTTTCATTCGGGGGATATTGGAAGAAAGAAGCCATTGGGTATGCTTATGGCTTTGTGGTAAAAGAATTGGGTTTAGAAATTGATTATGTGACCGTGTTTGAGGGTGAAGCAGGAGTTCCAGAAGACAAAGAATCAGCAGAAATTTGGAAAAGCATTGATTCAAATATAGTGGTGAAAAAATTTGGAAGAACTGATAATTTCTGGGGGCCAACAGGAGAAGAGGGCCCATGTGGGCCGACTACGGAGATTTACGTAAATGGCATAGAAATTTGGAACATTGTTTTCAATGAATTTTATCAACAAAAGGATAAAACCCTCAAACCTCTAGAAATAAAAGGAGTTGATACAGGAATGGGATTAGAAAGGCTGGCCATGGTTGCGCAAAAAGTGCCAACAGTGTTTGATACAGATATTTTTGGGGGAGCAGAAACAAAAGAAGGACGGATTATTGCCGACCATACCCGGGCAATTAGCGCATTGATTGCTGATGGCGTTTTGCCTTCCAATAAAAATCAGGGATACATTTTGCGAAGACTTATGCGTCGAGTAATGACGTATTCTAATTTTTCTGTGCCGCAAGATCCTATTTGGCAAGCAGAATCAGAGGCTTTTAATGCTAGCATGAAAGAAGGGTTAAAGCATGTTAAAGAAACCATGGAACCCAAGGAAATTTTTTCTTTGTATGAAACTTATGGCCTGCCGGTTGATGTGTTGCGCGACAAAGTCAAAAATTTTGACCAGGCACAATTTGATGAATTATTGAAAAAGCACCAAGAACTTTCCCGCACTGCTTCCGCGGGGATGTTTAAGGGGGGGTTGGCGGACCACGATCCAAAAACCATAAAACTGCACACGGCGCACCATTTGCTGTTGGCGGCGTTACAGGAATTATTTGGAAAAGAAGTGAAACAAAAAGGCAGTAATATTAACCAAGAAAGGTTGCGTATTGATTTTTCGTTTGGCCGCAAAATTACTGATGAAGAAAAAAAGAAACTGGAAGATATGGTAAATGAGAAAATCCATCAGGGACTAGATGTGGTTAAAAAAGAAATGCCCCTTGAAGAGGCCCAGAAAATTGGCGCAGAAATGGAATTTGGTGTAAAATACGGTAATACGGTTAGCGTGTATTTTATTGTCCCGACAAAAACTTATAATAATTTTTTGTACGGGATCCCGTATCAATTTAAAAATTGGATTTTTAAATTTATCGGGAAAGATAAAAATGGTGAAATTGATTTGAGTAACGTGGTTTCAAAAGAATTTTGCGGTGGGCCGCATGTTTTAAATACCAGTGAATTGGGAAAATTTAAAATTATAAAAGAAGAAGCTTCCAGTCAGGGGGTCAGAAGAATAAAAGCTATATTAGAGTAAGTAACCCTTCGACAAGCTCAGGGTGAAATTAATTGCATAAATTTCATGGCTAAAAAAATATACGACATCATGCCGCCCAAGGTGGCTCAAAAAGCAAGAGTTGCGCCTATGGTGGTAAAAAGAAAACGCGCCGTTAAAAAAGAGGCACCGGTTTTTACTGCTGAAAAATTACAAACAACTTCGGCAACCATTGAAAAGCGCGGTTTTCCCAAAAAAGAATTATTGATTGGTGGCGGGGTAGTGGCGCTGCTATTGGCGGTGTATTTGTATGGCGCCCTGGCCCGGGCCACGGTGGAAATTGCGCCAAAAACCCAAACACTGAATTTCCAGGAAAAAATCAGCGCCGATACTTCCTATGAAAATGTGAATCTGCTGAAAAAAATAATTCCCGCCAGAGTGCTAACCCAAGAAAAACAAGGCTCGCAAGAATTTCCGGCAACGGGCAGCGCTTCAAATGATGGAAAGGCGGCCGGCACCATTAAAGTGTACAATAAGGTAAGCCCTGTAACGCCGATCACCCTGAAAGCCGGCACTCACTTTTTATCCGATTCGGGAAAATATTTTATTTCACTTGATAGAATTGTTATTCCCGCGGCCAAGGGTAATGCACCGGGGTCTGTTGACGTGCGAGTGGAAGCCGAACAATCCGGCACTGAATATAACATTGGCGCTTCCAAGTTCTCTGTGCCCAAGCTTTCGGGAACCGCGTATTACTATGGCATTTGGGCGGAATCAAAAAGCGCCATGGCCGGGGGCTATACCGGAAGCGTGAAAAAAGTCAGCAAAGACGATCTTTCAGGCGCCAAAGATGTGTTGACAAAAAAGTTGCTGGCGGAAGCCGAAGCACTGTTGCGTGAAAAAATTTCCCCGGATGAAATACTGCTTGACGACGCGGTTTCAAAAACCACCGTCAGCGCTTTGGCAGACGCCACCGAGGGAGCAGTGGCCGGCAGTTTTAATGAAACGGCATCTGTGAAAGTTTCAGGCTTGGTATTTAAAAAAGAAGACATTCAAAAGTTTGCCAAGCTGTATGCCCAGTCAAAACTGGCTGAAGGCAGTGCGCTGCGTGACGAGTTGTTGGACGCAAGTTATGAAGTTGATACCGTTGATATGCAGGCGGGTGTTGCCAAAATGAATTTGAAAGTTTTAGGAACTTCATATCACTTTATAGATACTCATGCGCTTGGCGGTTCACTGACGGCTAAAAATGCCGGCCAGATACAAGCCGCTATTGAAGGCCAGTATGGAGTGGAGGTTTTAACGGTAAAAACCCATTTTTGGCCATTTTGGGTCAGCAAGGCCCCAAAAGATAAAAACAAGATTAAAATAGAGCTAATATTTGAATAAAGGGTCAAAAAGGCTTGACCTTTGTAATTATTTTTGTTAAGATTTACGGTATTAATGCAAGCAGATAATAGCTCAACTGTTGAGCCCAAAAAAGACGAAAATCCTGTTTCAGCCAACACCTCTTCCGGCGACATTACAAAAGTGGAGGGCAGGGTCATAGAGGCTTTACCAAACGCCTTTTTTAAGGTAGTATTGCAGGACGGAAGAGAGATTACCGGGTTTTTGTCCGGCAAGATGAGGTTAAACCGCATCAAAATTTTAATCGGTGATAAGGTGACTTTGGAAATGTCGCCCTATGACGAGAAAAAAGGGAGAATAGTATACAGGTTAAAGTAATTCAAAATTTAAAAATCAAAATGCAAAATTAAGGTATCGCGTCCGCGCGATAATTTTAAATTTTACACTGTCATTTTTCATTTTGATATTTGCATTTTACATTTTCTATGAAAGTAAGGCCATCGGTAAAAAAAATGTGCAATGATTGCAAAACCGTTAAGCGCAGCGGCCGCCTTTATGTTATCTGCTCAAAGAATCCAAAACATAAACAAAGACAAGGATAAAACCCATGCCAAGAATAGCGGGAGTAACCATCCCAGAAAATAAAAGGATACAAGTTGCCATTACTTATATTTATGGCATCGGCGACACCTTGGCGCTGAAAGTTTTGGCTGCCACAAAAATTGACCCCAATAAAAAGGCCCAGGATTTAACGCCGGCCGAAGTGGGCGCCCTGAAAGACTATATTGAAAAAAACCATAAAATTGAAGGGGATTTGCGCCGGCAGGTGATGATTAATATAAAACGCTTGAAAGATATTGGAACTTGGAGAGGTTCCCGGCATGCCAAAAGATTGCCGGTGCGGGGGCAAAGGACGAAAACCAACACCAGAACGGTGCGGGGAAATGTAAGAAAGACCATGGGGTCGGGCAGAAAACCAGCCGCAAGCCCCACATAATGGGAAATCCTAAATCCAAAACCCTAAATCCTAATTTGTTTAGAATTTAGAGTTTAGTATTTAGAGTTTCTTTTACGAAGTAAAAGCTATGGGGAAAAAACAAGTTACAGAGCAAAATCAAGAAGAAGTCATCAAAGACTCAGAAAAAATTGAGGCTGGTTTAAAGAAGGAAGTGAAAGTTAAATCGGCCGAGCGGGTTTTGGAAGCAAGGGTATATGTTTCTTCTTCTTATAATAACACCATTATCACCCTGACCAACAACAAGGGGCAAGTTTTGGCTTCCAAGTCCGCGGGGGCAGTGGGGTTTAAAGGAACCAAAAAATCAACCTCGTTTGCGGCTTCAAGGGTGGCCGAAGCCATTGCCAATATTTGCAAGAAAATCGGGGTGGAAAAATTAGAAGTATCCATCAAAGGCATCGGCGCGGGAAGAGAATCAGCGGTAAGAACCTTGGTAAACCAGGGCTTGAACGTAGTTTCCATTAAAGACATAACCCCCATTCCTCACAACGGAGTTAAACCTAAGAAAGTAAGGAGAGTGTAAAAACAGAATATGGCTGAACCATTTGTAAAAAAACCTAGCAGCGGTAAAGGGTCAAACGACCCGTTTTCGCCAACCGGCGCTCCCGAAAAACGTAAAAAGCGGGAAGGGGCGGTTTCTGAATACAAAAAATCTTTAAAGGAAAAGCAGGCCTTAAAACGGCTCTACGGGCTTTCCGAAAAGCAGTTTAAAAAATATGTGCTCAACGCCCTGGATAAAATGGCGCGGGTTGAAAATGTTTCAGACGAACTTATTAAAAACCTTGAAAAACGGCTTGATAATGTTGTTTTCAGGCTGGGATACGCCAAAACACGGGCCATGTCCCGCCAGCTGGTAAGCCACGCCTATTTTTTGATCAATGGAAAGCCGGTGAATATCCCTTCATACAAAATGTCAAAGGGGGATGTGATTACCATCAAAGAAAGCAAAAAGAAAAAAGCCATGTTTACCGCATTGACCGCCATGGAAAAAAAACCCGAGCCGCATGCCTGGCTGACACTGAATAAAACCAATTTTGAAGGAAAAGCTATTGGCGAACCCAGTTTGGCAGAAGTAAGTCCGCCGGTAGAAATTTCATTGATTTTTGAATTTTATTCAAGATAATAGTAATTTGGTGTTCGGTGTTGGGTGCTCGATAATCGTCTTTGGACGTATCTAGCACCTAAAACCTAACACCTAAAATTAAGTATGATTTCATTGCCATCAGCTCCGAAAGTTACCCAAAAAGAACCCCACCGGGCCTTGTTTGAAGTGAGCGGGCTTTATCCCGGTTACGGGGTTACCGTGGGCAACGCGTTACGGAGGGTATTGCTTTCTTCATTGGAAGGCGTTGCGGTGACCGAAGTGAAAATCAAAGGCGTACCCCACGAATTTTCCACCATTCCCGGCGTTTTGGAAGATGTCATCATGATTTTATTGAACCTTAAAAATTTAAGGTTCAAAATGCATGAAGGCGTGATGCAAAAAGTTGAATTGAAAGTGAAAGGCGAAAAGAGGGTGACGGGAGAGGATTTTAACCTGTTCCCGCAAATAGAACTTGCCAACCCAAAGCTTCATATTGCCACCCTGACCGATAAAAATAAGGAATTGGAAATTGAAATCACCATTGAAAAGGGGATTGGTTATGAACCAAAAGACCATCGCAAAACCCAAAAAGCCCAAATCGGGGCCATTGCCTTGGATGCTATTTTTACCCCGATCAAAAATGTTAATTTCCAGGTTGAAAATATGCGGGTTGGCGAAAGGACGGATTTTGATAAATTAAACTTGGAAATAGAAACTGACGGTACCTTAACTCCTGAGGAAGCATTTTACGGGGCCTCTGAAATTTTGATAAAGCATTTTAATATTATTTTTGAAGGAAAGGCAGCCGAAGATGCAAAAAGAGAAACCGCCAAAGCAAAACCGGCAAAAGAAAAGAAAGCCAAAGCAGTCAAGCCAAAAAAGAAAGCCAAAAGTAAGTAAGGTATCCAGCGCAAATGGGGTCTCAGGGAATATTATAGAAATCAACCCCATTTGCGAGGTGAATTTCCTCGCTTCGCTACGAAAATTCATGCGAAAAAGAAATAAAGGAAGAGCATTATCAAGGCCAAAAAACCAGCGGCAAGCATTGCTGAAGGCTTTGGCAACAGCGCTTTTTTTGAACGGAAAGATAAAAACCACCGAAGCCAAAGCAAAGGAATTGCGCAGTGTATCTGAAAAAATGATCACCAGGGCCCGTGATAAAAAAATGTCTGACCGGAGGGTTTTGGGGCAGGTGTTATCCCCATTGGTCTTGAAAAAATTAATGGATGAAATCGCCCCTAAATATGTGGACAGACAGGGCGGTTATACACGCATTACCAAAATGGGGCCGCGCAAATCAGACGGGGCTAACATGGTAATAATTGAACTGGTCTAATAGACAATATACAAAATATACAATGGAAGAAATAATTAAACGCGAAAACCACATTATTGACGCAACAGATAAAGTTGTTGGCAAGCTGGCCACCCAGGTGGCGGTTTTGCTGCGCGGAAAAAACAAGGTGGGATTCGCCCCCTATAAAGATATTGGCGATTATGTGGTCATAAAAAATGCCGATAAGATGAAATTTACCGGTAAAAAGTTTGATAATAAAATATACTACCACCACACGCTTTACCTGGGAGGTTTAAAAAAAATCACCCCCAAGGAATTGGCCATAAAAAAGGGCCATTCAGAAATTTTAAGGAAGGCGGTGATGGGCATGCTTACCAAAAACAAATTACGGGCGCGCCAAATTAAAAGGTTAAAATTTGAAAGATGATGGCAAAAGAAGAAAAGGTAAAAAAAACTAAAACTCCCGCCGCGGTAAAAAAGATGGAGGAAAAGAAACTGGAACCAAAAACATCCGAAGCAATTGAAATAAAGGTTCCTGCGCCCGTTACCGTGCCGGTTGAAGTAAAAGATGACGGCGATGGCATGTTGCCGGAAGATTTTATCATGGAAAAGGATATTGCCTCAAAGCCGGACCGCTATTTTGAAGCTACCGGCAGAAGGAAAACTGCTGTTGCCCGCGTGCGTTTGTTTACCCGGGGGGAAAAACAGTTTATGGTAAATGGCAAGCCGTATACCGAATATTTTGGCTTGGTGGCTGACCAGGAAACGGCCGTAGCTTCCATGAAAAAAATGAAGTGCCTTGATAAATTTAAGGTGACCGTTATTGTTAATGGAGGAGGCCGCAGCGCCCAAGCTGAAGCCGTGCGCCATGGAACCGCCCGCGTATTAGTTGATTTCAATAACAATTTTAAAAAGAGGTTAAGGAAAGTTGGATTTTTGACCCGCGATCCGCGAATGAGAGAACGAAAGAAGTTTGGATTAAAGAGAGCACGCAAAAGCCCGCAGTGGGCAAAGCGTTAAGAAAAAGCCGTCGAAAGACGGCTTTTTTTGTTGAGTCGCTCGCTGGTTTCGTGATGCCGTATCGCCCAAAGGTCACAGTCAACTTCGCCAGCGCGAAGTTGCTGTTCGCGCCTCGGCGAAAAATTTCTGCCACGGCAGAAAACCATGCTTTTTCGCCTCCGGAGCGTCCTTTGGGCGATACGTTATCACTTCACCGGCTCGCTACACAACGGCTCAACGCGTTTAGCCATTTAATGTGCAAGAAAAAAGCCGCATCAAAAGTCTGATGCGGCTTGGGTGGTTTGGCCTTGGGTAAAGCTTAGTGCGAGTGAATGGTAATGGAGTCGATTTTTTTGCCAGAAAGTTCTGGTCGGCATTTCCTTAAAGCATTTTCTAGGGCTTCTTCGGCATCGGTTGGAGCGTCAGAAAATTCAATCCGGATGCACTGGAATTCGGCCGAATCTTCGATGAGTGGTTTGGCTTGAAATGATTCCAAAACACTTTGTCGCATCTTTTCTAATTCCACACCAAGTCCAATTAGTACTTGGCAGGCCGTATTTTCTGGCGCTCGCAGGAGTGCCAGGAGAAGGTGTTCGGTGCCCACATAAGTATGGGCAAGATAGTGCATTTCTTTGTGGGCCTGCTCAATGAGTTGTTTGGCTCGTGGAGTTTGCGGGAGTATTTTTATTGGGTGGGTATTGGTGCCGGGTTGTATAAGTTCTGCGACCCTAAGGCGAATTTCATAGCGATCAAGCCCAAATTTTTTGAGCTCATGCGATGCCGCACCACTGCCTTCTATTAGTAGTCCAAGCAGGATGTGCGAAGTGTCAAGGTACTCGTGGTTGAAGCGTTGTGCTTCCTGGGTGGCAATTTGCATTACCCTGCGGGCGCGTTCGGTGAAACGTTCGTACATGTTAATTTCTCCTGTTGAGGAAATGTGGAATGTCAAAGGGCAACTTCTTTACGGCACCAGTCGTTCGGAAACCATCAGGGTGTTTTGGGTTAACAGGTACAGTTTTTTGTCTTGTTGCTCAAAAAAGAGCGCCGGGTTTTTTATGGTAATGGCTTCGGCCAGCACTATGGTTTGGGGCAGTCTGATAGTGTTGATGTTGCCGCGCACGTCAATTTCAGAAATAACAATGGTATCACTCTCAGAAAAAATAAGGTAATCGTTGTTAAGCCAGTACACATTTTTTATAGCGCCCTGGGTTTTTTGGAGCAATATGTTTTGGACCACCACCCCTGCTTTGGGCAGCCAATACCACAATTCCTGGGTATTATAATAAGCGATTTTTTGGCCGTCGGGGGAAAGTTCCATGCCATCAACCATGGGATAAAAATTTTCAAATTCACCGGTTTGGGCATTGAGCAAAAAAGCGGCGCGGTCTTCTTGTAAAAAAATGTGTGAAGCCAGGCTTTCCAGTTTATACGTTTTCTTTTTATTGATAGACAGGGCTGTGGTGCTTACAGTTTGCGTATTTTGCCCCCGCGCATCTGAACGGTAAAGCATTCCGTCAATCCCCAGCCAGAGGATGGCGCTCTGAACCGTTTTATGCGTTACGATATTTTTTATCGCTGGCGTGGTTTTTTGAAGGGCGGTGAGGGGGGCGTTTTCCGGCACATCGGCGTAATATAAGGTATTATTTTTTATGATAAATAACTCGGTTGGCGGTTTGGCCAGGTTTGCAAATTGCTCTTTGGCTGTAAGGGCCGGCTGGGTAGCGGTGGCCAGTGCCGCCGGCACGATTTGAAAGGCAATATCTTTTTTAAATAGGGTAACGGTTTCCAGTTTGGTAACCTCTTTTTCTTTCACCTCAAGGGTTTTTTGGTAGTCGTGATAGCCTTCTTTGGTTATCAAAACACTATGCGGCCCGGGCAGTAAATTTTGCGCGAACACGGCCGTAGAAAAAAGACCGGTATTTTTAGCCGCTCTGTTGTCTATGAGAATACTTTCCGGTTCCGGAGCAGCATACACATAAATACCGCCGGTGCCGTGTATTTTCCACGTTGTAAAATTCACCCGGTAGCCTAGCGAGTAAAACACAATATAGGGCGCGGCGATGAAAAATACAATGGCGCAAACACCAAGCAGTATCCAGCGGGTTTTTTTGGTCATGGCTATACACTAGCAAAAAATCGCCATAAATTCAATTTTTTGGTCCCGCAAAGCGGGATAAGTGTTCGCTACGCTCCCTTACAAAAAAAGAAGCCCACGCGCGGTTGTAAGTCGCGCGTGGGCCTTGGGGTTTACGTTTTGGCAATCTCGAAGATCACCTTAGCGATTGTGTCGAGCACTTGGTTGACGTTGATTTCGCCAGGTGCCTCGTATCCGATGCAGTCAACCTGCATCTTCATGGGTCCCAGAATTCGTTTGGCTGTCAATTCCATGTGACGAAGCTGAGGTTGGCTATAGACCAATAACACGCGGGAGTCGCCCATGGGTCGTTTGGTCTTGAGCCACCAGTTCAGCGCATCTTCGCCGGACGGGTCTTTTTTGGTGGGTCGGTCTTCCCGAAGCGGGGTGTCAACAACAGTATAGGCGTTTCCCCTGGTCCATTCTTTCGGAAGGTCCGATTGCTGGAGAACCATTTCCATCAGAAGATCTTCAGTTACTGGTACGTTGGACAGGAGTTGCCAGTCATCTCGGAGAATCAAGCCACCGCTTGGGTTGTTGATGGTATACGCCGACTCTTTTTCGGGATTGGCGGCGCGTTTACCGCCACAAAGAACCAGATGTCCGAACTGAACGCCCGTCTCCCAAAGTTTTTTGAGCAGCGCGAATCGCTTTCGCACTGCCAAAATGTAGGCTCCGCAGACGATGGCGTAGTCGAAATAGGGCTGCGTGGTACCGATTTGCTCGCCGATGTAGCCAAGTTCCTCGAAAATGGGTTTGGCGCCGGCTTTCAGATGAGCGAAAGTGTCTTGGATATCTCCACTGTGTTTATCAGATTGGCGCCAATGGAGCTGAGTGATTTCCAGGACACTCTTGATGTCGGGATTCACTCCTTGGATGCCTGTCATTTCCAGCAGGTTAATCAGTGGCAGGGTTGCGATTCCGTTCTCAAACAAAGGCTTGGCATACGCCATGGTCAAAATCCTCCAAAAAGTGAGAATGGGCTACTTGTCAACGAACACACCCTGGACATTCCGGGGGTTATGCTGTATAATAGCACTGCTAGTGGATTATGTCAAATATTTGACACTAATTTGCAAATGCCATAATATAAGATATCGCAAAAACGATTTTCAAATTAATTACGTTTTCAAATTGATTTCAAATTGTAAATTTCAAATTTCAAATTAATATCATGTCCGATAAGTTTATTATCAACGGCAACCGGGAACTTTCCGGTGAAATAGAAGTAAGGGGATCAAAAAATGCCGCGGGGCCTTGCCTGGCGGCGGCCTTGCTTACCACCGAGCCGGTGATTATTGATAATCTGCCACTGATTGCGGACATTAAGGCCACCATTGAAGTATTGGAAAGCATGGGGGTAAAAACTGAATGGCTTTCAGAGCGGAAATTAAAATTGCAGGCGATCGAAGTCCATCCTGAAAGCATTAATTTAGAAAAAGTTTCAAAAACCCGCATGTCCGTGGCACTGTTTGGTTCATTGCTTGGCCGCGTGAAAGAATTTAAAATTTCTTCACCGGGTGGCGATGTAATCGGCCTAAGGCCCATTACCGTGCAATTAAAAGCCCTGGAAAAAATTGGCGCCCACATTGAACGGGAAGGGGATGTGTACCACATTTGGCGCGATGAATTAAAAGGCAAAGAAATTATTTTAGGCGAATTTTCACCCACCGCCACCCAGGCCTTGATGCTGGCCGCGGTTTTGGCCAAAGGAAAAACGGTTATCAAAGGCGCGGCCGCGGAACTTTCTGTGCAAGATACTTCAAAAATGTTGGTTAGCATGGGGGCAAATTTACGTTGGAAAGATAGCCATACGGTTGAAATTGAAGGAGTTGAAGCCCTGCACGGCTGTGAACATTCGGTGGAACCGGATAATTTGGAAGCAGGCACCTTTATTGTGATTGGGGCATTAACTCCGGGGCGGGTGGTGGTAAAAAATATCAATTTTGAATATTTAGATATGTTTTTGCATAAGCTGGAAGAAATGGGGGTAAACTTTGATCGGAACCCTTCGACGGGCTCAGGGCAAGACCAGATTACGGTTTTTTATTCTCCATTTTTAAAACCCTTGAAAGTGCAGGCATTGCCGCACCCGGGTTTTCCCACGGATTTGCTGCCCATTATTATGCCCCTGTTAACTCGTGCTCAAGGTAAAAGCTTAATCCATGATCCGCTGTATGAAAACCGTTTGGGTTACGTGCAGGAACTTCGTAAAATGGGCGGGGATTTGGAAATTGTTGACCCCCACCGCGCGTTTATCTTCGGA
The DNA here is from genome assembly GCA_001821935.1 of Candidatus Staskawiczbacteria bacterium RIFCSPHIGHO2_02_FULL_43_16. GTDB lineage: Bacteria > Patescibacteriota > Minisyncoccia > Minisyncoccales > Staskawiczbacteraceae > VGLO01. The sequence continues at coordinate 44,772 of MHOU01000010.1, forward strand.
CCCAAAGTGCTTGAAGGGACCAGTGTAAATTCTTTGGATGTGCGGGCCGGAGCGGTTTTAATTGTGGCCGGTTTGATGGCCGAAGGGAAAACAGTGATCAATGACGTCTTCCATATTGACCGGGGATATGAGAGAATAGAAGAGAGGTTGCAGAAGTTGGGAGCGGACATTAAGAGAATTTCTGCGTAATTTTTAATTTAACATTTTCAACGTGTTTAATACGAAGATAGCAATAGATTTGGGTACCTGTAACTCCCTTGTCTACGTGCAGGGAAAGGGGATTGTTTTAAGCGAGCCATCAGTGGTGGCTGTTTCGTTGCCCGATAATCGCATTTTGGCGGTGGGTG
>MHOU01000010.1:45156-93778 GCA_001821935.1 Candidatus Staskawiczbacteria bacterium RIFCSPHIGHO2_02_FULL_43_16
CGGCATTACTTCAACCGAACGGCGTGCGGTGATTGAAGCCGCGCTTTCCGCCGGGGCGCGAAGCGCTTTTGTGGCCAAAGAACCCATTTTAGCGGCCATTGGCGCGGGGATCCCTATTAATTCTTCCAGTGGCCACATGATTATTGATATTGGCGGGGGCACTTCCGAGGTGGCAGTGATTTCGTTGGGGGGGATTGTGGCGGCCCATTCAGTGCGTGTGGCTGGTGATAAAATTGATGCGGCTATAACCGAATATATCAAAAAGAAATATAATTTGGCCATTGGCACCCAGAGCGCGGAAGAAATAAAAATAAAAGTGGGTACGGCCTTGCCCCAAAAAGAATTGAAGTTTATGGAAATCCAGGGGAGGGACTTGATTTTGGGTTTGCCCCGCAACATTAAAATTTCCAACAATGAAGTGTGTGAAGCCATCTCCGATACGCTTTCCGAAATTATCCAGGCGGCAAAAATGGTGTTGAGCGAAACTCCGCCGGAACTTTCCGCTGACATTATGAACAAGGGAATTATTATGGCTGGCGGGGGGGCCTTGCTTCCAAAAATTAATGAATTGGTGGCGCAAAGCACCGGCGTGCCGTGTTTTATTGCCGAAGAGCCGTTATTTTGCGTGATTAAGGGAACGGGCACGGTGCTGGAACATTTGGAGGAATATAAGAAGGTGGTGATGAGTAAAAAGTAATTCGTCCAAATTTACACGATCGTACAAAATTGGACGAATTTGTTTGAACAAAAAAATAGAGCCCGCGAACAAGTTGTCGCAGGCTTTTTAAGGGTGATGGCTGAAACATTCAATCAATGTATGTATCATACATTCGATTTTGGCCCTCTTTCCTTTTTTCTTCTTTTTCGCCCGCTTCTTTCGCTGCCCAAAGGACAAGCGTTATGAAGAATAGTGGCCACCCTAGCCCCAAAACAAAGCATAAAAGTCCATCCATTTTCTCCTCCATCTTTGGTTTCTGATGATGTAAGGGCCTCGAGGCTCATACTCATATTAGCATTTTAATTATACTTTGTCAACCCTTTTATTGCCAACGCAACTTTGTTAGAATGACGTCATGAAACAGTGGGATTTTTTAAAGGGAAAATTTGAAGCGGGGCAGTTGGGCCATGCCTATATTTTTTCTGGACAAGATGTTGAAAGTTTAAAAAAGTTTGCCAATAATTTCGCTACATTTATCAACTGCAAATTTCCCGATGTATTTATAGTAAAATCTGAAAATAGTAAAAGTTCGTTAAAAGATGGCGAAGATAAGCAGGAAATTGATGTGGCGCTAATCCGCGAAACCCAGCATTTTTTAAGCTATAAATCGTATTACGGCGGATATAAAACGGTTATCATAGAAAACGCGGAGCGCATGAATCTGGAAGCCCAGAATTGTTTTTTAAAAAACTTAGAGGAACCAAAAGGAGATACGTTGATTATATTATTGTCTTCAAAGCCAGAAATGCTGCTGTCCACCATTTTTTCGCGTTGCCAACAGATTAAATTCTTTAGCCCTGTAGTGAGAACTGCTTTACTACCGGGGTCGGACCAAGAGTTATTACAAGTAATTGAAGGTGATTTGGCACAAAAGTTTAAGTATGCCAAAAATGCAAACCTGGAAGGCGGAGGTTTTGAAAATATCCTTTATGCACTGCAAAACTATGGGAGAAAAGATATTGGTAAATATTGGAAAGTGTTGAAATTAGCATTGGATTTGGAGCGCCAGGTAATGACTTACAATCTGAATAAAAAGTTAGCATTAGAAATAATATTATTAGAATTGTAGATCATGTTATATAAAGAATTCATAGAAAAAGTAAAACCTGAATTTGAAAAAGCCCTGGCGTTTTTGAGCGGGGAATTGGCAAAAATACGCACTTCGCATGCTTCGCCCGCTTTGGTTGAAGATGTGCAGGTTGATTACCTGGGCCAAAAGTATGCCCTAAAACAACTGGCGGCCATTTCCACCCCCCAAACTAATCAGATTGTCATCCAGCCCTGGGACGGTTCTTACATCCAGTCCATTGAGCAGGCCGTTTTAAAGTCGGGGCTTGGCATGTCCGCGGCGGTTGATGGCAGTTTAATTAGGTTGAATTTACCCACATTAACCCAGGAATACCGCGACACCTTAATTAAACTGCTCAATGAAAAAGCGGAACAGGCCCGCCAGACCCTGCGCCACTGGCGTGAAGATGCGTGGAATAAAATTCAGGCGGCCCAAAAAGCCAAAGCCCTTACCGAAGACGATAAGTTTAAAGCAAAGGAAGATTTGCAAAAAATGATTGATGAATATAGCAAAAAAATAAAAGAATTAATTGAGCGTAAAGAAAAAGAAGTCGCCTAATATGATTGTAACGTTATTAATAGCATTTCTAAGCTTGATTGCCTTAATGATCATCCATGAATTTGGGCATTTTATCATTGCCAAAAAATTCGGGGTGAAAGTGGAGGAATTCGGCATCGGTTATCCGCCTCGCTTGTTTGGTAAGCAATTCGGTGAAACGATTTATTCAGTTAATTTAATTCCGCTGGGGGCGTTTGTACGTATTTATGGAGAAGAAGGGGGCGTGGATGATTACAGAAGTTTCGTGGGCCTTGCCATTTGGAAACGGATTTTAATTGTCTTGGGTGGCGTGCTGGCCTTTTGGATTGCCAGCGCCATTATTTTTTCTTTTGTTTTTTTTATCGGCGCCAGTGTGCCGGTGGGGGACCAGGATGTGGTTGGAGTAACCAGCACCCAGGTGTTGGTCATGGCGGTGCAGGCGGATTCCCCAGCTCAAAAAGCGGGTTTGAAACCCAAAGATGAAATAGTGGGTTTCAACAAAATTGCTGATTTCCAGGCCTTCATAGAAGCCAACAAGGGCGCGGCGGCCAGTTTGACGTTTAAGCGCGATGGCAAAGAAATGACCGTTAGTTTGACTCCACGTGTAACTTATCCGGAAGGCCAGGGCCCGACCGGCGTGGCTCTGGAACGGGTTGCCAATGTGATTGAAAAAGCTCCGTGGTATTTGGCGCCAGTAAAGGGGATTATGTTTACCGGTGAAATAACCTGGGCGGCATTAGCAGGTGTTTACGGTTTTTTTACCAGCATCTTTTCAGGCCAAGGAGTTCCGCCTGAAGCGCAATTGGCCGGCCCGGTGGGCATTACCATTTTTTTATCAAAGGCGGCTGATTACGGCGTTGGTTTCTTTTTGTATTTTATCGGATCACTTTCTGTTTTGCTGGCTATTTTTAATTTGTTTCCCATTCCGGCGCTGGACGGCGGCAAATTATTATTTTTGATCATTGAAAAAATCCAAAAAAAACCCGTGCCGGTAAATTGGGAACAGGGGCTGACTATTTTGTGTTTTGTATTGCTAATAACCATGTCAATATTCATCACCGTCAAATTTGATATCCCACGGGTGGTGGAATTGTGGCGCGCGGGCTTGTAAATTGTAAATTGTAAATTGTATATTGTATATTGTAATTTGTAATTTTCAAAGCTATGTTGCAATCCAAACTTTTCTACAAAACAACTAAAAATAAAACTGCGGGGACTGAATCGGTTTCCCATGACCTTTTGGTGCGCGCCGGATATGTAGACCAGCTCATGGCGGGGGTGTACAGTTTCTTACCCCTGGGTTTTATGGTGCTAAAAAACATTGAAGCAATTATTAGAAAAAATATGGAAGAGATTGGCGGGCAAGAAATGTTAATGCCAGTATTGCACCCAAAAGAAATTTGGCAAAAAACCGGCCGATGGGACGCTTTGAATGATATTTTATTTAAAATCAAAGGTAATGCTGATAAGGAGTATGTGTTGGCTTCTACACATGAAGAATCTATGGTTCCATCCGCAAAAAAGATTATTTTTTCTTATCGCGATTTGCCTTTTTATCCATTTCATATCCAGCTAAAGTTTAGAGATGAATTACGGGTGAAATCAGGAATTTTGCGAACCAAAGAATTTATCATGAAGGATTTATATTCTTTTCATGTGAATCAAGCCGATTTGGATAAGTATTATGAAGTTGCTGCAAAAGCTTATGAAAAAATATTCAAAGAAGCAGGGGTTGGAAAAATAACATACAGAACATTGGCAAGTGGTGGTAGTTTTTCCAAGTATTCAGACGAATTCCAAATGGTAACGGATATTGGCGAAGACTTAATTTATATTTGTAAAAAATGCGGTATTGCCATTAATAAAGAAATCAAGGCGGAAAATCCCGTTTGTCCAAAATGCCAGGGTGGCGAATTTGAAGAAAAGAAAGCGGTTGAAGTGGGAAATATTTTTAAACTTGGAACAAAATTCTCAACACCGTTTGACTTGAAGTTCACCGATAAAGATGGCCATGACAAACCTGTTTTGATGGGGTGTTATGGTATTGGCCTTGGCAGGTTGATGGGAGCCATTGTGGAAGCCAGTCATGACGACAAGGGAATTATTTGGCCTGCGGCTGTGGCGCCGTTTGCAGTTCATTTGATTCATTTGGGAGCTGACAAAAAAACCAAAACATCAGCTCAAAAACTTTACAAGAGTTTACAGGAAAATAATATTAAAGTATTATGGGACGATAGGGAAAACAAGACCGCGGGGGAAAAATTCGGCGAAAGCGATTTACTGGGAATTCCTTATAGGATTGTCATTTCAGAAAGAACTCTGGCCACAAATTCTGTGGAGATAAAAGAGCGCGGGAAGGAAAAGGCAAAATTGGTAAAGCTTAAAGATACCATAAAAAATGTTCGGCAACATCAGTAAATTATTTTCATTTTTGTCTTTAGACATGGCCATTGACTTAGGTACGGCCAACTCTTTGGTGTACGTTAAAGACCGGGGCATTATTATCAACGAACCTTCGGTTGTTGCGGTAAATAATAAAACCGGGCAGATTTTGGCTATCGGGGAAGAAGCCAAAAAAATGGTGGGCAGAACCCCTTCTTATATAACCGCCACCCGGCCTTTGGTAAATGGGGTGATTTCAGATTTTGAAGTAACCGAGCAAATGCTTAAATATTTTATTGAAAAGGCGGTGGCTGGTTCTAAAAAATGGTGGGGGTTTGGCTATTCGCCAAGGGTTATTATTGGCATTCCCTGCGGCGTAACCGAAGTGGAAAGAAAGGCCGTAAGAGACGCGGCCAAAAACGCTGGTGCCAGGACGGTTTTTTTGATTGAGGAGCCTTTGGCTTCTGCCATTGGCGCGAAGTTGCCCATCCAAGAACCGGGTGGAAATTTTATTGTTGATATTGGCGGGGGAACTACCGAAGTGGCTGTGATTTCTTTAGGGGGGATTGTGGCATTTCGGAGCTTGCGTGTTGCCGGTGATAAATTAAATGATGATATTATTCAGTTTGCCCAAAAAGAATATAAGCTGTTGATTGGTGAGCGTACGGCGGAATTCATTAAAATAAACATTGGCAGTGCCATGGCCATGAAAGAAAAAAAGGAAATGCCCATGCGCGGGCGGAATTTAGTGACGGGGCTTCCCGAAGAAGTGGTGATTTTTAACGATGACATTCAGCGGGCCTTGGAACGTTCAGTCAAACAAATTGTAGCAGCCATTAAAACGACCATTGAAGAAACCCCACCGGAACTTTTGAGCGATGTGATGACCAACGGTATTTTTTTGGCTGGCGGCGGAAGTTTACTGCGCGGCCTTGATGCATTGATTGCTCGGGAGACAAAGATGCCATGCAGGATCATTGATGATCCGTTGACTTCTGTGGTACGTGGCTGTGGCATTGCCTTGGAAAATATTGAAACTTTAGAAACGTTGGTGCAAAAGGATGAAGAATGGGGGGCACCGGTGTAGGTGATTGGTTTTGCTGCGCTCGCCAGCTTTCTTTCGTTCAGCTCGCCATCGATTTTCATGATAAGGGATTATATATCATGAAAATCGTGCCTATTGCTCGGCGCGACAACGCGCGCCTGCGCAAATGCTTCACTCAAGAAACTGGCTCGCTTCACAAAACCAATTTCTGTCTTAATTTTTTTGTAAAAAAATAGCCCACGATTGCATCAATGCTTTCGTGGGCTTTTGATTGAGCACTTGTTTTGGATATCTCCCCTCCTTATTCATCTTTACTTAAGGTGGGAAGAACCATTATCTCAAGGTCAACTAGGTTCTTTATTTCACGATCTTCGGTGATCTGAATTTGGGAGTTGTTTCCGAATTTCTCAAGTTTCCCTGTGGGCATTGTGTCGCTGTGCCACTCTTTGCGCTGGAAACTTGGAAGTGCTCCCAGATCCTTGGCGAATTCTTCAGCTTGCGTCGCGCTGAATCCAATGATTCTGAACGCTTGCTCAGGATTTTGAGCCTCCATGGATCCAAGAGGGTAAACATTTCCAAAGTAGACGACGGCAAGGTTGTAACGCATTGGCATACTCCCAGAAGCAGGGGTTATTGGTAGGAAAGGACGCCTCATAGATAGTATTTCACTATTTTATTAATTTGTCAACCCTTTTATTACCCCTATTGTTTTGATACAATTTAGCCATGATAAGTAAAGAAGAGGTGCAACATATTGCAAAATTAGCGAGATTGGAATTGACTGAACAGGAAACCGAAAAAATGCAGAAAGACATGTCTGCGATTTTGGATTATTTTGATGTACTGAAAAAAGCACCCAAAATAAAATCTAGTCCCGTGGTTCGGACTACAGGACTAAAAGAAAACGCGACCAGGAAAGATTTGGTGGTGGAAAGGCCGGCCAGTTTGGCCAACAATTTGGTTGGCGCCGCACCGGACAGAAAAGATGATTATATTAAGGTGAAATCAATTTTGTAATTTTAAATTTTTAATTTTGTAAATAATTCGTCAATTTTTAAACATTTAAGCATTATTTTAAAATTAGAAATTAAAAATTAGAAATTCTCAGATGAATCTGTTAGACCTGACAATCATAGAACTACATGAGGGTTTTAAAAAAAAGCAATTTACTTCAACCGAGGTAACCAAGGCTTATTTGGAGCAAATTAAAAAAACCGATGGCCAAATTGGCGCCTATTTAACCGTGACCGAAGAATTGGCTCTGGCGCAGGCCGAAGCGGCTGATAAAATCATTGCCACTAAGAAAGAGTTTCCCATGCTTTGTGGTATTCCATTTTCTGTAAAAGATTTGATTATGGTGGAGGGTCAAATATGTACTGCTGGTTCTAAGATATTGGAAAAGTATGTGGCGCCCTATGACGCTACGGTTATTAAAAAGTTGAATGCGCAAGGGGCGGTAGTTTTAGGAAAAGTAAACTTAGATGAGTTTGCTATGGGTAGTTCTACGGAAAATTCCGCCTATAAAGTTACTAAAAATCCGCACGATATAACCAGAGTTGCTGGTGGAACTTCAGGAGGCTCTGCGGCGTCGGTTGCGGCTAAACAGGCCGTGTTCTCACTAGGAACTGATACAGGGGGCTCTATAAGACAGCCAGCTTCGTTTTGTGGGGTGGTGGGTCTAAGAACTACTTATGGCAGTGTTTCGCGCTATGGAGTGGTTGCTGATGCTTCTTCGCTTGATCAAGTGGGGCCCATTGCAAAAACCGTTGAAGACGCAAAAATTATTTTTGAAGCCATTTCTGGGAAAGATGCCATGGACGCCACATCGGTTGATTATAAATTTAAAGATATTAATGTTGAATTAAAGGGGTTGAAAATTGGGGTGCCAAAAGAGTATTTCGCCAAGGGTATTGATCCCAAAGTGGAAAAAATAATCCGCGAAGCAATTAAAAAAGCTCAAGACGCCGGCGCTAAAATTTTCCAAATAAGTTTGCCAAGTTCTAAATATGCGTTGGCGGCTTATTATATTATCCAAACTTCGGAAGCCTCAGCTAATTTGGCGCGCTATGATGGCATAAAATATGGACTATCAAGTCCGGCCGAAAAATTATTGGATGTATATATAAAAAGCCGGGGAGCGGGCTTTGGGGCGGAAGTAAAACGCAGGATTATGACGGGAACTTACAGCTTGTCCAGCGGATATTACGACGCCTATTATAAAAAGGCCCAAGAAGTGCGCCAATTGATTACCCAAGATTTTGAAAACGCATTTAAAAAAGTAGACGTGATTTTCGCACCAGTTTCACCCTTCCCCGCATTTAAAATAGGCGAAAACACCGACAATCCTTTGGCCATGTATTTGGCGGATATTTATACCGTTTCAGTTAATTTGGCGTATTTGCCAGGCCTTTCGTTGCCCACGGGGAAGGTGGGCAAGTTGCCAGTCGGTTTGCAGATTATTGGCAACCACTTTGAAGAAAACAAAATTCTTTCTGTGGCTTCACAGATGGAAAGTATGTTAAGATAAAAACATGACTACCTGGGAACAAATTTACGAAGTATTCGGAGTAGCGGATTTTATTTATTTTATCACTTCTCCGGCCATTCAAGACCAGCTTTTTGGCGTGAAATTGGTTTTCATTTTTTTTGCGGTATTCTTTTTTTGCGCCGTGATTTATTTTTATTTAAACAGCAGTTATCTGCATTACCAATTTTTACAAGACACAACCGAATTTTTATCTTGGGAAGCCTATGGGCTGGTGGAAATCAACCGGCGTTTTAAAAAAATAACCAAACGACTGGCGCAAGGAACCGAAAACGATTATAAATTGGCCATTATTGAGGCCGATGAATTTTTGTACCAGACCATGGAAAATAACGGCTATGAAGGTAAAACCTTTGAAGAATTGGCCAACGCGGCCGGGAAAAAGCTTCTGCCGGAATTTGAAGATATTTTAGATGCCCATGCGGTGCGCAATGCCATTGTCTATGATTCCGGGTATATATTAGATATTCCAAAAGCCAAAAAAATCATGGCCGATTACGAAAACGCCATAAAGAATATTTCTATATCGTAACCTGGGCCTGGTAAAAAATTGAATTACTGGAATAGCCCCGTTCCCACAGTGCCAAGCACCATGGTCAAAGATACGATGACTATCACGACAACCCAGATTATTCGTACTATTTGCTTTTTCTTCATGGTATTAAGATAATATTATTGAATCTGGAAGGGGGTCGGGGAAACACTCGGTTTCCCCGTGTAGGAAATTATTCAAAACCGAGGGTTTTGAAAGAGCGAGCCGGTAGCCCCGCAAAGCGGAGGCGCCCGCCGTAAGGCGGGAAGAGGCGAGCGACTAACTCTCTATTACCTGTATTATGCCAGATTTTGATAAAAAAAGAAATAAAAATCTGTATCGGCATTTTTTGATTAAGTTGGGCGCGGTGATCATTGCCGTATTGGTTTTACTGGTTGTTGTGGCAGACGTGAAGGTGTACCAGCGCAGGCGGGAATTGAGTATGCAGGTGGAAAGCTTGCAAAAAAAAATAGAAGAATTAAAAAATAAAAATGGCGGCTTGAAAGAAGGGCTGGCAAAAGCTGATGACGACGCTTACATAGAAAAAATAGCGCGGGAAGAACTGGATTTGCAAAAGCCCGGGGAAAAAGTGATTTCGTTTGTGGTGGGGGATCAGCTGGTGCAAGATGACGCCATGCAAAAAAACGGTTTTACAACATGGATGGCCAGCACGTGGAATTCGTTTGTGGATTTGTTTAAAAAATAAAGTTCATTTACAAGGGGTAAGCCATGCAAGAAGAAAAAACACTTACGGAAGCTACATTGTGTTATTTGGTGACTGATTCCCATATTTCCCTTGGCATCAAAAAGAAAAAAATCGGTAAGGGTAAATACAATGGTTACGGCGGTGGCTTTGAGAGAAACGAAGATGCCCAGCAGTGCGTGGTCCGTGAGTGTGACGAAGAAGTTGGGGTTCAAGTGTTTCCCAGCTCGCTCCAAAAAGTGGCTTTGGTATATTTCAACAATACCAAAAGCGATGGCAATACGTTTACCTGCAAGGTGCATGTGTACTTCGCTACCCGATGGCAGGGAACACCCAGGGAAACGGAAGAAATTGCTAACCCGCATTGGTTTCCTAGGGCAGGGTTGCCGTTTGCGCGCATGATGCCGGCGGACCGGTTCTGGCTGCCACCCGTCCTGGAAGGCAAGAAAGTGATAGCCCGGGCATGCTATGGGCCATTCCAAAGAGAGTTACTGAAACTGGTGGAAGTAGAAATGGTTGATGAACTTGCGTGAGGCTTCTCGTTACCGGGAAGCCTTTTTTATGTGTTGATTTTTGTATTTTTGAGTGATAAACTTGGCATAATAACGCCGCTTTAGTTAAGTGGTAGAACAACGCTTTCGTAAAGCGTAGACACAAGTTCGATTCTTGTAAGCGGCTCCAAAGATATGTTCAGCGCAAAAGAAAAAATCCAAAGATTATTGGATAAAGCGGGTGTCACCATTAACGGCCCCCATGATTTTGACATCCAGGTGCATAACGAAAAACTCTATGGGCGGGTGTTGCTAGGCGGATCGCTGGCGCTGGGCGAATCTTACATAGACGGCTGGTGGGATGCCAAAAACCTTGACCAGTTCTTCCATAATATTTTATCGGCCGGGCTTTCCGAGGAATTCAAATTAACCTGGCCTACGTTACTTACGTTTTTAAAAACCTATCTTTTTAATCTGGAAACCCCTTCGCGCTCTTTTGAAGTGGGTCAAAAACACTATGACATTGGCAATGATGTGTATGAAGCCATGCTGGACAAGCGCTTGGTGTACACCTGCGGTTACTGGGCCCCTTCGACAGATTCGACAGGCTCACTGCAAGCAAGCTCAGGGCAGGCAGAGAGAAATTTAGATGAAGCCCAAGAAGCAAAACTGGATTTGGTGTGCCGGAAAATCGGCCTGAAAAAAAGTGACAGGGTTTTGGACATTGGCTGTGGTTGGGGGAGTTTTTTGAAATTCGCCTCAGAAACATATGGCGCCAAGGGCACCGGAGTGACCGTTTCAAAAAACCAAGTGGCACTGGCCAAAGAAGTTTGCCAGGGCCTGCCCATAGAAATTTTGCTGCAAGACTACCGTGATGTAAAAGGCAGCTTTGACCACATTGTTTCCCTTGGTATGTTTGAGCACGTTGGGGTGAAAAATTACCGCACCTACATGCAAAAAGCCCATGACTTGTTAAAAGATGGCGGGTTGTTTTTGTTGCACACCATTGGCGTAAGCCAACCCCTGGAATTTGTGGACCCGTGGGTTGAAAAATATATTTTTCCCAACAGTATTTTGCCCGCCCCGGTAGAGGTGTCAAAAGCTATGGAAGGGCTTTTTACCATTGAAGACTGGCACAATTTCGGCGCAGATTACGATAAAACTTTGATGGCTTGGTTTGAGAATTTTGATGCTGCCTGGCCGCAACTTAGCGCTAAATATTCTGACCCTTCAATTCCACTCAGGGCAAGCAAATTTTATCGCATGTGGAAATATTATCTGCTCAGTTTTGCCGGCTCTTTCCGCGCCCGCAATCTTCAGCTTTGGCAGATTGTGTTGAGTAAAAGGGGAGTGCCCGGCGGGTATAAATCGGTACGCTGAATTACTTTACAAAAGTTCAAAGTATGATAATATGCGTTTAGCACACTAAACCATCAAGTAACTCTTTTCTTGGGTGTAGCCATGACAAAAGGACAAGTATTCGAAAGAGTAAAAGCGAACTTGCTAGAAGCTCTTCAGTGTACATGTGAAGAGGACGAGATTGTTCCTAAGGCGACCCTGCAAGGAGACTTGGGCGCCGAGTCTATCGACTTTCTGGACATTATTTTTCGTCTGGAGCGTGAGTTTGGCTTCAAAATCCCTCGCAACGAATTGTTTCCCGAATCCATTTTACAGGGAGACCCGGATTTCGTAAGCCGGGGGAAAGTCACTGCAAAGGGATTAGGGGATCTTCGCCAGAGAATGCCTTTTGCCGACTTGTCCGAGTTTGAGAAAAACCCGGAACTGGCCAAGATTAGCAGTCTCTTTACGGTACAGATGATGGTGGACTACATTTGCCACAAGCTCGGCATTAAACAGTAGGATACTTGAATCACACACCCACCCAGAAAGGACACAATCATGAGATTTCTTATGTTGCTGGTGCCTCGTGATGCCATGGGGAATCCCAATGGCGAGCCGATAGGTGTCGCCACCATTGGTGGCTCATCATTCAGCCGTGTTTTGGAAAAGTGCGGCGCTACGCAAAACGGCGAAAAATTATTTTTCCGTGGGAGAATGGTTGATTTTCGGAAGGAGGATCCTGAAATTCGCCAACTGATTGATGGCTGGCAAGTGCCAAAGGCCAAGAGTGTTGACCACATTCTTCGGCTGATTGAAGCAATTGAAACAGATGACCCTGGTCCCGAAGGAATATGCATGCACCGGGACTTGCCGAGAAATCGGCTGACCCAGTACTTCCAGGGATTGGAGCAAGAACGGGGATAGTATTCCCCGATCAATCCTTGTCTTCCGCCAGTCTTACGATTGGCGGTTTTTATTTTATGAAAAATATGGTAAAATTCATTTATAAAATTAAATCCACCAACTTATGGCAGGACAGCAAGAACATATAGACAAGCTGGGTGAACAGGTCCAATATTTGGTGGACCGGCTTTGATGTTGATGTAAAAGAGAAAGAATTAAAGGCATTAGAACTGCAAACGCAGGCGGTAGATTTTTGGAATGATCACCAGGTAGCTGCCACGATAAGCCAGAAAATTGCAGAGTTAAAGGAGGAATTGGAGGTGGCCGAATCTTTGAAGAAAGAATTTGCGGATTTAAAAGAATTGAATGAACTGGGGCAGGTTGATGAAGCTGCGGTTGAAAAGTTACAGGTAAAAGTGGCCAGGGAAGAAAGCAAGGCATTTTTATCGGGGAAGTATGATAAAAATAACGCCATTTTAGAAATTTTCAGCGGAGCCGGCGGGGTGGACGCGCAAGATTGGGCCACCATGTTGCTTAGGATGTACCAGCGTTATTGTGTGATTAAAGGCTGGAAGGCGGAAATTCTGCACCAAAGTTTTGGTGAAGGTGGCGGGCCGGACGGGCGCATTGGCACCAAAAATGTGACGCTGGCAATTCAAGGCAAGTTTGCCTATGGCATGCTAAAAAAAGAAGCGGGAGTACACCGCCTGGTGCGCCAATCACCGTTTTCTTCCCAGAAACTGCGCCATACTTCGTTTGCCTTGGTGGAAGTGATGCCGGAAATTGCTCAAAGTGCGGAACTTGAAATAAAACCGGAAGACTTGCGGGTGGACACGTTTCGGGCTTCAGGGCCTGGCGGGCAGTATGTCAATAAAACCGAATCGGCCATTCGCTTGACCCATATTCCCACGGGCATTGCCGTGGCTTCCCAGAGCGAACGTTCCCAGGGCCGTAACCGCGAAAACGCCATGAAAATTTTATATGCCAAACTGCACGCGGCCCAGCAGCAAGAGCATAAAAAAGAACTAAAAGAAATTAAGGCCGCCCAGAATACTGGGCGAGCCTCGCCAGCGGGCGGGGAGAATAGTGCTTCATGGGGAAACCAGATCCGCAGCTACGTGTTACATCCGTACAAAATGGTAAAAGATTTGCGCACCCAGTATGAAACCAGCCAAGCCGAAGATGTGCTGGAAGGAAACTTAGAAGAATTCATCCAAGCAGAAGTAAAATACCATGATTAGATTTGAAAAGGTTACCAAAATTTACTTGCCCGAATCCGCCGTTTTGCAAGATGTTTCTTTTGAAGTAAAAAAGGGCGAGTTTGTTTCCATTGTGGGAAAATCGGGGGCGGGCAAATCCACCTTGATTAAAATGATTTTGGGGTTGGAAGAGCCCACCTACGGCGATGTCTTTTTTAACGGGGAAAACATTCATAAAGTCAGCCACAATGAATTGCAGAATATCCGGCGTAAAATCGGCGCGGTTTATCAGGATTACAAGTTGCTGCCCGCCAAAACCGTGTATGAGAACGTAGCCTATATCATGGAAATTGAAGGCAGGGTAAACGAAGATATTGCTTTGCAGGTTCCCAGGGTACTGGCGGCCATCGGGCTGAAAGAGAAAATGGATAACTTTCCCGAAGAACTTTCCGGCGGCGAACAGCAGCGCCTGGCCATTGCCCGGGCGTTAGCGGGGCAGCCGGAGGTGATTATTGCGGATGAGCCGACCGGGAATTTGGATCCGTATAATTCCCATGAAGTGCTGGCGCTGTTGGAAAAAATAAACCGGTCGGGGAAAACCGTTATCTTGGCCACGCACGATAGGGAAATTGTCAACAAATTAGCGCGAAGGGTGATTACCATAGAAGACGGGAGGGTGGTGAGGGACGAAGAAAAAGGAAGATTCATTATTTAGGGTCTAGGGGATAGGGTCTAGGGTCTAGTAAAAACGTAACACGGCGTTACGGCTAAACCCTAACCCCTAGACCCTAAGCCCTCAAAAAAATGGCACATTTTTCAAGGGTATTGGGTTTCGCTTTTGCGCATTTTTACCGTAACAAAGGCACTTCCGTGGCCGCGATTTTTATTTTAACCATCACCACCCTGCTTATCACCGGGCTGTTTTTTGTGCGCGGCGCCAGTAATTACGTTATCGCTCAGGTGCAAAACAAAATTGACATTACCGCCTATTTTAAAGCGGACGCGGCCGAAGATGATATTTTGCAGGTGCGCCAGGAATTGCTGCAAGATGGCGAAGTTGTCAGGGCGGTTGAATATGTTTCCCAAGACCAGGCTTTGGCCGATTTTAACGCAAAGCACCAAGATGATCCCACCTTTGAACGCGCACTTCAGGAAGTGGGGCAGAATCCCTTTTTGCCTTCACTGAATATTATTACCAATGGGGCGGCGGCTGAATATGAGAATGTTGCCAATGTGCTGACCCAGGATAAATATGCCGTGCTAATAGAAGAGGTTGATTTTTCTGAAAAAAGGGATACTATTGAAAAGGTCTTTGCCATCACGGGTAGCATCACGCGGTTTGGGCTGGTGGCCGGGGTATTGCTTTTGCTGATTGCCATTTTAGTGGTTTTTAACACCATCAAACTGATTGTGGAAACTTCCGGGCAGGAAATCAGCACCATGCGTATTGTGGGGGCTTCAAACTGGTTTATTCGCGCGCCATTTGTTATTCAAGGGGTTATTTTTGGGGCCATTTCGTTTGCCATTTGTTTTGTGGCAACCGCTTTGATAGCTTATCTTTTAGCTTCGGGGATTTCTGTTATCATGCCTGGATTTAATTTGTTCACATTTTTCCTTTCTAATATTTTGATTATCATGGTCATTCAACTGGCCGCCGGCGCGGGCCTGGCAAGTTTGTTAAGTTTTATGGTGGTGAGGAAGTATTTAAAAGTATAAACCCTAAATACTAAATCCTAAACTCTAAATAAATTCAAAATCACAAAATTTAAAATCTAAAACACGTTTAGGATTTAGAGTTTAGTGTTTATGGTTTAACATTGCGGGATCGTCTAATGGTAGGACAACAGATTCTGGATCTGTTTATCTAGGTTCGAATCCTAGTCCCGCAGCAGTCTTATGCTAAGTCAGGTGACTAGGACGCATAGAGAACTTTTCCTTTGATGGCATACCGGTTGAGTTACCGCATTCAGAACAAAAATTCGCCCCAAAGGCGCTTTTTTGTTGCGTGATAAAAATTAAACATTGACATTCTCTAAAAATCAGTTAGTATTTCTGGTATGCCATACATAATGTGTGTAGGCAGTCCTTTGACCTATCCCAACTCTTTTACAGGAGAATTAGTTTATGGCAACCGACACGCCACGCCGTCCTCTCTGGAATAACCAGTACGCCTGGTTGTCTTCCAAGAAAGACGGTACTCTCAGGGTCGTTTTCGGCCCTGACGCCCTGGAAACAACTGATGATGATCAGTGGCTCGCCAAAGATCTGCAAGACTCCACCAAGGTGAGGGTCGTCACGGGTCCCATCGAAGCCATTAGCGACTTCATCACGTTGCTTCCCGGCAAGTTCGCCATCCTGACCAATCCCGCCGTGCCCATTGATAATCATCCCAATGGCGCGTGGGGCAAGGGCAGGAGAGAACTCGCCAATCTCAGTTTCGGTACCAAGCGTGTCATTGCCTCCGGGCATTTCCCGCTCTGGCCAGGCCAGGCTGTCACAGTCAAGGATGTCTATCGGCTTTCGCCGAGTGAATACTTGATCGTGCAGGTGGTTTCCGACAAGGTGGATGAAACCTCTCCGTACTACGACGTGACCGTCAAATGCGCCGCTGATATCGCAGCGGTTGTCGATGACAAAGGCGAAGTGGCCAAAGGTGCGACGGGTCAGTCCGACTCTTCGTCACCTCCCACAACTCCGTCACCCGTGGATGCGAAGAAGTTCTCGGAAGTCTTCCAGGTCGGTCAGCGTATCCGAATTTCCGGTACGCCAACCTACATCCCGCCTACCGGCGTGGAAGTGGTACCTGATCCGGCTGGCAGGGAAACCCGTCAGGCATTGGTACTTGGCCCCACCGAGTTCTGTAGTCTGATTGATCGCGACGGTCAACCGCAGCGTAAGTCCGGACCTGGTCGCGTGTTTCCCGGTCCCTACGACCTGGTGCAAACTCTCGGTTCGCGCAACAACGGCGTTTACGATGCCTATCACTTGCGTGATGACCGGGGTTTACTCATCCGTGTCGTGGCTGACAACATCCCAAAGGACGAACTGCAAAAACAGCTTCCGTTCGGCGTGGTGTTGGAGCAGGAAAACTATCGCAAGGGCGATGAAGTCTTCATCAAAGGAATCTCGGCGTATCTGATTCCGGGGAATGCCATTGAGGTCATTAACCCAGAATCACGGCTTCCGCAAGTAGGCAACGATCACGGCAACGTGTTCGTCAAAGCCATTGGTGTGGATCAAAAGTCCGGCATCTATGTGGCCGATGTCAAAACCGGCAACGTGGATCTGCTTCGCGGCGAAAAGAGCGAAGTGCTCGACCCTCGTCACAAGAAGCAAATGATGCGTCGCGTTCCGGCGCACCTCTGGAACCTCATTATCGGCTGGGGAGAGCCCCACAAGAAAGTCGATGAAGGTGAGGAAAGTAAAGAAGGTGAATCATCCGTGCCGGTGGAAACGCCTTGGGCGCTCTCCATCACGGTCCCTAACAACGAAGCGGTTCTGATTACGTCCCGCAGTGGGCGTCGCTGTGTCGTTGGCCCGTGCTCTGAGCTTCTCCTTTACGATGAGACGCTTCAAGTGCTTCGGCTCTCACGTGGCAAACCCAAATCCGATGACAAAGTCAAGGAAACCTGTTTCTTGCGGGTGGACGGAAATTCTGTCTCGGATCGCATCCTCCTGCAAACGAAAGACTACGTCACCATTGAGGTGGATGTTTCCTACGGTGTCCGGTTTATCGGCAAAAGTCCAGAAGAGCGCGCCAGTTGGTTCAACTACACCAACTACGTGCAATTCTTCTGTGATCACCTTCGGAGCGTTCTGAGGGCTGAAGCTCGCAAGCTGACGCTTTCGGAACTGGCTGAAGGAGTCGCAGAGTTCGTCCGCGACACGGTTCTGGGTGTCAAACCCCAGGACGGTCACCGACCTGGTACGCAGTTCAATGAGAACAGCATGCTGGTGTACGAAGTCGAAGTTCTCAACTGGGTCATCCCCGACAAGTCTGTCGCTGAGAAGATCAGTCAGACTAACCGGAATGTGGTGACCAGGCAATTCGAGGATGCGGATAAGCGCAACCAACTGCAATCCCAGCAGGTTCAGGCCGAGACCGATGCACAGATTAAGCAGCTCAAGCGCAAGATGCTTGAACTTGAAAAGGATCTGCAACTGGCTCAGGCCGAAGCGAATGACAAGGTTGCTGTCCGCACTCACGAGCTGGCTATCACTCTGCAAGAACGCCAGCACCAAGACCAGATGGCCTTGGAAAAAAAGAGGGCCGATTTGGCCGACGAATTGTCAAAACGCACACTGCTTCGGGAGGAGGCAGTGGCGAATCAGAAGAATGATCTTCTGGCAAACGAGCACGCAGTCGCCGAAGCTCATGCTAAGGCGGAAGCGGAGCTCAATCTCCAAAACGTGAAAGCGTTGGCCGAAGCCGACGCCGAACGTTTCAAGGCGGTTCAGCCGGGTCTGATCGAAGCGATCACCGGTGCTAGCAATGCCAATCTGGCAGGTAAATTGGCAGAGCATCTGCCCGAAGCAGGTGGTGGGTGGCATGCTCAACACGTTGTTGGGCGCTGGCGGAATGGGCGCTCTGCGTCATTTCGTGAAAGGCTCACCGATGGAAAAAGCGCTTGACGCGTTTGAATCCAACGGCAAACAGGTGGCCGTAACCGATACGGCTGCAAAGTAACAACTTCCAAAAGGAAGATAGTCCCGGACTGACTTGTTCAGTTCGGGATTTTTTATTTCTCAAATTTGATATAATCAACCTAGACTGAGTTAGTCAGCAAGTCTTGATGAATTAACCCAAAATTATTTTGAGTTTGATGATAATCATCAACTATAAATAATCTGATCATGTTTTTTGTTTATATTTTGGAATGTGCTGATAAATCCCTTTACGCTGGTTGCACTAATAATTTAGAAAAAAGATTGCGCCAGCATAACCAATCAAAACGAGGTGCGCATTACACCAAAATCAGAAGGCCTGTGGTGCTTAAATATTCCCAAGTCTTTAAAACCCTTGGGGCCGCCAGGAAGCGCGAAGCGGAAATTAAGCGCCTAGCGCGCAAGGAAAAACTGGGTTTGATAGGGGGAAAGAAGATTCCCTTAAATCGCTAAATTTGACATTACTTTAAGTGTGTGATAGAGTATTTTCAGTCCTGGCAGTGGCTTTCGCCCTGTCTTGAATCAAAAATATCCCGTTTTACGGGATCAACTTTACAAAAGGAGTCTTCTAATGAACTTGCCCGTAAAGGTGGTCTGTAAAGCGTACTGGCCGAGTGTGAAAAAATTCCGCTGGCTGGCTTTCGCCATGGTGGGACTGATGGTGTTGACGGTGCTTAACAAGGCCGCTTCACCATTTCTGTTTCGCAGCCTAATCAATGCGCTGACTGCTAACTCTATGGAATCAGTCGTGTGGGTGCTGTGCGGCTTTGTCGCATTGCATATCTCTACGCAGATCATCTGGTATTTATATGATCTGGCCATCGCATTCTTTGAACTGAAGGCTATGCGCGACCTACAGCAAAGATGTTTTGCGGTAGTCCAGGCGCAGTCCATGCGGTTTTTTGAGAACTCGTTTTCGGGTTCTCTGGTAACCGCGGCGCGCCGGTTTTGCAACAACTTTGAAGGAATTACCGATGCATTCGCGTACCAACTTGGCCGGGCTTTTTTCATGATGGTATTCACTTTGGCGGTATTTGCCTTTGAATACCCGGGGCTGGCCTTGGTGTTTGCTATTTGGATTATAGTGTTCTGTTCTGTCAGTATTGGCATTGCTATGTTGCGCTTAAAGCGTGACTTGCTGGCTGCGGAAAAGGATTCCAAGGTTGGCGGAGCATTCGCTGATTCTTTTACGAATGAAACAACGGTTAAGGCTTTCGCCATGGAGCTTGCTGAACAGCAACGCTTTAATGGCGTGGCAGAAGACTGTTATCAGCACCTTAAGAAAGCTTGGGTGTTTGGTATCGGCCTCATACGGGTACAGGGCGTAGCCTCGTGGTTGTTTGAAATTGCCTTAGTCAGTATGTTGGTCTGGGGCTGGCAAGCGGGCACGGTGACGATAGGAGATTTTATCTTCTTTCAAACCTATGGTCTCATTCTAATCGAGCAGATGTGGCAGATTGGCCAGGTTTCTCATAAGGTAATGAAAAGCGTGGCTGATGCCAAGGAAATGGCCCAACTGTTTGCTGAAGTTCCTGAAGTCAAGGACGCGCCTTTTGCCAGACCGTTGGTTGTGGAGGATGGGAAAATCGAGTTTCACGGCGTTAGCTTCAGTTACGTTGACCGTGAAACTCGTCAGCACCATGATGTGCACGACTTCTCGCTGCAGATTGGTAAAGGAGAAATTTTTGCAATCGTCGGTCACAGTGGGGCGGGCAAATCAACACTGGTAAATTTGCTGATGCGATATTTTGACGTTAATTCCGGATATATTCGGATTGATGGCCAAGATATTGCAAATGTGACACAGGTTTCCTTGAGACAGCAAATTGCCGTAGTGCCCCAGCAGCCAGAGCTTTTTCACCGCAGTCTTCGGGACAACATCGCTTCTGCGCGGCCCGATGCTTCGGAAGCCGAAATTATCGCTGCCGCTAAACGCGCCTATGCCTGGGAATTCATTGAAAAATTCCCCGAAGGAATCAAAACTTTGGTGGGTGAGCGGGGTATCAAGCTTTCGGGTGGAGAACGTCAACGTATCGCCCTTGCTCGGGCATTCCTGGCCGACGCGCCAATCCTCATTCTTGATGAGGCAACTAGCGCGCTAGACAGTAAAGCCGAGTATAAAATACAATCGGCCATCTCCGACTTGCTTGAAGGGCGGACGTGTATCGTCATTGCCCACCGATTATCAACGATTCTGCATGCGGACCGGATCATCGTTATGGAGAAAGGTTCTATCGTGGAAGAAGGTACGCACAGCGAACTGCTTGATCAAAATGGTGTCTACGCTGAACTCTGGGCACACCAGAGCGGTGGATACATCAACGAATAACCAAAGAAGGCCTTGTTGCAAAACATTGCCGGCCCGACAAACATGTCGGGCTTTTTCTTTGCCAAGGCTTCGTGTTGCGAGCCGGGCTTGACTTAGTTTTTTGTTAATGTAAAATTAATGGGGTATGTTACATTATCAAAATTTCAAAAGGGTGTTTTTGTTGGCGGGGTTTATTTTTTTTGTAACGGTTTTGTGTATTTCGTTTGGTATGGTGAAACCCGGAGTAAAAAATATCGTTCAGGTTCCCATTGCTCATATCAATTCCATTGCTTCGGCCTCTACCACTGCGGTGGCTCCGTTGGCTGTGGTGGATTCCATCAGCTTAATCCCGGTTATAAAAGCTTCAGCCGCCCCGGCAGTTCAAACACTGCCGCTTCCAGCCGGCGAGGCAAGCAAGCCGGTCCGGTTGATGATTCCCACCATTGGTGTTAATGCTTACGTTGAACATATCGGCCTTACGCCCGAAGGGGCGGTTGGGGTTCCTGATGGGCCGTATAATGTTTCTTGGTTTACCCAGGGTGCAGTTCCCGGAACATTGGGCAGTGCGGTTATTTCCGGGCATTACGGCCGATGGAAGCAATACCGCAGTTCTGTTTTTGATTTATTGCATACCGTAAAGCCGGGAGATGTTATTTATGTTAAAGACGGTAAGGGCGCCACCCGTTCTTTTGTGGTTAAAGAAACGCGCGTATATGGAAAAGATGAAACCGTTCCTGAAATTTTTAATAGGTCCGATAAGGCCTATCTTAATATTATTACCTGTCACGGAACATGGTTGGAAAGTGAGCATACCTATGACAAAAGGTTTGTTGTTTTCGCCGAACTTCAATAACAATGAACTATAAATTTTTTCTCATATTTTTTCTCGTATTTTGCTTTTTAGGGTGGCCGATTGCGCCGGCTATTGCCTATGAGGGAGAGGTTGTTTTGACTACGGAAGAGCACATCAAAGAACTACAAGAACAAATCGCGCGGCTAAAAGCCTTAATTGCCGACATTGTACTTTACAAAGAAATTTCAGCCCAGTCATATCTGGTGGTGGATGTTGATAGCAACACGGTTATTTCCCAAAAAAACATCACTCAAAGCCATTCTATCGCTTCCATTACCAAATTAATGAACGCCTTGGTGGCCGTTGAAAATACCAGCGGCAATGAAAGCATTATATTGCAAGAAGAAATGCTCAAACCCCAGGGTTACAGCCCGTCGCTTTTTTTGAAGTTAACGGTTACGGTGAAAAATTTGTTGAAGGCCAGCCTGATCCAGTCAACCAATGACGCCGCTCAAGCCTTAACTTATGTGGTGGGAAACGATAAATTTATCCGTCTTATGAATGGCAGGGCGCGCCAGCTTGGCATGGACGACACCTATTTTTATGATGCTCACGGGCTTGATCCCTCCAACCGATCCACCGTTGTTGATATCACTAAATTGTTAACCTATCTTTATAACAACCACCCGGACATTTTAGAAATTACCAAAGAAAATGACTTTCAGCTGCCAGATCCCACCGGCAAGTTGCTTACTTTCAAAAACCTCAATGCCTTTTCCCGCGTTGCAGAATTTATTGGCGGGAAAACCGGCTACCTGCCCCAGGCTCGGCAGTCATTTGCGGGTTTATTTGACTTAAACGGAAAAACCGTGGCCATTGTATTGCTTTATTCAAACAACCGCCAAACTGACACGCAAAAACTTATTGACTGGGTAAAAAATAACGAATAAATGCAAATTGACACAAGGATTTGATTTTGCTAGAATGCTATTATCAAAGGAAGGAACGAGGGAACGGGTCAACCGTTTTCAGAAAGCTATCAGGATTGATGGTTTTCTGAAGGCGGTTGGCAGGCACCCACCATAGTGATGAAAGTCCTGCGGGCTTTCAAGTTGTCTGGCTAGGTCCAACGAAGGAATTCGAGCGCACACGGGTCTCTTTGAGGGCAAAAAAGAAAGCAAGAGGCTTTTGAAGGGAATCTCCCTTATAAGACGCTCCGCGATTTTATCGCATACCCTTCACCATGCCAGGCATCTTTCCTGTTTCAACCGCCTATTGCTCTTTTCATGTTTCGATGTCTCCCGAAAGGGTGCGGCATCGACTCCGGGCGGTGCGGAATGTCACATTTCGCATCGCCTTTTTCTTTGCAAATTTTTAGTTTAGATTTTTGACTTATTTCCGTTTTTTTGTTAAAATTTTAGGTAATTGGGTCCATAGTTCAGTGGTAGAATGTCCCGATAAATTTAGCTTTTGCTAAATTGATACGGGATCCCGTATCAAAATTTTGGTGGGTCCATAGTTCAGTGGCAGAACGCTGTCCTGATAAGACAGAGGTCGAAGGTCCGATTCCTTCTGGACCCACCAAAATTTTTATCGGGACCGTCCTGATAATGTGGAGGTAAGGAGTGTAAGAAAGAATTAAAAACATTTTAGCGGTAGCGGATTCAGGCAAGATTCAAGGCGCGAGGAACAAATTGAATGCCGGAGGTATTGTTTGTTCCGAAGCAACGATGAAGCTTGCCTGAATCCGCCCGCCCGGAGGGAAGCCAAAAAATAAATAATTTCTGCGTTATACCTCCTCGGTGTAGCGCATGGGCTATGCCTCGTCGGCAAGCCTTGAAATTATTTCATTTTTTGAGCTTCTAAAAGTGCTTTTAATTCTTTCTTACACTCCCAGGTCCGATTCCTTCTGGACCCACCAAAAAAATTATGAATAAAATAATAATAATAATAATACTATCATTGATTGGTTTGGCGCTTATTGTTGGGGCCGGTTTTTATTTTTACGCCAGCGTGTTTCCAAAATCCCAGGTGGAAAATGTAAATGGGGGGCTTAACACCCAAATGCCCCAAGAAAACGATTCTGACGCCCCGACCGTCGAGGTAGAGGCAGAGGTTAGGACTGAGCCTGCCAGCGGCGGCGGGTTAACGATTTGCGCGGATCAATGCGGGGATGGCATTTGCCAGGACAGGGACGCGTATTGTAATAGTTTGAATTGTATTTGCATAGAAAACTCCAAAGAATGCCCACAAGATTGTAAATAATGGTTTAAAGTTTGCCGCCTTTTGCAACCATTGCAAAAGGCGGCGTTTTGTTATACAATGAGCCTAGGGCGCCAGTTCATATTATAACTTATGGTAGCGAGTAAATTCGGGCAAGATTCAAGGCGCAACGAGGAAACGTATCCTCTGCGATACGTTGACGAAGTTGCAACGATGAAGCTTGCCCGAATTCACTCGCCCAAAGGGAAACCAAAAAATGGCTGATTTCTTCGTTTTTCCTCGTCGGCGATACACTGCGGTATCGCCTCCTCGGAAGAAACCTTGAAATCATCTCATTTTTTGGCTTCTACCATAAGTCCTAATATGAACTGGCACCCTAGAGCGCGAAAGTTAAATTTTGGCGCTTATCCTAATCTCAATCCCATGGCCAAAGTGAAAGTCTTGGTGCAAGGGTACACGAATGCGGATTCAAAAGAAGTAATAGGACATGAAAAAACTTGTCCTACTATTACATTAGTGGTGGACAAGGGTATTGTCATGGTGGTGGATCCGGGGGCCTTGGATAATCAAAAAATCCTGGTTGACGCCCTGGCGCGCGAAGGCTATTTGGTTGACGATGTGAATATAGTTTGCATTACCCATTCCCACGCGCACCATTACATGAATGTGGGGATGTTTCAAAAAGCCAAAGTGTTGGAGTATTTTGGCCTTTGGACCGGAGGAATGGTTCAAGACTGGCAGGAAAATTTCAGTGATGATATCCAGATTTTAAAAACCCCGGGGCATGATTATAGCGGGATTTCGCTTTTTGTAAAAACCCATGAAGGGGTGGTGGCCATTTGTGGAGATGTGTTTTGGAATGAAGACGGCCCCGAGTTTGATATGTATGCCTCTGACCAGAAGGTATTAAAGCACAGCCGCCAGCTGGTCACACAGATGTCTCATTGGATTATTCCCGGACACGGGGGCATGTATAAAACGAAGCAGTTGTCTTCAATCCCACCAAGCGGGGCGGCCAAATCGGAAGCGTCAGTAGCGGGAAGCTGCAAAAAGTGCCACCGGCTGTTTAAAAAAATAACCGATAAATGCATTTGCCAGGATTGGTTATGTTATCACTGCTGCGAATGCGAAGCCGACTGCAAGGTGTGCAATTGCAAGGTAAGAAGGTAGTTTATTGGGGTCTAGCGTCTAGGGTATAGGGTATAGTAAAACGGCGTACGTCGTGACTAGCCCCTAGCCCCTATCCCCTAAACCCTCAAGAATGAAGATCATTATCAAAGCCAAGCCGGGTTCAAGAGAAGACAAGATAGAAAAAGTAGATGAAGCTAATTACATTGTTTATGTGACGGCTCCGCCCATTGACGGCAAGGCCAACGCGGCTATTATTAAGTTACTGGCGGCGCATTTTGACGTGAGCCAATCGTTGATAGAAATCATTTCCGGCCACATGGCGCGGGTGAAAGTAGTAGAAATAAATAACTAAGGGAGGAAGGGTGTAGTAAAATCAGGGTTAACAGCCTTGATTTTTTTTGCGCTCAGAGTACAATACTGGTAATGAAATCTAAAAAAGTGAAGAAAAGTAAGAAGGTTAGGAAAACGCCAAAGTTGCGAAAGAAAGTTTTGATTAAGAAAAAAATAACCAAGGTTAAGGAATTTTCTTCACAAGAGTTTTTTAAGGCGAAAATCCGGGTGATTGGTATTGGCGGTGGGGGCGGATCTATTGTTTCTGAAATCGGCCGGTCTTTGGGCAAAGCATCGTTTGTTATTGCTGATACGGATGTGCGGGCTTTTAAAAAGAGGGGCGGCATTAAACAATTTTTGTTCGGGCAGGAAATGACCCACGGCCTAGGAACTGGCTTGAATATTGACTTGGCAAAAGCGGCTGCCGAAAGTGAAAAAGAAAAAATCACCAAATTATTTGAAGGCCAAGACATTGTTATTTTTATCGCCTGCTTGGGCGGGGGGCTGGGATCGGGCGCCAGCCAGGTGTTTGCTAAAATTGCCAAAGATTTTGGCGGAATTTCTTTTGGTATTTTCACCCTGCCGTTTAAGTTTGAAGGAAAAAACAAATTAGCCATCGCCCAAAAGGCGCTGCGCGAATTGCGGGCATCTTTGAATGTGTCCATCACCATTCCCAATGAGCGGATTTTTAAGGTTATTGAAGCCAATACCGCCATCACCGATGCCTTTTCCATGGTCAATAAAAGTTTGATAGAAAGCCTGGAAAGCCTCATAGATTTGATTTACAGCCCAGGTGTTATTAATATTGATTTTGCGGATTTGAAGGCCATTTTGCAAGGCACGGGAAACCTGGCATTTTTAAATACGGTTGAGGCTTCGGGTAAAGACCGGGCCGAAAAAATCGTGGAGGCGGTGCTCAGCAATCCCCTGTACCAAAACAATAATTTCACTGTCCAAAAAGTGTTGTTTAACATTGCCAGTTCCGGGAATGTAAGCATGTTTGAGGTGGATAAAATAAGCCGGGCCATCGGGGCGCATCACGAAGGTGCCAAAACCATTTTCGGCATTTCCAAAGAAGCAAGCTTGAAGCAGAAGATAAAGACAACGTTGCTGATGACGGGGCCAAGCGCCGGAGCGCCGGCGCCGCAGAAACCCGCGGAAATTAACGCAAAACCACGCAGGAAACAAACTAAGAAAAAAACAAAAAAAGTAGCGGCTAAGGTTGTCAAGAAAGCGCTCAAAAAGTTAAAGAAGAAAAAAATCATACCCAAAAAACAAGAAAAGACGCGGGCAGTTGAAGGACAGATGGTGCCGGTATTTGCCCCCTCACTGGTGCCGGAAAGCGCCGCCAAGCTGGTGGCCATTGAAGAATTAGAAAAAAAGGCCATTCGCCGCAACGCCTTGGAAATTAAGGAAGCCGAGGCTCTGGAAGAACAAAAAAAATCCCAGCAGGAAAAAGAGTGGGAAATACCGGCCTTTTTACGCAAAATCAAAATTAATAAAGTTAAGTAATGGATACTCAAGAAATCAAAAAAGTCATCATTCCTATCGCGGGCCTGGGGACCCGGTTTTTACCCCTGTCTTTGGCTATTTCCAAAGAGTTTTTCCCGTTGGTGGACAGGCCTATTATCCAGTACGTTATTGAAGAGGCTAAAAAATCCGGCATCACGGAAATCATTTTTGTGGTCAGCCCCAAGCAAAAAATGATTCTAAATTACTTGAAAAAAGACCCGGAATTGGAAAAATTATTGGTAAAACGGAAAAAAGACCAGCAATTAAAAGAATTGAAAGAATTTGAAGCGGTCCTTGATGGTATTTCCTTTTCTTTTGTTAGCCAGAAAACTCCGCTGGGCGATGGGCACTCCATTTTGCAGGCCGTAAAATTGGCCGCCGGCCAGCCGGTTGCCGTTTCCTTTGGCGATGACGTGGTTGATGCCGCTGAACCGGCACTGCTTCAATTAATGAACATTTTTAAAACCACCAATGCGCCGGTGATTGCATTAAAATCACTGCCTAAAGACAGCATTCCGGCCTATGGCAATGTGGCGGTGGAAAAAATTGCCAGCAATTTGTATAAAATTAAAAAGATTACTGAAAAGCCGCGGCCAGACCAGATCCAGTCAAACTTGGTGGTGGTGGGCAAATATATTTTAACTCCGGAAGTATTTGAATATCTAAAAAAGACCCGGCCCTCCCAAAAAGGAGAAATCATTTTGGGCGAAGCATTTTCAAAAATGCTGGACGACGGCTTGCCCATTTATGGTTGTGAAATAAAAGGGGAGTGGTTGGAATGTGGCGACAAGCTAAAATGGTTAAAGTCATTTATTTACATGGCGTTGAAGGACGAGCGGTTTGGCAAAGAGTTGAAAGAATACTTGAAAAACATGAAATTTTAGGGTGGGGGGCTTGACAGGGTTTCATGGGGGTGCTATGATATGAACATAAGCACATTTTAGGGTTATTGCCTCGGAACACGTACTTGTATCTTATCAAAAGGCGTGATAGGGTCTGAGTACGTGTTTCGAGGACTGATTTGATTTGTTGGTATTTGTTGATTTGGTTTGTTGATATTTGGTAAGGATTGGTGGGCTCCAGACATCATCGCCGCGACCGCTTCTACGAGAACCGCCGCCGCACCGTCTCGCACCCGCCGATTCCATATGGGACATAGTGTTTTGCATCACATGAAGTATGCAACGCGCTCTTGCGCAAACTTGTCCCAAGGGGTAGATTGCTTAACCGCATCTGCCCCATTTTTATTGCACAAAAACTTTTCATTTTTTTGGTATTAGTGTAAAATGGATAAGATAGATAATATATGCAAAGCATATAATCAATCGTGCGGTCGGCATCCAAAACTGTTTGCATAAAAATTAAAATCCGTTTTAATTTTTATGCTTCCAGTCTCGCCTGCCTCCCTTACTCATGATTATGAAAACTGCGTTTTTTGAAGTGAAAGAGTGGGAAAAGGAATATTTACAAAATCATTTCAGCCCGGCTGAGGCGGTTTTTTTTGCCGAAAAACTTTCGGTTGAAAATGCGGCTTTGGCCAAAGATTGCCGGATTGTTTCCGTGTTTGTGGATTCCGCCGTTGATGCCCATGTGTTGGCGGCGCTGGCGGATCTGAAAATGGTGGCGGTGCGGGCCACCGGTTATGACAATGTTGACGTGGCTTATTGTAAAGAAAAGGGGATTACGGTTTGTAATGTGCCGTTTTACGGCGAAAACACGGTAGCGGAACACACCTTTGGTTTGATTTTGGCCCTTTCGCGCAAAATGTACCAATCGGTTGATAAGGTGAAAGAAGAGGGTTTTGCGGTTGCCATTGACGAATTCCGCGGGTTTGACCTGAAAGGAAAAGTCTTGGGCGTGGTGGGCATGGGCCACATTGGCCAGCACGTGGCGCGCATGGCGCAGGGTTTTGAAATGAAGGTGGTGGCCTTTGATGCCCATGAAGATAAAAAATTGGCCAAAAAATTGGGGTTTGTTTATGTGAGCCTGGAAGAATTATTAAAGTCTGCGGACATTATCACTTTGCATGTACCCTATAATGAACACACACGCCACTTAATCAATTCGCAAAATATCCACATTATTAAAAAGGGGGCGTATATCATCAACACCGCCCGCGGGGGCATTATTGAAACCGCGGCGTTGGTTGAGGCGTTGGCGGAAGGAATTATTGTCGGCGCGGGGCTGGATGTGTTGGAAGAAGAAGCGTTTATCAAAGAAGAAGCCCACTTACTTTCAAAAAATTATTCCCAAAAGAGCGATATGAAAACCATGCTCCAAAACCACATTTTAATGGACCGCAAAAATGTAATTATTACCCCGCACAATGCTTTTAATTCAACGGAAGCCCTGGAAAGGATACTTGAGACTACCGTGGAGAATGTTAAATCATTCATAGAAGGAAAATCTGTTAATGTGGTATGAGAATGTAAAATGCAAATATCAAAATGGAAAATGACAGTTCAAAATTCAAAATGATTCGGTTGTAAAGTTTTACATTTTACATTGTCACTTTCCATTTTGATTTTTAAACTTTAAATTATTTATGTACGATCTCATCATCATTGGCGCGGGGCCGGCCGGAGTGGCAGCCGGGATTTATGCAGTGCGTCAGCAGCTAAGCATTTTGGTTATTTCAAAAGATATTGGCGGACAAGTGGCAAAAAAAGCCGTGGATATTGAAAATTATCCGGGATTTGAAAAAATTTCCGGGCCGGATTTGGTTGAACTATATAAAAAGCAGATTAAAGCCAACGAGTTGGAGGTTATTACAAATGAAGAGGTAGTCAGTGTTGAAGTAAAAGGTGAAAGAGAAAAGGTGAAAGGAAACTTTTTGGTAAAAACAAAATCAGGGAAAATGTATGAATCAATAGCGGTTATCAATACTTCCGGGGCGGAATCAAAATTAATTAATGTGCCGGGCGAGGAGGAATTTTCCGGAAAGGGCGTAAGTTATTGTTCATTGTGCGACGGGCCGGTATTTAAAAATAAAATTGTGGCCGTGGTGGGCGGGGGTAATAACGGTTTTGAGTCGGCGTTATTTTTATCAAACTATGTGCCTAAAATTTATATTTTAGAGTATAACGATAAAGTAAACGCCGATGCTGAAAACCAAGAATTAGTTGCTAAAAATCCGAATATTGAAATTATTACTAATGCACAAGTGGCCAGAATTGAAGGGAAAGTGTTTGTAAATGCCATTGTTTATAAAGATAGAGTTTCGGGTGAGGAAAAAAAACTGAATGTGGCAGGCGTGTTTGTAGAAATTGGTTACAGCCCGGCTACTTCATTTTTGAACGGTTTGGTTGAGCTGAACGAAAAACAGGAAGTGATATTTAATCCGGAAACGTTAGAAACAAAAACCCCCGGCCTTTTTTCAGCAGGGGATTGCAACGTCAGCCGGTACAAACAAATTGTCATGGCCTCCGGCGAAGGCGCCAAAGCGGCACTTTCGGCTTACAACTATATCAAGAAAAATAAATAAGGGAGCCGTAGCGAACACTTATACCCGACCTTGAATGCCGAAGACAATAAATAAAAGGGTATAAAAAATCCCCGAGTCGTGATATACGCTCGGGGGCTTGAGAGTGGTTATTGCCACTCACTTCTTGGGATAAAGCCATTGTTCCTACCTTCTTTTTCTCATACATTCTGTGCATAGGTAATGATTCTCTGAAGCATCTCTGGAGCAGGCTACGCATTTTCTGGGCGAAAGGAAGTAGGATAGAACTACCCAAACAGCCAATATAATCCACACCATCAAGCATGTCCATTCCATGATATTTCCTCTTGGTAAGGGTTCAAAACATCTTCGGTACTTGTAGTAGATATTACTATTAATTAGTAAAATGTCAATAGTTGAGTGAATCTGTCAAGTTTGGTACACTTCATATATTAAAAATGAATATTGAGGAAAAATGTCAAAGATAACAGAAATTATTGCGAAAGAAATTAAAGATTCGCGCGGGAAACCGACCGTAGAGGTGCATTTAACTACCAAAGATGGGACATTTGTGGCTAGTTGCCCTTCAGGGGCTTCAACGGGAATTCATGAGGCTTTGGAATTGCGCGATGATGATGGGCGGGGAGTTAGCAAGGCTATTGCCAATGTCAATGAAATTATTGCGCCAAAGTTAATTGGCAAAGACCCCAGCAACCAGAAAGAATTAGATGAATTGATGTTGGCGCTTGACGGCACGCCTAATAAATCAAAGTTAGGAGCCAATGCAATACTTCCTGTATCGATGGCTGTTTGTAGATCCGGCGCCGCAGCGAAGAAAATATCGCTCTATCAGCATTTGGCTGATATTGCGGGATTTAAGATTCAAGATTTAGGATTTAAGATGCCTTTGCCAAGCTTTAACATTTTAAACGGCGGGGCGCATGCTAAAAATGAATTGGAATTGCAAGAGTTTATGGTGGTGCCCATGAAAAAAACCTTTCAGGAAAATTTGGTGCTGGGAAGCGAAGTGTTTAATAAATTAACAGAACTGTTAAAACAAACTCCTGCTGGCGTGCCGGAAATGGGTGACGAAGGGGGATATGCTCCGCAAATTGCCACGGCTGAACAGGCGTTGATGCTGATTAAAAGCGCTATTGGTGACCACAAAGATGTAAAAATTGCACTGGACTGCGCCGCTTCGGAATTTTACCGTGATGGAAAATATGAAGTGGAAGAAGGAAAAGCCTTGAGCCGCAATGAAATGATTGATTTTTACAAAGATATTGTAGTGCGCTATCCGATTGTTTCTATTGAAGATGCCTTTGCCGAAGAAGATTGGAATGGATTCCAGGAAATCCGCAAAGCGTTGCCCGAAACCATTATTATTGGTGACGATTTGACGACAACCAATGTGATAAAAATTAAGGAAGCGGAAAGCAAAAAAGCCTGCAATGGCATTATTATCAAGGTCAACCAAATTGGCACGGTTTCTGAAACCATTGACGCGGTAAAACTGGCGCAAAGCTATGGTTGGAAAATTATGGTCAGCCACAGAAGCGGAGAAACCATGGACAGCTTTATTGCAGACTTGGCGGTTGGCGTTGGCGCAGACTTTATCAAATCAGGGGCATACACCAAAGACGTGCGCATTGTAAAATATGATAGGCTTTTGGCGATTGAACAGGAGTTAAATAAGAAATAAAAAACGACCCCGGGTTTTGGAGTCGCCATGCAGTAGTCGGGGGGTATTATGGTTTAAGACTGACTTTTACGAACTTTTTTGCGGGATCGTAATCAAGAAGAGTAATTTTCGCAAGGAAAACCAACTCTTCAATCTCTTTTCCGCCAAGTGCCCAGTACACTTCATATATGCCCGCAAGCAGATTATCGGATGTGCCGACCGGAAGTGTTCCGATGCCAACGATTTCGATGGTGGTATCATGTGGGCAAGGGATTTCCATTAGATTGATTTTATTCAAATCCATAGTAGTTTTTCCTTTCAATGAGCGAATGATGGGTAATTTCACTAACCATTATATTATATTAAAATTTAATTTTGTCAAATAACCCCAGTCCTGTAGTCCGAACCACAGGACTAAAATAAATGACAGTCTTTCACCTAAATAAACTGCCAAAAGAAAAACGCATCCAGATGATTGGCGAGTTTTACGATATGGTGGATTCGCTAAAAGACAGAAATGAAGTGCGGTTATTTTTTAAGAGTCTTTTGAGTGCCGATGAAATAGCTAGTCTTATGAGACGGATAGAAATTGCCATGTTGTTGTCTTCTGGCCAGAAATACGAGGATATTATCAAAACCATGAAAGTGGGGCGTGATAAAATTTCCAGTGTGCATAAGGCGCTTCTGCAAGATGACAGCGGTTATGCTATAATCGTGGAAAGATTAATTGAAAATCGGAAGAAGTGGGTGGAAAAAGTGAAAAAGGATAAAAAATAAATGCCAAAGTAACCGTAGTCCCGTGGTTCGGACTACAGGACTAGAATATCATAGTAGAAACTAAGTATGAATTTAAAAGAAACGTATAATAAAATTTCGGAGGCTTGGCACAAAGATCACTCAAGTGATAATTGGTGGCAAGGTGGCACCGATACATTTGTCTCACTTTTAAAACAAGGTGATAGTGTTTTAGATGTTGGCTGTGGCGGTGGTACAAAAAGTAAATATCTTATTGGAAAAGGGTTGAAGGTATTGGGTGTAGATTTTTCAGAAAATCTTGTTGAAATTGCAAAAAGGGAAGTTCCGCAGGGAAAATTTTTAGTAATGGATGTAGGTAATATTGATACGTTGCCAGAAAGTTTTGACGGGATTTTTATGCAGGCGGTATTACTGCATATCCCCAAGAAAGAAGCCGAAGGCATTATAAAAAAAGTCGTTCATAAATTACATGTTGGCGGATATTTATACATTGCCGTTAAAGAGAAGATTGAGGGCGGGGTTGATGAAGAAACAAAAACTGATAATGATTATGGCTATGAGTATGAACGATTTTTCAGCTATTTTACTCTGGACGAATTTAAAGAGTATTTTAAAAATACGGGCTTAGAGATGGTGTATGAAAATGTTGAACTGCCAAGCCGGACCGCTCGGAAAAGCAATTGGATGCAGGTGATTGGTAAAAAGAAATAAAAATTAAATAGAATACTTATATGGCAAAACTATTTTTATTGAGGCATTTGAAATCACAGTGGAACAAGGATGATCGCTTTGCGGGGTGGGTGGATAACCCTCTTTCGGATGAAGGTCGGGCGCAAGCGGCGGGAATTGCCGACCAGTTGCGAGGCCAGCAAATTGACGTGGCGTATTGCAATGCTTTAATTCGTTGCACGGAAACCGTTTTGCGTGTGTATGAAAAAATAGATGGAAAATATCCGTTGTTTTTGCATATTGATGGCGGGAACATGCAAGAATGGGGAAACTATACTGGCAATGGAATGGGCGAGGTGCCGTTTTACGTGAGCGAAAAATTAAATGAGCGCTATTATGGTAGTGTGCAAGGGTTGAACAAAGCCCAGTGTAAAAAAGAATACGGTGAGGATGTAGTGCAGCAGTGGCGCAGGGCTTACAAAGTGGCGCCGCCGGAAGGGGAGTCAGGTGAAGACACGTTTAATCGTGTGTTGCCATTTTACCAACAATACATTGAAAAAGATTTAAAGGCCGGGAAAAATGTGTTGGTGGTGGCCAGCCATAACAGTTTGCGGGCCATTGCCAAACATATTGAAAACATTTCTGATGATGACGTGGCGAATTTAGAACTCCCATTTGGGGCGCTGGTGGAATACGAATTTGACCCTTCGACAGGCTCAGGGCAGGCGGGAAAATTTACTAAGTTGCAATAAAAACTTCCACGGATTATAATAAGTAAAATTAATTTAATATTTTAAAAATGGAAAATGAAAATCCTATCATAAACCCCGTCATTAATCCGGCCAATGAAATTGCGCCCGTTTCCTCGCCCGACAAGCCGCCTGCCGAGCCATCTGCCAAACAAAAATTCAGGTTTAATAAAAACCATCTATTTTTAGGGGTAGCGGTGTTGGCAATTATCATTACCGGAGCGGTCCTTGCCGGAAAAACCGGTTTTTTAAACTTCGTGCCGGCAGTAAACCCCTTTGGAATGTCCCAAGAAGCGGTGGCCAAAAAAGCCATTGATTATATTAATAAAAATCTTATCGCCCAGGGCAGCAGCGCCGCTTCGCTGGGAGCGGTTTCAGAGGACCATGGGGTGATAAAAATGGAAGTGAAGCTGGGAAAGGAAAGTTTTGTAAGCTATGTGACCAAAGACGGAAAATTATTTTTCGTGGAAGGTATTTCATTAGAATAATAATATGATAACCATTTATTCCACGCCGACGTGCGTGTACTGCAAAAGTTTAAAAGAGTATTTTACGGAAAAAAACATTCAGTTCCGGGAAGTTGACGTCGCCGCCGATGAAAAAGAATTGGAAAAAATGGTAGCCATTTCCGGGCAGATGGGCGTGCCGGTGGTTGACTTGGACGGGGAAGTGGTGATTGGTTTTGACCGGGCTCGCATTGATGAAATTTTAAAACTTACTTAACATGGCAAAAGTGGCAATCAATGGTTTTGGTCGCATTGGGCGGCAGGTGTTTAAGCGGATATTGCAAATGTATCCTGATTTGGACGTGGTGGCTATTAACGATTTAACAGACACCAAAACCCTGGCGCATTTATTACAATATGATTCCAATTACGGCATGTTTGGCAAAGAAGTCATCCATAAAGAGCGCGCCATTTCCATTAACGGTAAAGAATATGCCGTGCTGGCCGAAAAGGATCCGGCCAAATTGCCCTGGAAAAAATTGGGCGTTGATATTGTGCTAGAATGCACTGGCTTTTTTACAGACAAAGAATCTGCCGGTCTGCACCTGGCTGCCGGCGCCAAAAAAGTGATTATTTCCGCTCCCTGCAAATCAAAAGACGTACCCAGTTTTGTGTTGGGCGTAAACGCTGAAAAATATGACGGCAGTGTAGATGTGATGGACATGGGCAGCTGCACCACCAATTGCTTGGCTACGGTTGCCAAGGTTTTGCAAGATAATTTTGGAATTGAAAAGGGGTTTATGACCACCGTTCACAGCTACACCAATGATCAGAGCATTTTGGATCTTCCTCACAAAGATTTACGGCGTGCCCGGGCAGCAGCGGTTAATATTATTCCCACCAGTACCGGGGCCGCCAAGGCGATTGGAAAGGTAATCCCTCAACTTGAAGGAAAATTAGACGGCATTGCCATCCGGGTGCCAACACCGGTGGTTTCAGTTTTAGACTTGATTGTCAATGTGGACAGAGCCACCACCAAAGAAGAGGTGAATGAAGCATTCCAGTTGGCCGCCGCCAAAGACACGTTTAAAGGAATTTTGGGGGTTGAGGAACAGCCGTTGGTTTCCAGTGATTTTAAGGGTGATTCGCGTTCGTCTATTGTTGACCTTCAAGAAACCATGGTAAGCGGTAATTTGGTCAAAGTCCTGGCTTGGTATGATAACGAGTGGGGATTTAGCTGTAGACTCGCCGAATTCACAGAATTCGTAGCGAGCCAGCTAAATATGCATTCGTAAAAAGGGGGTCGGGGAAATTGGTAAGGGAGCTTTTTACGCGACACTTAGTTCTGCTCAGACAGAACCCCGTGAAGGAAAACAGTGCCGTCAATACGCACACGCGTGTGCGTATTGACGGACACGTTAGAAACCGTGGGTTTCTAAGGAGCGAACCCGAAGGGGGAGCGACAGAGTGGGCTTCTCTTGTCGATTGGCGGAGTTTACGGATTTGATAGCAAAAAAGTTATCCCGATCAATTTAGCAAAGCTAAATTGATACGGGATCCCGTATCAAAATTTATACTAAATTTTTATCGGGATAGTTTTATACAAAAAAATGAACCCGGCCTTGATGGTCGGGTTCTTGGTTGAGGCGGGATTATGGATGGCCGACAGAAAAAGACAACCATGCGCCAACCGCCAGGGAGTACTCCGCGGTACTATCTTGTCCGCTTTTGACGATGATACCTAGTTTTTCGAGTTTGTTAATGTACTCGCAAACCTTGGCTTCGTCCCACACCGCCAATGTAACGAGATCACGCATTGATAGGCTTATCTTGTTTTGTTTGGCGCGGAAGAGTTCCGCTTGGATGTAAAGCTTTTTTAAGCTATCGGGATCGTTGATGCCGATCTTGTTGGCGCT
The DNA here is from genome assembly GCA_001821935.1 of Candidatus Staskawiczbacteria bacterium RIFCSPHIGHO2_02_FULL_43_16. Taxonomy (GTDB): domain Bacteria; phylum Patescibacteriota; class Minisyncoccia; order Minisyncoccales; family Staskawiczbacteraceae; genus VGLO01. The sequence goes on from MHOU01000010.1 coordinate 81,243, forward strand.
AACACAATCTTGCAGCATAGCTTTTTTCTCCGGTGGTTGAATAGAATCAAAGGGCGACTAAGTTAGATTCTATACTGTTCATTGAATTTGTCAAACCTTGTTCTCTAAATTTCTAAAAGGTATAATGACTGAATAAGATAATAAAGATGAAAAATGTTTTGTGGTTTAAAGAGCTAGGCATTAAAGATGTGCCGCAGGTGGGCGGGAAAAATGCCTCGCTTGGTGAAATGTATAATAATTTGCTAAGTAAGGGAGTTAATTTGGCAAACGGTTTTGCCACCACCTCCCAGGCTTATTTTATTTTTCTGGAAAAAAGCGGCTTGTCTTTGCAAATCCAGAACATTTTAAAAGATATTAATGTGCATGACCTGGCCGCACTGCAAGAAAAAGGCAAGAAAGTGCGCCAGCTTATTTTGAGTGTTAATTTGCAGCCCGCCCTTCAAGAAGAAATCATCGCGGCTTACCGCCAGCTGTCGGATATGTACGGGTCAAAAAATACCGATGTGGCAGTAAGGTCTTCGGCCACTGCCGAAGACCTGCCCGGAGCCAGTTTTGCCGGCCAACAGGAAACGTTTTTAAATGTTACCGGGGAACAAAATGTATTGGAGGCGGTGAAAAAATGCTTTGCATCTTTGTTCACTGACCGGGCCATTGCTTACCGCCAGGAAATGGGGTTTGGGCATACCAAAGTGGGCTTATCGGCTGGCATCCAAAAAATGGTGCGCTCCGACGTGGGCGCCAGCGGCGTGATGTTTTCCTGTGACACGGAAAGCGGTTTTGGCGACGTGGTGCTCATTAACGCCAGCTATGGTTTGGGTGAAAATGTGGTGTTGGGAAGAGTGGAGCCGGACCAATATTACGTGTTTGAGCCTACCCTAAAAACGGGGCACAAACCCATTATCCAAAAAAAAATCGGGTCAAAGCTTTTGACCATGGTTTACACCAAAGACCCAAAAAACCCGATTAAAAACACCAAAACCTTGCCAAAAAACCAGCAATCATTTGTGTTGGCAGATGAAGAAATTTTGCAGCTGGCTAAGTGGTCAATGCTGGTGGAAGCCCACTACCAAAAACCCATGGACATGGAATGGGCCAAAGACGGTATTGACGGCAAATTGTATATTGTCCAAGCTAGGCCCGAAACCGTACAAAGCAAACGGAACGTGAATGTGCTAGAAGATTACGTTTTGCAAACACCCAAAACCCAACACCTAACACCCATTGCTAGGGGCATGAGTGTCGGGGGAAAAATCGGATCCGGCAAGGCCCATAAAATTTTAAGCCCGAAGGATATTAATAATTTCAAAAAAGGGGAAGTGCTGGTAACCGGCATGACAGACCCGGACTGGGTGCCGGCCATGAAACTGGCCAGCGCGATTATTACCGACCAGGGCGGTCGCACGGCTCACGCGGCCATTGTTTCCCGTGAATTGGGAATTCCCTGCATTGTGGGCGCGGGCAATGCCACTAAAACCGTAAAAACCGGCCAGGAAATTACCGTGGATTGTTCCGGCGGAGAAGAGGGCTTTGCTTACGAAGGCATTATTCCGTTTGAAATAAAAAAAGTAGATATTTCAAAATTAAAAAAGCCCAAAACTAAAATCGCCATGAACTTGGCAGACCCTTCCCAAGCCTTTAATTTAAGCTTTATTCCCAATGACGGCGTGGGCCTAGCGCGGGAAGAATTTATTATTGCCAACACCATCAAAATTCACCCCAACGCCCTGATAGATTACAAAAAATTAAAGCCGGCGCTGCGTAAAAAAATTGACGCGCTGACGCTGGGGTATGAAAATAAGATTGATTTTTACGTTGATAAATTGGCCGAAGGGGTGGGGAAAATTGGCGCGGCATTTTACCCAAAACAGGTGATAGTGCGATTTTCTGATTTTAAAACCAACGAATACCGTCAGTTGGTAGGCGGCGAGCTTTACGAAATGCATGAAGAAAATCCCATGATGGGTTTTCGCGGAGCTTCCCGGTATTATCACGAAAGTTTCAAGCAGGCCTTTATGTTGGAATGCCAGGCCATTAAAAAAGTGCGGGAGGAATTTGGCATTGATAACGTGCAAGTGATGATTCCCATGTGCCGGACTATTGAAGAGGGCCAGAAGGTGCTGGAAGTCATGAAGGAAGCCGGTTTGGTGAAAGGTGAGAACCCTTCGACAGGCTCAGGGCAAGTGGCCTTGAAAGTATATGTCATGTGCGAACTTCCGGCTAACGTGGTTTTAGCAGAACAGTTTTTGGAAATGTTTGACGGCTTTTCCATTGGGTCTAATGATTTAACCCAGTTTACCCTGGGCCTGGACCGCGATAATTCGGAAATGTCCGGCGTTGCCAACGAAAAAAATGATGCGGTGAAAGAATTAATTAAAGAGGCGGTGCGGGTTTGTAAAAAAATGGGGAAATATTCGGGCATTTGCGGAGACGCGCCTTCCACATTCCTTGAATTTACCAAATTTTTGGTAGACCAGGGCATTGAATCAATTTCTTTGTCATCAGACGCCATTATTAAAACTACGATGGCGGTACTTGAGTATGAAAAGGAAAAATCCGCAAATACAATTAATAGGACGTAGGATTGGTTAGTCACACATCATCTCCACACCCATGCACCAACGCATGGGTGTAAGAAATATGCCAACATTCCACCTAAATAGTTTACCAAAAGAAAAGAGAATTCAAATGATTGGCGAGTTTTATGATACGGTTGATTCACTGAAAGACAGGCAAGAGGTTCGCTCATTTTTCAAATCATTGCTAGCCGCCGATGAAATTGCTGCGCTCATGAGGAGGATTGAAGTGGCAATGCTTCTATCTGCTGAATATAGCTACGATAAAATCAAGAAAATGTTGGGGGTGGGGAATAATAAAATTTCTAGTGTGCATAAAGCGTTGCTTCAAGACGATAGTGGATATGCTATGATTGTTAAAAGATTGATTGAGGACAGGAAAAATAGGTTAATAAAAATAAAAAAAGAAGGGAAGGGTACAATAGACGAAAAAGAATTAGAAAGGGAGGCGCTACTATTTACTCCGTCGTCTGCGGCGGTCAGGAGAAAGAAATAGTAATTATGGCACACTTATGCATTGGTGCGTGGGTACACTCAATTAAATAAAAGCATGGAAAATCAAGTAAATCCTACACCTAATCCTATAAATAATAATTTTCCAGAAAAAAGATATATCTCCACTGGAATGGGGATTTTAGTTATTTTAGTTATGGCATTTTTACTTTTTGGTGGGGTATTTGCATATCAGTATTTCGTAGTAAGGCAAGTTTCATTAATTAATATTGAGCCATCAACTAATGCAAAAAATTCGAATACCTTTGTAATAGATTGGACAGAAGGCAGGGAATATAGCGAGCATGTAGTAAGTAAAGAAGCTAAGTTTACTATTCACAGACAGCCTACTGAATATAGTTACGACAAAGAATTAGGTTGGCCAGTAATAAAAAATATTGCAGATCAACAAGTTTTAATTAAAATAAATAATATTCTTGATTTTGATACGAATTTAAAGAAATATTATAGTAATACATTCAGTGAGTTCGATGCAACTGAAAATAATGGTATTACATCAATAGGTTTTGATGTAAATTATGATAAAAATAACATTTTGAGTTTGATAATCCATATTGCTCATTATGGAGCTTACCCTGATGAAAATACTATAAATTATTTAATAAATCTTAAAAGCGGAGAAGTACTTAAATTCACTGATATTTTTCATCAGGAAAATGCTGAAGGCCTACTAAGCTTGTTAAATAAAAAGTTGCAGAATAATATTGACGAGAGAATAGATTTCGAAAAAAACGAAAACTCCAAGAGGATAGATCCTTTGGCTCAATTAAACGCATGTTCTGATGTGGAGATGATTCAGATTCTTCAAAGAGTAAAAGAGTATGCCATAATAACCAATGGGGATTTAACTGATTTTACAAATTTCAAGATTACTGCAGATGGTGTGTATTTTGTGTTTGAATTTGGATTTAATCATGCAACTCATGCCTGTGAGCCTGAGGGTAATTTAATTCTGACTTATTCAGAATTAAAGCCCTATATCAGTTTAGATGGTTTATTAGCCAGTGAAATTAAAAATTAAACTATGTTTGACATAATCACTTTCGGGTCGGCTACTCAGGATTTAATTTTGAAGCCGAAAAATGTGACCACGTTGCATTATGAAAAGTCTCCTAGCCAGAAAGAGGTGTGTTTTCCGATCGGGTCGAAAGTTGATATAGAAAAGATGGATTTTTATTCTGGAGGGGGTGGAACCAACACTGCCGCCACGTTTGCCTTGCAAGGTTTTAAAACCGCTTTTTGCGGCATGGTGGGGCAAGATGTTTCCGGCCAGGAAATTATCAATGAGTTGAAGGCGTTAAAAATAAATACGGTTTTGGTTCAAAAAACCGCTGAAAAACGGACCAACCATTCCGTGATTATTTTAAACACGGGAACCGACAGGACGATTTTGGCCTACCGTGGCGCTGCCGAGTTGATGAAAGACGTGCCTTTTAGAAAAATATCGGCCAAGTGGCTATATTTGGCACCGCTTTCAGGACTGTTGTGTGATAGTTTTGAACAGCTGGTAAATTTCGCCCATCAAAATAACATAAAGGTTGCCGTCAATCCGGGCATGGCGCAATTATCACTGCCGAATTTTGCCCAGATCGCCAAAAAAATTGATGTGTTGATCATGAACCAGGAAGAAGCCAGTTTTTTGACCAAAGTGCCGGTTGAAAACGAAAAAGAGATATTTAAAAAACTGGATGAAATTTGTTCGGGTATTGTGGTGATGACTCGCGGCGGTGAAGGTGTGGTGGTTTCTGATGGCAAGCAACTGTTTGGCGCGGTTCCGCCAAAAGAAAGAAATATTGTTGACACCACGGGGGCGGGTGATGCGTTTGGGTCTGGTTTTGTAGGCGAGTTTATGCGCAGCGGTGATATTGAAAAGTCTATCCAATGTGGCATGGCTAATTCTGTCGGTTGCTTATCAGAAGTGGGAGCCAAACATGGATTATTGAAGAAGGGCCAGGAGTTTGAAAAAGTGGAGGTTATAAAAAATATATGAAAACATTAAAATATTATTTTGCAAAAGCAAAAAAAGAAAAGTTTGCTATCGGGCAGTTTAATTTTTCGGATTGGTCGCAGGTGAAGGGGATTATAGCGGCGGCGGCGAATTTAAAATCGCCGATTATTTTGGGTACCTCCGAAGGTGAAAGCAAGTTTGTGGGCTCACAAGAGGCGGTGGCCATGGTGAAAATTTTGCGTAGAAAAACGGGGTTGCCTATTTTTTTGAATTTAGACCACGCTAAATCTTTTGAATATATTAAAGAAGCTATTTTGGCGGGTTACGACATGGTACATTTTGACGGGTCAAAGTTGCCGTTGGAAGAAAATATAAAAATTAGTAAAAAAGTGGCGGCACTGGCCAAAAAGCATGGCGTGGTGGTGGAAGGGGAAGTGGGCCGGTTTGGCACCGATGCATCAAGGCTGTATAAAGAAAAATTTGAAATAAAAGAAGAAGATTTGACCAGCTCGGCTGATGCCCAGCTTTATGTTAAAAAAACCGGGGTGGATGTGCTGGCAGTTTCGGTGGGAACGTTTCATGGCATAGACAATTCCGGGGCTTCGCCCAATATCCGGCTGGAGCGGTTAAAAGAAATTGCCGAAAAGGTGGCCTTACCACTGGTGTTGCATGGAGGATCTGGCACGCCCGAAAAAGATGTTGCGCAAGCCATTGGCCTTGGCATTTGCAAGATTAATATTAATACCGATATTCGGCTAGCGTTTTCCGCCAGGCTGCGCAAAATGCTGGAAATAAATAAAGACGAAATTACTCCGTATAAATATTTGGCTGAACCGATTGAGGCGGTGCGGGCGGTGGTGGAAGAGAAAATCAAGCTGTTTGGTTCTGTTTCAAAAGCATAGAAACTCTTTACAGGAGGGAATAAGTATAGTAATATCCTGAGTAATGGGGGCTGGTGCATCCAAAAGGTACGTGCTTTGTGGCACGGGTGAGGCACCAGCTTCCATCCTTTTTAAATATAATATGATTTCATTACAAGCAAAAACCAGGAAAGAATTTGGAAAGAAAACCGGATCCATGAAAGCCAATGGGTCTATTCCTGCCGTGGTGTATGGTCCCGGGGAAAAGAATTTTTCCATTGAAGTTTCAGAGAAAGATTTTAAAAAAGTGTTTGCCAAAGCCGGCGAAAGTTCTTTGGTTGAATTGCATATTGAAGGCGAGTCTGCCAAAAAACCCGTGTTAATCCACGAAATCCAAAAAGATCCGGTTTCAGATTTGATCATCCATATTGATTTTTACCAGGCCGATTTGAAAGAGGAGGTGCAGGTGGCCGTGCCCCTTGTGTTTGAAGGGGTGGCTCCGGCTGAAAAAGAATTGGGCGGAACGTTGAATAAAAATATGTTGGAGCTGGAAGTAAAAGCTTTGCCTACTAATTTGCCCCAGGAAATTAAAGTTGACATTTCAGGGCTTAAAACCTTTGAAGACCATATTTTGGTGAAAGATCTGGCCATTCCTGCCAACGTTACGGTGATAAAAGCCGGTGACGAAATTGTGGCTGCGGTGCTGGCTCCGGTAAAAGTGGAGGAAGAGTTGGCCGCGGAAATTACTGAAAACGTGGAAGATGTGGAAAAGGTAGAGAAAGAAAAGAAGGAGGAAGTGGTAATTGAAGATCCCGATAAAGCAAAGGCTCCAAAAGAAGAAAAACCAAAAGCCGCCCAATAATATTGGGCGAGTCGCCGAAGGCGAACCTCGCTGATGGCGGGCCTCGCCCTATGGGGCGGGAAGAAAAAAAGTAATATTTTAAGCAAAAAGGCGCCCCGCGGGGCGCCTTTTTGCTGCCATTTGACAAGGTTTTTTAGAATAGTTACAATAAACCCATGAAGTATAAAATACTGTTATTTTCGTTATTGGTTTTTTTAGTCCCAGCGTTTGTGGCCGCTGAAGATTTGGAAGCGCTTTGCGCTCAAATTTCAAGTTCAACTGCCAGCTGTCAGAATTTAAGCAGCGCCGATTGTCGCGCTACCCTTGAAAAATGCGCGGCGTATTATGATGCCCAATCTGCCGAAATTGCCAAAGACCTTACCAAAACCGCCGCCCAAAAAAATACCCTGCAAAACGCGGTTTCCGGTTTGAAGAAAAAAATCACCAGCCTGGAAGGCCAGATCAATAAAGGAACCTTGATGGTCAAAGGTTTGAACTTGCAAATAAATGATACCGCAGTTTCCATTAATAAAACCGAAGTGAAAATAGAAGATTCCCAGCAGCAGATTATAGGCATTTTGCGCGCCATTTACCGGGAAGATAAAAAACCTTCATTGGTAATTTTGTTGGAAGGGGATTTGTCTGATTTTTTCAGCAACGTGGCGCACCTGGAAAATTTAAACGCCAAAGTTTCAGACTTGCTGGAAAGCACCACTAATTTGAAAGAATACCTTCAAGGCCAAAAAACTAAAATGGACAGCGAAAAAACCCAGCTGCAAAAAACCATCCAGATACAAAATTTGCAAAAAAAGGAAAATGAACAAAATAAAAAACAGCAGGAAACCAACTTAAAGCTTACGGAGGCCCAATATCAAGCCCAGCAAAAAGAAAAAGCTACGGCTGACAAAAATGCTTCCGCCATCAAGGCCAGGATCTTTGAATTGGTGGGAGTTTCCAATGCGCCCACCTTCGGCCAGGCCGTTGAAATTGCCAAGTATGTTTCCGGTTTGACCGGTGTGAGGCCGGCACTGCTTTTGGCAGTGTTAACCCAGGAGTCCAGCCTGGGTAAAAATGTGGGGCAGTGTTATGTGACAGACCTTGCTACCGGAAGCGGCACCAATTTATCCGGGACGGCGGCGCGCCAACGGGTCATGAACCCAAAAAGCATCCCGACGTTTATCACGTTAACGGAAAGTTTGGGCATGGATTACAAAAAAACACCGGTGTCTTGCTGGATTCCCATGTATTCGGGTGGCGTGCCGTATGGTTGGGGTGGAGCCATGGGGCCGGCTCAATTCATTGCTTCCACTTGGAGTTTATATAAAGAAAAAGTGGCTCAAATTATCGGAATGGTAGCCAACCCGTGGAATATTCGCAATGCGTTTTTGGCTTCGGGGCTTTTGCTCAAAGATAACGGAGCGTTGACCAGCGAATCGGTTGCGGCGGCAAAATATTATTGCGGGGGAAATTATAGAAGGTCTGAATGCAAAACCTACGCCAATTCCGTATTAAGATACGCGGCGCAGTATGAGGCGGATATCAAAGCGATCGGGGGGTAGTTTGAGGGATAGTTGTCCTTTGTCATTTTAGGAGGATTTGCATGAATGCAATGTATTGGATTGTCTCTTTTCCCTTACTTTTGGTCTCGGCTTTTTTGGGATTATTTTGGGATGTGAAAGCGCCCAAAAAGAAACTTCGGGTAGCCGGTGGCGGCCGAAATCGCACCAAGGTAAAAAAACCTTCACCTTGGTCCAAGGATGAGTTATAAAACAGTTCATTGAATCACCGGCCTGTCGGTGAAACGGTAGCTTCTGCAAGGAGTGAAAAGAAGCGCCGAGCCGCTCCCGGATTGCTGTGCAAGGCATCCGGGAGTTTTTAATTACTGCGAATTAGAATATGTTAAAAAAATGAGCCGTTTCGCTTTTGCGAAACGGCTCATTTTTTTACTAGACCCTAGACCCTTCTTTTTTCTGCTCTTCCTCGAATTTCTTAAAGGCTTTGAAAATGGGCTCCATTTTGCCCTCTACAATATCTTCCAAATTATGCCAGGATTTTTCTATCCTATGATCGGTAATTCTATTTTGCGGGTAATTATAGGTTCGGGTTTTTTCAGAACGCTTGGCCCAGCCAATTTGCTCCCGGCGCGCTTGGGTTAATTTTGATGAATCGGCTTCTTGCTGGGCTTTCAAAAGGCGCGCGCCCAAAAGCCCCATGGCATTTTCTTTATTTTGCAGCTGGCTTCGTTCTGTTTGACTGGTCACCACAAGACCGCTGGGGATATGGGTGATTCTAATGGCAGATTCAGTTTTATTTACGTGTTGGCCGCCAGCGCCTGAAGAGCGGTAAGTGTCTATTTTAAGATCAGAAGGATTTATGGTAATGTCCATTTTGGTGGGTTTTTCTAAAACGGCAATGGTTACCGTTGAAGTGTGTACACGCCCTTGTTTTTCGGTGGCTGGAATACGCTGAACCCGGTGCACCCCGCTTTCATATTGCATGGCTTCAAATGCGCCCGAGCCGGAAAGTTCAAACACGATTTCTTTATAACCCCCCACATCTGAAGTGTTGGAATCGATGACTTTATTGCCCCACCCTTGGCTAGTGGCATATTTTGAATACATCCGGTATAAATCACGCACAAAAAGCCCAGCTTCGTCTCCACCGGTCCCCGCGCGAATTTCAATAATCACGGATTGCTTTCCGCCCCCACCCGTTTGTTGTTGATATTCTTGATAATCCATGGATAAAATATATCATAAAGACTTGATTTTGGAAAGAAAGCTTGCTATTATTGTAAATATTTCATATAATACTAACCATGAAAGCAGACATCCACCCAATTTATTTTCCAAAAGCAGGTGTTAAGTGCGCCTGCGGTAATTCGTTTACGGTTGGATCAACCAAAGAATTTATTGAAACTGAAATTTGCGCCCAGTGCCACCCTTTTTATACTAAGAAGGAAAAGGTGATGGATACCTTGGGCAGGGTACAGAAATTCAAAGACCGGGCCGCCAAGAAAATTGATAAGCCAAAGAAAGTAAAAAAGGTTAGGGAAGAAAAAGATAATAAGGCGACACTAATCAACTAATGACATCCGAATCTACTAATAACGTAAAACTTAACGCGGATGATATGGCCAAAGCCGGCCTGAATTTTGGTCATACCGTTTCCAAGCTTCATCCTAAAATGAAGGCTTTTGTACAGGGCGTTAAAAGCAATGTCCACATGATTGATATGGAAAAGTCCGCCAAAGAATTTGATTTGGCTTTGAAATTTATTTCCCAATTAGTTGCCGAAGGAAAAACATTGCTGTTTGTGGGAACAAAAATACAGGCAAAAAATTTAACCAAAGTAGCGGCGGTGGAAAGCGGTATGCCATATGTTACCGAACGGTGGCTGGGTGGAGCCTTTACTAATTTTGAAACCATTTCAAAACGGGTGGCTCACTTGAAAGACTTGGAAAGCAAAAAAGCCAAAGGTGAATTTGAGAAATATACCAAATATGAACAGATGATGCTTAATGAAGAAATCGCTTCGCTGACCACGAAATTTGAAGGCATCAAAAATATGGCAAAGTTGCCGGAAGCCGTTTTAATTTTAGATTTAAAAAAAGACATTGCCGTAGCGCGTGAAGCAAAACGCAAGGGTATTAAAATTGTGGGCATTGTAGACACCAATATTGACCCGGCTCTGGCCGATTACGCCATTTATGCCAATGATGACGCCGTTTCTTCTATTGGATACGTGCTGGAAAAAATCAAAGAAACTATATTAAGTGCGAAACCCTAAATCCGAAACCCTAAACTCTAAATAAATAAAAAATTCAAAATAAAAAACGTTTTGAGTTTAAATATTTGAGTTTATTTAGGATTTAGAGTTTAGTGTTTAGAATTTATGATTAATATCGAAGATATTAAGAGATTGAGAGATGAAACCGGTGCCTCGCCGGTGAAAATTAAAAAGGCCATGGAAGAGTCTGGGGAAGATGTTCAAAAAGCCAAGGAATTGTTGAAAAGCTGGGGAGCGGTAAAAGCCGGTGAAAAAGGAGGGCGCGAAACCCATGACGGTGTGATTGATTTTTATATCCATCCTAATGCCAAGTCCGGCGTACTACTGGATATCCGTTGTGAAACTGATTTTGTGGCAAAAAACCCCGATTTTAAAAGCCTGGCTCACGAAATTTGCCTGCACATTGCCGCCATGCAGCCTGAAAATGTTGAAGCCTTGCTGGCGCAATCCTGGGTAAAAGACGATGCCAAAACCATTAAAAGTTTGATTGAAGAAACAGTAGCTAAAATAGGGGAGAATATTACTGTGAAACAGTTTGCACGCTTTGCGATATAATCTATGCTTACACTCATCATATCCGGTATTTTTTTTATTTCAGTTTTGGGAGTTGCATTCATTTTGTTTAGAAAAATTCCGGTATTGGTGCAGCTACCCCAAAACGGTCATCATGGAATTAAAAAGCCGCAGCTGATTGCCAACATTGAAAAAACACTGAAAGCCCACCATTTCCACTTTTTTGAAAAACAGATGCTGCTGCAAAAATTATTGAGTAAATCTCGGATTTTGATATTGAAAGCGGAGCGGTGGATTGACGTGGCTTTACGCGGAATACGCAAAAAGGCACAAGAGTTGGATGAGAAGAAAAAGTAGATTACGCGGCCCACGCCGATGTAGCTCAACAGCAGAGCAACACTTTTGTAAAGTGAAGGTTGTGGGTGCAACTCCCTCCATCGGCTCAAAGGTATTGACAACGGATTTATTTAGACTAGAATACAGTTATATATTATTAACAATTAAACTTGCAAAATAATATTTTATAAAACTTAGAAGTTTTTAAAAATATCCGCAAAGGTTTACAAAATTTTGTATATCTTTGCGGGTGTTTTTTTCAGAAAACGCAGCACGGAAAGAATTTTGACAATTATAGGCCCTCATTTTAGATAGCCATCTTGAAATGAGGGAGGTAAGTAGCAAGTGAAAACCAAGCACTCATTTTTGTACATTAAGCCAGGGGGTGGATTGCGTGTCGTTGGCACGAGCGGCGGCACCTTTTTCGGTTGCGCCTAGGGTCAGGGTAACGGGAAAAGAACCAGTAATAATCGTGACTGGACAGTTCACCTCTTGTAATTTTCAGGGAAAAAGGAATGGGCTGGCCAGCCTATTGGCGCTCCGGGTTCAGTTTCGTTAACTGACGACGAGGTCTTCCACGCGGCCCATTTCCTCTTTTTTCAATGTGTCCAAAAATGAGTGCTCGGTAAAGTAACTTGTTTAAAATTAGTTTTTGAAAGTTGTTTCGAATAAGCTTAATACGTGCTTAACGTATATATTATTTGAGAGTTTGATCCTAGCTCAGGGTGAACGCTGGAAATGTGGATACCGGCATGCAAGTCAAGGGGCCCAGGGATGTAGACTCTGAACGCGAATCTAAATTGAGAAGCGAAAAAATGTGATAATTTCAATGTTTCTTGCGACGAAATGTAGTGACTACTACATTGAGGAGTAAAAACGAAGAAATTAGCCATTTTTTCGCTTCCCTTCGGGCTTTCATATTTTGATTATCTTCTGCGTCTTCGGAGCTTAACGATGCCTACAGCATCGCTTCGCTCCTCAGTTCTTGAATATAATCAAAATATGGAAGCTCAATTGATTCTGTTCAGAGTCTACATCCTTAAGGCACCGGCGAACGGCTTAGTAACACGTGGATACATACCGCAAAGTGGAGCACAGCTCGTCGAAAGACGGGGTAATTCTCCATAATCCCGCAAGGGTAAACACGCAAGTGGCTTTGTGAA
>MHOU01000011.1:0-47007 GCA_001821935.1 Candidatus Staskawiczbacteria bacterium RIFCSPHIGHO2_02_FULL_43_16
AATCACACCTTCTATCTCGAATCGCAACCCGTTTGGTCGGGTGGGTACGGCATGGATAAGATGCCCGGCACCAAAGGTACGTTTATGGTGGTTACCACCGACGGCTGGGTAGAATGCCGTTACGTGCCACCCCATCGCTGGGCAGAATAATCGAAGCGCGCAGGCGCAGGGGCGAAGTCAAAGACTTCGCCCCTTTTAATATAAAAAATTGCAGCGAGCACGTGTTGTTTAAAAAGACACTGCGGAGGCGAAAAAGCATGGTTTTTTGCGGCAAGCCGCGAGCCAGGCCGGCTTTGCCGGATGGCCCGTCTGCGCAAAAATTTTTCGCCGAGGAGTGAGTGGCAATTCGCGCTGGCGAATTGAACACGACTTTTTAAACAACGCGTGCGAGCGGAAATTTTTCAATCAAAAAGCGTGGCGAGAGCCGCGCTTTTTGAACCTTCTTATTTCTTCAACTTCAAACTCATCCTATGTTCTTTCGGTTCAATCAGCAAAATTTCAAACTGATATTCTTCACCCACTTTCAGCGCCGCTTCCATTTCGGCCGGCGAAGCAAATTCTGAAATGTGGCACAGCCCCCGGATTTTTGGCAGCACTTCCACAAACGCGCCAAACGGGCTAAACGAACTTACCTTGCCTTTGATAGTATCCCCTTTTTTATACTCTTTTTCAATTTTTTCCCAAGGATTTTCTTTTAAGGCTTTCAGTGACAAAAATACCTGGTTGTTGGTAATATCAATGATTTTGGCTTTGACAATTTCACCCACTTTTACCATTTCCGCCGGATTTTGCACTAACTGCCAGTCCAGTTCTGAAATGTGGATCAAGCCTTCAATTTGGGTGTTAGGTGCTAGGTTTTGGGTGTTAGATTCTTCGTTTACGGGGAATTTAATGAACGCGCCAAAGTCGGCAATGCCGGTGATTTTGCCTTCAATGACATCATCTTTTTTGTAGTTGGCCAGGATTTCTTTGATAGCCTGTTCGGTTTTGGCTTTTTCAGACAAAATTAATTTATTTTCTTCGGCCAGCAAATCCAGCACTTTCACTTCCAGGGTTTTGCCGATGAATTTTTGCAGTTCCTTTAAAATTTTGGCTTTGTCGGCGTCAGCCACCCTGGGGTAATTTTCCGGGGACAATTGTGAAACCGGCAAAAAGGCCGCCATGTTGTTAACGCTGGTCAGCAGCCCGCCCTTGTTCACCCCGGTAATTTTCACCTGGATAATTTCACCGCTGGCTTTCAAATCCCTCAATTTTTGCCAGTTTAAATCTTTGGTGGCGTCTTGCAATGAAAGTTCGCGGTAGCCGTCATCATTTTCCATTTCCACGATTTTAGCGTGGACAATGTCGCCCACGTTTAAATCTTTGATGGCTTCTTTGGAAAGATAAAATTCTTTGCCAAAAATAATCCCTGTGCCTTGCGGCCCCAGGTCAACATACAGGGCCGAGCGGTCCCGGCCAATGACTTTTCCTTCAACCAACGAACCCATTTGCGGGCTCATGGGCGCATCATTCACTTTTTTGTCTATGTCTTTTACAATCATGTGTTAATATTTCTTTTTTCGGCTGTAAATAATATTTCCCATTCACACGCCATAGCCGTTTCGCGCGCGAATGCGAGTACTATATCATTCTTTTTTATATTTTACAACCTTTTGTTAATAAAAAATCCCGGCGATAATAATCTTCCGGGACTTCGAATTACAGGTTTCATTGGTGGAAAAATTGTTCCGTTGGCAATACGGGGGAAATTATTGCATGCCAGACTTCGTTTCTGGCCAGATCGATTTTTTTCCAGAATCTTCGCGTGCCGGCATCGTACGTCCAACCATGCTTTTCAAGGAGTACTTTACTTTCCGCCTCCGATGCCTCTGCTTTGATGATGTGTCGGGGTTGGTTTTCTCCATGGACCACAATCACGATCACCTTGTCTGTGTAATCTTGCATGAAAATACCTCTAAAAAGTGTGGGTTGAGTTACTGGCTTTTATTCTATTAATAAAAATGAATAAAATCAATATGTTGAATATTAAAAATAGCCGTGGTAAAATGTAAGAAACATGAAAAAAGCATTTAGGTATAATATTATTTTCAGACCGGAGCCGGAGGGTGGTTTTACGGCAATCATTCCCAGTTTACCCGGGTGTGTTACGCATGGGAGAAATTTATTAGAAGCTAAAAGGATGGCTACAGACGCCATTGAAGGATATATCGCTTCTTTAGAAAAACACAAAGAGCCGATTCCTAATGATGAGGAAAACTTTTTCGCTTCGGTAGAAGTTAAGAGCATTCATGTTCATGGCTAAATTTCCCGTTATTAATTCCAGGAAATTAATTAAAGTATTGCAATCTCTTGGATTTGTCTTGGATCATTCTACGGGAAGCCATTTTATTTTTTATAATTTCCAAACCAAAAGAAGGGCTGTGGTGCCCTGTCATAATAAAGATATCCCCAGGGGAACGGTGATGAGCATCTTAAGTGAAGCTAGAATTTCAAAAGAAGAATTTAAAAAGTTTTTAACGTAAAAAATGGCAAAAATAACGTGGGCTGGGCAATCGTGTTTCCAGATTTCCGTAACGGCTTCGAAAGAAACTTGCGATATTGTCATTGATCCGTTTGATGAAAAAATCGGCTTGAAAATGCCGAATTTTAGCGCTGACGTTGTTTTGGTTTCGCATGGCCACCCTGATCATAATAATGTAAAAGGGGTTAAAGGCAACCCGCGAACGAAGGGAGCGGAGCAGTCGTCGCATGACGGCAGCCCGCGAACGAAGGAAGCGGAGCAGTCGTCGCATGACGGCAGCCCGTTTATTATTGATAATCTCGGGGAATACGAAAAAAACGGGGTGTTTGTGCAGGGCATTGATTCATTTCACGATGACGTGGAAGGAAAAGAACGCGGGCGCAACACCATTTTTATTATTGAAGCGGAAGATATGCGGTTTTGTCACTTGGGAGACTTTGGCCAAAAACAATTAACGGACGAACAGCTGGATAAGATAGGACATGTAGACATTTTAATGATTCCTGTTGGTGGGACATATACTATTTCTGCACATGAAGCAACCAAAGTGATAGGACAAATTGAGCCAAAAATGGTTATCCCCATGCATTACGCCCTGCCAAAAATGAAAACTGACGTTGAGGGGGTAGATATATTTTTGAAGGCCATGGGCAAAAAGGAAATAACCGCGCAGGATAAATTAACCATCAAGGCCAGCCTGTTGCCCAAGGAAAGCGAGATGGAGATTGTGGTGCTGAAAAACTAATTTGAAATTTGAAATTTACAATTTGAATTCAATATTTTAATATTTTAATATTTTAATTTGAAAACGCTTTTTAAAATTTCAAATTCAATTATTTCAAATTGATTTCAAATTTCAAATTTCAAATTTCAAATTTAGTAGCGAAACTGCGCACACTGCCTGAATCAAAGAAGGTTATTATCTTTTTTGCGGTAATGGGCATTGCGGCGCTGGTGGCCGGATTTGTCGGGGTGCGGGTGATGATGCATGATTTTTCAAAAATAAAAGATTTGGGAAAATCAGTCCAGTTGCCGGCCATTGAAATTCCTGAAGTACTAAAAAAATTAGGCGCACCAAAAGATGAAACCGCGGATTGGAAAACGTATGTCAATGAAAAGATGGGGTTTAGCATGAAATACCCGCCGAATTTGCGGGTACAAGAATCCGATGTTGCCTCGGATGTGGCCAGCGAAGAAGGAATTTTAACCGTGAGGAATGTTAGTGATTTGGATAAAGAACTGTCTGAATTAGAAAAAATTACGTCAGATACCGAAAATACCAAAGAGGTTGAACAAAGAGAGATAGTGATAGACGGAATTGGCGCCAAAGACATTTCTTATAAAAACCTTCGTCCCAAGCCCATGGGCGACGGGCCGCTGTGGGAAATTAATATTTATATGCCCGAAAAGAACATGGCCATTTTTGTCCAAGCCAAACATCAAGAGTCGCTGGATATTTTCAGGACCATGATTTCCACTTTCAAATTCACCAATTAAAATATTTCAAATTAATTTCAAATTGTAAATTTCAAATTTCAAATTAAACTAATATGGCTAAAGACAAAGAAAAAGACCCCGCAAAATCGCCCAAAGGCGATCGCGGGGCAGCAAAAAAAGAGGAACAAGCTACCAATGCCATTGGCAATGTCAGCAAACGGGAAATTGTTGATGAACTGAAAGAGTCTTACATTGATTACGCCATGAGCGTGATTGTGGCCCGGGCCCTGCCGGATGTGCGCGATGGCTTAAAACCGGTGCACCGGAAAATTTTGTATACGATGAATGAGATGGGATTGAACGCATCGGCAAAATTTCGAAAATCGGCAACGGTGGTAGGAGAATGTTTTGTTAAAGATACCTTAATATTATCCAAAAAAGGTCTGGTTTCTATCCAAGATATTCAGGTTGGGGATGAGGTGTATACCCAAAAGGGCATGCAGAAAGTTGTGCAAACTTATGAAATGCCAGAAAAACCTTTACTAAAGGTAGTCTTGGATAATGGGCTTTCAAATGTGGTTACGCTTTCTCAAAAGTTTAAAGTTTTAACTCCTGATTGGAAATTCATATGGAAAGAGGCGAAAGATTTGACCGACCAGGACTATTTGATAATCAAATCCGATTATCCCGAAATCGGTCATCAGGTGAAACTGCAAACAACAGGAGAAGACCAACCAAGCCATCTTAATGAAAATGTTGCATATATTTTAGGCTTGTTTGTTTCTGATGGCTGGATTTCAGAAGATTATTCTGCGAAAAAAACTACGCGAATAGGGTTCACCGCCGGTAATGATAAAGAAATCGCGGAAAGAATAGTTTCTATTTTTAAAAAAGAATTTAATCACCACCCCTCTATCGAAGAGCGCCTTTTCGATGGTCGCCGCAAAAAAATCTATAATGTGAGAGTCAATAGCGCTGCCATTAATGAATTTTTTGTTGCGAACTTTGATATAAAGGGTGCGTGGGCATTAACAAAAAAAATACCTAATGAAATTTTCCAATCGCCATCAGATATTATTTCCTCTTTTATTTCTGGCCTTATTGAAGGCGATGGGTATATTTCCCATAAGCAAAATCGAGTTAATTATGTTTCAATTTCAGAAAAGCTCACAGATCAACTCATGGCGCTCCTTTTGTCGCAGGGGATATTTAGCAGTAAATATAAAACTGATGTAGTAAGTGGAGATAGTGCGGTTTTGAACAGAAAAATAAACGGAAAACACCCGTCATTCTCTTTAGAAATAAAAGGTGAAAACGCGGTCGCTTTGTCATCCAAACTTAATCTAGTTTCAAAAAGTAAGGGGCAAAGGGCGGCAAGACTCGGGTCAAAAAAACTTACTAGCCACGATAGAAAAGGACCAAACAGGCATGATGTTATTCCCTATGCCAGCAATATTCTATTCCAAGAGTTGAGTAATAATCATTTAGGCGGAGGGTGGTATCAGGATGTGGATGGGGAAAAGTTTAGGATGGGAGTAAAATATCCCGATGGGACAAAAATCAGGTATAGTTCAAATTTACATGAAATGCCGTTGAGAAAAACCCAAGTTATTGATTGGGGGATAAAAGATAAACTAGAAAAGATCGGTTCGCCTAACCTAGAATTTTTAGAAGAAATTATAAAAAATAAAATTCATTTCTTAAAAGTTTCTTTAATAAAAAAAGTTGCACCACAAAAAACATTTGATTTTGAAGTAGAAAACGACCACGAATTTATTGCCAACGGCGTGGTTTCGCATAATTGCATGGGTAAGTACCACCCCCATGGAGACATGGCAATATATGATTCCCTTGTTAGGATGGCACAAGATTTTAATATGCGCTATCCACTTGCCCATCCCCAAGGAAATTTTGGCAGTCAGGATGGGGATTCGGCTGCAGCGCCGCGTTACACAGAGATAAAATTATCAAAAATCGGGGAGCTGCTTTTAGCAGACATTGAAAAAGATACGGTGCGTTTTATGGATAATTATGACGGCACCCGCCAAGAGCCAACGGTGTTGCCTTCGCCGGTTCCCCAGCTTTTACTAAACGGCTCGCTGGGAATTGCCGTGGGCATGGCTACTAATATTCCGCCTCATAATCTAACTGAATTAACCGACGCCATCAGCCATATTTTAGACAATCCTAAAGCCGAAACCCCGGATTTGTTCCAGTTTATCCAGGGGCCGGATTTTCCAACGGGTGGCATTATTTATGACCAAAAAGAAATTATCACAGCCTATTCCCAAGGGAAGGGTTCTATTGTCATGCGCGGAAAGGCGGAAATTACCGAGAAAAAAGATGGTTCTGAACAAATTTTAATTACCGAAATTCCATACCAGGTTTTAAAGTCTACTTTAGTGGAAGAAATGGCTAACTTGGTTTCTGAAAAGAAAATTGAAGGCATCCGCGATATCAAAGATCTATCAGACCGGGAAGGCATGGGCATTATTATAGATATTAAAAAGGGGTTTGATGCCAACCGCGTGCTTAACCGTTTATACAAATTTACTAATTTACAAAAAACTTTCCACTTAAATTTGCTGGCGTTGGTTGACGGTATTCAGCCGGAAATTTTGTCTATCGCGGATGTGTTGAAATATTTTATCAGCCACCGCACCGAAGTGGTCACCCGCCGGACTAAATTTGACTTGGAAAAAGCTAAAGACCGGGCCCATATTTTAGAAGGCTTGATGATTGCCTTAAACAACATTGATGCCGTTATTAAGGTTATCAAACAATCAAAAGACCGCGAAGATGCCAAACTGAATTTAATCAAAAAATTCAAGCTTTCAGAAAAACAGGCCGTAGCTATTTTGGAAATGAAGCTGCAAACCTTGGCCGGCCTTGAGCGCCAGAAAATCCAGGATGAGTTAAAGGCTATTTTAGAATTAATTAAAGAATTGACAGCCATTTTAGCCAGCCCGGCAAAGTTAAAAGCCATTATTAAAAAAGAACTGGCCGAAGTAAAAGAAAAGTTTGGTGATGCCCGCAGAACCAAGGTGGTAAAAGGCAAACTGGGTGAAATTACCGAAATTGACTTGGTGCCATTGGAAGAAACCATTGTTACTTTGACAACCGGCGGATATATAAAGAGGATCAATCCGGCCACCTATAAAATCCAAAAACGCGGCGGCAAGGGAATTATCGGCATGAAAACCATGCAAGAAGATATTGTGGAGCATTTCTTAAGCGCCAGCACCCATGATAATTTAATGTTCTTTACGGATTCGGGAAAGGTATTTCAAACCCAGGTCTATGAAATTCCCGAAGGAACACGAGTCGCCCGCGGCCGGGGAATTTCCAACTTTTTAGAGGGAATTTCCAATGAAGAAAAGGTGCTTTCACTGGTTACTAAAGCTAAAGCCAAGCCCGATGCGCCAAGCGCTGATAAATATTTGGTAATGGTCACCAAAAACGGCAGGATTAAAAAAACCAGTTTAGAAGAATTTGAGAATGTCCGCAAATCAGGAATTATTGCCATAAAACTTGAAAAGGGCGACGCCTTAAAGAAAGTGGTAAAAACCAGCGGAGAGGATGACATTGTGCTGGCAACTAAAAGCGGTATTGCCATTAGGTTTAAAGAAAAAGACATTAGGCCGATGGGCAGATCAGCTGCCGGCGTGAAGGGAATAAGGATAAAAGGCAATGATGAAGTGATTGGAATGGATGTAGTAACGAATGAAGCCGCCTCCGCCAAAGGCTCCGGCGCGCCGAAGCAGTATTTGATGGTGGTAATGGAAAATGGATATGGAAAGAGGACTGAAATTTCAGAATACAAGGTGCAGGGCCGGGGCGGATCGGGGATTAAAACCGCCAACATTACCGCCAAAACCGGAGGCATTGTGATTTCTTCTATTTTACATGATTCGGTTGATGAAGAAGATCTGATCGTTATTTCCCAGCACGGCCAGGTTATCAGAACCGCCACCAAGTCTATTTCGGTCCTCGGCAGAGCAACTCAGGGCGTCAGAATTATGCGGCTTGAACCGGGGGATAAAGTGGCCTCCGGTACCTGTGTAAAGGAATAATTTTTAATTTTGTAAATAATTTCTTAATTCTTAAAAATTTAAACATTATTTAAAAATTACAAAATTAAAAATTAACGAATATGGCGGACTTTTTAAAGGTGGACGAAGTATTAGACAATCTTGAATTAAAAGATTCCATGTTGGCAGCTGAATTTGGTTGCGGATCAGCGGCTTTTTCCATTGCCCTGGCTAAAAAATTAAGCAAAGGCCGAGTGTATGCGCTGGATATCCAGGAAGAAAAACTTTCGGCGGTAAAGGCCAGGGCGGCCCATGAACAGGTAAACAATATCTTGACGGTACTTTGCGATTTAGAGGCCCCAAACGGATCCACCTTGCACGACGGCCTCCTAGACGTGGTGTTGATAACTAATCTGTTGTTTCAGGTGGAAAATAGGCTTATAATATTACAAGAGGCCAAACGGGTCTTAAAGCCAGGCGGGCAAGTGCTGGTGGTAGATTGGCTGAAGGCCGGTGCGCCGGCTCCCAAAGAAGGAATAGTGGCTCCAAAGGAAGTTAAGCAAATGGCAAGCGGACTGGGTTTGGAATTAAAAAAAGAATTTGCCATCGGGGATTATCATTACGGGTTATTGTTTTTGAAACAGTAAATGAATAAAAAAATACTCTTTTTATTGGTCTTGGTTGTGTTTTTGGGCGCGGGCGGCGCGGTGTCTGCCGCAACCATTTCGTTACCCAACCCCTTGTGCCCAAATATGCAAACTCCCTGTGCTCCTGGCCCAGCGTGCATTTGTGGGTTTGCGGATCTTATAGAGCGTATAGTTTTTTATCTTAGTACCATTATCGGCATTTTGGCGGTACTGATGTTTGTAATAGCAGGTATTTATTTTGTCATTTCTGCCGGTAATCCTGAAAAAATCAAGCGAGCCAGAGACATTGCCATATGGGCGGCCATTGGAGTAGCTATTTCTTTGGCGGGTACTGGCTTGGTGGCCGTGGTAAAATCAGTGATAGGAGCCACGCCTTCATAAAGTTATATGACCAGAAAAATAGTTTTATCTTTATTGACTTTATTGGTACTGATTATTCCGGGTATCGGCCTGGCCGCCGGGCCTTTTGGCGATGCCCCGGGAATTGTAACTAACCCCAATCAATTGCCGGGTGGAAGTTTTACGGTATTTTTTGGAAATCTTATAGGAAAAATACTAGATGTATTGTGGATCGTGTTTATCGCCTTCGCCATTATTATGTTTATCGTGGCGGGATTCCAGTTTTTAGCTGCCCAGGGTGAACCAGACGGGGTGGGCAAGGCCAGGAAGTTTTTACTATGGGGAGTTATCGGGGTTCTGGTGGCTGTGGCGGCATTTACCATTCCGTTTTTCATTAGAAATACCATCAGTCCTGTCGCAACTTGCAATCCTCCATGTGAACCTGGTTTTGTTTGTACAGACGGAATTTGCTTTGTAGGTGGTGGAGGCATTTAATTAAAAACTATGTCTAAAAAAGTATTTCCCATTATTTTTACTAGCATATTACTACTACTTCCAATAGTTGTCGTGGCAGCTGGCTTTGAAGCTGGCCCGCGGCCCGCATCAAATTTAACTGCCGATAATCAATGGCTTACGGGTGTTATTACTGGAATTATCAGTTTTTTGTGGATACTATTCATCGCTTTTGCCATTATCATGTTCATTGTGGCGGGCTTTCAGTTTTTGTCAGCCCAGGGGGAGCCGGAAGGGATAAAAAAAGCCCAGAAATCAATTTTGTGGGGCGCAATAGGGATATTTTTAGGAATAGTGGCGTTTTTATTACCATTTGTTATTAGATTCTGGGTATTCCCAGTATAATTACCATATTTATGATACGCAAAAAAATATTTCCATTACTATTAGTGGCTATAATGTATATGGCACCCCTAAGTATCTTGGCGGGTTTTACTCCTGGAGATCCTCCATTCGCTCAACAAGATGTAACTTTTAATGAAGAAATAGCTAAGTCCACTTTCACTGAAGTCATCAATGCCACTTTGAATTTGATTTGGATTTTGCTGGTCATATTCGCCATTATCATGTTCATTGTGGCGGGCTTTCAGTTTTTGTCGGCTCGGGGAGAACCGGAAGGAATTAAAAAAGCCCAGCAGAGCGTGCTGTGGGGCGCGGTGGGCATGGTGGTGGCCATTATCGCGTTTTCTCTTCCCAAAATCATCTATGTTTGGTTTGGAAATGGATTATAGTTCCCATGTAAAACATAAAAGGTCGAAAATAAATAATATTATATAACACAAAAAAATGATCAATAAGAAATTAGTTACTTCAGTATCCTTAGCCGCATTACTAGTACTGCCTTTGATTGTATCAGCGGTTGTTATCCCTGCCGCACCAGGTGGAAATCTTACAGTAGTAACTGCCCTTGATTTGGTGCTAGGCTTTATGTGGATTATATTTGTTGCCGCTTTCTTCATATTCCTTTTTATAGCATCTTTCTTTTTCCTGTCAGCTCAAGGAGAACCGGAAGGGATAGCCAAAGCACGGCAAGCCCTTATATGGGCCGTGGTTTCATTAGTTATTGCTATTGTGAGCTTCTCAATTCCAAAGATTATAACCACTCTTTTCCAGGGCGCTTAAGGGCTTGGTGTCTCGTGTTTGTCGGAGGTCTGGGCGAGAGCCTAGCCTCCGACGAATGTCGCCCATATGTTTATGATAAAGAAATCAATTATTTTACCAATTCTGGCTTCTTCACTAATACTGCCCGCAGTGTTTTTTGGGGGGGGCATTGCAAGCCCAGCGCTGGCGGCTGTTGCTTGTACAAATAATGCCGAATGCACTCCGGCAGCTTCTCCTGGCGCCCCGGTTTGTTCCAATGGAGTTTGCGTAAGCGGCGGCCAGTGGTTTCAAAATATCATCACTAATTTTTTGAACATTGTGGTTTGGCCGATATTTATCGCGGTCTCTATTATCATGTTCATCTGGGCGGGAATTTTATTTATATCGGCCCAGGGGGATCCAGGGAAAGTTGCAGAAGCCAGGAAGGCGGTGATTTGGGCTGTGATTGGAATTGTCGTGGGGCTTTTGGGCTATCTTTCTGTGGCTATCATAAAGGGCGCGCTGGGGTTGTAGAAATCAATAAAATGGGGTATTTTAAATTAACGATTAACGCATGAGAGTGCGTTTTTAGTTACTTTTTTGCTCCCGTGGTGGAATTGGTATACACGCATGTCTTAGGAACATGTCCCGCAAGGGGTAGAGGTTCGAGTCCTCTCGGGAGCACAAAAAAGCCGTGGACGTCGGGCGTCCACGGCTTTTAATTTACGAAACTTCTACTTTTGTCTTTATGCTGGTGCCGTCCGTTTTTGGTATTTTGATGGTCAGCAACCCCTTATTAATTTCCGCTTTGGCGGCATTAGTGTCAATGTTTTCGGGCAGCACGATTTTGCGTGAAAACGGGCCCCAATAACATTCTTGCGCAAAAAACTTTCTCGCCCTGAGCGAAGTCGAAGGGTTTGTGGGGTCTTCATGTGGGTCTTGGCGATCACCCTTGATGATCATCATCTCTTTTTCCACCGATATATCCAGGTCTTTGATCTGTACTCCGGCAATGGCGGCTAAAACCACGAATTCTTCATTGGTTTCAAACACGTCAACCACTAATTGGCCGTCTTGGTGAAAGATGTTGGCATCAGCCATTTTCTCTGGTGCTTCCATGGTTTTTTCGTCAGTTGCTTTTATTTTTTTAGCCATAATACTTTTACTTCGTAAAAGAAACTCTAAATTCTAAACACTAAACTCTAAAAACGTTTTAAATTTCGTTATTTAGAATTTGGGATTTATTTAGGATTTAGGGTTTTTAATTTAGGATTTTAATTTGACGATGCTTTTAAATTTTTTTATCCCGTCAAAGTCGTATATCATAAATGCTGCCAGCCCAAAAATAACCAATCCGGGAATAGCCACGTTAAAAGGAAAGCGCAAGTTTATTATAGAAAAATTGTACAGCCCGTGCAAGAGCACCGCTAAAAACAGGCCCAAGATAGTGAGCCTGAATCGGTGTTTTAAGCGCAGTGAAGAAAGAGCCATAAAATATCCGACCAAGCCCGAACATAATGTGTGCAGGAAGGTGGCCCCGATAAACCGCAAAAAGCTGATGATAACGGTGGTTTTGAGCACCATGTCAAAAGATAAGCCATCTATGGGTGAAAATAAATACAGGGTATTTTCCAGCGTCGCAAACCCCAGGGCGGCCACCACCATGTACAGCATGATGTCTAGCGGTTCGTCTAATTCTCCGCTTTGAAATACAATCCAGCGCACCACCAGATATTTAAATAATTCTTCAGTAAACGCTATTATGACAAACCATTTGGTCAGGTTGTTGATGGCTGGCAAGTAACCGGAAATTTCCGGTGAGTAAAATACGGAAAGGTACTGGAATTGGTTGAGAGCTTCTGTGAAAATAATCTGGAAAAACAGGGTGGGGATGGTGGCCACCGCGCCCCAAAAAAACACTTTCAGAATCATTTTTTTGGGTTCCGGGTGCATGTCTTTTGCCAGATAATAAAGCAGCCAGATGAGGCTGGGTAAAATGCCAAAGATAATGTAAAGCGCTAGCCGGTAGTATTCCATGATTCAACCATTAATAAATTTTTACTTGCCCTGAGCGAAGTCGAAGGGTTTTTGGCGGGCAGTTGACCCCAGATTTCTTCAGTGATAAACGGCATGAAGGGGTGTAACATTTTCAAAGACGCGCTTAAAATTTCTAGTAATAGGTATTGGGTTGCGTGGCTGGCAATATCTTTTTTACTTTCTTCAATAATCTTATCACAAAACTCATGCCAAAAATAATGGTAGATTTTTTCCGCGGCGTAGTAAAACTTAAAATCATCCATTAACTTGGTAACTTCTTTTTGCAGTGTTTTTAGATTTTTAAGATGTTCTTTTTGCGTAGAAGAAAGTGCCACTTTTTTCACGGCCGTGAAATTTTGGGTACTTATTAGAACAAATTTAGAGGCGTTCCAGATTTTATTGGCAAAGTTTTTGTATCCCTTTATTTTGTTTTCATCCAAAGCTAAGGACTGCCCCGGTGTATTTCCCATAACCAGTCCCATTCTCAGGGCATCCGTACCATACTTGTCCGTAATATCTAGGGGATTGATAACATTGCCTTTACTCTTAGACATTTTTTGGCCCTTGGCATCCAAAACTAATCCATGCAAATACACCGTTTTAAATGGCAATTTTTTGGTTATATAAAAACCTAACATCATCATGCGGGCCACCCAAAAGAAAATAATTTCTCCGGCGGTTTCCATCACATCCGTCGGGTAAAATGTTTTAAAGTCTTTTGATTCTGGAAATCCCAACGTTGCAAACGGCCATTGGCCGGAAGAAAACCAGGTGTCAAAGGTTTCTACTTCTCCGGGCTTGTCCGCCGGTGAGGCGGGAATGGGAATTCCCCAGACAATTTGGCGGCTCAAAGGCCAGTCCATGATATTTTTTAACCAATGCAGTGATATTTTTTTGTAATGTTCCGGAATAAATTTTACTTTTCCCGTTTCAATGGCTTTGATAATCGGCTTGGCCAGCGGTTCCATTTTTAAAAACCACTGCTCTTTTATTTGCGGCTCAATAAGTGAATCACATTTGTAGCAGGTTTTTACGATATGCTTGTAGTTTTCTTCAATTTTCTCAACAAGCCCCTTGGCTTGCAGCTTTTCAATTATTCGAGGTCGGGCCTCAGATATCTTCATACCCGCAAATTCACCGGCAACCGGCAAAAGTTTGCCATAAAAATCTATGATTTGTTCTTTTGGTAAATCATGTTTTTCCGCAATGCCAAAATCCACCGCATCATGCCATGGGGTAATAGTCATAGCTCCTGTGCCAAATTCCATCTCTATAGCCTCGTCTTTGACTACAGAGGCTTCTATGGGGCCGTTTATCCATTCAAGGCTTAATTTGTCGCCATTTTTATATTGGGCGTACCTGGGGTCTTTTGGATGCATTACCACGTATTTATCACCAAACTTGGTTTCCGGCCGCGCCGTGGCAATCACAAAAGGCCCGTATTTTAAGTAATACAGTTTATCAACTTTTTCGGTATCTTTGGTTTCCAAATCAGAAAGAGAAGTCTGGTGTTTAACGCACCAGTTGATGATTTTTTTCCCCCGGTAAATCAGTCCGTCTTTTTTGAGTTTTTCAAAGGTTCCGTAAACAGTGTTGATAATGTCCGGATCCAGCGTAAACTTTTGGCGGCTCCAATCACAGCTGGCCCCCATTTTGCGAACCTGCCCTTCAATATTTTTTTTGTTTTCCAGGGTAAACTGCATAATTTCATTATACAATTCTTGCGGCTCCATTTTAAAACGGCTGCGCCCCTCTTTTTCCAATTTCTTTTCATACACCACCTGGGTTTCAAATCCGGCATGATCCAGTCCCGGCAACCACAGCGCCCTAAACCCCTGCATACGCTTGTAGCGGGTCATAATATCTTCAATGGTCATAACCAATGCGTGTCCGGCATGTAAATTTCCGTTGGCGTTGGCCGGAGGCATGATAATCGTAAAGCTTTTACCTTTGCCCTTTCCCCTTTTATCTGTAGGTAGATTATCGGGATTAAAAAAACCACTGTCTTCCCACAGCTTATACATTTTATCTTCCACCTTTTTTGGGTCATATTGCCCTTCCAGGTTCATACCCCAATTTTAACAGAGTTCGTGATGTTCTAAAATATTGACAATGATAGTTTAATATGATAAAAGATATTTAGTTCTCGAACAAAACTCGTAGGCAGCTATGGCCTTAACATAGCGGGGGGATATATGCCTTACTGGTTTCGGATTTGCTACACTCGTGACGTGGACACTGGTGACCTCTATGCGGCAGAGCCCGTAATCAGGAAAGCCAAGACCCAGCGACGGTTTGAGGCGCTTCTTGTTGGCCCAGGGGAATCGGGTCTAAGCCATCGCGAAGAGGAAGAACAAGATCCTGTCTCATATTCGCCAACATTCGGCCCATATGCAACACAGGACGAAGCTGAAACTGAAGCCGAAAAGGAGGTGGATATTGCGTTGAATAAACACTAAGTCCCAACCCGCAAATTCGCGTTGACAGATAACTTCTGCCACGCGATTTTTTTTGCCTGCCCTGAGCCGCGCCGAAGGGTTCGGTTAAAGTATCCGGCGACGGCAACCATGAGGCCGTTGTCGGTCGAAAGGCTTTTTTCCGGGAAAATAACGTTTAAGTTTTCTCCCTTAGTTTTTTTGGTGAATTGTTTTCTTAGTTCGTTATTTGCCGAAACTCCGCCACCGACAATAATAGTTTTAGCTTTATAATCTTTCGCGGCATCCAAAGTTTTTTTAATTAACACATCGCAAATGGCATCTTGCACAGCAAAACACATTTCGCCAATGAACTTTTTGCTTAGTCCTGTAGTCCGAACCACAGGACTGGCATGCTCATCTCTTACTTTGTAGAGCACTGCGGTTTTTAAACCCGAAAAACTGAAACCATAATCACGGCTATGCATCATGGGCCGAGGCAAGATTATGCTACTTTCTTTAATTTGTGAAGCGATTTTGGAAATAATCGGGCCTCCCGGATAACCCAACCCTAAAATCCGAGCGGCTTTATCAAAACATTCGCCGGCTGCGTCATCGCGCGTTTCCCCGATAATTTTATAATCCCCTATTTTTTTTACTAAAATTAATTGGGTGTGGCCACCGCTCACCACCAGCGCTACCGCCGGAAAATTCGTTTTAGGATTTAGGATTTCGGATTTAGAGTTTCCGTTAATTTTCGGCAGAAAATTAACGGCTATGTGTGCCTCTATATGATTTACGGGAATTACCGGAATATTCCAAAAGTAACTTAATGCTTTAGCAAAGTTTACGCCCACGTGCAAACAGGGTTCAAGCCCCGGGCCATGGGTGACGGCAATATAATCAACAGCAGGTTTTTCATGGGTTTCTAAAAAGTTTTTTACACTTTCAAAAAGTGTAGATTCTTTTTCTAATATTTTTTTCAACACTTTTAACTTTTCATTGATAATTGATACTTGATCATTGATAATTAACAATTTGCTTTCCCCCAAGGCTTCCTCTAAAACAGGAACCAAATTGCGTTGGTGTTCTCGTTTGGCCATAATGGGGAAAACACCGCCATAATTTGCATGGATTTGTTGGGAAGAGACAATATTGGACAAAACCTTGAAGCCCGTGGACGCCCGACGTCCACGGGCTTCAAGGATAGCTACTCCGGTGTCATCGCAAGAAGTTTCTATGGCTAGTATTTTCATATAGGGCAATACTACCCCAAAACTTGCCAATTTTCAATTTTTAAGCTAAAATTCAGGCTACATGGTCCCATCGTCTAGTCTGGTCTAGGACACAAGATTTTCACTCTTGTAACTCGGGTTCAAATCCCGATGGGACCGCCCTTCGACAAGCTCAGGGTAAACCATATATGCAAAAAGCCGATTATCTAAATATTTCCAGCGCCCGCGATATTTCAAGCAAAAAAGATAAACTTATTTACCGATTGCTTGAAATCCTGCCAGGCGTGCTCAGTTTGGGGACTCTGTTGGGAGTCTTTATTTTTTCATGGCTGGCGCCCGCCTGGGTGGCCATTTTTATCATTTGCTTTTCTTTTTACTACTTGTTGCGGATACTGTATTTTTCCTTGCATCAGGTGCTGGGCTATTTTAAAGTGAAGCGCCATTTAAAAGAAGACTGGCTACAAAAACTGAAAAAACACAAAGGTTCTTCTTGGAAAAAAATATACCACGTGGTGATTTTGCCCACCTATAAAGAGGGTTCTGCCATTATCAAAGAAAGCTTGGATTCTTTGCTGGCCGCCGATTATCCCAAAGAAAAATTAATCGTGGTGCTGGCTCTTGAGGAGCGCGCCGGGGAAATGTTTAACCGGGCTGCCAAAAAAATACAAGCTCAATACCAAAATAAATTTTTTGCCTTTCTAACGGTGGCCCACCCCAGCAACGTTCCCGGGGAAATAGCCGGCAAGGGTTCAAATGTGGCCTGGGCGGGAAAAGCAGTGAAAGAATTTATTGATGCCCGAAATATTCCCTATGAAGATATTTTGGTTTCCAGTTTTGATATAGATACCAAGGTCTATCCTCAGTATTTTTCTTGTTTGACCTGGTATTACGTAACTGAAAAAAATCCCCAGCGCGCCAGTTATCAGCCGGTTCCCGTGTATAATAACAACATTTGGGAGGCTTCATTTTTCACCCGAGTGGTTTCCACTTCAAACACCTTTTGGCAAATGATCCAGCAGGAGCGTTCTGAAAAACTGACCACCTATTCTTCTCACGCTATTGTGGCCACCGTGTTTTTTGAAGTGGGCTATCCGGCCAACGTGGTGTGCGACGATTCAAGGATATTCTGGCGCGCCTATCTTCACTATGACGGCCATTATCGGGCGGTGCCAATGTATTATCTGGTTTCCATGGATGCCGTGGCTTCCACCAACATATTCAAAACCACTCTTAACCAATATAAGCAGCAACGGCGCTGGGCTTGGGGGTGCGCGGAAATTCCCTATGTGATGTTTGGTTTTTTACAGAATAAAGAAATCCCGCTCCGGGAAAAAATCCACCATATTTACACCTTGCTTGACGGCTATTGGTCCTGGGCCACGGCCGCTTTGCTTTTATTTGTGCTGGGCTGGCTGCCAATATTTTTAGGCGGAGACCAGTTTAATTTTTCCGTGCTTTCGTTTAACCTGCCCATTTTAACCAGCCGGATCATGACCGTTTCTTTGGTGGGCATGCTGATATCCGCCATCATGAGCACCATGCTGTTGCCGCCATTGCCGCGGGGCATGAATCAATTTAAAAAAGTAGCCGTGTTTGTGCAGTGGGTCTTTTTACCGGTGATTTTAATTGTCTTTGGCTCCTTTCCCGCCCTTGACGCGCAGATACGTTTAATGCTGGGAAGGTATATGGGTTTTTGGGTGACGGAAAAATTACGCAGGTAATTTTTTCGTCACCCAAAAACAGACAAAGGGGGTCGGGGAAATTGGGTATTTCCCCGTGAAGGAAAACAGTCAGTTAAACGCTTCAGACTATGTCTGAAGCGTTTAACTAGACGTTAGAAACCGTGGGTTTCTAAGGAGCGAACCCGAAGGGGGAGCGACGTTTTTGTGGTGACTGAGAAGGTTCGCAAGTAGCCTCCGCTCGCCAGTTCCCATCGCTCAGCTCAGCATCGTTTTGAAATGATGCGCCTCCGGCGCATAATAATTTCAAAACGTGCTTTGTACCTGGGCGCGACAAGGCGCGCCTGTGGTAATGCTTCGCTCCTGAAACTGGCTCGCTATGCGAACACCTCAATGCGTTGGGGTGTTCTGAAGTATTGACAAATCCGTTTTATTATAATATGATATTGTTCAGTCTCAACCTATTCTTGCACAAGAGGAGTTTCATCATGAAAGTCACCCGCACTCGCATGTTTGTCTACTCGCCAACAATGAAGAATGTGCATGTCATGCACTTTTCGTTGGCAAAGGATTTCCACTGCTTCGGCCGACTCATACTGAAGATGGCAAGCACCGGAAAATTCAATGTCAGGAAGGGGTCACTTCAGGAAATGTCCTACAAGGAAGTCTTGGCGGCCATCGACCCCGGACTTAGAGGAGTAATCATCGTGAAAGTTTCCGGAGAAATCTTCTTGGAAGAAGGTCAATTCTTCCTTGAAGCTACCGAAATTGAACTTCCTCCTCCCGAGCATCACTAAACGACATTCCCACAGGCTATGACTTCTCAAAGGTGACCCCGTAAAGGTCACTTTTTTCATGTAAAAAATTGAACGGCTCAACCGCGGTTGAGCCGTTCGTGTAGCGAGGGTGTTTCGCCAAAAGTGCATAGGATTGCAGGTTGGCTTGGCCCCGCGGAGCGGGCAACCTGCAAACGGGAGCTGAGCGAAGATTTTTCGCAGGAAAAAATCTTGGCGTCACTTTTGGTGGAATACCCGAGCGGCGCTATTCAAAGTGGATTTTTTGTTCAAAATGTTTGAGGCGCGCTTTTAATAAAGGGTAATTTTGCAGCGTCGGGTCTTTTTCCAGTAATTCTTTGGCTTCACTACGGGTTTTTTCAATGAGAAAGATATTGGATAAATTTTGCATGGCCGTGTCCGGCAAACCCCACTGCTGGGTGCCGTACAGCTGGCCGGGGCCACGTATTTTCAAATCTTCTTCGGCCAACTCAAATCCGTTGCTGGAGCGCTCCATGGCTTTTAAGCGTTTGCGGTTTTGCTGGCTTTCTTCCGTGGTAAATAAAAAACAATATGATTGCATGTCTGATCTGCCGACTCTCCCGCGAAATTGATGTAACTGTGATAATCCAAAGCGTTCTGCGCCTTCAATCATCATGATGGTGGCGCGCGGAACATCAACGCCCACTTCAACCACGGACGTGGAAAGTAAAATATCAATTTCACCCTTTTTAAAGTCTTGCATGATACGCTCTTTTTCTTCAGCTTTCATTTTCCCGTACAGCATGGTGATGCGCAAATCCGGGAAGATTTCTTTACTTAATTTCTCATATTCTTGTTTTACAGATTTTATTTCTTGATTGGCAGTAAACCCAAAACTATAATTCTGCGGCACAAAATTCCCCGACGTCGGGCGTCGGGAAGCTTCGGAATCTTTTTGTTCAATTTTCGGGCAAATCACAAAAACACCCCTTCCCTGTTTAACTTCGTTTTTTATAAATTCATAAGCCTTTTGCCGGTCGCTTTGCCCAACTACCGTGGTTATTATTTTCTTGCGATTTTTTGGCATTTCTTTTATCAAAGATAAATCTAAGTCACCATATACGGTTAATGCCAAGGTTCTGGGGATAGGGGTAGCCGTCATCGACAGCAAATGTGGCATCGTCCTCTTTTCTCGGGTTAATTCGGCTCGTTGATTGA
Source organism: Candidatus Staskawiczbacteria bacterium RIFCSPHIGHO2_02_FULL_43_16 (assembly GCA_001821935.1). Lineage (GTDB taxonomy): Bacteria > Patescibacteriota > Minisyncoccia > Minisyncoccales > Staskawiczbacteraceae > VGLO01. The sequence continues at coordinate 19,907 of MHOU01000011.1, forward strand.
CTCCGAATCTATGTTGCTCATCAAGTACAATCAGCGCTAGGTTTTTGAATTTTACGCCTTTGGAAATAAGCGCCTGAGTGCCGATTAAAATATCAATTTCCCCGGTTTCTAGTTTTTTCAGTAATTCTTTTTTGGTAACCTTGTCCTGCCCGTTTATTTGCGAGCCTTTTCCCGATAAGAATGCAACTTTTGCATCAAATTTTTCCAGCATGTTAGAAATTCCCAAAAAATGTTGCTTGGCCAAAATTTCGGTAGGTGCCATGAAGGCCACTTGATAACCGCACTTAACGGTATTTAAGGCGGCCATGGTAGACACCACGGTTTTGCCCGAGCCCACATCACCCTGTAAGAGCCGTTGCATCGGCACTGGTTTTTCTAAATCCTTTAAAATGGTAAAAGCGCATTGGCGCTGAGAATCAGTTAATTGAAAGGGCAGCGACTTGGTAAATTCTTTCATTAAGGTTGCATCCATGGGGCAGGGCTGGGCTTTATTTTGTAATAATTTAGCTTTTTCTTTTAATACGGAAAGTTGCAGCAGCAATAAATCTTCAAAGGCAAAGCGGGCTTTGGCGGCGTCAGCGTATTCAAAAGATTCTGGAAAATGCGCTTGCCAGATGGCTTCACTGATGGGTAAAAACTTTTGTTTTTCCACCATTTCCGGCGGCAAAATTTCCGGAATTAAAGTGTGAAATTGCGTCAGTAGCGGCTTAATAACGTATCTTAGCCAGCGGCTGGTGACACCCTTTGTTTCAGAGTACACGGGAATAATTCTGCCAGTATGCGTTAAATTTTCATTCAATGAATCCTCATAAATACGTTCATACGCGGGATTACTCAAGTACAAGCCATCTTTGCCCAAACTGACTTTTCCGGCCAAACAAATATATTGGTCTTCTTTCAATGATTGGACCAAATAGGGCTGGTTAAACCACAGAGCGGTAATTTGCCCCGTTTCGTCTTCTATAACCACCTCGGTAATATCCATGCCTTTTTTAAAGGTATGGGTTTGGTCTACGGATACAATTCTCCCCTGTACACAGGCGATCTGCCCAACTTCAACTTTTTTTATGGGGATAATATCTGAAAAATCATCATATCTGGCAGGGAAATAAAAAAGCAGGTCCTGGACGGTTTTAATACCCAGCTTTTTTAACTTTTTTGCATAAGCTGTGCCGATTTTGGGCACGTCTTCAACACTGGTGTCTAGATTTAACATAGTTAAATAGTAATTTATTTTTACTTAAAAAAACAGCCCCGCACGATTGCGCGGGGCCTGGTGGTCGGCTTACTTTTTCTTAGATCCCCTGGCTTTTGCTTTGGCTAAAACTGCCTCAGCTTCTTTCGCAACGCGCTTGCGAACCTCGGGGTCTCGTTCAAATTCTTCCAATGCTTTCCTGGTCTCACGCATGCCTTCTTCTATCTGCTCTCTGTAGGGTGTCCGCATGCGTAATTCGAATTCAGCTCGCTGCTCTGGCTTCATTTCTTTGAGCGCTATCTCAAACTTTTCACGAGACATGGGCTTGTATCGTTCTGCAAAATGTTGGCGATTCCTTTCACCAGTTGTGATTGTTTCCAGAATGCTTGCCTTGCTTTCCTTCATGTAAAGCAGATAGCACTCATACAGATCATCTGGCATCTTCTTTGGCATGAGAATCTCCTTTAGTAATGGGCTTAATTTACTCTATCATAATTCAACCAAAAAGCGAGGCCTGACCTCGCTTTTTCTTATGTCTGTGGTTTCTTGGTATGTCCGCTATCCACTTCGTACTTAGTGTTTTGTTGTTCAAAGAAGTTTACCAATTCCAATACATCCGTGGCGGTGCTCATCCATTTTGCCGGGTTGGTGACGTTGTATTCTTTTGGCAAACCTAATTCAGTCAGCCTTCGGTCAGCAACATATTGCACATATTGGTTAACATAATCGGCATTTAAGCCCAAAATTCCGTTGGGGAATAAATCTTTATTGTAAGCGGTTTCAATGTTTACCCCTTCTACAATAATGGATTTGATTTCATTAGCAAATTCTTCAGTCAGCAGTTCCGGATTTTCTTCCAGCGCGGTTTGTAAAAGCTGGATACCGAATTTCAAATGCAGGCTTTCATCGCGCAAGACCCAGTCAATCATACTGCCAAAGTTCCGCAGTTGATTGCGCTGCCTGAATGATAATACCACCATAAACCCACTGTAAAACCAAATGCCCTCCATCACAATGTTAGTTGCCACCAAATTCCTGATAAAATCTTTTTTGCCTTCTGGGGTTTCAATGTTCAGCGTTTCTTCGGTCATTCGTTTCAAATATTTCATCACGTATTCTTCTTTCGCCTTCATGGAAGGGGTTTCCAAATGCACGTTAAAAATCTTTTCACGGTCAAAGGGGAAGGTTTCCAGCACATATTCAAAGGCCACGCAGTGGTTAGCTTCTTCCCACATTTGCTTGGCTAAATACAAGTGGGCTTCGGGCGATTTTAAGTAAGGGTAAATTCCCAGGGCGATAGACCGGTTAACGATCAATTCGGCGGGATTAAAAAACGCCATGGTAAACTTTACCGCGTGCCGTTCGTCTTCGGTCATTTTGTTCCAGTCTTCCAAATCTTCTTTTAACGCAATTTCATGCGGGAACCACGTGTTGCGCACAGCTGTATTATACAGGTCGTAAGCCCACTGATAATGCATGGGGTGTAAGTTCATATCCTCTGGCGAAGCTTTTCCTAAAATTGGCATGGTTTAGGTGTTAGGTGTTTGGTTTTAGGTGTTAGCCCTTCAAAGATTTTCCCAAGTTGGTTAACATTCTTCCGCAAACATCATATTCTTTTAATAAATAGTTTAATTTTTCTTCATTTAGATACTTTTTTGAAAACATATTTTTAAATGGTGGATAGTCTCTCTGATTTCTCCCTGTGCCCTACTAATTCCCTCTAAATAAATATTCGTATGTTTGCTATTAAATCCTTCTGCCAAGTTAGCCGGAGATGAATTTGAAGATCTTCTTAATTGTGAACCCAATTCAAATAACTCAAATTTTGGAAATAACATTGTTAACTCGCTCACCTCAACGGTTAAGGCAAATAACTTTTTGTATACATCTAAATCTTCTACTGAACCAAATTTCATATTTTCTAATATCTAACACCAAAAACCTAGCACCTATTACTGGCAGCCATCGCACAAAAATTGTTCCTGTGGATCCGTTGGCATGTGAACCCGATACGTTTTTCCATCAATAATTTTTTCCTGGTAATGCTGGCCTTCCGCGTGCGGTGTGGGCAGTTGGGTTTGCACTTTGGCAAAAACTGGTTCAGAGATTTGTTTTAAGGGCTCCACTTTTATGGGTTCTACTTTCACCGGTTCTACGGGTAAGGTAAAAGCTTTTTTCTGGTCAATAATTTGTTCCTGTTCTTTTTCAATCACTTCTTCTTTGACAACCTCCGCGGCGACACTCACCAATTCCTGGTTACCGGTTACGGCTTCCTCTTTTTTAAAAACAGACGCAAATCCTATTTTACCCAGCTTTGCGGACTTGTTGACTGCGACAGTGCTTTGTTCAGCGGTGTGGCGCGGTTTCATGTGCAAATAATAGGTAGTTTTTACCCCTTTGCGCCAGGCAGCAGTGTAAATGTCCATGGTTTTTTCCATGTCGCGGTCGTCTAAATACATGTTGCGACTCAATGCCTGGTCAACCCATTTTTGGGCCCGTGCGGCCACTTCAATAAAGGCGTAGGGCGAAACACTGAATGAAGTTTTATAAATATCCCTAATGTGGGCGGGAATTTCGGTGATGGAAGAAATATCTCCCTGCAGTTCAATGATTTTGGTTTTCACCATATCCCACAAATTCATGTTTTTCAGTTCGGTCACCAGGTTGTGGTTAATGTCCAGATACTTTCCGGAAATTTTGTTGCGGGAAAACACTTGGGCAAAGCGCGGGTCAATGCCCGGTGTGGTGCCGGCTACCAAGCCGATGTTGGCGTTGGGGGCCACGGCCATCAAGGTGGCGTTTCTCATGCCGTTTTTTACTTTGGCGCGCAAGCTGTCCCAATCCAGCCAGTTTTGTTTTGATTTTTTATCGGTTTCAATGGCCACGCCACGCTCTTCTTCAAGCCGGGCCATGGTGTCCACTGGCACCATGCCTTGTGACCAACCACTGCCGGAAAAATGGGTGTAACTACCGCGTTCCTGGGCCAAATTGGCACTTTCATCAATAGCCATGTAGCTGATAAATTCAAAAATTTTATCAGTAAAATCATAAGCATGTGGACTGTCATAAGGAATGCCCAATTGCTCAATGGCATCGGAAAAACCCATGACTCCCAAGCCGATGGCGCGGTTTTCCTGGTCTGATTTTCTGGCTTCGGCCACCGGCAGCACATTAATATCAATCAAATTATCCAATTGGCGAATGGCCAGCCTTGCCGATTCTTCCAGTTTTTGCCAATCAATCTGTTTCTTTTTTAAGTGGGCGGCAATGTTAATAGAAGCCAAGTTACAAACCGCGATATTTTCTTTATCTTGGGGTAGGCAAATTTCCGTGCACAGGTTGGACATGTGGATGGTGCCGGTATTGTTGTTTAAGGCGCGCAGGTTAATGGGGTCTTTGAAGGTAATCCATGGGTGGCTGGTAGTTTGCAGGGCAACTAAGATAGCGCGCCATTGTTCGGTAGTCGGTACTTTTTTCCACATCCGCAACTTTCCTTCTTCCGCCATTTTTATATATTCATTATATCTGGCAGAAAATGCTTTTCCGTACAGTTCATTTAAATCTTTGGTTTCTTTGGGGTCAAACATGTACCAGTCGGCTTTAGCTTCAAGGCGCTTCATGAATTCATCGGAAATGTAGGCCGCGGTGTCGGCCGTGCGCATTCTCATATGGTCATCGCCCGCGTTGTGCTTCCATTCTATAAACTCCGGGAAATCATAGTGCCAATTTTCCATGTAAAAACACAGGGCGCCCTTTTTCTTGCCGCCGCGCATGATAGCCCGAATAGCCACGTCAATAATTTTTGCAAACGGGGTTGGTCCTGAAGAAGTAGTATTATTGCTGGAAAGGGGTGAGCCCATAGCTCGCAATTTTGTTATGGAAGCTCCCAATCCGCCGGAAGCTTTGGAAAGCATCATTACGTCCATGACAGATTTTGAAATGTGTTCCATATTGTCATGGATTTCCAACAAAAAGCAGTTGGAAAGGGCGGGGCTCGGCGTACCTGCATGGATGTTGGTGGAACCGCCGGCAATGTATTCGTGCCGGGACATCTTTTCATAAAATTTGATAGCCCATTCGGTGGGGTCTTTTTCGTTATAGGCATTGCCCATGGCCACGCGCATGAAACAATATTGAGGTGTCTCAAAGGCTTTTTGGTTGATATCTTTTACGGAATACCGGTTTAGCAACGTTGAAAGTCCGGCATAAATAAACAGTTCATCGCGGGAAATATCCAGCGCGGCACTCAGGCGCGGCAAGTCAAAATTCTTTTCCATCCTTTCATCAAAGATCTTATTTTCAATGCCCTTCTTTACATAATCAGCGAAATGTTCTTTGTGGACTTTTTCCAACTGTGCAGGATCTTCTCCGTAATCACCCAACACATGCTTGTAAACGGTTTTTAAAAGTAAGCGCGTGGCAATGCGGTCGTAATCAGAGTCTTCTTTAATGTTTTGCACCGCCGCGTTAATGGTAGCTAAATCTAACTCTTCAGTGGTAATGCCGTCATAGATAGTAACATGGGTGTCAGTAGCAATTTGCGTCACCTTGGAAATAGGATCCATTAACCCAAGCGCGGCCCGTTCTATGGACCGATTAATCCTGTCAGCATTAAAAACTTCTTTGACCCCGTCGCGCTTGGTTATTGTGAGCTCCATAGCTTTTGTTTCACAAAAGAAAATCTAAATACTAAACACTAAACTCTAAACACGTTTTGGATTTGTGATTTAGGGTTTGGGATTTATTTAGGATTTAGGGTTTTTAATTTAGGATTTTAATTGTAGGTAATTAGTATTTTACACCTTTAAAATTTTAGCGCAATGCGTGTTTTTTTCGAGGAATATTAAAAAACTGTGGATAAGTGCCACATCGCGTTCACGCGAGTGGAATTTTCAATTTCCAATTATCAAAAAACACAAGAAAAAACCTTGCAAAAGCAAGGCGTTCGGCGCTATTTCAAATTTCAAATTGTAAATTTCAAATTAGGTCGTGTGCCCCCAGGAAGAATCGAACTTCCATCACAGGATTCGGAACCCTGCATTCTATCCGTTAAACTATAGGGGCAAAGGAAAAAATGATGTGTCCCCAAGAAGAATCGAACTTCTATCGTAAGATCCGCAATCTTACATTTTATCCATTAAACTATGGGGACTGATTATTTAAGCGTGCTTCCTATCAAAATACCATTGGCCCAGTAAAACCCGGTGGCGCCGGAAGGTAAAATATCGTATGTATAATTTTTGTTGTAACTTACTTTTTCAGCGGTTATTATTCCGCTTCCATTTAGGGATTCGCCAACTGAAAGGTCGTTAAATGTCCTGCCATCGCCAATCGGGTGCCCCGGAGAAGCAAAAACTTCGCGCCCATCATTTAAAATAACATGAACCATTTGATGAGTTGAAGGCACGGGGGTTTTTGAAGTTTTTATAATAGTGCTTGAAATTTTGTTGCCAAATTCATCAACCGTCCACATGGTCATTCCCTTTGTTAAATGCTGTACCGCTATTTGGCCATTTGGCGTGTCAATGAAGGTATTTTCAGCCAGGCATATCGGGCAAGGCTTATTGTTGTCTGTCTTTTTTATAAAGGTAGCAGTTTTCCCCTCTATTTTAATTAGGGTTAATTGTATCGTGCATCCATTGCTGGCGGTTTGGCCAATGTATAACGTAATAGGCTGACCTTCAGTAGTTGCTACCGGGTATGCATAGAAATTAAGCCCGGTGATATAAGTTGGGTAAATTTTTTGCACTAATAGCGGGCCATCTTTTTGGCCTTCTGTTAAGGTTACTTGCCCTTCGGCGGGAGTGGGCGTTGGCGTTGGGGTGGGGGTTGGAGTTGGTGCAGGATTTATTTCTGGGCATTGGGCAAATTCACAGTTTGGTCCAGTGCGACTTACGTAAGACCCATCAGGGCACTGTTTGGCTTCTTGGGTGCAGGCCACCGGCGGTGGATTTTGATCGGTGGGCGCGGTAACTACGGGTGGTTTTTGCAGAGCGACAAAAAAAGCGCCAGTGCCGATTAAAGCCGCGACAATAATAATGAGTAAAATATAGATTACCCCTTTTTGGTTTTGCATGTCTAAGAGCGGAGAGGGTGGGAGTCGAACCCACTTAGCAACTTGCGTCGCTAATGTTTAGCAAACATTCGCACCAGCCGTTATGCGCCCCCTCCAAATTCAAAGTAATCATGCCTTAATTTTTGTATCTTTTCAAGTGCTTGGGATTGCTACTTCCTATCACTTTAAAATACTCTGCAATTTTTTCCTTGTTTTCAATAGAAACATGTCTTGTGTTTTCTATTTTGGGATCTAACTTTAAGTCCGTTAAAATACTAAATACTGAGTTTCTTAAAGGGACAGACGCGGTTACAAAAGTTAATCTAGGGTAGCAGTATTTTTTACCTTTAATATTGTGACATTCATAAAAAATACAGCCATCGGTATCCATAAGTCCTCGCACACATGCTTTCTGGAATTCCACATTGCTCTTAATCCAATTGGGAATGTCTACTTGTTGCTTAACTTTATTGCCGCTTTTTAACCCTAATCGCAAAAGAAATTCAACCGCATTTGTGCTTGAAAGACATATATCTGAAGCAAGGCTATTTTTATGTTTTATAATACTTGCTTTTTTTCGAAAGAGTTTTTCCAGAGTTGCCAAAACAAAAGAAATATATTCCTTGTCATCCTGATGGTTAAGTGTGATGCGCAGCTGATTTTTACTCGCCGAACTAATACTGCCATCTCCCAGCATTATTCCGAAAAATTCTGCCAATAACTTGCTTCTCGTAGGTTTTCGAATAAGATGTCTTTGAAAAATAGGATGGCTCTTTATGATAGATTTGCTATTTGATTCCCACCATTCGTGCCATCTTTTCTTTTGATATTCTGGGTCTCCTCCAACCCTTCCATATTTTTTTAAAGAAGCCAGTCCTCCCCGTATGCCCGCATCTTTGAGATGCGAAAAAGGGTCTTTAATAGTAATATTGTTAGGTAATTTTGAATTAGAAAGTTTACAAATTTTCTCCAAGTGATCAAGGGGCATTGAGTATTCCTCTCGTCTCCAATCATTTAAAGTTCTTTCATGGATGCCTATTTTCTCTGCCAAATTAGGCCAAGAGATTTTAAGTTTATTTATTTGTTGGATTAAAAATTCTCCCTGCGCGTTTTCGGGAAATATTACTCTTTTTTGATATATACGTTCTGCCATTATTCCATTGTAGCATAAAAATTTGAAAAATGTGAACTTATATGTTAATAATTATTTATTGGAGGAGTTGAGCAACGGTGGCTCCCCTGTCTTGAAAACAGGTGTCTGCAAAGACATGCAGGTTCGAATCCTGTCTCCTCCGCCAGTCGGGATTTTGCAAGTTTGACGAAGGAGCCTCGCGGCGGCGAAGCCGCCGCTCGGCAACGATTTGAAGGGGCCCGTTCGCTAAAAACGAAAACGATTTATCAACTAAGGGCAAAAGAAATTTTTTAATCATTTGAATTTATGGAAAATTTTGAATCTCAACAATTTAGAGATGAGCTTGCAAAAGAGATAAAAGAGACTCCGAAAGAAGGTCGCCCAGAAATTTTAGAAAAAGCAAAAGAAACTCCAGAATATTGGCAAGCGAGAACAGAGAAAATAAAAGAGCGACAAGACGAAGAAGAAATCGATGATGGATTGGGTGTGCTGGTAAAGAAGAAAACAATTTACCACGGTTCGGGAATAAGTGGAATAGAAAAGTTTGATAAAGCCGAAGAGGATACAGTTGGCAGTGGCATTTATTTTACTTCGGAGGCAAAAGACGCCATTGGTTATGCGAGACTGCGTGCAAAAAGAGAAAGAGGAAGAATGGATGAGCAGAAAAATGAAAAGGCAGAACCAATTATTTATGAATCATCAGTTGAAAATATGAAACTGTGTGATTTAAGGAAAGGCGAAAATTTAAAAAAGATTTTAGATGGCTATAAGAAAATTTTGAGGGAGGAATTGAAAAGAACTGATGTGCCTTGGTTTTACAAAAGTGCTCTGCAAACTTCAATTGATACAATTGATAGTGGTAAAATTAGAGGATTAAAAGACGTAACACAAAGTAATGGAGAATTATTTAGCGATTATATAAAATCATTAGGCTATGAAGGTTTAATTACCTTTGAAGGTGGAGAGGGAGATAACGGTAGACACGATACTTATTTGATTTTTGATCCAGAGAAAGCAAAGATAAATCAGGAACATAAGATTTTATAAGTCGCCGCCAAAGAAAAACTGGAAATTGTTAACGTTTGCGGTTTTGCCGCAATTTTTTGCCCCCCGTTCGTTACGAGCCGCGCTCCGCGCGGCGAAGAAATTCCGTTCGAGCTATCTTTAAAATACACCGCCATTGCAATTAAACGCTTCAAAATATGTTTGAAGCGTTTATGTTTTATCCCTCTCTCGCTATAACGATGCCCCAAACTTGTTTGGCGCCAGCCTCTTTGAGAACCCTGGCGCATTCGGCCATGGTAGAGCCGGTAGTGTAAACATCATCAATTAAGAATATTTTTTTGCCTTGGATTTGGGCGGGATTTTTTATGTTAAACGCGCCACGCAGATTTTCTTCGCGCTCTTTGGCATTGAGTTTTAACTGATCGTTGGTCTTTTTTATTTTTACCAAATTACCTGAAATTAATGGGACATTTAAGACTTGTCCTATCTTTTGTCCTAGCAATTCTGATTGGTTATAGCCACGTTCTTTCTGCTTATTTTTGTGCAATGGCACGGGAATGATGACGCTGTGTTCCCAAATTCCAGGGCTTGTGTTTTGCGCCAATATTAGATGTTCCAGTACGATTTCTGCCAAAAATGGCGTCAAGGTTTTTATGTAGGGCTCGTATTTGAAGTGGTGGATCATTTTGCGGGTAAGTGATTTTTCTTTGTAGGGCAAGGCCGAGTATAAACCCGAAAGTTTTTTATCTTGGCAGCGGGAACACTTACCTGTTGCGCCCGGTGGCAATCTTAATGGGTCTTTGCCGCATAAGCAATAATTATATTCAGAAATATCCAGGATTGATTTGCAGTCGTAGCAAAGCAACGCGCCCTCTTTATTGCAACCGAAGCAGAAGGAAGGGAAAAACAGTTCCAGTAAGAAGTTTGAAATTTTATGGAGCGTGTTCATACCCTTTTATTTATTGCCTCCGGCAGAATTAAGTAGGGTATAAGTGTTGACTACCTCTCTTTGGGGTAATCAACCTTATCCACAGTGTTATTGTTTTTTAGTTATTATATAATATATGAAGGCAATATTACATTGTGCATTTTTCTATGAGTGATTTTTTCAAAAACCTTAATCTGTTTTTGCCTAAAAAAATGGTGGGCATAGATATTGGCACTTCCGCAATAAAAATTGTGGAAATTTCGCGCTGGGGAAAGGGGAAAACCCTGGAAAATTACGGCCATATCACCTCTGATTCCATTTACAAAGATTCGCCGCTGGCCGTTGACCGGGGCAGCCGCGCGCTTTCACGTGATTTTGTGCCCTTGGCCATAAAAGGCATTTTACAAGAAGCAAAAATAAAAACCAAAGAGGCGGTATTTTCCATCCCAGATTTTTACACCTTTTGTACTTCATTTGACATTCCCCCGATGCCCCAAAAAGAAATTGCCGGAGCGGTCCAATACAATGCTTCCCAATATGTGACGCTACCCATGAAAGAAGTGACGCTGGATTGGAAAATAATATCGGGCGCGCCCAATGGGAGCACTCCGCTGAAAATATTTTTAGTGGCGGTGCCCAACCAGGTTATCCAGGAATACCAGGCAATAGCAAAAGAGGCCGGCCTTGAATTATATGCCATGGAAGCCGAAGCCACGGCCATTTCCCGGGCGCTGGCGCGCGGCAGCAAAAAAACCATTTGCCTGATGGATATTGGCGTGCAAAGTTCAACGGTCAATATTATTGATGACGGCGTTTTAAAGAGAAGTTATAGTTTTAATTTTTACAGCGGCCAGCTGGCCAAGACGGTTTCGGGAGCCCTGGGAGTGGGCCTTCCAGAAGCGGAAAAAATAAAAAATAAAGACGGGATTAATTCTCCCAACAACACCATTGGCGAGGCCTTGCGTTTGCTGGTAGATCCTTTGGTGGTCCAGTTGCGCAGCATCTCTTCGGAATTTACCCAGTCGGAACAAAAAGAAGTGCAGGAAATTTATTTGACCGGCGGCACCGCCAACTTGCCCGGCCTAAAAGAGCATATCAACCAGAAACTGGGCAAAACCGCCACGGTGCCAAATTGCTTTTCAGATTTTTTATACCCGCCGATCCTTGAAGATAAGTTGCGCGCCATGAGCCCGGGATTTTCAGCCGCCATGGGGGTGGCAATCGGAGGGTTAGAAATTTAATGTGAAATTTAACCATTTGAAAAATGGACAGTAATACTATTTATCAGCAAAAAGACCGGTCGTGGATGGTGAATGTGGCGTTTTATTTTACCGCCGCGGCATTGGCGTTGGCCATGTTTTCTTACACTGTTTTTTATCTGAAAACCCAATTGCAGGCTCAAAAAATTGTTGCCATAGACAAAAAAATAGCGGTGTACGGCACGCAGGAACAAAAGCAGCATGAAGCACAGGTGTTTGACTATAAAAAAAAGATAGATGATTTCGCTCTGGTGGTGGACAGCCATGCCATGTCTTCCAATGTATTCACTTTCTTGGAAGCAAACACCTTGCCGGGCCTGGCGTTTTCAAGTTTTTCCATGTCCGGGCTCCAGCATGAAATCCGCCTGTCCGGGGAGGCCGATGACATGGCCGTATTGGGAAAGCAGTTCGGGGTATTTGAAGAAAACAAAGAACACATCAGGCATATCAGCGTTTTGAATTCAAAAGTTACTGCTTTGGGAAAGATCGCTTTTACATTTAACATTGATTTGGAGCCGGCCATTTTCAAATACGGCGCGCAATTTTCTGCGGCGGCTCCGGCAGATTCCCTACCATGAATAAGCCAGTTATCATTACTATTTTTTTGATTCTTATGGTCATGCTGACATTCCTGTTTGCCGTTCCGCAGTATAACCAATACCGCCTTTTACAGGCGCAAGTGGCCGAAAAGCGGGCCCAGTACAGCGGGGAATCCATTTATTTTGCCAGAATATCGGACATTCTTTCGGGTTTGGAAAGCCGGCGGGATGTGCTGGATAAAATCCAAAGCGCCCTGCCAGCCGATTTTTCGCTGGCGCCGCTGGTGGATTTTTTACAAAAAAAAGCGGATGAAAATGGAATTAAAATAACGGCCATGGTGTTTTCCCAAATGCCGCCGGTGGCAGATCAATCTCTCGCTCTGGCCGCGCCCGGACAGGTAAAGGACCTGTCATTCACCCTGGACTCCACGGGGAGTTATCAGGGGTTGAAAGATTTTTTATTTGCCATGGATAATTCGGCACGGTTATTTGAAGTTGACACCCTTTCTTTTTTGACCATAGACCCACTTTCAGGCGCCAGGGCCGCAAGAAACCAGCCGCCCCAATACAGTTTAAAGTTAGAGGTGAGGACAAGGGCGTATTAATTTTACATTTACCGCCATGGCCATTATTTTCATTTCAATCAAAAAAAGGCAGCAGAAGTTTTTTTGGGCCATATCAGTACTGTTCTTTTTGGCTGTGGGGATACTTTCTTTTTTGGTGTTGCTGCCTGAATTGGACGAATCGGGTGATATTGTGGTCCAGGAAGTGTTTGAGGCTCCTGATGTCAACATCAATTTTGAAGCCTTGGATTCGGCCCAGGTAAAAAGTTTAGAACCGTTTTTGCCCGCCACCATAGGTGGCGCCGGCGCGGGGAGAGATAATCCGTTTCAACCATAACCCATGTTGTTAATCCAAGAATTATTTTTAGCTAAAACCATTACCCAAGAAAAAAGGGATGCTTTGGCTCGCCAAGTGGAAACTACCGGCAAAACGGAAGAGGAGATTTTACTGCAAGAAAAAGTCCTTGAAGAAGGCGCGCTGTTTGAGTTAAAAAGTAAGCTGGTCAAGGTGCCGCTGTTAAAGCCCCAATCCGATGAAATCCCTCTGGAAGTGCTGGAATTGATATCTGAAGAAGCGGCGGGAAATTACAGCATGGTGCCGTTATTTAAAAAAGGCAATATGGTGGGTGTGGGCATGGCCTATCCGGAAAACGTATTGGCCCAAAACGCTTTGCGGTTTTTAAGCCGTCGCCAGAATTTCAATTACGAAATTCACTTAATCACGTTTTCGGACTTGCACACCATTTTAAAACAGTATCGCACCTTAAAACGGGAAACCAAAAAAGCCCTAAACGAGCTGGGCAAAGAGCAAGACGAGGTGCTGATTGGCTTGGGCCAAAATGCCGATTCCGCCCAAATGTCCGAAGATGCGCCGATCATTAAAATGGTGCTGGTCATTTTGCGCCATGCCCTGGAAGGCAATGCTTCGGATATCCACCTTGAACCCAGCCGTGAGAAATTGAATGTGCGTTTCCGCCAAGACGGCATTTTGCATTTGAGTTTGTTTTTGCCGCTTTCGGTGCACTTGTCCATCGTTTCGCGCATTAAAATTTTAGCCAACCTTAAAATTGATGAAAAAAGGCTCCCGCAAGACGGCCGGTTTTCCGCCAAAATAAATAATAAGAATATTGATTTTAGGGTCGCCACCTTGCCGACGCTGTATGGGGAAAAAGTGGAAATCCGGGTCCTTAACCCCCAGGAAGGCTTAAAGCCATTTGAAAAAATGGGGCTTTCCCAGCGCAATTTGGCGTTGATCCAGGCGGCCATCAAAAACCCCTACGGCCTAATTTTATCTTCCGGCCCGACCGGATCAGGAAAAACCACCACCTTGTACGCGTTTTTGCAAGAACTAAACCAGGAGGGCGTGAATATTGTTACCATTGAAGATCCGGTGGAATATTCTATTGACGGCATTAACCAGTCGCAGGTAAAAACCGAAATCGGCTACACTTTTGCCAATGCTCTGCGCCAGATTCTGCGCCAGGATCCCAATATCATCATGGTGGGGGAAGTGCGCGACGAAGAAACCGCCAATTTGGTGGTGCACGCTTCACTCACGGGGCATGTGGTGCTTAGCACCATCCACACCAATTCCGCTGTCGGGGTTATTTTACGGCTGATTGACATGGGAATTAAACCGTTTTTGATTCCCTCAACCTTGAAGGTGGCCATTTCCCAAAGGCTGATCCGCACCCTGTGTGAAAAATGCAAGAAAAAAGTGGCCGTGAACGAGAAAGTCAAAACCTATATCGCAAAAAATATAAAAACCCTACCGCTGGCGGTAAAAAAAGAAATGAATCTTGGCGATGGGGCCTTTGTGTACGAGGCCAATGGCTGCGAATTGTGTAATTTTAAAGGCTACAAGGGTCGGGTGGGGTTGTATGAAGTATTATCGATGAACGAAGAAATTGCCGCCATTATTTTGAAAAATCCGGCGGAAAGTTTGATTTTAGCCGAAGCTCAAAAACAGGGCATGCTGACCATGGCCCAAGAAGGGATATTTAAAGCGCTGGCCGGGGAAACTTCTATTGACGAAGTGGCTCGAGCCACCGAAGAAATTTAAATGAAAAAAATTCTCATTGTGGAAGACGATCCGTTTATTGTTGATATTTACGCCAGCCAGCTAAAAGGCCAAGGTTATGCGGTTGATATTGCCAACAACGGTGAAATGGCGCTGGAAAAAATTAAAAACAACTATCCCGATGTATTGCTGTTGGATTTAATTTTGCCCAAAATGGACGGCTGGGAGGTGTTAAAAAATCTGCGCCATGATCCCCGGACCAAAGAGTTGAAGGTGATTGTCATTTCCAACCTCAATCAAAAAGAAAATGCCGATAATATTTCCAGTTTTAATGTTTCCAAATATCTTTTAAAAATTCAAACTACGCCCGAAGAAATCTCAAAAGCGGTTAAAGAATTAATCGGATAAAAACACATGGAACACTTGCAAACGCTAAAAAAGGTACTGGATATCGCCATAGAACAAAAAGCTTCCGACTTGCTGATTTCGGTGGGGCACCCGCCGGTGATAAGAATTACCGGTCAATTGGCGCCCTTGATGAAAGAGAAAAAATTGACGGCGCAAGATTGCCAGGGCTTTGCTTATGCCTTAATAGGCGAAGAGCAAAAAAAGCGGCTTTCAACTGAAAAGGAAATTGATTTTTCTTATGATCACGGCGGCAAGGCCAGATTCCGCGTCAATATTTTTTACCAGCAAGGCGCCATCAGCATGGCCCTGCGGTTGATTCCCTCTGAGATTAAAACCATTGAAGATTTGGGCTTGCCTCCGGTGTTGCATGAATTTACCAATAAATCGCAGGGGTTGGTGCTGGTGACGGGCGCCAGCGGACAGGGGAAATCAACCACTTTGGCTTCACTGATAGATGAAATAAACCAAACCCGGGCCGTCCACATTATCACCATTGAAGACCCGATAGAATACCTGTACCAGGGCAATAAAGCCATCGTTGAACAGCGGGAAGTTTCGGTTGATACCAATTCCTTTCCCGCCGCCCTGAGGGCCATGTTCCGGCAGAATCCGGACGTGATCATGGTGGGAGAAATGCGTGACCTGGAAACTATCAGCACCACCATCACCGCCGCTGAAACGGGCCACTTGGTGTTTGCCACCCTGCACACCAATTCGGCCGCCCAATCCATTCACCGCATGATTGATGTGTTCCCCCCCGAACAGCAAAACCAGATTAGGTTTCAGTTGGCCGCTTCGCTGCTGGGCGTAGTTTCTCAGCGGCTGGTACCGCGCCTTTCCGGCGGCTTTGTCCCGGCTTGCGAGGTGATGATTGCCAACCCGGCCATTTCCAATTTAATCAGGGAAAATAAAAACCATGAAATTCCCGCGGTCATAGAAACCTCTTCGCGCGAGGGCATGCTTTCGCTCAACCGGGCATTGGCCGACTTGGTAAGAAACAAAGAAATTTCTTTGAAAGATTCGGTTGATTATTCGTTAAATCCTCTTGAATTGAAAAATCTTTTAAGATAAGGTATCCAGCGGAAATGGGGCCGCAAGGGAATGGTATGTTCTCATTTTTTACAAAATGCGAACTGAGTGTCGCTACGCTCCCTCAAACCCCATTTCCGAGGTGAATTTCCAAATCCCATTCTATTTTTAAAAATAAAAGTCTGGGATAAGTGTTCGCCAAGGCTCCCTTAGCTTCGCTTAATAAATTCATGAAGTTTAATTATCGGGCACGAACCAAAGAAGGTAAAATGGAAGCTGGCACCATTGAAGCGTATTCCCAGGAAGC
The DNA here is from genome assembly GCA_001821935.1 of Candidatus Staskawiczbacteria bacterium RIFCSPHIGHO2_02_FULL_43_16. Classification (GTDB taxonomy): domain Bacteria; phylum Patescibacteriota; class Minisyncoccia; order Minisyncoccales; family Staskawiczbacteraceae; genus VGLO01. The sequence goes on from MHOU01000011.1 coordinate 36,347, forward strand.
CGCCGCTATTTTGTTGCAAAAATATAATATTTTCCCCACGTATTTGGCCGTCCAGGAACAGAAGAGTTCTTTTTTAAAGCGGGCAACCTTCAGCCCGCCTGTTTCCAAAAAAGACCTGGCGATTTTTTTTAAGCAATTGTCCATCATGCTTGATTCCCGCGTTCCTGTGGTCAGCAGCCTAGCCAGCCTTGCTGCCCAAACCAATAAAAAGAGCTTTAAAGAAATCATCAAAGACATTGCCGGCTTGGTTGAAGAGGGCGCCCCGCTTTCAGGGGCTTTTGGGGCTTACCCGCGCCTGTTCGGTCCCTTTTATATTAATTTAGTGAAGTCCGGCGAGGCTTCAGGCAACATTTCAGCTTCGCTTAATTACATTTCACTCCACCTTGAACGGGAACATGATATTTTGGTCCAATTGCGCCAGGCGATGCTGTATCCGGTGTTCGTATTTTGCGTGTTACTGGTAGTCATTGCCATTATTATCATTGAAGTAATGCCCCGCATCGCCAGCCTGGTTGAAGAATCAGGAACCGCGCCTTCAGCTTTTATATCAGCTACCCTGGGTTTTTACGCATTTTTAGGAAATTGGTGGTGGGTGTTGCTGGTGCTAGTTCTGGCGGTTGCCGGGCTTATTATTTTTTATGTAAACACCCAAGAAGGCAAAAGCGCCACCAGCAGGATGCTTTTGAAAATACCTTTTTTAGGAGGAGTATTAAAGAAAGTGTTTATTGCCAGGTTTTGTTCAAATATTTCCACCTTGATTGTGGCCGGAGTTTCCATTCAAAGTGCTCTGAAAATTACCGAAGATACGGTAAGCAACCCGGTGTATCGCCAGATTGCTTCCCAAATAGGGAAAGAAATCTCAGAGGGAGAAAAAATAAGCTACGTGATGGTAAAATATAAAGATTATTTTCCGCCCTTCGTAGTGCAAATGGTTAAGGTGGGGGAAGAAACGGGGAAACTTGACCAGACGCTAAGCCAGGTGGCGGATTTTTATCAAAAAGACATTAAGGGGGCGATAGATTTGTTTTCCAGTTTGCTGGAACCCGTAATGATTATCGGATTGGGTATTGTGGTGGCGGCCATGGCTATTTCCGTGCTTGGTCCGCTTTACGGCGCGCTGGGAACCATATAGGTGCTGGGTATTTGGTGCCAGGTGTTGGAACGATTACATGCGTACACCCTAACACCTAAAACCCAACACCTAATTAGGTTATCCACACCTTGGTCATTGTTTGGCAGATAAGACCATAATATAATTATATGAAGAATATTAAAGAAAGGTCGATTCTACTGTAATATAATATCTTGAAAAATTATTTATTAATTTTAAAATAACCATGAATAAACAAAAAGGTAAGGGAGCATTAGCGAACACTTATCCTGCAAGTTTTATGCGGGGCTTTACTATTATTGAATTGTTAGTGGTAGTTGCGATCATTGCCGTATTGGCGGCCATTGTATTGGTAAACGTTACCGGATACATTAATCAGGGCAAAAACGCCGCTATTAAGGCGAACTTGGCTACCGTATTGACCAATGGAGCGGTGTTCTATGATGATAACAGCACCTATGATGGATTTTGCGGTTCCGCTAATTTTACTGGTCCTCAAGCCGCAATTGCGGCTACCGCTGAAGCCGCTATTTGTTTTGTAAATGATGCTGACACTGCTTGGTGCTCATGCGCCAGCCTGAAAACAACCGGCGACGAAGGGGCTGCGGCTACCTTCTGTGTGGATTCAACCGGATACAAAAAAGTATCCGAAGTTAGCGCTGATTGTACAGCAAGATGCACCACCCCTGCTACGGGAGGTTGTATTGACTAATTGGTCATCTTTTTTCACAAAACGGCGCCTTACGCGGGCGTCGTTTTTTTGCTATAATACGCGAATATGTCTTTATTTTTTACGGCCGTTATTTTTATCCTGGGCCTGTGCATCGGCAGTTTTCTGAATGTGGTTATTTTACGCTTGGAAAAATCGGAAAGCATTGGGGGCAGGTCGTATTGTCCTCATTGCAAGCACCCCTTGACATGGTTTGATTTGATTCCCGTTTTCAGTTTTTTGTTTTTGGGAGGCAAATGCCGGTATTGCAAGGCAAAAATATCTTGGCAATATCCAATGGTAGAAATAGGTACTGCGGTAATATTTCTCCTAATTACCAATGACCAATTACCAATTACCAACATGGCTGGTTTATTGAATGTGCTTTTTTTGTTCTATATTTCTAGTTCATTAATTATAATCTTTGTTTATGATTTTTATCACTACATTATTCCCGACATTGTCTTATTCCCGGCTATTATAGTGGCGCTTCCCTTTCATGTGTCCTGGAATTATCTCTTAGCAGCTATGTTGGCTTCCGGATTTTTCTTATGTATCTTTTTTGTTTCGCACGGAAAATGGATGGGATTTGGTGACGTTAAATTAGCGGTTTTACTGGGCCTCATATTGGGTCTCCCTAATATTTTGGCAGCTTTATTTTTGGCATTCTTCTTTGGTGCTATAATAGGCGTATCCTTGATGCTACTTAACCAAAAGGGATTAAAAAGTGAGTTGCCATTTGCCCCCTTTTTAATTTTAGGAACTTTTATGGCTTTATTTTGGGGGCCAGAGATACTTAATTGGTATATGGGTTTATTTATTGTATGACATCAAAAGGTAAGGGAGCATTAGCGAACACTTATCCCGCACGGTTTATGCGGGGGTTTACCATTATAGAATTGCTCATGGTCATTGCCATTATTACGATTTTACCGGTGATTGTCATTTCCAATTTTCCCCGGGTAAAGTTGCAGTTTGCCTTAAGCCGTGCTGCCCATGCGTTTTCCCAGGATGCGCGTCTGGCCCAGGATATGGCACTGTCTTCACTACCCCATAAAGATTCTTTTGGCATTAGTCAGAAAGTGGGCGGATACGGTATTTACCTTGATACCACGGCGCTGGGAAATAAAACCTATCTTATCTATGCTGACAGACTCCCTGCCAACAATCGCTATGACGCTTCGGATGTGGTGGTCAGGAAGATTGATATGCAGATGGCCGAGCCGGGGGTGGTTATCAAAGGCCTTGGCAATGTATTTTTAGATAAGGTCAGTATTCATTTTTCTGTTGGCAATGCTGGGGTTTTCATAAGCCAGTTGGATGACACTAGCAGCGGGGTGGAAATTATTTTCGCATTGGAAAGCGACGCGGCAAAAACCAAGAGCGTTTTTATCAATACATCGGGGCTCATTGAGATTAGAAATTAAAATTCATGAAAAAAAATGGTTTTACCATTATTGAGCTGATCATCACCATTGCCATTTTGTCGTTTGGCATTATTGGCGTGTACGGGGCATTTTCGCCGATGGTAAGTTTGAATTCCGCCATTGCTTCAAAGTTCACCGCCTCCCAGCTGGCGCAAGAGGGTTTTGAAGTAGTGCGCAATATCCGCGATAATAATTTTGAAAAAATACGCCAAGGGCAGCGCTTAGCATGGTCAGCCGGGCTTTTGAACTGCAGCCTGGGCTGCCAGCTTGATTATAAAACGGGAACTTCAGCCCAGGGGCTTGAAAATGCCTTAAAAGGGTACAATGAAAGCGATTATTTAAAAATAAACGCTGATGGTTTTTATGGCTATGGCCAAGGGACTGCCACCAAATTCAGGCGCAGTGTTACCATAACCCAGGCGGACAGCCCCGATATTTTAAAAATCACCGTTGTGGTGATGTGGAGCGATGGCAGCAAACCCGTGAGTTTTGAAACAGAAGGGTATCTGTACAATTATCAATGATTTCAAATTTCAAATTTCAAATTTCAAATTATAATTCAAGCAAGGGTTTTACGTTGCTTGAATTAGTGGTGGTTTTGGGTTTGTTTATGTTGATCATGGGGGTAACGGTAAGCATGTTTATATCCATTATCCAGCATCAAAAAAGGATATTAAGCCAGCAGGAAATGTTAAACCAGGCAAGTTATGTGCAAGAATATATTGCCAGATCTCTGCGCACCGCGGCAGTCGACACGGCCGGCACCTGCCTTGTCCAGGATGCCGTCGCCTACAAAGGTTACACTTATTTGCTTACCCGCTTTGACGCACCGACAGGCTTTTTTCAGGGCATACAGTTTATTTCAGGTGAAGGTGTGTGCCAGGAATTTTTCCTTGATAGCGATGGAACGTTCAAAGAAACAAAAAATGGTGGCGCTCCGCAAAACCTCATATCCGGTAAATTCAAGTTGCAACATGCCAGATTTGTGATCAATGGCAATAAAAACACGTGGGCGACGCTGGTTGGTGGAGCGGTTTGGCCAAGGGTAACCCTGTCACTTGCCATCAAAGATTCGTCGTATGAAAAGAGCCGGGAAATAGTAATTCAAACAACCATTTCAAAAAGATGAAGTATGACGAGCGGGGCATATCACTAGTGCTGACGTTTTTAATTATGGCCATTATGCTGGCCATTGTGGTTGGCATCAGTTCCATGTTATCCGGCCAGGTAAAAATCATGGCAGGCGCCTCAAATTCCATTTCCGCCCTTTATGCGGCTGAAAGCGGTATGGAAAGAGCTCTGTACGTATTCAAAAAATGCCCCGGTTGCGACCTGAATTATGACGGCGCGTTTGATGGCAGAACATATTTTGTTAACGCAAAAATGATTGGCGGGGTTTTGAATATTTCTTCAAAAGGTGTATATAAAGAAGCATCAAGAACGGTTACAAGATGAACAAGCAAGAGGCTAAACATCGCATAGAAAAGTTGAAAGAACTGGTAAACTACCATCGTTACCAGTACCACGTTTTGGATAAGCAGGAAATTTCTGACGCGGCGTTGGATTCCTTGAAAAAAGAACTCTTTGATTTGGAACAGCACTTCCCGGAATTTATTACCGCCGATTCTCCCACCCAGCGTGTTGGCGGCAAACCCTTGCCTGAATTTAAAAAAGTACCGCACAAAGAGCGTATGCTTTCGTTAAACGATGCATTTAGTAAAGAAGATATGCAGGATTGGCTGGAAAGGATTTCAAAACTTTTAACAGAGCAAGAAAAAAATCAAATAGACTTTTACTGCGAATTAAAAATTGATGGCCTGGCCATTGAACTTGAATATGACAACGGGATTTTTAAACAAGGCTCAACGCGCGGAGATGGCACGGTAGGCGAAGATATCACGCAAAATTTAAAAACGGTTGAGGCAATACCTCTGAAAATTACCAATTACCAATTATCAATTATCAATTCGCTGGTGGTGCGGGGGGAAGTATTCATTAGTAAGAAGGAATTTGAGGCTATTAATAAAACCCAGGTTGCAAAAGGGCTTCCGTTGTATGCTAATCCTCGGAATATTGCGGCCGGGTCAGTGCGCCAGTTAGATCCAAAAGTTACCGCTTCAAGGAAATTGGATTCTTTTGCTTATGATATTATTTTGGGTGTAGAAACCAAAACTCATGAACAGCGCCATGATGAATTTAAAAAAATGGGGTTTAAAACCAATTCTCATAATAAGTATTGTAAAAATTTAGAAGAGGTTTTCCATTTTTATGAACACGTACAAAAAATCCGAGGAAAGTTGGCTTATGAAATTGACGGGGTAGTGGTGATTGTAAATAATAATGCTTTGTTTGAAAAACTCGGGGTGGTGGGTAAGACTCCCCGCGGAGCCATTGCTTTTAAATTTGCTCAGAGTCAGGCCACTACTATAATAGAAGATATTAAAATCCAAGTTGGCAGAACGGGGGCAATGACTCCGGTGGCGGTTTTAAAACCCGTGCAAATTTCGGGCATCACTATTACCCGCGCTACGCTTCATAATGAAGATGAAATTAGGAGACTGGATGTGAAAATTGGTGACAGCGTGATTGTGGGGCGGGCAGGAGATGTGATTCCGGATATTATCAAAGTGTTGCCGGAATTGCGCACCGGAAAAGAAAAGCATTTTAAGATGCCAACACATTGCCCGGCTTGCACTACTAAATTAGAGAAATCAGAAACTGAGGTTTTATGGCGATGCCCGAATGTAACATGTTTTGCACGCAGCCGTCGAAGTTTTTACCATTTTGTTTCGCGTCCCGCATTTAATATTGATGGTTTGGGCCCCAAAATTATTGACCGGTTGCTGGATGAAGGTTTGGCGCAAGACCCGGCGGATATTTTCTCGTTAAAAGAGGGGGATTTAGCACAATTAGAAAGGTTTGGTGAAAAATCTGCGGAAAATGTGGTGGCGGCCATTCAAGAAAAAAAAGAAATTATTTTCTCAAGATTTATCTATGCGCTGGGAATCAGGAATATTGGAGCTGAAACTGCAGTTGATATTGCCGAACATTTTGGTTCATTAGAAAAGTTAAAAAATGCAAAACTGGAAGATTTTGATAGTATTGCTAATATCGGCCCCATTGTGGCAAAATCGGTTTATGAATGGTTTGGTGATAAAGGCAACGGAAAGTTTTTAGAAAAACTGCTCAAGGCCGGAGTGAAAATCACCCGACGCCCGACGTCGGGCGCCGGGCGCCTGCAAGGCAAGACATTTGTTTTTACGGGAACGCTGGAAAACATTGAAAGAGAATCAGCCAAAGAAAAAGTCCGGGCACTCGGCGGCCAAGTTTCCGAATCCGTTTCCGCCAAAACCAGTTTCGTAGTCGTCGGCTCAGAACCCGGCTCCAAAGCCGACAAAGCCAAAAAATTAGGCGTAAAGGTTTTAGATGAAAAAGAGTTTTTGGAGCTTATAAAGTAAAAATATGAAAGAATCGCTGGAGCAACAATCAAGGGGTCAAATAATAGAAGATTTTTTAAGGCAGAATAAATCTCCGGATGTTACGAAGGAAGAAGTGGAAGATGTTGATGCGGTAATTCGGCTGATTTTTGAAAAGTTTGAAGCGGAACTCAAAAGCCATCATCAAGAATGTGACGCCGACGATTTTTTAGATCGCATACTTGCTACGCTTGACGAAGCGCATGGAAACTTTAATAACATTTTTCCCGAAAACAAAGTCTTGTGGCAGGAATTCATAAAAAAATTAGAAGCATCCCCCGATCTTGTGCACATTATGCGTATTGAGCCGCTTGATTATTACAAAGATGTTGGAAATGTTATGGATCCGGTAGTAACCCACGCCTCTATTGAGGCAGTAACCGAGGAATTAAAAAGAAGAAACCCGGAGTTAGCTGATGATTATGTTTCTAATGATCCTGATAAGATATTGCGCGTCGCCCAGACCATTGTTCAGAGTGATCTCTTTTACTATTTTATTGACAAAGAAATGATTGATCAGGAAATGAGTTCAAGCGGCCACGACCATATTGGCACGAGTATGGTTAAACTTGGATACATGAGCAGACACTATGAATTGGCACCGACGTTTGTTGCCAAATTCAAAGTGGCTGCTGGAAAGTTTGATGGAAAAGAAAAAGTAGTTCTTGATGGCACACACCGCGCTTTGGTTTCAGCCATCGCCAAGCGTTCGCAATATGTACTTGAAGTAGATATGGATAAAATTATTGGATAAACTTTGTGGTGTGCGAAAATTCAAAGTACCATAGTTCTCACGGCTGTGAGCTTTGTGGTACCATGGAGATATGAAGCTATCGATTACTGATGAATTTTTGTGGGATATGTATACTGTCCTTGAAGGGGTGGGAGACATTGCCTCTTTTATGTTAAATGCCCATCCTGGAAAATGGAAACGATTATATGGAGTACAAAATCCTATTTTTGAAAAATATCGGCATGATAAGGGCAGGGTAAAATTTAAAAAGCTAATATATTATGCAAAAACAAAAGGGTATATAAGAGTTAAAAGTTTGGAAGGTAAGAAGGCGATTATTCTTACAAAAGAAGGTTTGAGTAAGGCACTGAAGGCAAGTTTTATGATAGAGGGAAAGAAAAAAAGGGAAGACGGAAAGTGGGCTATGCTTATCTTTGATGTGCCGGAAAAGAACCGGAAATCGAGGGATTTATTGAGAAGCGTGTTGCATAATCTGGGTTATAAAATGTTCCAGCAAAGTGTTTGGGTAACTCCATACGATGTTTCAGAAAAGACAGAAAAGTTATTGCAGATGTATAACCTGGATGAATTCGTAAAAATATTTTTGATTGAGGAGATTTAAAGCGGTACTATAAAGCTCACGGCCGTGAGGATTATGGTACCCTTGATAGAATGAGAGAATCGTTATGAGAAAGAGTTTTTAGGATTGATTAAATAAGATTTATGAAAAAAATACTTTTATTACAAGAGTTGCGGCCACTCTCAGATGAAGTACGACAACGATTACGGGAAATTTCCAATGAGAATCTAAAGTTAGCTCTTGAAAACGAAAAGTACGTGAATGTGTATCGTATTGAGTATCTTTCGCGTGGACTAAAAATATCGGGATATGTTGTTGAGCCAAAACAAAAACATGGAAAATTGCCATGTATTATTTGGAATAGGGGTGGGACGAAAGATTTTGGTGCCGTTGTTACCGGGACTTGCTATACAAGAATGGCGTCATTGGCGCGCCAGGGATATATTCTTTTTGCTTCCCAATATTCCGGCGGGCCGGGAAGTGAAGGTGTCGATGATTGGGGAGATAAAAACATAGAAGATGTGTTGATATTAAGAAAAATAATTAAAGAATGGCCGGGCGCTGATTATGAAGCTATTGGCATGATGGGCGGAAGCCGTGGCGGATTAATGACATATCGGGCCCTGTCATTGGTAAAGTGGATTAATGTGGCGGTAGTATATGCGGCTCCGGCTGACGAAGTAAATTCGCCTAAATTCAGAAAGGGTTGGCGCGACCATCAGATATCTCTATATGGAAAGCAAAAAAAAGAACAGATAAAAAGGTCTGCCTTATATTGGCCGGAAAAGATTTACAAGAAAACACCGCTTTTAATTATGCATGGCTCGGCTGATTGGCGGGTAAATGCTAAAGATTCAATTCGCTTGGCCGAAAAATTATATCAACACAAAGTGCCTTTTCGTTTTATAGTGTATGAGGGGGCTGATCATGGGCTAACAGAATTCAAAGAAGAATCAGATAAGCAAGTATATAGTTGGTTTGAGCGTTTTTTGAAAAACAAAGAACGTTTACCGAATTTAAAGTTACATGGAAAATGAAAGATTTTTATAAAAAATGAATTTCGTCGACCACCTCAAAAAACTGGATTGGGTGTTGATTGGTGCCACGTTGGTGGTGGTGGCTTTTGGGTTGGCGGGGATTTGGAGCTCCGGCCTGGCAAAAGGCGATTTTGGGAATTTTGAAAAGCAGCTGGTTTTTTTGGCGGTGGGGCTGGCCCTGATGTTTGCCATCAGTTTTTTTGATTACCGGATGTTGCGGGACAATTCATATTTGATTTTGCTTTTGTACGCGCTGTGCCTGGCGCTTTTGGCAGGGTTGCATTTTTTCGCGCCGGTGATCCGTGGCACGCGGGGGTGGTATCAGGTGGGATTTTTGACCCTTGACCCGATTGAAACCATGAAGATTGTGCTGTTAATTTTACTGGCCAAATATTTTTCCATGCGCCACGTAGAGATGTATAAATTGCGCCACATTTTAATTTCCGGATTGTATGTCGCCCTGCCGGCACTGCTTATTTTTATTAAGCCGGATTTGGGGGGAACCATGGTGTTTGTGCTGATGTGGTTGGGAATTTTATTGGTATCGGGGATTAAATTAAAGCATTTTTTGGCGTTATCGTTATGTTTTATGCTGGTAGCAGGATTTTCTTGGCAATTTTTATTGGCGGATTATCAAAAGGCCAGGGTGGTTAATTTTATCTTTCCTTATGATGTGCTAGGCGGTTCCTGGAGTCAGGCGCAAACCAAAGTTTCCATTGGATCCGGTCAACTGTTCGGCCAGGGTTTGGGCAAAGGATCCCAGGTGCAATACGGATTTTTGCCGGAACCCCACACCGATTTTATTTTTTCCGTCATTGCCGAAGAGTGGGGGCTGGCCGGTGTTACGGTATTTTTTACAACCTATCTGATATTAATCTGGCGCATTCTAAAAATTGCCATTAATTCGCAATCAAATTTTCCGCGGCTGTTTGGCATCGGGTTTGCCATTGTGCTCATTACCCAGTTTACGATAAACATTGGCATGAACCTTTCGCTGTTTCCGGTGGTGGGAATTTACTTGCCACTGGTCAGTTACGGCGGATCCGGCTTGATTGCCAATTTTGTTTCACTGGGAATCTTGCAGAGCATCTATACTAAGCGCTAAAACCCTTGACATTTTAAATAGAAAGAATATAATCAGACTAGATATCAACAAGTGGCCATTTTACTCTAACTAAAATCAAAATCCCTTGCCCGGTTATTTTTGTGTGGGTGAGGGTTATACCCTAGATAAGATCAGGGTATTTTGTGTTTGTATTCATAACTGCTCCATTATCTCATGGCTGAAAAAACACAACACATCAGGAATTTTTCAAAATCCGGCCTTTCTTTTGTAACCCCGCATCTTTTGGAAATGCAGCGCGATACCTGGAAAGATTTTATCGATGTGCGGATCAAAGAACTTTTTTCTGAAATCTCTCCCATTTTTGATTATACTTCAAAAGAGTTTGAGCTCTGGTTTTTAGATTATAATCTGGGCAAGCCCAACTACAAAAACGGCTTGGAAGCCAAACGCAACAACGATTCGCTGGAAGTTTCGCTGCGCGCTAAAATACGGTTAGTCAATAAAAAAACAAAAGAGGTTAAA
>MHOU01000011.1:47021-89441 GCA_001821935.1 Candidatus Staskawiczbacteria bacterium RIFCSPHIGHO2_02_FULL_43_16
ATCCGCAGCCCCGGGGCGTTTTTTACCTCGCGGTCAGCAAAAGGCAAAAACTTTTTTGGGGCAAAGGTTATTCCCAATCGTGGTGCCTGGCTTGAATTTGAAACCGAAGAATCTGGGTTTGTGGGCGTTAAAATTAATCGCAAGCGCAAAGTGCCGGCCACCACACTTTTGATGGCCTTGGGGTTGGAAAACATTGAAAAAATCCAAAAAGAATTTAAAGATGTTGATACCGGGGAAATAAAATATATTTATGAAACCTTAAAGCGCGACACCTGCAAAGACCAAAAAGAAGCCCTGGTGGAAATATATCGAAGGCTGCGGCCGGGGGATCTGGTGACGCCCGACACCGCCCAAGATTTGATTTTCAACATGTTCTTTAATTTTGACCGGTACGACTTGTCAAAAGTGGGGCGCTGGAAAACTTGGATGCGCCTGCCCGGTTTAAACACCAAGAAAAAAGACGCCGGTAGCGACATCACCAAAGAAGAACGAATTTTAAGCATTGAGGACTTGGTGGAAGTGGTCAAAGAAGTCATCAAGTTAAACAATAATCCCAACGCCAAAGCCGACCAGGTTGACCACTTGGGAAACCGGCGCGTGCGGACCTTGTCTGAATTGTTGCAAAATCGGTTGCGGGTTGGTTTGATGCGCATGGAAAGGATTATTAAAGACAAAATGTCCACCTTGGATCCTTCCACCATCACCGCCACCCAACTGATCAACCCGCGGCCGCTGATGGCCGTGGTGAAAGAATTTTTCACCTCTTCACAATTTTCACAGTTCATGGATAACGAAAATCCGTTAGCGGAACTTGAACACAAAAGGCGCTTGACCACCACGGGTCCCGGGGGATTAACCCGCGAACGGGCCGGCTTTGAAGTGCGCGATGTGCAGCCTAGCCACTATGGAAGGATTTGCCCAATTGAAACTCCGGAAGGCCAGAACGTGGGATTGGTGGGCCACTTGGCTTCCTTTGCGCGGGTCAACCCGTATGGGTTTATAGAAGCCCCTTATTTTAAAGTAAAAAACGGCAAGATTACCGATGAAGTTCATTATTTGTCAGCCCAAGAGGAAGAACGGTACATTATTGTGCCGGCTTCCGTGCCGATTGATAAGAATGGCAAAATTTTACCGGAAATTCCGCCCAACAAAGTGGAGGCCCGGGTAAAGGGAGAACCGGCCGAAACGGAAATTTCCAAGGTGGATTACTCCGATGTTTCCAGCAAACAGTTTATTTCTGCGGCCGCTTCCCTGATTCCATTTTTGCAAAATGACGATGCTTCCCGCGCCCTGATGGGTTCAAACATGCAACGCCAGGCCGTGCCGTTGATCAGGCCAGAGGCTCCGCTGGTAGGAACCGGAGTGGAAAGAAACGTGGCTCGCGATTCCGGCCAGGTGATTTTAGCCACCTCTAATGGGGTGGTCAAAGAAGTGGATGCTTCCCATATTTTGGTGCAATACGACGTGTCTGGCAAGAAAGTTACCCAAGATTATGAATTGCAAACCTTTGTGCGGACCAACCAATATTCCTGTTTCCACCAAAAACCGATTGTCCAAAAAGGGGATCATTTCAAAAAAGGCGATGTGCTGGCCGATGGGGCCGCCATTGACCAGGGCCGCTTGGCGCTGGGAAGGAATATTTTAGTCTGTTTTTTGCCGTTACGCGGAGGAGGGTTTGAAGACTCCATTACCATTTCCGAAAAGTTAGTCAAAGAATTTGAATTTACTTCTATCCATATAGAAGATTTTACCTGCGACGTGCGTGAAACAAAATTGGGCGATGAACAAACCACTTCTGATATTCCCAATGTGGGGGAAGAAAAATTGAAAGATTTGGATGAAGAGGGCATTGTGCGGGTAGGAGCCAGTGTGGGCCCCAACGATATTTTGGTGGGAAAAATTTCGCCCAAAGGGGAAGCCGAATTAACACCGGAAGAACGGTTATTGCGCGCCATTTTCGGTGAAAAGGCCAAAGATGTCAAAGACACTTCCATGCGGGTTGAACACGGCAAGCACGGAAAGGTGACTAATGTGAAAATCTTTTCCCGCGAATTGGGTCATAAGCTGGAACCGGGGGTGATTAAAAAAATCCAGGTGGAAGTTTCGGAAATCCGGCACGTTAAAGTGGGAGACAAATTGGTGGGACGCCACGGAAACAAAGGAGTGGTTTCGCGCATTGCCTCGGAAGCGGAAATGCCATTTTTGGCAGACGGGACTCCGGTAGATTTGGTTTTGTCGCCATTGTCCGTTCCTTCTCGTATGAACCTGGGGCAGATTTTGGAAACCCATCTTGGTTGGGCCGCCCATAAACTAAACTACTTGGCTATTACCCCTTCGCTTTTAGGGGCTCATAAAGAAGATATCAAAAAAGAATTGAAAGAAGCGGGTTTGCCCGAAAGTGGCCAAACTACCTTGTATGACGGCCGAACCGGCCAGCCGTTCCCGCGGCCGATTACGGTTGGCTACATGTATATCATGAAACTGATCCACATGGTTGATGACAAGGTGCACGCCAGGTCTATTGGCCCATATTCATTGATTACCCAGCAGCCTTTGGGAGGAAAAGCCCAGTTTGGAGGCCAGAGGTTCGGGGAAATGGAAGTCTGGGCGCTGCAAGGTTATGGCGCCGCTTACACGTTGCAGGAAATGTTAACCATTAAATCTGACGATGTGGTGGGAAGGGCCACAACCTATGAAAGCATTTTAAAGGGCGAGCCGATTAAAAACCCCAACATCCCAGCTTCATTTAATTTGTTAGTGGCTGAATTGAAATCGCTTGGAATGGGAGTTGAGGTGAAAGAAAAGATCAGGGAAAAAGATTCTAAAAATTAATTATAACAACTCATGCGAGTACTAGACTTAGAATCAATCAGAATCAAAATTGCCTCGCCTGAGGAGATTTTGTCATGGTCGCACGGTGAGATTATTCGGCCGGAAACTATTAATTACCGCACTCAAAAACCGGAAAAGGACGGCTTGTTTGACGAGCGCATTTTTGGCCCGGAAAAAGATTATGAATGCGCCTGTGGAAAGTATAAAAGAATCCGGTACAAGGGCGTGGTTTGCGACCGCTGCGGGGTGGAAGTGACCAAAAGCCAGGTAAGGCGCGAAAGGATGGGCCACATTAAACTGGCCACGCCGGTTTCGCATATCTGGTTTTTACGGGGTGTGCCAAGCCGCATGGGTTTGGTGTTGAATAAATCCAGCCAACAATTGGAAAAAGTAATTTATTTTTCCAGCTATATCATTACCAAAGTGGACAACGAAGCCCGTCAGCGCTTGCTGGACGCGGTTGAGCAGGAATTTAAAGTAAAATCTAAGAAAGCCGCCAACGAAGCGGAGAAAACCGAATACAAGCAGCTGCGCGAAAAAGTAAAAGAAGAAATTTTAGAAATAAAACCTTTGAGAATTTTGTCAGAAGTTGTTTACCATGATATTTCATTAAAATACGGGGAAATGTTTGAAGCGGGAACGGGTGCCGAGGTGGTTAAAGAATTGTTCACCAAAGTTGATTTGCAAATCACCGTTGAAGAATTGGTGAAAGAAGCCGAAGATGCCCCGCCCCTGTTAAAAAAGAAAATTTTGCGCCGCTTGAAGTTGTTCCAGGGAATGTTGAAAGCCAAAGTTCGGCCGGAATGGATGTTTATGGATGTTTTGCCTGTGTTGCCGCCCGATTTGCGCCCCATGGTGCAACTGGATGGAGGCCGCTATGCTTCCAGCGATTTAAATGATTTATACAGAAGGGTAATTAACCGTAATAACCGGTTAAAATACTTGCAGGAAATTTCGGCTCCGCCGGTTATTGTGCGCAATGAAAAGCGCATGCTGCAAGAAGCGGTTGATGCCTTGATTGATAACGACATGAGAAAAGGCGTAACCACTACTGCCACCACTGGCGGCAAGCGGCTCTTAAAATCATTAGCCGCCATGCTGGCCGGAAAGCAGGGAAGGTTCAGGCAGAACTTACTGGGCAAGCGCGTGGATTATTCCGGAAGGTCCGTGATTGTGGTTGGGCCGGAATTGAAATTTTCCCAGTGCGGTTTGCCAAAAACCATGGCTTTGGAAATTTTCAAACCCTTTGTTATCAAGCGTATTTTAGATAAAGAATTGGCTTATAACATTCGCGGCGCCGCCCGGTTGATTGAAGAAAAAGTCCCTGAAGTGTGGGCGATTTTGGAAGAAGTGGTGGCCGGCAAAGTAGTGCTACTTAACCGCGCCCCGACTTTGCATAGATTAGGTATTCAAGCGTTTCACCCGGTTTTGACCGAAGGGGAAACCATTAGGTTGCATCCGCTGGCTTGCGAGGCTTTTAATGCCGACTTTGACGGTGATCAAATGGCCGTGTATTTGCCGCTTTCCGATGAAGCCCAAAAAGAAGCCCGCGAAATTATGCTTTCCAGTTTGAACTTGTTAAGGCCGGCCACCGGCTTGCCGGTTATCGGGCCATTCCGCGATATTGCTTTGGGTTGCTATTTGCTGACCAAAATGAAAGAGCCGAAAGATGCCAAAGAGGTTAAGGTGTATTCTAGCGATTCCGAGGCGGTGACCGCTTATGAATACGGTTTTGTAACCTTAACGGCCAAGATCAGGGTGCCCAACCCAAAATCGGCCGAACATGAGTTAATTGAAACCTGCGTGGGCCGGTTGATTTTAAATGCCCAGTTGCCGCCTACTTATCCGTACGTTTCCAAACTGATAGACAACAAGGCGCTCAAAGCTTTGATCCGCGATTTGATTGAAAAATACCCGGGCGCTGAATCCATTGAAGCCTTGGATAAAATCAAAGTGATGGGGTTTGAGTATTGCACCCTTTCCGGCATTTCCTGGGGCATGGATGACCTGATTGTGCCAAAAGAGAAGGGGCAGATGATCATGGACGCCGAAAAAGAAGTGGAGCGCATTGATTCTCATTTTGAAAAGGGGCTTTTAAGCCACGACGAAAAAACCAGCCAGAAAATTTTGCTTTGGCAGGGCGTTAAAACCAAACTGGAAGCGCTTTTGAAAACCACTTTGCCCGAAGACGGTTCCGTGCTTTCTATTATCAGCGCCGGAGCCCGCGCTACCTGGTCGCAGCCCGTGCAGATGGCCGGCATGAAGGGGTTGGTAAACAATCCGGCCGGAGACATTATTGAACTGCCGGTTAAGTCTTCATTTGCCGAAGGCTTTAATGTGCTGGAATACTTTATTTCCACCCATGGAGCCAGAAAGGGAACGGCTGACACAGCTTTGAGGACTTCTTCTGCCGGTTACCTGACCCGAAGATTGATTGACGTGGCTCACGATGTGATTGTGTGGGAAGAGGATTGCGGCGATAAAAAAGGCAAAGAAGTGCTGCGAAAAGACGCCGAAGATATTGAACAGGACTTTGTCTTTAAATTGGTGGGCCGGGTTTGCACCCAAGATGTTTTGTCAAAGTTAAATAAAAAGCAAGCCATTACCAAAAAGGGAGAAATTATCAGCTGGGCTCAGGCCAAACAGATAAAAGAAGAAGAGGTGGAAGCGGTGAATTTACGTTCCCCATTAACCTGCCAAAGTATCCGCGGCGTGTGCCAGAAGTGCTATGGGTGGGATTTGAGCCGTAATAATCTGGTAAAATTGGGTGAAGCCGTGGGAGTGGTGGCCGCCCAGGCCATTGGAGAACCGGGAACCCAGCTTACACTGCGAACCCATCACTTGGGGGGAGTAGTTGGGTCGGGCGATATTACCCAAGGTTTGCCGCGTATTGAAGAAATTTTTGAAGCCCGCGCTCCAAAAGGGGAAGCGGTCATGTCTTTGACTGATGGAAAGGTGACGGCTATCAATGAAGAAACCCGCGTGGTAACCATCCAGCCCACCGGCGATGCCAAAAACAAAAAAGGCATTGTGATTACCGCCGGTAAAAAAGCCTTGCCGATTGATTACAAAATTCCGGGCAAAATTGCCATGTTGGTGGCGGTGGGCCAAGAAGTGAAAGAAAACCAGCCTTTGTGCGGTGGAAATTTGGATTTGAAAAAACTGTATAAATCCGCCGGCTTGCAGGAAACCCAAAATTACATTCTTAAAGAAGTGCAGAGGATTTACTCTTCCCAGGGTGTGGACATCCATGATAAGCACATTGAAGCCATCATTTCAAAAATGTTTTCGCGCATCCGCATTAAAGAAGAGGGTCAGGGTGAATGGGTGCGAGGTGAAATTATTGAGTGGTCTGTATTCCAAGAAGAAGTGGAGCGCTTGAAAAAAGCTAAAAAAGAAGCGCCAATAGGGGCTCAGATTTTGTTGGGAATTTCAGAGGTGGCGCTGGCTTCGGAAAGCTTCTTGTCTGCCGCTTCATTCCAACAAACTTCGCGCGTGTTGATTAAAGCAGCGCTTGAAGGCAAAGAAGATAA
Organism: Candidatus Staskawiczbacteria bacterium RIFCSPHIGHO2_02_FULL_43_16; assembly: GCA_001821935.1. Taxonomy (GTDB): domain Bacteria; phylum Patescibacteriota; class Minisyncoccia; order Minisyncoccales; family Staskawiczbacteraceae; genus VGLO01. The sequence continues at coordinate 53,387 of MHOU01000011.1, forward strand.
ATTGCGCGGATTGAAAGAAAACGTTATTATCGGGAAACTGATTCCGGTGGGGACGGGGTTTAGGCCTAATAAATAGAATCTGGAAGCTAGCCGCCTTGTTAGGCGAGCCTCGCCCCGTTGGGCGGGTATCTGAAATCTAGAATGCAAAAAACTGTCCGCTCGGGCGGTTTTTTGTTGTTTTGGGTAATGCTTCAACCTATATTTGAAGCATTAAGGAAATTTGACTTGTTCCCATGTATTTGGCATACTGTAATTAGATCGTTCCCAATTAGCAGTCTTCCTCTTTCTCACAAGGAGAGCTTCCATGAGTCTTGGCAGCATTGACACGGCGACTGGCAAAAGGCATCTGGATATTCCCCATGTCCAAGTTGCAAGCATGGTACTTGGTGACCGGAGTAAGCCAGAGGGGCGCCCCTTGCCCGCACCTACTTCTTCGTTGGACGGATTAAAAAAGTATGTCCAACGAGCTGCGGCCATTGGCTATGAGCCGGATCCTGTTCATGTGCTTTATGAACAGCTCAAGATCGTCATCGCCGAGAACAACATCCTTCTCTACGACGACAAAGCTGTCCATGAGTGGATGTGTAAGATGGCTCAAAAGCAGGGGCCGAGGATGAAATGGGTGTGGAAATCTCTCACCAAGCCGCTCGAGCAGTTGATCGGAAGGGAGGCTGCGTGGAGTATTCACTACCAGTACAAAGCCTACGAATTGAAGATCGATGGCTATTATGGCGAAGTCGACAGGACAAGCCGGTACACCAAAATCATTCCCGAAGCAGTGCTGGCAACGGCTGAAACCATCCTCAAACACTTCAAGAAAACAGACCCCATCTGCTTGTTGGTGTCTGACTACGCAGTGGTCCAGCCGGATCCATTCTTAGCGGTGGCGGTGCCGCAGTTTCCGTTCCTGATCGTTGACTTCTGGGACGAACCCGGGTTTCAACCGAAAGCCGCGGAAACGAATACGCAAAAAGGGCTAAACAAGTAACGCACTGCGTTACGGCGAAGCCATTCCGAGCCCGATGATTTACAAATCACCGGGCTTTTTTCATGTAAAAAATTAATGGAGCGAGGGTTGCGATTCAAAGGACGCTTCGCAGGTGATTTTGCATGGTCCCGCGAAGCGGGAAAATTACCGAGACGCGAACAGTCATTTCTCGCTGGAGAAATGAACTGTGACCTTTGAACCGCATACCCGAGCGGAATATCCACTTGAATATTTACAAAACCAGGTGGTACAATGAAGGAATTATCATGGCGAAACCAGACAAAAACCAAAAAGAAAACGGCAAGAACGGCAAGCTCAAGAAAAAAGAGCATATTTTGCATACCAAAACCAAAAAGTGGATCAAGGGTATTTTGATGTGCTTGATTGCCGTCATTGCTACCCTCTCGTTTTTTGGCAAGGCGGGGATGGCGGGCGAGTGGCTGGTATATTTTTTGAACCTTTTGTTCGGGGACTCGCGTCTGACGGTTACCACCATTATCCTATCGCTGTTTGCCAGCGGTTTGGTATTTTTAAAATCCCATAAGCGGGTGAAGGCGCTGGCTATCGGGCTGGCCATTTTGCTTACCATTGTTGGCATTTCGGGCCTGGCGGGCAACCAGAATTTGAATATGGAATACATTGGCGCCGTGGGCTGGTTTGCCAAACTGCTTTTGAGCGGTTTCGGCTTGTTGGTGGCCAACATTGTTTTTGCCACGATTATTATCATTGGCTTGTTTATTTTCCTGCAATTTTTATGGAATGACCAGCCAAAAGAGTTGGAAGAAAAAAGGGCAGTCGGGGTTTTCCCGTTAAAAAGCACCGATTCACCCAATTTGAAAATCACGGGCGTGCAGCCACCGGCTCAGAAAGAAGAATTAAAGCCCCGGCCTTCGCTGTTTAAGAAAGAAGATGCCAATAAAAAAGAGGCGGTGCCCATTTTGGTTAACGCCAGCCAGCCCATTCAGAAAGGAAAATACGCTCTGCCGCCAATTGATTTATTGAATAAAAATGAAACCGCCCCAACCAGCGGCAATATTAAAGAAAACTCTCTGATTATCAAAAAGACCCTGGAAAATTTTGGCATTCCAGTGGAAATGGCTGAGGTAAACGTGGGGCCAGCAGTTACCCAATATGCTTTTAAACCCGCTGAAGGAGTTAAATTGTCTAAGATTACTACGCTTTCTAACAACTTAGCACTAGCTCTGGCTGCCCACCCCATTAGGATTGAAGCGCCCATTCCCGGAAAAGCCTTGGTGGGCATTGAAGTGCCCAATAAGGTGCGGGCCACGGTAGTGCTGCGCAATTTGATTGCTGATGTGGCTTATCAAGACGCCGAATCCCCGTTAATGATTGCCCTGGGAAAAGATGTTTCGGGCAATCCGGTCTATACCGCCCTGGAAGAACAGCCCCACATGCTGGTGGCCGGCGCCACGGGTACAGGGAAAACCATTTTTTTGAATTCCCTGATTTTGAGCATGCTCTATAAAAGCACGCCCGAACATTTGCGGTTGATCATGGTTGACCCCAAGCGGGTGGAATTCCAAAACTACAATAACATTCCGCATTTGCTGTGCCCGGTGATTAACGATGCCACTAAAACGATTAACGCTTTGCAATGGCTGGCCAAGGAAATGGAACGGCGCTTTGAAGTGTTCTCTGAAATTTCCGCCAGGAATATTAAAAGTTACAACGCTAATAAATCGGTCATTACGGCCGGCACACAACTGCCCTACATTGTGGTGGTGGTGGATGAGTTGGCAGATTTGATGGCCGCCAAGGGAAAGGAATTGGAAGCGGGGATTGTGCGTTTGGCGCAGATGGCGCGGGCTACGGGCATCCACTTGGTGTTGGCCACCCAGCGGCCTTCGGTTGAAGTTATTACCGGTTTAATCAAAGCCAACATTTCCAGCCGGATCAGTTTCCAGGTGGCCAGCCAGATTGACTCGCGCACGGTTATAGACACTTCCGGCGCTGAAAAATTGCTGGGCCTGGGCGATATGTTATTTTTGTCATCAAAGAGTTCTAAAATTACCCGGGTTCAGGGTCCGTATGTTTCGGAAAAAGAAGTTAAAAAAGTCACCGATTGGCTGGACGAACAGGCTAAGATGGTGGATGAGCCCCAAAGCGAGCTGATTGCCAACCTAAAAGACACGCTGGAACGCCAGGAAGAAAGCGAAGAAAAAGGCGGAGGGGATGTGTTTTTTGGCGACAGTGACCCGCTGTTTGATGATGTAAAAAGAATTGTCATTGAAACCCAAAAAGCTTCAGCATCGTTTTTGCAGCGCAGGCTGCGCATTGGTTATTCGCGAGCCGCGCGGCTAATTGATATGCTGGAAGACCAGGGGGTGGTAGGTCCCGCCGACGGCGCCAAGCCGCGCGATGTGTATGGTGAGCCAAGCAAGGCTCAGATGGCAGATACCGGCCCGAGCGGTTTAGATGAATCGGAGGAGTTACCCAAAACCGCAGCGGCTGAAAGTGAAACTTGGGAGAAAATATAATTTTTAAATAAGTAATATTCTAGATTCTAGTTATTAGATTCTGGATTTTAAAAATATGGCTAAAGAAAAAAAGGAAACCCTCGGCCGTAGGCCTATGGGCGAGGCAAAAAAAGAGGCTCAGGAAAAGCAACACAAGGCGCTAGATTCGGCGATGAAGGAAATTAAGGAAAAGTATGGCGAAGGGTCTATCATGAAACTTTCCGAAAGCAATAAGGTGAATGTGGATACCATTCCCACCGGATCCATTGCCATGGATATGGCGCTGGGGGTGGGCGGGATGCCGCGGGGGAGGATTATTGAAATTTATGGGGCGGAGTCTAGCGGCAAAACCACCTTGTGTTTGCACATTGTGGCTGAAGCCCAAAAAAAAGGCGGTGTGTGCGCTTATATTGATGCCGAACACGCCATGGATCCTGATTACGCCAAACGGCTTGGAGTAAATACGGATGACTTGTTAATTTCCCAGCCGGATTCCGGCGAAAACGCGTTGCAAATTGTGGAAACGTTGGTCAATACCAAAAACGTGGATGTGATTGTGGTGGACTCGGTGGCTGCTTTGACCCCCCAGCGCGAAATTGAAGGTGAAATTGGAGACCAGCACATGGGCTTGCAGGCGCGCATGATGAGCCAGGCTTGCCGGAAGCTTTCCAGCATTGCCTCCAAATCAAACACCATGATTATTTTTATCAACCAAACCCGCATGAAAATTGGTATGGTCTTTGGAAATCCAGAAACCACACCAGGCGGATTGGCCTTGAAATTTTATGCTTCGGTGCGGGTGAATCTGGCCCGGACCGCCCAAATAAAAAGCGGAGATGAAATTGTTGGCAACCGGGTGAAAGCCAAGGTGGTAAAAAACAAAGTGGCCGCCCCCTTTCGTGTGGCTGAATTTGATATTTATTATAACGAAGGCATTTCAAAAAGCGGCGATGCGCTGCGCGCCGGTTTGGCCAATGGTATGATAAAACAAACAGGGAACACCTTTACCCTTGATGGTGAAAAAATGGGTGTGGGCACCGAAACCGCCAAACATTACTTGAAAGAACATCCCGAAGCCATTAAAAAAATCAAAGCGGCCGCGGCTTCATTTGTGGTTGCCGGCCCAGCCGCAAAAGAGGAGGAAGAGTAAATAAAAACAGCCCCGCGGGGCTGTTTTTATTCTAGCTTCTAGATACCCGCCCAACGGGGCGAGGCTCGCCTAACAAGGCGGCTAGCTTCCCTGCCTGCCGGCAGGCAGATTCTATTTAGGTGTATACGCCATCATTCCCATTTGCCGGGCCTGCTTAATGGCCGTAGCGATTTTACGCTGGTGGTGGCTGCAAAGACCCGTTTTTTTCCGTGGCTTTATTTTAAAAAAGCCGGAAATAAAACGGGAGAGCAATTCCGTGTTTTTATAATCAACTTCGTTGATATTTTTTTGGCAAAAGTAGCAAACCATACGTGTAAATTTTATAATTTTTAATTTTGTAAATAATTTTTCAAATACTTTAATTTTTAAACATTAAACAATTTAGTCATTATTTAAAAATTAAAAATTGGAAATTCAAAAGGGGATGTCCTTAACATCGATCTCATTATTCTCGTCTCCCTTCGGCTCTTCCTGGCTTACGAAACTGGTGACCGGGGCATTTTCTTCAATAATGGGTATCTCTTCGGCTTTGGGCATATTGTTCATTGGTGCCGGGGCCGAATATGGTTTTTGGTAATTTGAAGTTCCTGTGGCCGGCGCCCCCTGTCCTTGTGGCCTTGGGCCCAGTTGCAACGTTTCGGCAATGATTTCTGTCCTGAATTTTTTCACCCCATCCGTTCCTTGCCAGCTTGAGGTTTTAATTCTACCTTCTATGAAAATGAGCGCGCCTTTGGTTAAATATCTTGAAGCAATGTCAGCCAGCTTTCCGAATGCCACAATATTATGGAATTCCACATCCTGTTTTTTCTGCCCGGCCTGGTCGGTGTAAAACCTATTGGTGGCAATCCCGAAATTCACTACTTGCTGACCAGAAGGCAATGCGCGGGACTCCGGATCGCGCGTTACGTTTCCTAAAATAAAGGCTTTATTAAAATTCATGAATTTATTCCGAAAGGATTTCGTCTAATTTTTTGTTAATGTCTTCCATTTGGACTTTCTTTGACGGTTTGGCGGGCTTTGCCATTTGAGCCATGCCCGCTATGGCCACCGGTTTTCTGGTCCTTCGTTCTTTCATGATTTTCACCGGTTTTTTAACAATCAAAAAGTGCCGTAATACTTTGGCGTTTTTTTCCAACTGGGCTTTCATGGGTTTAATCTGGTTTTCTTCAACGGTAAATTCCGTAGTGACAAAAAATCCTGAACTTTGCTTTTTTATCTGGTAAGCCAGGGGTTGGGGCGTGGTTTTTTCAGATTTTATGATAACTCCGCCGGTTGCCTGCAAAGAAGCCTCAAAGTCTTTTTTGACGCCGTCGGCTTCTTCCATGGTCATATGGGAAGAAATAATATAGGTTAATTCGTAAGTTTGCATATATTTAGTTAGTGCAATAATAGCAAATAGCTATGGAAAAATCAAGCCCCTTGATATATAATTCTAGAATGATTAACCCATCTATTTTCAAGTCATACGATGTGCGGGGCATTTATCCTGCTGACCTAAATGAAGAAGCTGCTTATCAGATAGGTCGGGCTTTTGTTGCTCATACAGGCGCTAAAAATGTGGTTGTGGGTTATGACGCGCGTCTGTCATCACCAGCCTTATTTAAAGCTCTTGCAGGGGGTCTTTTGGCTGGGGGCGCTAAAGTAATCACTATCGGTCAAGTGCCCACGGAATGCCTTTATTTTGCTGTGGGTAATTATGATTTTGACGCAGGTATTATGATTACCGCTAGCCATAATCCCAAGGAATATAATGGGTTTAAGATGGTTGTCAAAAAAAAGGACTTTGTAGAAATTATTCCCGGCAAGGATATTGCAAAGCTGATAGAAGACAATGGTATTACTACAGAAGAAAATATCCAATTGCAAGAAAAAGATATATGGAGTGACTATATCAATCATGCTACCGCCCTTGTCGATTTGACTAAGTTGGCAGCAATGAATGTTGTTATCGATGCTTCAAATGGTGTTGGTGGTTTGGGGATTTTAAAAGTTCAAGGTAAATTACCAATTAAGATTGCTACTTTAAATTTTAAGCCGGATGGTAATTTTCCTAATCATGATCCCAACCCCTTAGTAGAAGGTTCAGCAGACCAAATTAAAAAAGAAATCAAAGAGCAAAAAGCCGATATGGGATTTATTTTTGACGGTGATGCGGATAGAATTTATGTTGTAACCGAACAGGGGGAATTTATTAAAGCCGACATTACATTAACACTTTTGGCGAAGTATTTTTTGAAAAAATATCCAGGAACGGGCATTGCTTACCATGTTACATGCTCCAAATCAGTAGGTGAATTTGTGAAAAAATGGGGAGGTAAACCTATTCGTACAAAAGTTGGTTTTATCAATATTCAAAAAGGATTAATAGAAAATAACGGTATTATGGGAGGCGAGCTTTCTGGTCACTATTGTTTTAAAGATAACTTTTATACAGATTCGGGCATGATTGCATTTTTAACTCTGCTCCAAATAATTTCACAAGACAGTAGGAAGGTTTCAGAAATAATGAGAGAATTATCTTTGTATGTAAAAGACCCAGAAATAAACTTTGAGGTGGAGAATAAAGATGAGATTATGGAAAAAGTAAAACAAAAATATACCGATGGCAGGCAGGATTTTTTGGATGGTATTAGTGTGTTTTACGATAACTGGTGGTTTAATGTGCGACCGTCAAATACTGAACCGCTGCTAAGGTTAACTATTGAGGCAGATACCAAAGAGCTACTTGAACAAAAGAAAAAGGAGCTGCAAGATTTTATCGAGCAATAAAAAATGGGGCTATATAAGCCCCATTTTTTCTCTAACCTCTCTCATAGTCTCTTGCGCTATAACCTGCGCCTTATGTTGCCCTTGTTTTAAAATTTCTTGCACATACACCTCGCGGGTCATCAGTTCTTTTTGTTTCCTTCGGAATGGTTCCAAATATTGCACTACTACCTGTGCTAAAGATTTTTTGAACTCTCCGTAATTTTTACCCACGAATTCTTTTTCCAAATCTTGGGTGGTTTTGCCTGAAAGCAAGCTGTAAATCATCAGTAAGTTGGAAATTCCCGGTTTTTTGGTGAGATTATATTTTACTTCTTTGCCGGAATCTGTGGTGGCCGACATAATTTTTTTGGTAATATCTTCCGGAGAGTCAAACAAAAAGATACAGCTCTTTGCTTCATCAGACTTTGACATTTTTTTCTTAGGGTCAACCAAGCTCATTATTTTTGCCCCTTCTTTTAAAATCATGCTCGCAGGCTCTTTGAAGGTCTGGCCGAATTTTTGGTTGAATTTACGCGCTAACGTTCGCATTAATTCAATGTGTTGTTCCTGGTCTTTACCCACCGGCACGGCTTCGCCTTTATACAAAAGCACGTCAGCGGTTTGTAGCACCGGATAATCCAACAGCCCGGCGTTGATATTTTCTTTGAATTTTTTTGACTTGTCTTTATACTGGGTCATGCGCTCTAACTCTCCAATGGGGGTGATAGTGTTAAACAGCCAGCCCAATTCGGCATGTTCTTTTACTTGCGACTGCACAAAAATAATAGATTTTTCGGGATCAATGCCTGCAGCCATTATGGCAATAGAAGTTTCTTTTATTTTCTGTTGCAAGGTTTTGGGGTCGTAGGGGATAGTGAGGGCATGCAAATCAACGATACAATAAATGCACTCATTATCTTTTTGGAGCTGGACCCACTGCTTGATGGCTCCCAAATAATTTCCAATGTGTAATTGGTTTGTCGGCTGTATGCCGGAAAAAATTCTCATGATTAATTAAACCTCAACACCGTATTTTTTAATTTCAAAAATAAGCGGCGTGGCGGTAGCGGCAAAATCTTTGGAAGAAACCGGGTGCGCTTCAATCCTATTATCAAGTTTCCAGTGCAAAAAATTTAATCTGCTCGACTCTACCATTTCGTCTTTTCCCAATTTTGGGGAAACGACACAGATGTCAATATCACTGTCTTCCCTAGCATTACCGCGCGCATACGAACCAAACACCAACATCTTTTCAATGGGAATACCTGCATCTTCAACAGTACGGCGATACTGTAATGCGATTTTTCTAATTTCTTTTTTTATTGTTTTTTTAGCCATGTTATTAATTTGGTCACCTTATTTGACATGACGTTATTGTACCAAAAGGCAGGGAAGTCCGAAAGACTTGACAGGCCTTCTATTATTGGTTATCATCCGGATATGTTCTTTACTATGAAAGGCGAAGCCCTATGGTAGGGTCCTCGATTCCAAACCGGGAGAAGTGTACGACGTACGCGTACATTTACGGGTTCGAATCCCGTCGCCTTTTTTCAAGCCACTTTCTTGGAAGTGGCTTTTTTCTTGCAATTTTTTACACCTCAATTACCACGGGCAAGACCATCGGTCTTCGTGATGTTTTGGTGGCTAGGAAGTCACCCACTTTGTTGCGGATTTCTTCTTTGACGTATGACCAGTCCGGCGTGGTTTGGCCATGGCCGCCGGTTTTTTCAACGATTTCCACCACGCGTTTGCGGGTTTGGGAAAGCAAATCTTTTGATTCTCGCAGATATACAAATCCGCGGGAAATGATATCCGGGCTGCCTTTTACCTTTCCGGTTTTGCTGTCAATGATGGTCACAATCACAAACATCCCGTCTTGGGCCAAGGCTTGGCGGTCACGCAAGACAATTTCCCCCACATCACCCACGCCAAGGCCGTCTACAAACACATAGTTGCTGGGCACTTTTTCTTTTAACATTTCCGCGCCTTGTTTTGTAAACTTTATTACAGAGCCATTATCGGGCACGAAGATTTTATGCTTTAAGATTCCCATGCTCCAACCAATACGCTGGGCTTCTTTTAACATGAAGTGGTTACCGTAAACCGGAATAAAATAGTCCGGTTTTGTTTCGGCTAGCATTTGTTTAATGCCATCAACGTTGGTGTGGCCGGAAGCGTGCACGTTCATAATGTCGTTGTGATACACATTGTCAGATAGGCGATAAATGTTGTCCTTGACACGCTGGACGGTTCGTTCGTTTCCAGGAATAACCGAAGAAGAGAAAATAATGGTATCTTCTTTTTTAATACTAATGTACTTGTGGTTGCCGGCAATAATGCGGGGCAGGGCGGCCATTTCTTCTCCCTGGGCGCCCGTGCAAATAATGATGACTTTGTTGTCCGGGTAGCTTTTGATTGAGTCAACCGGAATGACCACTCCCTTGGGAACTTTGATATAGCCTAACTGGGTGGCCAGCTCAATATTCATTTTCATGGAAAAACCGTCCAGTGCCACTTTTTTGTTATTGGCGGCGGCAAATTCCATCACTTGCTTGATTCTTTCTATTTGGCTAGAAAAGGTAGCAATAATGGTGCGGCCAGGGGCATTGCCGATGATTTTATTGATGTTTCCCATCATCTCTTGTTCAGTCACCGGGGTTTTGGTGTTCACTGCGCCCAAGGCTTCCAGCATTAAAATGGTTGGCCGTTTGAGGTTGGCTAACTGATGGTAGTGCAAAACGTCTCGGCCGATGGGGTCTTTTTCAATGGTCCAATCGCCTGGATGCACCACGGTGGCTACGGGGGTTTCTAAGATCACACCCACCGCGTCCATAATGGCGTGGTCAATGGCAAACCAGGAAATTTTAAAGCTTCCTAAATCAGTTTTTTCATCCAGTGACTTTATGTAGGTAGTTTTTAACTTTTTAGAACTGCCCTTGTCGCTGTCTTCCATGCGGTGCTTTATCATTTCCATAGTTAGGGGTCGGCCGATGACTTGCGGATAGTTGAGTTTTTTAAGCAATATTGCGGCGGCTCCAATATGGTCTAAGTGGCCGTGGCTAAAGATAACCGCTTTAATATTTTTTTCTTTGCCTTTCAAGTATTCCGTATTGGGAATGACATAATCTATCCCGGGCATATCTTCTTCGGGAAATTGAAGCCCCATGTCTAAAATAACAATATCCTGGCCATATTCAAACACGGTCATATTCCGCCCTACTTCTTCGCACCCTCCCAAGGGAATGATTTTTAAATTGTCTTCCGGTTTCCAAACCATGGGTTTTAAGCCCGGAGCTTCTGTCCACTTTTGGCCGATAGCCGAAGGCTCCGGCCGGCGCCGGAATCTATTATTATTTCCATGCCGGCGCGGTTTTTGCCCTTGTTTTGCCGTCCCGAAGTTTTGAGCAGGGGCGGGTTTCTTTTGTTCTTGTATCATGCGTTTTGTTTTTTACTGCTGTATTTTTGAGTTCATACAGCAAATTAATATTTTTTATTTTAGTTTACTTTTTTAATTACGAATTTTAGTAAGTGCCAGAATTTGTGCCCGGGACAGGAGTCGAACCTGCAAGCCTTGCGGCGTACGCACCTGAAGCGTATGCGGTTGCCAATTTCGCCACCCGGGCATCATTTTGTTTATTTTGTTTAACTCTTTTGTTTAACTCCGGGATTTAAACGCTATTTCGCTTTCAAAAAACTTAAATCTTCGGGAACTTCTTTGAGCGGCTCTTCAAATCGTAATTCGGGAACGTGCTTATATTTTGGATTTTTCACCCAGCCTTCAGTGGTGTAGTAATAACATTCGCCCTGGTTTTTTTCAAACATACTGAAATTTCCCTGGTCTTTTTCGGCAATCCAATTTGCTGTTTTCAAAACACTGTCAGAAGGATTAATGGTGACATGCCCGTAGCCGGCTGGAATAATAATCACATCCCCTTTTTTTCCATGAACGGCAAACACATCTTTGATTTCATTCTCGTCTCCCAGTTGGGCAAAATATATGCCTTCGCCTTCCAGTACCATATACACTTCGCCGTAAAAACCGGCGTGAATATGGCCTTTGGTTTTTACAAATTCATTGCCAAACATACGTGGGGGAATAACGGTAACGTCGTAACGTAGGCCGCCTTTTATTTCCAGCTTCCGGTACATTTTGTACAGCTCAACATTTTCCGCCGTTTTGGCAAATTCCTGGTCGGCTAAAACCATGCGCACGTCATCTAAATGACGTACGTCCGGTGTAATTTTTGTTAAATCTATTTCCATACTCGCTTTGTTTTTATGTACCAATGAGTTGCATCTATAAACCTCTTGGCCGGGTCAATGATTTTTCCGCCCGCAATTCCTTGCACCCTGTCTGAAACCCAATATAAGTAATCGGGGTTGTATAAAAATAGTGCGGGGGCGTCGTCAATGATGATGTTTTGCAATTTTTCCAGTTTCTGCTCTTTTAGTAATAAATCCATGGTTTCGCGGGATTCTTTCAGTAATTGGTCAACCGTTTTATTTTCATAGGAGGAAAGGTTCAGTCCCGGATCCAGCCGCTGGGAAGAATGCCAGAAGGGGTAAAAATCCGGCTGGCTGCCCAAGGCTTCGCCATACAGCAGCGCATCATAGCTGCGGTTTTTGATGATCGGTTTTAAATCGGTCAGGGAAACGGCATGAATGGTAACCGTTGCACCCACACTCTCCCAATAGTGTTTTAATTGGTTGGCCACTTCTACCAGTTGGGGTTGATTTACCGTGGTTAAGGTAAACGCCAGGGGCTGGGAATTGGTGGAGGGGGCGGCGCACAGTTCATTGAGCTTTTTTCGGGTTGATTCTCCGGTTTCGCCGGTGGGTTTTAAATTCGGCAGATATTTTTTTTGAAATTCCGTCACTGCCTGTTCGGTAATAGCACTATATGTTCCGCCGGTTTCAGGCGCCAGGATATTTTTAAAATTCTCATCCAGTTTGGCTAAACAGGCTTGCAACTGGGTGACCGCGGTGCCTTTTGAACCCACTTTCAGGTAGGCGGTAAATTGGAAGGCGGGTTTTTTGGTAGTTGATTTTTCCCGCACAGCCTGGGTGCCTGCGGTGAGCGGAGTCGAACCGTTTTCCTTAAATCCCGTTTTATCCAGCAGATTTTTTGCCAAATCCATATCAAAAGCATAGGTGTTGGCCGGTTTTTGGTATTCAAAAAAATTAGGCAGGATGGGCGAGTCAATGATAACCGGATTATTACCGGCGCCGGCTTGGATTTTAGCCGTCAAATCTTGCTTGTCGGTGGCATAGGAAAAGGCCTTACGCATGTTTTTATCGGCAAACAGCGAGGTTTTTTGGGTGTTGAAAAATACGGCAAAGTAACGGGGCAACGAGAAGGAATAGGTTGCAAATTCGGTGGCATTCAGCCAGCCCTGGCGTATTTGCTGTTTTACTTGCACCTGGTTATTATCCAAGGCCGCCAGACTGAAGGCTGATAATCGGCCTGCATTGACCGCTTTTACCAAATCTTCTTTCTTTTCAAAAAATTCAAATTCCATGGTGGCAATGAACGAAGCGGTTTGGTAATATCGCCGGTTGGATTCCAGCCGCATGGTTTTGATAAAGCCGGCGTCGGTTTGGTTGAGGTTCAAAAAGGTGAAGGGGCCGGAGCCCACCGGCTGCAGGTTATACAGTGAAAGAGGGAAGTTTTCCGGTAAGATTCCTTCCCAAATATGTTTGGGGATTATTTTTACCGTCAGGTTTTCCAAAAAGGAATTATAGGGGGCCTTTAACGTAAAACGCACCGATTTTTCTGAAAGTTTTTCTGCTTGAACATCTATCCAGTTGGCCCTAAGCGGACTTTTGTGGGCGGGATTTTGGATGGTGGTGATGGTAAAAACAATGTCATCGGCAGTCAGAGGCTTGCCGTCGTGCCAGAATACATCATTTTTCAAGGCAAACTCATACACTTTCCCATTGCTTAAAATCTTGTAGTCCTGGGCCAGGTCTTTGGTGAGCTTGCCTTCGCCATCATAGGTCATCAAGCCGGAAAAAATCAGGCCCAACAATGTCCGGTCAATGTCATTGGTTTCGCCGTACACGGGATTAATAAATCTTGGCTGGCCTACCATGCCTTCTGTATAGGTTCCGCCGGCAGCCGGAGCAATTTTGGTATTATTAAAATAAAACGAACCCGTTAACCATAAAAAAGAAACCAGGGCCAAAGAAAAAAATACCAGCAGGCTTATTTTTTCACCCCTTTTTAACACTTTAAAAATTTGTTTCCACTGGGAAAAACTGGGAAATTTTTTCATTGAGAATTAGAAAACGAGGCTGGCGATGCCGCAAGCGATAAACAGCACGGATGCTACTATTGTAGCATAATAGAGTTTTTGTTGTATGCCGCGCCGCGAGGAATAAAATTCTCCGCCGCCGCCAAAGGCGCTTCCCAAAGCCGCGCCGCGTTGTTGGACCGCAATAAGGATGATTAAAATAATGGAGATGACAATTTGCCCGTAAAAAAGGTAGATATTCATATGGTTATTCTTGTTTTGCTAAAATATTATTGGCGATAATGTGTAGCGCCCAAATGATGACCGCGGTCCAAAATAAAGGATACCACAGCGGCGCGCTCAATTCTTGGAAAATGTAATCTACGCTCCAAATCAAAGCCATGTTAATGATAAACCCGAACAGTCCCAAGGTGATAATTTTCAAGGGCAAGGCAAGGGTGTCTAAAATGGGTTTGATGTAAAAATTAATCAGGCCGAGGGTGGTTCCCAAAATTAAAAACATTTGCCACAGATGGGTTAGCCCAAAGCCAAAAAAGTTTGAATTGGCATGCAGGGTAACGCTAACTCCCGGCACAAACATGGTTGCCAGCCACAGCCCCAGGGTAGCCGTAATGATTGAAGAGAAAAGCTTGCGCATTACTACCTACGATAGCATTTTCAGGTTTTTGGGTCAAGAAGCGCGCGTTTTCGTACTTTCTTATGATAGGTGATGGCGAATCTATGGGCTTCATCATCTAGTGTCACGATGACGTTATATATTTCCTGAGGCAGGTCTTTAAGCGGGATTGGTTTTTTCTGGCCTTCAATAAAAAGCTCTCGCCGTCCTTTCGCCATCGAAATTATTTTAATATTTTTTGAATTTTGGTATTGTTTGTGATTTGTATATTGTAATTTGGAATTTATAGCAACGTTAAGTTGCGCCTTTCCTCCATCAATCAGCATCACTTCCGGATATCCCCATTCCGGGTGGGCCAGCCGGCGGGTTAACACTTCCCGCAACATGGCAATGTCATTGGGTTCGTTTTTCATCCTAATGCGGAATTTTTTGTACTGGCTTTTATCCGGCGCCCCATTTTTAAAAACCACCATACTGCCCACGGCAAACTTTCCTTGAATATTAGAAACATCGTAGCATTCAATTTTATTGATGGTGGTTTTCATACCTAAAATCTCTTGCATGATTTTTTGCGTTGTATGCCATTGATTATTGGTAATTTTTGCGCTTTCAATCACATGGGTATGTTGCATAATTTGCTCTAGCGCCCGGATTTTATCATGCACTTTTTGAGCATTCTCGTATTCTTGAGAATTTGAGAATACTTCCATTTCGCGCCGCAGGGCATATAGCACTGTTTTACGCTTACCCTGTAAAATTTCCATCAGCTTTTTTAAATCTTTTTTATACTCTACTACATTAGGATTAGTCCCTGGACAGAGCCCCAAATGGCACCAGGTGCATTTGTTTTTTGGATGCTTTGCACTGGTGTAATAGGGGAATACCCGTCGCAAATATTTTAGTGTTTTTTTTAGAGCGTTTCCTTCTATAAAGGGACCAATGTACTTGGTGCTTACACTATCTTTTTGATGGGTGATAAAAACAATGGGTTTTTCACTTTTGGTAATGGCAACATAAAAATAGTTCTTGCCGTCTTTCCAGACTACATTAAATTTTGGCAGATGTTTTTTTATTAAATTGGCTTCCAATACCAAGGCTTCAATTTCGGAATTGGTATTAATGAAATCTATCTTGGTAATTTTTCCCACAAATACACTGTCTTTATAAGTCGGCTGCATGAAATGGTTTTTTACCCTATCTTTGATATTTATGGCCTTTCCTATATAAATAGGTGTTGGGTATTTGGTGTTGGGTTTTGGTTTTTCATAAAACAAATACACCCCCGCCGTTTTCGGGAGGTTATTAATAGTGTCTTTTAATTTGGGGTTAATATCAAGCATATTTTACACCCTCATAATACCACATTTTTCATCTATTGACAAGGATTTTTGAATATGCTACCATGCAAGCATAGGGTAAATGGCTTATTTTAGGCTGTTCCCTAGGTACATTTTACGGAGAAAGTCATGAGTGCAGATCGCATGTGTGACGATATGATCAGTTTCAGCCAAGGAGGAGAATTCCTTCGGAAATTGGTCAGCGCCGGCCTCACGAGTGAAATCGCCCAAGAGGTGATTACCTCGCGTGGCAACAAGAAAGCTAAGGCCATGATGGCGGTTCTGCAAATCGCAGACGCGCCAGCATTGGTTGAGGCATCCGTCCAGAAGTTCGAGGTCTTCAAAAACCTCGGCATCCTGACGGTGCCCGGCGATTACGTTCACGCCACGCGCCTGGCCGAGTTTTACAAGCGGCATCAGAGCGGGAAGAAAAAGTCCTTTTACTTCTATAATGAAGACATCAAGGACGAAAACTTCCCCAACCCCAGTCGTATCGTCAAGCCAGGCGATAAATTACGGGTGGATGTTTGTCGGCAAATCGTGGGTGGCGACACTGCCTCGGAAGAGCGGATGGCATTCCTGGCCAATCAGGGAGGTGTTCTCCTTGGTGCCCAAGGTGCCAGCCTGGTATTTGACGATGAGAAGATGCGCGCCGATTTGCCCAAAGGCAAGTGGTACTCGTCTTTTGACCAGCCGGAACGCCTCTGGCAGGACGCTCACCGCTACCACCGTGTGCCCTACGTCCACGCCTACTCGAATGGTGACTTCAACTTCGACCTCGGTAACTTCGAGAAGCCATGGGACGACGACGATTGTTTCCTCCTCTTCCGCGACTCTGCGGAATAGTCCTTTGGCCATTAGGCCATATGAAAAGTTCTTTCGTTTCTTTGGCCCTTCATCTTGTTGCGCGCAACAAGATGAAGGGCTTCTTTTTTTCTAAAAAGTATGTATACTACAATCCAGAATGAGACAGACTATGCGGCTACGGTTTCATAGTATCAAGTTCACGTAAAAGGAATTCGCCAGAATCCCGTTGGGCATTGCTTTGCGGGCGCGAGCGCCCTTTTACGAAAAAAAATAACAGAGTCGGTGCAACACACTAATGCATATAAGATGCAGAGTAAAATTCAGGGCGCGGCCAATGGCTGTTCCCGGTGGAACAGGTGGTGTGTTGTATATTTGCTGGCAGGACGCTAACCGCAACCACCGTGTGCCCAACATCAACGCCAACTCGAATGGTGACTTCAACTTCAACCTCGGTAACTTCGAGAAGCCATGGAACGACAACAATTGTTTCCTCCTCTTCCGCAACTCATGCATTTTCTCCTGTCATTTTCTGGCGGGAGTTTTTTCTTCAATGCTACGCTTCCAGCCACCGAGCATTCTTCCCACTTCTTCTAATAGTAAAATAAGGCTACCGTATTGCTTATTATCTATGATTTTTTGTTCCCAGCTAATTTGCAGGAAAAACCGCAGCACATCGCACTTGGCGATGGCTTGGGAGACCAAGGATAATTTCTCAAATTTATCATAGGCGAAACAGCCTCGGTAAACTAGTTCTAGAAGGGCGCAGAATAATTCGTCAATTTTTACTCCCAAGGTATGGCGGTCAATTCGCGTTAAGTTATCTAAGTCGTCATGCCAAACTCGGTAGGCCTCTTTTGTCCTAACTAACACCATAGGGATTTTCGAACGATTGGGGGGGGGGTTAATAGCCATACAATGTTTGTAAAAAAGTATAATGATATTATTACGATTGAAAATATCCTTACCGCCTGGCAAGGGTTTTTACGTGGCAAGCGGTATAAAAAAGATGTGATTGAATTTCAGGCTTCGCTTTCCCAGAACTTGGCTTTGCTTCATGGCGACCTTCAAAACAAAACATATCAGCACGGGCCGTATGTTGCCTTTAATATTTCCGATCCCAAGCCGCGCAATATCCATAAAGCTACGGTACGCGACAGGATTGTACACCATATCATATACAAAGAATTATATCCATATTTTGAACCACGCTTTATTTATGATTCGTATTCGTGCAGGATTGCTAAGGGTACGCATCGGGCTTTGGATAGATTTCACAAATTTGCCGGCCAAGTTTCCCGCAACCATACGCAAGGCTGTTTTGTTTTAAAATGCGATGTGCGCAAATTTTTTGCCAGCATTGACCAGGCGGTGCTTATGGGAATACTGAGCCGGCACATTGAAGATGGTGCAATATTAGCCTTACTTAAAGAAGTTATTTCTTCTTTTCCTGCGGGATTGCCGTTGGGAAATTTAACTTCACAGCTGTTGGTAAATATTTATATGCATGAGTTTGATATGTTCATGAAGCAGGAGTTACGGGTTGCCTATTACATCAGGTACGCTGATGATTTTGTTACGTTATCTGTCGATAAAACATACTTGAAGCAGGTGCTTGGGCAAATTGAAACCTTTTTAAGGGGAAAGCTTCATCTAACTCTCCATCCTGACAAAGTGTACATCAAAACCTATGCCTCGGGGGTGGATTTTTTGGGCTGGGTCCATTTTCCGCATCATCGCCAGATCAGGAAAACTACCAAGAAAAAAATCCTGCGCAACACTAAACATTTCCCAAGGCCGCAAACAGTTAATTCTTATCGTGGATTGCTGGCGCATGGCAACACGTACAAGGTGCAAAAGGCCGCGGGGATTACTATTGATTTTAGTTAAAATGCGAGATACAATGGTGTATTTCCATGCAAAACGAATTCATTAAAATCAGAGGGGCGCGAGCTCACAATTTAAAAAATATTGACTTGGATATCCCCAAAAACAAACTGGTGGTGATTACGGGTTTGTCTGGTTCGGGAAAATCTTCATTGGCGTTTGATACGTTGTACGCCGAAGGACAGCGCCGGTATGTGGAAAGTTTGTCGGCCTATGCCCGGCAATTTTTGGGCGTGATGGACAAGCCGGACGTTGATAAAATAGAAGGTATCAGCCCAGCTATTGCCATTGACCAGCGAAAATCGGTGCATAATCCGCGTTCAACCGTGGGGACTATTACAGAGATTTATGATTACCTGCGGCTTTTGTATGCCCGTATTGGAAAACCGCATTGCCCCAGTTGCAAAAAATTAATTTCACGCCAAACCATAGATCAAATCGTGGAGCAGGTTTTGAAGATAAAATCGGGAAGTGAAATTATGGTGCTGGGGCCGGTAATTCGTGCCAAAAAGGGGGAACACCAGGCGGTGCTGGAAGAAATACAGCGGGCCGGGTTTATCCGGGTGCGCATTGATGGTGATTTGTACCCCATTGAAGAGGCGCTGTTTAGGCCTTTGGAAAAAAATAAAAAACATAGCATTGAAGCGGTGGTTGATAGGCTGGTTTTACCTGCCCGCCGAAGCCTTGGCGAAGGAGGGGAAAAAGAGTTAGACCGCTCGCGCCTGGTTGATTCCCTGGAAACCGCGTTAAAATTGGGCAAGGGAATAGTAATCGTAAACACCAAGAAACAAGATGCAAAAACCAAACTAGGAGATTTGATTTTTTCTGAACATTTCGCTTGTGAGGATTGCGGCATTTCATTGCCTGAACTGGAACCCCGGACTTTTTCATTTAATAACCCTTATGGCGCTTGCCCCAATTGCACCGGCCTGGGTGAGAAACTGGAAGTTGATCCGGCCCTGGTGATGCCCAATAAAAATTTGAGCATTTCCGAGGGCGCTATTTTTCCGTGGAGCCGCGCCAGCCATAAAGTGGGCCGCCAGGGTTATTATTTTTATAAACTGCAAGAACTGGCGCACGCGCACCATTTTTCATTGGATGTGCCGGTAAAAGATTTGCCAGCAAAGATTATTGAAATTATTTTGCATGGGGATAATGGGGGTTTTGAAGGCGTAGTGCAAAATTTACAGCGCCGCTACCATGGCAGCGATTCAGAGTGGACGCGGGCGGAAATTGAGCAATACATGATGGTAAAAATGTGCGAAGTTTGCAAAGGCAAACGGTTAAAACCGGAGGTTTTGGCGGTTACTGTGGGCGATAAGTCTATTGATAATATCGTAGAAATGCCTGTAGAAAAGCTACAAGATTTTTTTGTAGGTTTGCAAAAAAATCTTGCCGCGGGTGAAACCAAAATCAGCGCGCCCATTACCAAAGAAATCATTGACCGGACCCAATTTTTAATTGACGTGGGTTTAAATTACTTGAATTTAGACCGCAAAGCCGGCACGCTTTCGGGCGGGGAAGAGCAGCGCATAAGGCTGGCCACCCAAATTGGTTCAAAATTATCCGGGGTGCTTTACATTTTAGACGAGCCTTCTATTGGTTTGCACGCCCGCGACCAGCAGCGCTTAATTGACACACTGCTTCAATTGCGCGATTTGGGAAATACGGTCATTGTGGTGGAACACGATTCTCAAACCATGATGGCCAGCGATTGGATTTTTGACATTGGCCCGGGTGCCGGAAAACACGGCGGCAAAGTGATGTTTGCCGGAACGCCCAAAGCATTGCTTAAGTCCAACACCCTGACGGGAAAATATTTGTCGGGCCGGTTAAAAGTTGACAGTCAAGAAACAAGAAACAAGATACAAGAAACAAACACGCTGCAAAAGTACTTGGAAATTAAGGGGGCGGCAGAGCATAACTTAAAAAACATTGATGTGAAGTTCCCGCTGGGCAAATTTATTTGCGTGACGGGGGTTTCGGGGTCTGGGAAATCTTCTTTGGTTTCTGATATTTTAGCCAAGGCGCTTTTAAAACAATTTTACCGCGCCAAAGAAGAGCCGGGTTTGCATAAAGAAGTTTTGGGAACCCAGCACATTGATAAAGTGGTGCTGGTTGACCAGTCTCCCATTGGCCGGACGCCGCGCTCAAATCCTGCCACCTATACGGGCGCGTTTTCATTTATCCGTGACATTTTTACCCAAACTTCAGAGGCCAAAGTGCGCGGTTACGGGCCAGGAAGGTTCAGTTTTAACGTCAAAGGCGGCCGGTGCGAAGCTTGCGAAGGCCAGGGGGTCAAGAAAGTGGAGATGTATTTTTTACCGGATATTTATGTGGAGTGCGAAGAATGCAAGGGCAAGCGGTATAGCCGCGAGGTGCTGGAAATTTTATACAAAGACAAAAACATCGCCGACATTTTGAAAATGACCATTGAAGAAGCCGAAGTATTTTTCAAGCATATTCCCGGCGTGAGCGATAAAATGAAAACGCTTTGCGAGGTGGGATTGTCTTACGTGGAATTAGGGCAGGCGGCCACTTCGCTTTCCGGCGGAGAGGCCCAGCGCATCAAATTGGCCACGGAACTTTCCCGCCGCGGCACGGGCAAGACGCTGTATATTTTAGACGAACCCACCACCGGCTTGCATTTTGAAGACATTAAAAAATTGGTTTCCGTTTTGCGCAGTTTGGTTGATCGGGGGAACACGGTGCTGACCATTGAACACAATCAGGATTTCATCGGATGCGTGGATCATATTATTGATTTAGGCCCCGAGGGCGGTGAAAGAGGCGGCCAGATTATTGCGGAAGGCAGCCCGGCCGAAATTATGAAAGTCAAGAAAAGTTACACTGGTAAATATTTGAAAAGTATGTAAGTATACCACCAATTAAATATTAATTAAAAATATATGACCATCAAACCACTTTCAGACCATATTTTAATAGAACCCATCAAAGAAGAGGAAAAAACTGATTTTGGGATTGTGTTGCCTGATACGGTCCAAAAAGATAAGTCAGAACAAGGGGTGATTATTGCGGTGGGGCCGGGTAAAAAAACAGATGATGGAAAAATCATGATGCTTTCGGTAAAACCGGGAGACAAAGTACTGTTTAGCAAATACGGGCCAAGTGAAATCAAGGTGGATGGGAAAGAGTATTTGATGGCCAGCGAATCAGATATTTTGGCAATAATTGAATAATATATAAAAACTATGAGCAAAAAAATAATTTACAGTGAAAATGCCAGAAAGGCTTTAAAAAATGGATTGGACAAAGTGGCCAATGCGGTGAAAGTGACACTGGGCCCCAAGGGCCGGAATGTGGTGTTGGGTTCTACATATGGCAGTCCAACTATTACTAACGACGGCGTTTCTATTGCCAAAGAAATTGAATTGGAAGATGTGAATGAAAACATTGGTGCCCAGATTATTAAAGAAGTGGCGGAAAAAACCAATGACGCTGCCGGAGATGGCACTACCAGCGCGGTTTTGCTGACCCAGGCCATTGCCACGGAAGGGTTAAAAAATGTGGCGGCTGGTGCCAACCCCTTGGCTTTACGAAGGGGGATTATGGCGGGCAAAGATGCCATGATTGCGGCTTTAAAAGAAATGTCCAAGAAAATTTCCAGCCGGGAAGAAATTGCGCAGGTGGCCACTATTTCCGCCCAAGATAAAGAAATGGGAGATTTGATTGCCGCGGCCATGGAGGAAGTGGGCAATGACGGGGTGATTACCGTTGAAGATTCAAAAACTTTCGGGCTTTCCAAAGAAATTGTCAAAGGTTTGCAGTTTGATAGGGGATATATTTCCCACTACATGGTTTCTGATGCGGGAAAAATGGAGGCCGTTTTGGAAGACGCGCAGGTGTTGATTGTTGATAAAAAAATCAGTTCATTGCAAGAGCTGCTGCCGGTGCTGGAAAAGATCATTAAAACCGGCAAAAAAGAATTGGTAATTATTGCCGATGATATTGATGGTGATGCTTTAAGCACCCTGATTGTCAATAAACTGCGTGGCATTTTTAATGCCTTGGCTATCAAGGCGCCGGGCTTTGGCGAAACCAAAAACCAAATGCTGGAAGATATTGCAACCGTCACGGGCGCCACGGTTATTTCCGCCCAAAAAGGCATGAAATTGGAAAATGTGGAATTGGAAATGCTGGGCAGTGCGCGGCGAATTATCAGCACCAAAGAAACTACCACGATTGTTGAGGGAAAAGGCAAACCTGAGCAACTTGCGGCGCGGGTTGAGCAGATTAAGGCTGAAATGAAAAATGCAACATCACAATTTGATAAAGAAAAATTACAAGAGCGCCTGGCAAAATTAGCCGGTGGAGTAGGCGTGATAAAGGTGGGCGCGGCCACGGAAGTGGAACAAAAAAACCGTAAATTAAAATTGGAAGATGCCTTAAATGCTACACGCGCGGCAGTGGAAGAAGGCATTGTGCCGGGTGGAGGAGTGGCGCTTTTGCGGGCTTCTTTGGCATTGGCACATGTGGCTGGCGAAGGTGATGAAAAAACTGGAATTGCCATTTTGCTCCGTGCTGTTGAAGAGCCGGTTAGGCAAATTGCCCAAAACGCGGGGATTGACGGGGCAGTGGTGGTGCAGAAAGTCCGTGAGGGCGCTGGAGAATTCGGTTTCAATGCCGCCATCATGGTGTATGAAGATCTGATTAAAGCCGGAGTGGTTGATCCAACCAAAGTGGTGCGCACAGCCCTGGAAAACGCGGTTTCGGCCGCCAGCATGCTGTTAACTACGGAAGCAGTGATTTCAGAATTGCCGAAAAAAGATGAAACGCGCGGCGGGATGCCACCAATGATGCCTGAGGAATATTAATTAGTATATAAAAAATCTTCCTTGAAAGCAGGAAGATTTTTTGTTATACTTAAGCCAAGTAATTAAATTGTGCGTTATTATGAATTGTCCCAATAATCATAAAGGTGAAATGGAAAAGGTTTTATTCCACAACGTTGAAGTGGATTATTGCCCCGAGTGTTTGGGGGCGTGGTTTGACCATGAAGAATTGGCTCATGCCAAAAATGACAAAGACGCCCAATTAAACTGGCTGGATTTTGACATTTGGCGGGATAAGGCGAAATTTACCATGTCGCCCAAAGACCGCCGCTGCCCGGCCTGCCGGATTGCGTTTGTAGAAGTTGCTTATGACAATTCGTCTGTAAAGATAGATTTTTGTAAACATTGCCGGGGAATCTGGCTTGACCGCGGAGAATTTAAGCAAATCATGGTCTATTTGAAAAAAAAGGCCGATTATGAAATTTTGCACAAGTACACCAAAAACTTGATTATCCAATTATGGGAAGTGTTTAAGGGACCGGAAAAGTTCCGGGAAGAATTAGGAGATTTTTTTATGTTATTAAAATTATTAAATTATAAATTCGTAACGCAGCACCCTCATTTGGAAGCGCTGATTGAGGGTCTGCCAAAATAACATGATGTTAACATGGATTATTTTAGCGGTTATCGTAGTAGTGGTTTTGTGGGTGGTGGCGATTTTCAACGGTTTGGTGGTGCTCAAAAACCGGGCCAAAGAAGCGTGGGCCGATATTGATGTGCAGTTAAAGCGCCGGTATGATTTAATTCCCAATTTGGTGGAAACGGTAAAAGGCTACGCTGCGCATGAAAAAGAGTTGTTTGAAAAGGTTACCCAGGCTAGGGCCAGTGCTATGAATGCCCAGGGTGTGCAGGGAAAGGCGCAAGCGGAAAATATGCTTTCGGGCGCGCTGAAAAGTTTGTTTGCAGTTTCAGAAGCCTACCCAGATTTAAAAGCCTCAGTAAACTTTTTAGAATTACAAAGGGAACTGACTGACACTGAAGATAAAATCCAAGCATCCCGCCGATTTTACAACACCAACGTGCGCGACCTGAACATTAAAATTGAAAGTTTTCCCGATAGTATGTTGGCCAATATGTTCGGGTTTACAAAAATGGATTTGTTTGAAATAGCCGCCAGCGAAAAAGAACCGGTCAAAGTGCAGTTTTAACCAGGAGCGGTAGTCATTGTCCATGAGTAAAAACCGCATCATCATTATTGTTATTGGGGTAGCGCTCATTGTTGCCGTGCAGGCAGCGGTGCTGTATTGGCTGGGCCACCCGGTAATATGCCAATGCGAATATTTAAAGATTTGGGACGGAGCCATTAAAGGTGCGGAAAATTCCCAGCACCTGCTGGATTGGTATTTTTTCTCCCATGTCATTTACGGGTTTATCATCTATTTTTTCCTGTGGCTGGCCGGGGCAAGAAAGCGCGGTTGGCCCTTGGCCGCCATGATGTTGGTAGTGTTGCTGGCTTCGGCCAGTTGGGAAATATTTGAAAACACCCATTATGTGGTTGACCGTTACCAGCAAGCCACTATTTCTTCTAACTATTACGGCGATAGCATTATAAATTCATTGATAGACACTACGGCCGTTTTGCTGGGATTCGCGCTTGCCTGGCGCCTGCCGATCAGTGTCACCATTATTTTGGCAGTCACCATGGAATTTGTTGCCGGGGCGGTAATCCATGACAACCTTAGTTTAAATGCCATCATGCTGATTTACCCTTTTGAAGCTATTTTGCAGTGGCAAAGCGGTTAAGGGAGCCACTCGCGGCTAATTTCTTAATTTTACATTGTCATTTTGCATTTTGATATTTGCATTTTCCATTCATTATTATGCCAAGCATTTACACTCACGCAGATTCTAATACGCGTAAAACTTGGTTTTTGATAACCTTCTTTTTGGTGTTTGTGATTGCCGTTGGCTGGCTGTTTAGTTATGTGCTGGATAGCAGTGCTATTTTGTATCTTGCAGTTATTTTGAGTGTTTCTATGAGCATTGGCAGCTACTGGTTTTCAGATAAACTAGTGCTTTCTATGGCTCATGCCAAACTTATTGAAAAAAAAGATAATCCTGAATTATACCGGCTGGTAGAAAATTTGTGCATTACCGCAGGTTTGCCCGTGCCCAAAATTTATATTATAGAAGAAGCTCAATTAAATGCTTTTGCCACAGGGCGTGATAAAAATCATGCGGTGGTTGCCGTAACCCGCGGGCTTTTACAACGCCTTGATAAAAATGAGTTACAGGGGGTAATTGCTCACGAATTAAGCCACATTGGCAATAAAGACATGTTGGTAAGTACGGTGGTGGTAATTTTGGTGGGAGTAGTTTCTTTGCTGGCAAATTTCTTTTTAAGAATAAGTTTTTTGGGCGGGCGCGATAATGATAATAAGCAGGCAGCGGCATTAATGATGGTTTTAGGTTTGGTAGCGGCTATTTTAGCTCCCATTGCGGCAACCCTGATACAATTGGCCATTTCCCGTAAGCGAGAATTTTTAGCAGATGCCGATGGCGCGCTTTTAACAAGGTATCCGGAAGGTTTGGCGAGCGCTTTAGAAAAAATTTCAGATGATATGACTCCCATGAAAACCGCCAACACCGCCACCGCTCATTTGTACATAGATTCTCCCTTTAACGCCAAACAAGGCAAAAATTGGTTTATCAATTTATTCCAAACCCACCCGCCGGTGGAAGAGAGAATTAAGGCTTTGCGCGACATCCACGTATGACAATACTGCAAGCTATTATTTTGGGAATTGTTGAGGGTGTGACAGAATTCTTGCCCGTTTCCTCAACCGGGCATTTAATTTTAACTAGCAAATTATTAGGCGTTGCCGATTCTAACTTTTTAAAAAGTTTTGAAATTGCTATTCAGTTTGGGGCGATACTTTCGGTAGTGGTTTTGTATTTTAAAAAAATACTTTTAAGTGGAGAGCTTTGGAAAAAAGTTTTAACTGCCTTTTTACCCACGGCAGTAATTGGGTTTTTGTTGTATAAAGTTTTAAAAACGTATTTATTATCAAATTCTTTGCTGGTAGTGTGGTCGTTGGCTATTGGGGGAGTGGCGCTCATTATTTTTGAATGGTGGAACGCCAAAAAAACCCAGTTCCGTGGTTCGGACTACAGGACTGAAAATATTGACTATAAAAAATCTTTTTTGGTGGGATTGGTGCAATCTTTGGCCATTATTCCGGGGGTTTCGCGCAGCGGAGCAACCATTATTGGGGGATTGTTGATGGGAATCAATCGCCAAGCCATTGTTGAGTTTTCTTTTTTGTTAGCCGTGCCAACCATGGCCGCCGCTACCGGATATGATTTATACAAAAGCGCCGGTAGTTTCACCTTCGGCGAATTTCACATATTGGCCATAGGTTTTTTAGTTTCTTTCTTTGTAGCGTGGGCTTCTATAAAGTGGCTCTTATATTTCATTAAAAACCACACATTTATTTGGTTCGGGGTTTATAGAATTGTGATTGCTTTATTATTTTATTTTTTGGTGATAAAGTGGTAGGGTTTTGATACGATCAAGCTATTCGCTTATTCGTACGAATAAGCGAATAATAAGACATTATATTTTATTTAGTGCGGAGGAGTCCTATAGCGGCCATTAGAATAGCTTGGAAAGCTATGACCTGAAAGGGTCTCGTGGGTTCGAGTCCCACCTCCTCCGCAGTGAGTAAAATATTTAATGTAGTGTCGGTAAAAGTGAACTATAAAAACCAGAATTATGAAAATAAATACCGCCGAATTAGAATTAAAACTAGCTAAAGCAGCCGAGCAGGTTGTCAGCAAAGAAGAGGCACAGTATTTTGCCGCAGAAACAATAGAAACACATTTACGAAAAGCTCCGCGCACTAATCCGCTAAAATCTTCCATAGGAGATTTGGAGGCCTGCATAAAACATAATGGCAAAAAAATAACATATAAAATTGATTTGCCGTCTTTTATTTCCATAGATTTTAACAGCCATGGGCCTCTTTTATATATTAAAAAAATCCATGATGAATTGGAGAAGCGTTCCAATGCAAACGGTTTAGCAATGGCTGCTTTTACTAATTCCCAGAGCATGCACACTGTCCATGCTTGGGTGCAAGGACTGGCAAAACGGGGTCTTGTAGCAATAGCCGTCTCTAATGGTGGTCCCAATGCGGTAATCCCTTTTAATGGTACAAGGGGATTATTCGGAACAAATCCTATGGCCTACGGAATTCCCGGAGAAAATGGCCAAATACACTGCGTTGATATGGCCACTTCAGAAATCCCATTTTTTGAAATCAAAGAGGCGCATAAAAATAAAAAACCTTTACGAGAACATTCCGCAGTGGATAGTGATGGAAACTTTACCGCTGACGCAAGCAAAGCCTTGGATTTTAGTAAAAGTGAAACAGACCCGGTGTCAAATATAGTTCCAATGGGTGGCGGATATAAGGGTTATAATTTGGTTTACTTAATGGAAATGTTAACCAGCGGGCTCATCAATATGCCATCAAGTCCTCAAATGACTCCGGGTGGTTTTATTCCCGAAGAACATGGTTCAATTTTAATCGTGTTTAATCCTAAAGCCATGGGTTCTGAGGCATCATTAAAATCTTCTATGGCTTCGGTTAATGAAGCATTGAGAAACCAAAAACCAAAAGCTGGAGAAAGTATCCGTATTCCCGGCGAGGAGGATAGTAAGCGATTTTCACAACTAAAGGGCCAAGAAATTGAAGTTGATGATGCTTTGGTAGAAAAACTTAATGAGATATTAAAATAAACATGAATAAACTAATATTCGTAAGATACGGCGAGCATACAGACCAGCATTTAAATGAAGTAGGAATAAAAGCAATGATTTTGGTTGCAGAAAAGTTAAAACACATTCTTGAAAATCAGAATGTTGGTATTGTTTGCGCAGAAGTTCCGCGCGCGGTTGAAAGTGCCCATATTATTTCTGAAACTCTCAATGTGCCCCCGGCAAAACACTTTGCCCAACTTTATGCCTCAGAAGACGCGCCTATTTACTTAACCAAGGCAGTGGAAGTAATAGATTCTGCCGGCGGAGAGCATGACGTTTTGATAGCGGTGGTTTCCCGGGAATATATAGAAACTCTGCCTAATTTTATACTACAAAGTTTAGGTGTTGAAAAACCGATAGAAACACATTTGGAAAGGGGAGAGATTTTAGTTTTAGATTACAGTAAAAAAGAGATAACGTATTTGCGTTAATTTTATGAGGAAAAAAGGCATTGCCATTGGCACAGTGCATGCATTGCCAGAGGATTTGCGAAAGGCACTTACTTCCTCCCTGGTGGCGCTAACAAAATGGGAAGATATTACTCCGCTCGCGCGAAACGAGTGGATTTGTTGGGTTGTATCAGTTAAGAAACTAGAAACAAGAAAAAATCACATTGAAAGAGCGCGCACGGAACTTGTAGAAGGAAAACGTAGGCCCTGTTGTTGGGCTGGTTGCAGGCATCGTTAAACAGAAAATTATTAAATCCTAAATCCGAAACCCTAAATCCTAAATAAATCCAAAACACTAAATACAAAATCCAAAAATTGTTTAGAGTTTAGTATTTAGAATTTAGAGTTTCTTTTATAAGGTAAAAGTATTATGGCAAAAGGTACTTATGTCGATGGGTTTGTAATTCCCATCCCAAAAAAGAATACTGCTAAATATAAAAAAATGGCGCAGGAGGGGGCGAAAATTTGGAAACAGTTTGGTGCGTTAGAATATAAAGAATGTATTCTTGATGACCCAAATCAACCACATGTTAAGTTTACGTTTCCGAAAATGGCTAAAGCAAAATCGGGCGAAACGGTGTGGTTTTCTTTTATTGTTTTCAAATCACGCCAACACCGCGATGCAGTCAATAAAAAAGTTATGGCCTATTTTGAAAAGAAATACAGTAAAGAGGCTATGAAGGATATGCCGTTTGATATGAAGCGCATGGCCTACGCAGGGTTTAAAGTAATAGTAAACGCTTAAACTTTTATGAGAAAAATTATTGTTTTAGAATTTATAACGCTTGATGGGGTGATGCAGGCACCTGGCGGACCAGAAGAAGACACTTCCGGTGGTTTTAAATACGGCGGGTGGACGGTACCCTATTTTGATGATTTTGCTGGTAAAGTCATGGCCGAGCAAATGAAGCAGCCCTTTAGTTTGCTTTTGGGAAGAAAAACATTTGAAATTTTCGCTTCATATTGGCCGCAGCATGAAGATCAGTGGCCTGGCATTAATGATGTCACTAAGTATGTGGTTTCAAATACCCTAGATAAAAGCGATTGGAAAAATTCTGTATTTATAAAAGGTGATGTGGCAGAAGAAATAAAAAAGTTAAAGCAGGGGGATGGCCCAAATTTGCACGTCTATGGCAGTAGTAACTTTACCCAAACGCTATTGAAGCGTGATCTGGTTGATGAGTTATGGCTTAAGATATTCCCCATCACCCTTGGCACAGGCAAGCGCTTGTTTGCCGAAGGCACGATTCCCGCGGCTTTTACATTAATTGATAGCAAAATTTCCCCCGGTGGAGTTATTTTCGCCAATTACACTCGCGCCGGTGAAGTTAAAACAGGAAGTTTTTAATATAATTACTGCAAAATTACTATGACACAAAAAATTGTTCCCCATTTATGGTTTGATAAAGAGGCCAAAGAAGCCGCCGAATTTTATGTCTCTCTTTTTCCGGATTCAAAAATAACTAATATCGCCACCTTGCACGATACTCCTTCAGGAGATTGTGATGTGGTTTCCTTTGAGCTTTCGGGGCAAAGTTTCATGGCCATTAGTGCTGGGTCTTTATTTAAATTTAACCCGTCGATTTCTTTCTTGAAAGTCTGTCAGACGAAAGAGGAAGTTGATGATCTCTGGGCCAAACTTAGAGAAGGTGGGCAAATTCTCATGGACCTTGGCGAGTATCCTTTCAGTAAGAAATACGGTTGGACTACCGACAGGTATGGGCTTTCTTGGCAGATTATACTTGACGATGGCCACTATTCTTACAAGCACAAGATTACACCCACGCTGATGTTTGTCAGTGATACTTGCGACAAGGCCGAAGAGGCAATGACATTTTACACATCAATCTTTCCCGAGAGCTCGGTGGGAAATATAGCCAGATATCCAGCAGGCATGGATCCAAATAAAGAAGGTGCGGTGATGCACGGTTCAGTAATGCTCGCTGGGCAAGAATTCTTCACCATGGACGCCAGCGCCCGCATGCATAAATTTGCTTTTAATGAAGCCATCTCACTGATTGTAAGGTGCGACACTCAAGAAGAAATAGATTATTATTGGGGAAAACTTTCCGCGGTGCCAGAATCAGAACAGTGCGGCTGGCTGAAAGATAAATACGGGGTTTCATGGCAAATTGTTCCAACGGCTATGGCAGAAATAATGAAGGAAAAAGACCCGGAAAAAATGGCCCGGATAACAGAGGCATTCTTGGCCATGAAAAAATTTGATATTGCAAAGCTCAAGCAAGCGCGGGAAGGGGGGTAATATAGTGTACATTGGAGTTTGATAGAGCCACTTTTTTCTTTGGTAAATTTGTGATAGATTTTAATTATATGAAAAAAATTGAAACCCAAATTTACCAATATTTAAAAGAGCGCGGGTGGGATAATCTGGCTCCGGCAAATATTGCAAAGTCAATTTCCATTGAAGCGGCAGAGCTTTTGGAAATTTTCCAGTGGACAAATAATTCCCTTGAGGAAACCAAAAAAGATACGCAAAAAATGGCAGAAATAAAAAAGGAGTTAGCTGATGTGTTGATTTATGCTTTTGATATGGCGGTTTTGTTGGAAATTGATACCCAAAAAATCATTGAGGAAAAATTAGAGCAGGTGAAAAAGAAATATCCCGCAGTATTAATGCGCAAAAATGCGAAAGCCCAGTCAGGTTCCGGTGCAAGTTCTGAATATTTAAAAATTAAAAATGATTACCGCAGAAAAGGAAAGTCATAAAGAAAACCATGTCTCACATTAATTTGTAAAAAAATTCCGCGTTGCTGGGTCAACGCGGCTTTGGCTCAGGTAACATCCCGAAGTTAATGAGTTTAATATTCGCACAAGGTACGACAATTACAAAAAATCATTTTATAAAAAGGCAACGGCTATTTATGCTCAAAAATATATTTTAAAAGTAAATGACTTTAAATCATGGCTAAAAAAACAATAAAAAAAGAAATTAAAAATATATTGTTGCAGTATCGAGAAAAGATAGAAGAATCAGGCATACCAGTTGAACGTATGGTGTTATTCGGCTCTTATGCTCGTGGCAATACCAGGAAAGACAGTGATATTGATATTTGTGTCGTTTCACCGAAGTTGGGCAAAGATGAAATGGCAGAAAGCAGTCAATTAAATTTTTTACACTGGAAGCTTGATAATAGGATTGAAGCGCACCCGGTTTCTTCAAAAGACTTTGCTTCCACCGCCACGCCACTTATTTTTGAAATTAAAAAGTACGGAGTCGAAGTGTAAAAGCTTCGACTTTTAGGTAGGCAGTGATTTTTGCCAGAACACCGGCCGTGTTGATGGGTGGGCTGCAGGCATCCGTGAAATTTTTAAATTAATTGACTTGTACTACCAAATATGGTAGTATTTTTTTAGTCCTGATACTGCAACATCACCCCTCAATCGCAACTGAAACTCGGTTTTTATTGTTAATAGATATCTTTTTTGACAAGAATGATTCCCACTGGTTGATCGTTTCAACATTGAGCATACCATGTTCTATCATTACCTCAAGCGGCGTTTTGTAACCCAGATTCTTTCTGGGTTTGTTGTTTAAAATAGCCTGAACAAAAGTCATTTCCTCATTTGAATACTGACTCAGGTCGCAACCTTTTTTGAAGAATCTTCGCAGAGTTTTAATAACCTGCTCAACATACGGTTTTTGCCAAGCGGAATACGGGTCGCAAAAATATGATGGCAAAGGTGTTAATTCATGGCATTTATTCTCAATGCCATTGTCTCGCGTAATTGATTTGGCTTGGCTAAAACTTTTCAACATTTCCTGAACCGCTCGTTCGTTAACGCGCGGCTTTAAATTGCTAATCTTTTCCAGTGCCACATATTTGGCCAACGGTTCGTACAGCACCGACCCAGCCGCCTTACTCCCCGTCTTTTTGCCGGAAACAAAAGTGTCGTGTTCTAGATGGCCAAATTCGTGCTTGTAGCCTTGGGGTTTGGCCTCAATCCCGACTCGGTTTTTAATCATTGACCGCTTGGTTTTGCCACCTCTTTTTCTAGGTTTTTTACGATATTGTTTTGAGGGTAAAAGACGGCAGTATCTTTGTCCATAAACTGAGTAGAGCCACTCATAGATCGCAGTTTTGGAGGCATAGAATGGTTGGCCAGTTGCTTTCATTCTGCCGGATATTTCATCGGGCTGCCAACAATGCCTTAAACCTTCAACAATATACTTTCTTAAATCACGGCTTTCATTAATCTTTTTTCCTTGATATTTGGCATATTTGCGCCTTCTATACGCTTTGTGGTTGGCGACCGATGATTGGTATGGCCCTTCGCGTGGGCCGTTTTTTGTTCTTTGGCGACGGCGGTTTCTTTTGATCTCTCTGGAAATGGTGCTTTTGTGCCGACCTATTACGGTGGCTATTTCCTTTTGCTCATGTCCGTCGTTGAGCATAGCTTCAATGCGATCGCGCTCAAATTGATTCAATTTTGGTTTGTTTTTCATCGGTTATATTAACCGATTCCCAGTTGCGATTCAAAACGGAGGTTGCGTACTGGCATTTCACCCTTATCTTGAATTACAACTCACTCAACGGAGGTTTTTCATGATTTCTGATCAAGAACGCCTTAGCGCATTTTTTTCTGTTGCCACAGAAATGGACGCCATGGTGGCAAACCAAGCTGTGAGGAGTGCTCTGCCTGAGATAGTCGAAAGAATCAATTTGGGTGCAACCGGCATTATTCTCATGAGGCCTTTGGAAAGTCTTCAGAACAACTTCAATTTCAAGCATATTTGGCAGTCGCGCCCCACTCTTCCGCCCACTGCCTTGAGAATCTATCCGTTCTTTGCCGGGGATGCAAAGATTCATAGCACAGCTGCCCAGATCATTTCGGAATTCCACTGGGCGGGCTATACTCACCCTGGGCACACCATCATGGTGAACATGGAGGCGAAGGAAACTAAGCGCTGCATGGCATGGTTCTTAACTCATGAATTCGGCCATGCTTTAGCGAATCTCAAGGAAGGGTATGCGTTCACTGATCGAACGAGCCCGCATGATCGGATGACTGCCCAAGAGGTAAGCATGCGGACATTCGATTATCGTTTGATGCGGGCTCTCGGAGGATCGCAGTACCGGGCGGAGGTGGATAAAGCCATCTACTGGATCAAGAAATGCGAAGAAAAAGATGACAAGCAAAAACTAACCGACTACTTTTATGATAAAGGAAAGGCCTTGAGTTTGTGTCTTGGTGAATGCCCGGATCCTACAGGGGAAACCTTCCGCGATGAAATATTTTTTCTCTTGTGCTATCTGGATGCAATCGACCGGAGCCAACCGCCGCATTTGGCACCACAACTGAAATGCCAACTCATGAAAGAAAGGTTTAATTACATGATTGGCGATTGACTTTTGCAGGCTCAAGCCGAACATTCCCACGTTCGGCTTCTTTTTTTACTCTTTTCATGATAGTTTTAGGTAACTATGAAAATTATTTCGTGGAACGTAAATGGCATAAGAGCCGTGCATAATAAGGGCCTGTTTGTGCCGTTTGTGAAAAAATATCAGCCGGATGTGCTTTGTCTCCAAGAGACAAAGGCGTTTGACCATCAGAGCGAAGTGGATTTGCCGGATTATGAAGAGTATTGGAATTCGGCGACTCGGCCAGGGTATAGTGGTACGGCGATTTTTTCGCGGGAGAAGCCGATTTCGGTGGTTAATGGAATGCCACTAAAAAAGGATGGACGTCGGGCGTCCATACTATCTGACAAGTACGGTGATCCGCACTTGGAAGGGCGGGTGATTACGGCGGAATTTAAAAAGTGTTATGTGGTTTCAGTGTATACGCCTAATTCTAAAGATGATTTGAGCCGCATTCCTTTACGACACAAACAGTGGGACCCGGCATTTTTAGCCTATATGAAAGAGTTGGAAAAAACTAAACCTGTAATATTTTGTGGTGATTTAAATGTGGCCCACACGGCTGATGATTTGGCCAACCCAAAACCAAATATTGGCAAAAAGGGGTTCACCACCGAAGAGCGCAGTGGAATTGATGAAATAATCAAAGCGGGGTTTGTGGACACCTTCCGCATGTTTACCCAAGGCAATGGCCACTACACCTGGTGGAGCCACTTTGCCAATAGCCGTTCCAGAAACGTCGGCTGGCGCATAGATTACATTTTCGCCAGCAGTGTCCTAAAGCCCAAAGTCAAAAAAGCCTTAATCTATCCCAGCGTCATGGGCAGCGACCATTGCCCCGTTGAAATAGAAGTTGCAATATAGGTATTTTTGCCTTACAATACAAACATGAGCGTAAAAGATTTACAAAGTAAATTGGCTCCGATATTCCGTCATTATGGCGTTAAACGCGCCTCGGTTTTTGGGTCGGTTGCCAGGGGTGATGACAGGCCGGAAAGCGATGTTGATGTGATGGTAAAACTGGGCAGGCCCATGGGGCTGGTTGGTTTCGTAGGTTTGGTTAATGAAATGGAGGAAAAGCTTGGGCGAAAGGTGGACTTGGTAACTGAAGGCGGCGTAAATAAATTTATTAAGCCCCATATCCTACCTGATTTAAAAACCATCTATGAAGATGAAAAATGATAAGGTTTACATAGACCAGATACTTGATTCAATCAGAAAGATTGAGTTGTTTGTGAATGGAGTTGATAAAGAAAACTTTCTAGAAAATTCTTTGGTTCAAAGTGCGGTCATTATGCAACTTACGTTGATTGGAGAAGTGTCAAAGAAAATTTCTGATGATTTGAAAAAGAAAGTGGCCTTGCCCTGGAAAGAAATTGCCGGGTTTCGCGACAAGGCTATCCATAATTATTTTGATATTAACTTAGACGTGGTTTGGGATACTATTGCTATTGATCTGCCACCATTAAAAGAGGGATTACAAAAAATTTCCTAATTAAAACCGTTAAAAGCGGTTTTTTTGGTGTTATAATTACTAAAAGATAAATAAAAACACATGCACGCAATATTAAAAATGCTAAATATATTTTTCGTGGCGCTGGGGATTATCTTTTTCCTTTTGATTGTTGGGGCGGGGTGCGTGTGGTGGGCTAACCCTTATGGCATGTTTTCTCCCGGTGTTTCACCGACTTCGGTAATGAATATGATGACCGGAAAAACTAATGTGAAAATTGATAGTGTTGATAAAAATCCGTTGCTAAACGAACAACAGGAAGCGCAGTTGGAAGGTTTGGGCATAGACCCGGCGACACTGCCTTCGCAAATTACTCCCGCCATGGAAGCGTGTTTTACGGCAAAATTAGGGCAAGAAAGAACCAATCAAATTATCCAAGGCTCGGCGCCAACTCCCATTGATTTTTTCAAGGCCCAGTCGTGTTTATCATTGTAGGATGTTTGCTCCATATGAAAAAAGAAATTCAACGATGTGGGTGGGTTGGGAGTGACCCGCTCATGATAAAATATCATGACGAGGAGTGGGGGGTGCCGGTGACTGACGACAAAAAGATATTTGAATTTTTGGTGCTTGAAAGCGCGCAGGCGGGGCTTTCTTGGAGAACAATACTTTATAAACGGGAAGGTTATCGGAAATTATTTGCGGGGTTTGACGTGAAAAAAGTGGCCAAGTTTACTGCGGTGGACGTCGGGCGTCTACTTAAAGACCCTGCAATTATACGCAACCGACTGAAAATTGAGGCAACCATAAATAACGCACAGAGGTTTTTGGAAGTGCAAAAAGAATTTGGCCGCCCCGTTGGCGGACGGGGCGAGCCTCGCCCCAAAAGGGCG
>MHOU01000012.1:0-16098 GCA_001821935.1 Candidatus Staskawiczbacteria bacterium RIFCSPHIGHO2_02_FULL_43_16
CAAGGCAGTCGGTCCAGTACGTTTGGTCAAGGTGTTGCCCTTTGACCAAATAATAGACCAGCCCGGCCAACAACCGCTGGTGAAGCATGAGGCCGTGGTGATTCTTGTTGTGAGCAAGAACCCAATCCACAGACTTGCGTCCCCATATATGCTCGGCCTCCTGCTCATCCTTGAGCAAGAGCGTTTGCGAGCTACGGCGGTCAGATGGATACGGTTGATAGGTGGCGTCAAAATCGACGATGCCGTAGGTTTCGACTTTCAGGGATTTGCCATCGGTACCGGCAATACCAGCATGGGCTCCCATCAGCGAGTTGGCCGTCAAGCCTTCAGGGATCCACAGCGGCATGATGCCGTCAGGAACCGGAGCCGAGTTGGAAATCAACGAGGCCATTGCCTCCTCCAGCCCGCACAGCCGCCCCACCACCAGGTGCGTATCTTGCCAGCTCATGTTGCCAGGGCGAATCAAAGCAGATACCTCTTGGATTTGGGCAGGCAAGGGAAACATTCCCCGGATCTTAGCTTGGCGCTCTTCCCCTTTGAGCGTGAGCCACCACTTCTTGTTGTCAGGCGAGATTCCCTCGGAATCCTTGACCAAAGAAGCAGCAAATTCAAGTTCAAGACTCATGGCGCGTTCTCCTTTTCAGGGCGTTCGCCGTTGTAGGAACTAGTAAAACACGTTGTTTTACCCTGAGAGCACAATAGCATAAATATGTATTACTTGTCAAGAGCGACAAGCCCGGGTAAGGGCTGGCCGCTTAGAAATTCCAACATGGCCCCGCCCGCTGTGGAAACATGGCTGAATTTGTCTAGAATGCCTTCATTTTTCAGGAATTCAAGGGTTTCTCCCCCGCCAACTACAGAAAATGCTTTGCTTTCAATAATAGCATTGGCGATGGCTCGGGTGCCTTCTGCGTATTTTTTTTCTTCAAACTTGCCAAATGGGCCGTTCCAAAAAATAGCTTTGGCGTTGGCGATTTTTTCGGTCATTTTTTTTATATCCTGGGCGCCTATATCAAGCCCCCCTAAATTATCTTTCGGGCCAAATACTTTTTCGGGATACTTAAGGGATATTTTTTTAGCAACCAGTTCCTGTTTGATAAGACCGTTGATAATCACCAAGTCCGCAAAAGCGCAAAAAGGTTCTATAAACATTGCTTTGGTAGCGGCTTTGGCGCCCCCGATAATGGCCACCATGGGCCGCGCGGGATGGGCCATAATTTTTGCCAATACCTTCACTTCTTTTTGAAGCGCAAAACCCGCGCCATGGGGTAAAAATGCTGGAATGCCAGCCACGGAAGCGTGGTTACGGTGGCAAACATCAAAAGCTTCATTAATGTAAATATCGCCCAACAGCGAAAGTTTTCTGGCAAAATCAGGCTTGTTTTCGGTTTCTTCTTTATGGAAACGCACATTTTCCAACAATAATATTTCACCGCCCTTCAAGCGCGAGGCCTGATTTTCCACATCCCTTCCCACGCAGTCAAACGATTTCATAATATGAACATCAAGCAACTTTTCAATCCGGTCGCGGATGGCGTCTAGTTTTAACGCGGGGACTATAACGCCCTCCCGCCCCTTCAAAGGGGCGAGGCTTGCCTCGCCATCAGGCGAGGCGGCCGGCTCACCCAAATGGGTCAAAATAATAATTTTGGCCTTATGTTCAATCAAATACTGCAGCGTGGGCAGGGCTTCCTGGATTTTCGCATCATCTAAAATTTCACCCGTATCGCTTAAGGGTACATTAAAATCGCATCTTACCAGGATGCGCTTATTTTTTACTTCAAAATCTTTTACTGATTTCATGGTAAATCTATTTTTTGACCCGGATTAATCGGCTTTTTCTCTTCTTTAAGTTCCTGCGACTTATCAATTAAATGTTTCAATTCCGACAAATTAATTTCTCTGCGCCCCGCCGAAGCCTGTGGCGAAGGGGGGTTGCGCGGTGCGGGAGCCTCGCCCATAGGCTTGTGGTCAAGGGGCTTTGGCTGAGGTGCTGATTGCCCCACTTCAGTTACCCTGGCAATAGCAATTGGCCTGGCTTGGGATTTTTGAAGCTCTGCCTGAGCCTTGGCCGCTTTCATTTTTTTCAAACACGACTTGCAGTAAATGGGCTTGCCAGGGGTGGGTTCAAAAATAACCCGCGTATCTTTGCCACAGTTATCACACCGGGCGCTATACAGCGCCGTGCCGTCTTCCTGGATGCTGGGAGTGGAAATCTGGGGTTTTGAATTTTGAACTTGGAAATTTGAATTTATTTGGGATTTGGGATTTGGGATTTGTGATTTACTGGCGCCCAGTCCCACGGTTTTTTCCCCGGCCCACTCACCTTCGTCCACCGACCAATCGGAAATATCTTTTTCCACCATTTGCTTTCCAACGCCGTAGCGCTGGCGGGAAGCTTCAATAATAGCGTCGCGGTTTGAATCGGTCAGCGGAATTGGCGGAGCCAGAGTACCGGCAGAAAAAGGGTGGCTAGCCACACCGTCAATCATCAGTTTTAAATAAATATTATATTTTGACAAATTCACCAAATCTTCGGCAGTAAATTCCGGTGAAAATTCCCGTTCCAAAAATTCGGCGTCTTCCGCCCCTACGCGAAACACGGCCATGGTGCCCACGTTGCCAAACACCGCGTCGCGAACAATTTCGTCCATTTGGGTGATGTACTGGTGCCCCACAATCAAATTAAGCCGGTACTTGCGGGCTTCAGATAAAATACTGGCAAATGACTCGGTGGCAAAGTTTTGGAACTCGTCAACGTATAAATAAAAGTCGTGGCGTTCGGCTTCGGGAATATCCACCCGGCTCATGGCGGCCAGCTGGATTTTGGTAATCAAGAGCGCGCCCAGCAGCCGGGAATTATCTTCCCCAATCCTACCTTTTGATAAATCTAAAATCAAAATCTTGCCTTCATCCATGATTTTGCGCATATTGACGGTGCTTTCCACCTGCCCGATGACATTCCTAATCAGCGCGTTGGAAACGAACTGCCCCACCTTGTTTTGAATGGCGGCGGTGGCTTCGGTTTCATATTTTTGGCTGTAACGGGCGAACTCAACGCTCCAAAAGGCTTTAACAATGGGGTCTTTGACCTGGCCCACCACCCGGGCGCGGTATTCGGGATCTGAAAGCATGCGGTTGACTCCCAGCAAGGTGGAATCGGGGTATTCCAGCAGCGCCAAAATAGCATTGCTTAAAATGTATTCCATGCGGGCCGACCAGACATCCGGCCAGACTTTTTTAAACACCGCCATCAAACCGCCGGCCACTAAGTGCCGGTACCGGAAGTCCACCTTTTCCATGACGTTAAAAGCAATAGGGAAATCCAAATCCGCCGGATTGAAAAAAATCACGTCCTTGATGCGTTCCTTGGGAATGTAATCCAGCAATTTTTCAGCGCCTTCCCCGTGCGGGTCAACATAGGCTATTCCGTTGCCATTTTGAATATCCTGGATGGCCATGTTTTCCATTAGGTTGGACTTTCCCATACCGGTTTTCCCGATGGTGTAAAAATGGCGCCGCCGGTCGTCGCGCTTAATGCCGAATTTCACTTTTTGGTTGCGAAAGGAAGTTAATCCAAAATAAGTTGTTTCTTTGTTGTTATCTGGCATAAAAATTATGTGGGTAAATTAGGCGGTGGGCCGGACTTTTTGCTTTCCACCCTCATCATGGTCGGCAATACCAAACCGGTAATCTTAATGGGGAAATGAAACACGGTGGTTAATTCTTCCGGGTCTAAGATAGCCATTTCTCTTTTGCGATTGGGAAACAGAGGCGGGAACCGTAGCACATAATTGCGAAACATTCGCCGGGTTCTGATGAAAGGAATCCGTTTGCGAAAGACATACTGGGTTTTAGGCCGGGTCACTTTAGAAAAAAGAAAACTATTTAAATGCTGGGTGTTAAAATGGGAAAAATAAGCGCGGGAAATCAGCCGATGGGAAGACTTGAAGTTTTCCCGTTTTGCCACGTACACGCTGCGCATGTTGGTCCTAAACGCCGGCCGCTTTAACTTATCTTCAATTTCCAAAAGCCGCGCCCGCTCTCCGGGCGTGAGCAATAACTCCTTTTCGCCTTCTTCGGATTTGGCCAGTGACGCCCATTCATAAGTGGCTTTTTCACCCGACCCTTCTTTTTCCGGGCCCATGACAAGATGGCGCATCACCATGGTCAATTCTTGAATGATGGTGGTTTCCTGTTTGACGGGGCGCTTGGCTAATTTGTTCACCTCTTTTTCTCCGGCCTTGCGCCAAGCTGTGTCATCGGGCGCCATAGAAGTGATAATAAACTGCATCCAATACTGTTCGCCAGGGCCCAGCCTTGACATCAGTTCCAGCAACGAAGCCAGCGGATCCATCCTCTTTTCTTCGGCGGCAATTTTTTCGCCCTGTGGTTCAAAGAATTTTTCGTAGGTTTTAATGGGAAAATGCGGTGGCCGGGTTAAAATCCAGTCCTCCCCGTAAGTATCCCATTCGTCATTGGGAATATTTTGCGGCACGTTTTTGGTGTAGTCCGTTGTTTCATGGATTTCCATTTCCGGATAATGGCTGTACAGGGCGGTTTCAACGACATTTTTTTGGGGCGCCGCCACCCGAATGTAAAAATGCAGCTGGCCTTCAATGCTGGCTATTTCAAAGGACATCCACTCGGAGTTTTCTTCCATCACTCCTTCGCACCAGGCCTCCCGCCAACTGGGGCTATTATAGAGCGCGCCCCACAGCACCGTAAAAATATCTTCCATGGCTTTCATGGGCACCAATATTTCTTTGGGCGGAATAATTTCCAGCATATGCCACTTGGTTTTGGCGTAGTAATAATCCCAGTTGATCCACCAGATGTACAAAGCCTTTAATTCTATGGCTAAAAACAGCGGCGCGAACAGCCACCACCATACCCGTAAAAATGGCACCCAAAAAATGAACAGCATCAAAAAGGCCCACCAAAAAGGCTCCAGCAGAATGCGGTTTAACGGTTTTAACCAAAAAAAGTAAGGGGAAAGCTGTGCCATAGAAATTCTTAATTCAAATTGGGTTAATTTGAAATGAGTTTTAAAATATCCGGGGAAGATTGTATTAGCAGCGTGATCAGGCAGATGACCAAAAACCCTATGGAAAAAAACTCAAAGGTAAACAGCAGCGGCACCACCACCACCGTGGTTTTTTTCTCGTGCCAATAGTAAATAAGCCCCGCGAAAATGGCATAAAAAATCAGGGTGGAAACCAGCAGGGCAATGGAAAGCCAAAAGAAATATGACATAGTGAATTTGAAATTTACAATTTGAAATTTGAAATCAATTTGAAAAAAGTGAATTTGAAATTGCTACTGTAATTATACTCCCGTGGCCATTTTTAAGCAATTTTTCAATGCAAGAAAAAAGGCCTCGCGAATTGCCGCGAGGCCCCGATTTATCACGTAGCCTTTTTACGAGCCAAGAATTCAAGCCCCTTGCCCAAGTCCGTTCGCACAGACTCAATGCCTCGTTCTTTGCAAATGGGGCACTCGTCTTCCTTGAACATCTGCATGTCCAAATCAAGCAGGGAAGCCAATTCTGGCACACCCAAGGTTCCGGCAGTCACCTTGCCGCCACTGCGGTTACAAAGTGCGGCCACGGCTACCACCTCCCCGCCGGCTTCCAAAACAGCCTTGCTCGTTTGCATGACGGTTTTGCCCGAATTTATAATGTCTTCGGGAATGAGGCACCTTTTGCCTTTCACATACGCACCATAGCCGCGTTTGATAACCCTTTCACCATTGACCTCATCGGCAAACACCGAAAAGATATTGGTGGGACTATGGCCGTCAATGCCAATCAGACAATCCGTTATCCGTTGCGACAATATCACTCCTCCTACTGTCGGCCCGACCACCGTTTGGATCCCCTTGTTGGCAAAATGAATCGCGATGATTTGGCACAGTCTTTTGACATCAGAAACAAACGGATACACAGCATCCTTGTTGACGTAGTCATAACCGTGATACCAGCCATCCGGTTTTTTGGCGTAGACAAAGTGGTCGCCGGTAATGATGGCGCCGGTCTTGGCGAAAATCCGTTTAGCTTCATCAAAATCACACTGTCTCATGACATGCCTCCTTTTAGGATTTGGGTGATTTCGGTTTGGACTCTTTGGACTTCTTGGCGCGCGGCTTCAGCGAAGTCTGCTTCTTTGGAAGCATACAGAACACTGCGCGACAAGTTGATGATCATGCCTTGATTACGGCTGTCTTTGCCGGCCGTAACCGTTTTTTCCAAGTCACCACCTTGCGCGCCAAGACCCGGAATAAGAATCGGCATGTCACCAACAATTTTCCGGACATCCGCAAGCTGGTAAGGAGCTGTTGCCCCAACCACAACTGCACAGTTGCCATTCCTGTTCCATCGGCAGGAAACCTGATAGGCAACATATTCATAGAATCGCGCCTTGGGCCCGCAACTAGCACAGCATTCTTCATCCAAAACCGCGGCCTCTTCTTCATCAATGTTGACGAATAGGTCTTGAAATTCCCCGGCGCCCGGGTTGGACGTACGGCAGAGCACAATAATCCCCTTGTCTGCCCGCGCTAGAAATGGTTCAAGTGCATCAGCCCCCAAATACGGGTGTACCGTAATGGCGTCGGCCTTTAGCACCTCAAA
Source organism: Candidatus Staskawiczbacteria bacterium RIFCSPHIGHO2_02_FULL_43_16 (assembly GCA_001821935.1). Classification (GTDB taxonomy): domain Bacteria; phylum Patescibacteriota; class Minisyncoccia; order Minisyncoccales; family Staskawiczbacteraceae; genus VGLO01. The sequence goes on from MHOU01000012.1 coordinate 6,632, forward strand.
GGCCATTTTCAAATAGCCCTCATTGGTGTTGCCGATATCGCCCCGCTTGGCGTCCAGGATTACGGGAACGTCGGGCGCCAAATCGTGGATGCGTTGAATTGTTGTCTTAAGAGCAGACATTCCCCCTTCGCCATACGCTTCGTAAAACGCGGCATTTGGCTTATAGGCACACACCAAATCCCTGGTTGCTTCCACGATCTTTCGATTGAAATCTAAAATAGTGGCCGCTGGACTAGCCAAGCGGATGCAATCGGGAACCTTAAGGGGGTCGATGTCCAACCCCACACAAATAGCCTTGCCTTCGGACCATTTTTTCCTGAGCATCTGCATGAAATTCATGTGAGTCCTCCATAATTGGAAATGAACTGGTGCGGCCGGTAAATCCGGTCGCATTGCCCCGCTTCGGCGGGGCTTCGCAATTAATCTACCAAAAATACCATCAAAATACAAGAAAAATGCCCCGGTGTTTCTTCAACAATCGGGGCCCTGGGCTAACCTACCTGTTTTTTCGCATCAGCGCGCATCATCGGCTTGATGTACAAGATATACATCATGATGCCTTGTACCGATAAAAAAGCGATTGGCTGGGCAGCGTCGGCCCAAGTCCATTTTGGGATACCAATCGTTGTACAGATAGACGAAGCCGTAAAGAGATTCCACGCCAGCTTATTTTCGCGGCCCGGATCCTGCCACGCTGAAACGAAGGTGGGGATTGAACCAATACAGACTACGGCCAGACTTGTTATGATCCCAAGTACAGGACTGCTGAATATGATAAGCACAATGCCCACCACAGCACCGGCTAAACAAAACCAGTCCAGATTCGTCCAACCGGGAACGCCATACCTGAGAACAAAAAAGACCGTAACCCAAACGCCGATAACCACCGCCACGATTTGGCTGTTGACGGTTCCTTCCAATGCCATCCCCCAAATAATAACAACATCAAGGGTTGCCCAGATGAGCCACGAAGCTTTACTGGGTTCTACTTTGCCGGGAGTGCCCCTGGGCAAGTCCCTACCACGCACAATAGCGTAAATATATGGGATATACCCGGCGATAACCAACAGAACAGAAGAGAAAGAAAGGACGCTCTTGGTATCCATGGGAAACCCCCCTTTTGGTTTGATTGTCAAAAACCCCCACTAATATAATCATATTATATTTTAAAAAATTTGTCAAATAAAGCCGAGCGGAACCGGAAGACAGACACAACAAAAAATCGTCCTGAGCGAAGTCGAAGGACGATTTTTTGTTGTGATTATGCGCTATCTCTGATCAAATATTTACCCGTCGCGTCCTTTTCAAAATATTTTTTATTATTTAAGTTGATCATGACGGTATTTTTAGCCACCAACCGCTGGCTCAACACTTCTTTGACAATTTCATCCTGGCTGGCCAGGTGCGGTTTTTCCGTTAAAACTTTTCCAATAATGTCTTTGATGGTGCCGGGCACATACCCCCATTCTCCCAAGGCATAAGTTCCCCTGCCCACTAATACGAACCGGGCGTCTTTAATTAATTCATTATGCACCGTTTGGGCGTGGGTTTTTTTGTCATCATCATTTAAACCCAGTTCGTCAATTAATGAAGTAATGTGGGTGAAGTGCAGCGGCTTTTGGTGTTTTTTAAATACCAAATAGGCTTTGTCTTTCACTCCCCTTGGCTTTATTTCCGGCCAGGTGATCAAACCAATCTTGCCTTCTTTATTTTCCTGGATTTTTTTAGAAATTTCCAAATAAGAAGCCAAGGCTTCAAAATTGTGTTGGGAAGCAAAGGCGGCGGCCAAATCGTGTTTTTCCATCAGTTTGCCATGGGCTTCAATGCCGGCCACCAAGGCATCCAAGTTTTCTTTGACGGTTTTCTCGGCACTAGGAATGGTTGACCAGAAGTATTCATAGTCTTTCTTACCGGCCACGCGTGAAAACGCACCGCACAGAGAAAGGAAAAACAACACATAGGGCTTGTATTTTTGCCCGCCCAAATCTTCCAAAACGATTTCTTCTTTTTTAAACCCGCCCTTGCTTTCAAAGTAAGCGGTAAATTGGGCGCAAATATTATCAATAATTTCTTTATTATTTTTTTTGATAAAGTTAAAACCGGCCTCCTCTATCTGGCGGACCCGTTCGCGGGTGATGCCTAAGCTTTGGCCGATGGATTCCAAAGTTTCAATGCGCACCGTTTGGCCCCTTCCGGCCTTTGATTGGCTGGAAGTTTTAATGCCAAAACGCCGGTCAAAAATGTCTTTGGTTTTTGCCGAAAGGCCTTTGGTCAGTTTGGTGTATAATTGTGCGTAGTTTATCTTTTCCATAGTCGTTATTCTAGATTAGCATGCTCAAGAAAATATGTCAAGTGTTTTGCCTTTTTTGACTCCATTTCTGCCAAGAAACAAGCAATGGGCCGGCGATAAAAATGGAAGAATACGCCCCAGCCGAAACGCCCACAATCAAGGCTAGGGAAAACCATTTTAAGGTTTGGCCTCCAAAAAAGAATAAGGCGAACATCACAATCAGCACGGTGGCCACAGTAGAAACAGACCGGCCGGCGGTTTGATTTAAGCTTAAATCAACCGTTTCAGAAAAGTCTCCCATACCCCGGCGCAAAATGTTTTCGCGGATGCGATCAAAAATAACAATGGTGTCGTGCACCGAAAACCCGATGATGGTGAGCAACGCGGCAATAATGGGAATGGTGATTTCCACGTTGTAAAAATACCCCAGAGCAGAAAACACTCCCAGCGGTATGATGATGTCATGGAATAGGGCAATCAGTGAAGTAATACCATATTTCCAGGAAGCCACCGGCCGGGAAACTTTCCTAAACGCGAAAGCAATGTAAATGGTGATAGCCAGCAATGCCAAAACAACGGCGATGATAGTTTTGTTTTTCAACTCCTGGCCAACCGAAGGGCCGATGTACTGGAAACCCTTCTCTTCGGCTGGCGCCAGGGCATTGATGCTGGCCAAAATGCCTTGGTGGGTGGTTTCATCAACGCCTTTAAATTTTAATACCGCGCCATTGCTTCCGGTGGGCTGGATGACAATTTCCCCCAAATTAAATTGTTCCAGGGCTTTTGAAATTTCTTCGTTACTAGGGCGGGTTTGGGTGAAGGTAAGTTCCAGGTTGCTACCGCCGGTAAATTCAATACCAAACTTCAAACCGAATACAACCAAAGAAGCCACAGAAGCGGTAATCAAAATGCCCGAGAAAATATAGTAAAATTTTGAGTATTTGGTGAATGGAAAATTCATGTAATTACAGGAGCCACTTTAATTTTTCCAACCGCGGCCCGACAAAAACCATCAACAATATCCGGGTGATGAAAATAGCGGAAAATAGCGAAACCACAATACCCAATGATAATGTCAGCGCGAATCCTTTGATAAACGAGGTGGAAAAAATGAATAAAATGGCGCAAACAATCAGGGAATTTAAGTTGCTGTCGCGAATGGAAGGCCAGGCCCGGCCAAACCCCTCACTAATGGCGGCGGCCAGGCTTTTGCCCTGATTGATTTCTTCTTTCATGCGGGCGAAAATCAAAATGTTGGCGTCAACCGCCATACCGATGGACAAAATAAATCCGCCAATCCCGGCCAAGGTTAAGGTAACCGGAACCAGTTTGAAAATGGCCAGGGTGATGGCAACGTATATAAGGAGAGCCACAGAAGCCAGCAATCCCGGCAAGCGGTAAAAAATAATCATGAAGGCAATGACCGCCAACAAACCGTACACCCCCGCCCAAAGGGATTTTTTCAATGAATCGGCGCCCAGGGTTGGCCCCACGGTTTCTTGGGAAATGGGACTGCCGATTTTAACCGGCAAAGCCCCGGAGTTTAATCGGCGGGCAATGTCATTGGCCACTTTGGCATTGGCAATGCCGGTAATGACAGCCGTGCCTCCGGTAATTTTATCTTGAACAATGGGAGCGTAAATATCATCGGCATCTATTTTATTATCGCCGCTGGTGTCAATAATGGAAGCTCCGTCCAAATAAATGGCCAAAGGCTTTTGAATGTTGCGGGCAGTAATGTCTTCAAAAATTTTTGAACCCTCGCTGTTAAAAATCAGTTCAATTTGGGGCTTGTACGTGGTTTGGTCAAAGACCACGTTGGCTTTTGACAAGTATTTTCCGGTTAATTCCGTAGGCTTAAAATAGGGGTTTTGCAGGGCCAACTGCCAGTCTTTGATTTTTTGAACATCTTCGCCTTTTTCCTGGGCCGCGCCCACCTCGGTGATTTTATCTAAAATTTGCTGGGTTTCGGTTTCAGCCCGCGCCTCGGAAAATTCCAAGTACGGAGTTTGGCCGATCATTTCTATGGCCTGGGCCACGTCTTTTACCCCGGGCAATTCCACCAACAGCCTGTCTTGACCCTGAATTTGCACCACCGGTTCGGAAACGCCAAACATATTCACACGGCGTTCTATTACATCTCTCAACCCCGCCATGGCGCCGGATTTATCAGGAACAGTGCTCAAATCGGCCTGGTAAATTAAGTTCACCCCTCCCTGCAAATCCAGCCCCAATACATACGGCTTTGACCACATATGGGGCAGGTGCCAGCCAAATTGAGCATTGGCCGCGTCAATTCCCTTGTCAACATAACTGGGATAAACAAAAGCGCCAGCCAGCACGGCCAGAACCATTACTCCAATAAAGATCCAATACTTTTGCTGCATATTTTAATTGATAAGTATAACCCAATTTCAAAATTAATCAAGCTTCTCTAATATTTTCAGTTCCAGTTTATCGGTCTCCGTTCTAATATTTTCAGTTCCAGTTTATCGGTCTCCGTATCATAAATAGCAAAGGTGGGTTTGAAGCGCTGGCCGGCGACTTCGCCGGGGTTTACGAGCCTACACTCTTCCCGCCCAGCAGGGCGAGGCTCGCCCAATTTCAGTTGGGCGGCCCAGGGTTTGTGGGTGTGGCCGTAAAAAACCAAATCATACTTTCCCGATTCCGCTAATTTTTTGGCCAATTCAGGGTAATGGATAAAAGCGATTTTCTTTCCGCCCAAATCAAGCTCCATCATATCTTTAATACCGCTATCGCGCAGTTCATAATCCCCATTGCCTTTCACCCAGAGGATATCCCCCTTAAAGTGTTTGGTAGCCTCATCAATGGTTTCTTGGTTGCAAATATCACCGCAGTGCAACATGGTCGTGATTTTTTGGGCATTCAAAAAATCAATAACCTTGTTAAAGTTCTTGATGTTGTCGTGCGTATCCGAAACAATGGCAAACCTCATGAATGTTACTACGACTTAAACTGCATGATCTGTGCAAAATTACACTGGCAGGGAGCTTTTTTGCAAACATGGCAATTTTGGGAAAATTCCTTTGAAATTTCTTTTGCCAAATTAATTTCCAAAGAATTACAAACCCCCATTAAACAAGAAATAAAATCGGCGCATTCTAAAATAACATTCTTAAACCCCTCATCTTGATGGCTTCCCCGGTAAATCAAAATTGACTCTGCAATTTCCCCCATTTCCTCTGCCAAGTGCACACCGGCGTGGTCTAAGGTTCTGGTTGAAGCCGGATAAATGTTGCTGAACATCTTTTGAAAATCCTCCATGGTAACTGGCCTTTTCTTATTATCTATAACCACTTTTTGTCTGGCTTGGATTTTTTTGGCTTTGCAAACACAGGGACAATGGGCACAGTACGAACACATGTACGGAAACCGTTTCCATACTTCTTCTTCAATGTCTATATGAAGCTGGTTCATCATTGATATAAACCAACTTAAAGAAATCATTAAGTTCAATTTCGTTTTTTGGGCGTCGCCTTTCCTAATTCCCTTTAAGGCCCTGGTGGTAAACCGTTCTATATTGTTTAACATATCCTGCAAACTAAAATAGCGGGCGTTTTGTAAACCATACACCTCATGCACAAATTGCTGGTATTCTTTTATGGTACTGTCAGGTTTTATTTGCGGCATATTAATTAGTTTCTTTTAACTCGTGCCCTATAACTTGATTATGTTCGTCAAAAATAAATTTTCCGATGAATTTTTTGTTTTCTAAAAATAAGGGAAACCAAAATTTGTCATCTGGCCACATTTTTTCAAACGGGATTTCGTTAATGCCAAACCACCGCGGTTTCATTTCTTCGCCTTCAATTGGCTGGCCCGAAAAATCCGTGGCTTTGAAAATATTTACCTCTAAAACATCTTGTTCTTTTCCTTTCCACGAAAAATCTAACACCCCCAATTTTTCAATGTTGACCACGCTAATTCCCGCCTCTTCAAATAATTCCCGCTTGGCCGCTTCTTCAACGGTTTCGCCTGCGTCAACCTTGCCGCCAAAGCCATTCCATTTACCCATGCCGAATCCACGCTTCTTCATTCCAAGCAACACGCGGCCATCTTTTTGCACCAAACAAAGCGTTAAAATTTTTCTGTTCATAATTTACTTACCAGCTACACACTGGTTAAATGCATTAATTTGGCTGTTATATTGTACAATCAAACCCTTCATAACTTGCACCTTGGCGTTGTATTCTTGCGCCATGGCATTATATTCATCCACCAATTCGTTATACCTTTTTGAATTGCGGCTGGTGCTGTCTATTTCTTGTTTTTTGGCGTCAATGGCGGCGACGCGGGCTTCCAAATCCGCCTTCCCCGCTTCAATCTGGATTTTTAAGGCTTCTGACGGCTCCGGACAGCTATCAAGCGGCAAACCGAACTCCTGCACGCCAATCCAAACCGTGTGGCCTTCATATTCGCCCTTCACCATGGCCACTCCAATTTCACTAAACCGCGCATGCAAAATATTAGCGCGGTGGCCGGGGCTGTTCATCCATTTTTGCACCACTTCCTGTTCGCTGGCAAAATTCCCCAAGATCAAATTTTCACCAGAAACAATATAGTCATAGCCGTATTTTTTTACCAACGCTCCTGGATCAACCCCGCTGGGCGAATTATGTTCAAAATATTGGTTTTCAAACATATCCTTGGCCTTGGCCAAAGCGGCGGCATTTAACTGGGCATTTTCAACCAGCGGAGGCAACATGCCGTTGTCAAAACGCTGAATATTGGTTTGGGCAATGATTTTGGCTTTCACCAAAACCACATCATTTTCACTTCCTCCGATGCGCAGCGGCGGCGGGGTCAATATTTCCTTGCCAATCTGGGAAATAATATTGCCCAAATCACTTTTTTGGAATTGCTGCACATTTTTTCCAAACTCGTTATAGGCTTTTATAATGTTTTCTCTAAACAAAAACCCCGTGGCAACGGCCAGTAGCAACACTATTAAAATAATTATTTTTTTAAACATTTTAGTCGCGGTCAATGACCAAGTGGAAATGCAAATACGCCACTTCTTGAAACCCCGGGCCGTTGGTGATAACGCGATACTTTTTATAATCATGTTCGCGCACAATTTTTGCCATCACCAGATACGCATCGCTGATATACCCTTCATCTTCAGGAGCCAGCTGGTTTACATCTTTGATATCTTTTTTAGGAACCACCGCGTAGTGTATTTTTGTGGGCGGATATGGATATTGGATGTCAAACACCAAAGTTTTATCTGTTTCAAAAATCACTTTGGGCAAATTGCCGTCCATGACTTGTATTCCCGCGGAGACCAAAAGCCCGGCCAGTTCGTTGGTTTTTAAGCAATATTCATGACATTTTGAAATATCAACCAGCGGCCGTTTGATGGTGTCAGAAAACAAAAACCCGCCGATAGCAATTCCTATCGACAACAGTAAAATATAAAAAGTGTACGTAAGTATTTTCATTCTTTTAAAATTCCAGTTTTTGTTTTTCAAACCCGAAAAACTTTTTATGGATCAACTCTATCCTAACAGGTTTTAACCCGTACCAGGAATCCCCTTGCAACACATCATCCGTTTCTTTGGGTTCTGAGTTATTTCGTTTTGCCAGATGCTTTTTAGCCAAATCATATCTTGCGCCTTCTATTTTTTGCGCAGTTCCCTCAAATTGGACTCCCAATTCGTCGCCCCGGTCAACGGCCGTAATCGTTCCAGCAACCTTACTGGTACGTAGAATCGCCTTTGAATGACGGGTGTCTGGATCACTTATCCAATATAAATTAAACTCATCATCAAAAACATAAATCACATCAGAAACCCAAACTCCGCCTTCATCCACCGTGCCCAGGCTCATTAAATATCCTTTTTCTAGCACTTCTTTGATTAACCTTTTAATATCACGCTCCATATTATTTTTTATTTATCCAAAAAGTTTTTTATGTAGCTCCGGATTTGCCTGTTTGAATACTTCCTGAATATCGTCTGATTTTTTAATTGCCTTGAATTGGGTACCACTCCTGGAACCAGTTTTTATCTTTTCCGCAAAACTTTGGATCAGCCGCGAACATTCTTGAGCTAAATTATTTAAACTTTTAAACATTTCCATATTTAAATATCCTACGTCGAGTGCGACGTAGAGTTGCGCGCGCACTTCGCCGGCTGACCCTTTGGCGATATAAAGATAGTTAATGAATTCTTGCTTTGTTCCGCGCTCAAATCCTTCCGCAATATTACTTACCACCGAAACCGCCGCACGCTGTATTTGATCACGAGATCCGTAGTCAGCCGATCGCTGGAATGCTTTATAGATCCCCTTCGCAAGTTCTCGCGATTTTTGCCAGCAGATTAAATCTTCAAAACGTTGGATCGTGGCCATATTTCAATATTGCAATATTTAAATATTTAAATTTTTAAGATTTTGCTGATGTTCTTGGGTGTTTAACATTCCGCACTTCTTGAACTTCTTTTTTGAACCGCACGGGCATTCGTCGTTGCGGCCAATTTCGTTTCCGCGTTTTTCCGCGTTAATTTCCGCGTTATTCCGCGGCGCGCCTGCGTTTAAGCGCGCGGTTAGAATGTTTTTGGAAATTTCCATATCCACTTCTTCCAAAAGGCCTGCAAATAACCGGTGGCCTTCGTTTTTATATTCAACCAAAGGGTCTTTGCCGCCGTAAGCGCGCAGCCGCACCGAATCACGCATATGCTCCATGTTGCTTAAATGATCTTGCCACAACGTATCTATGACTTTGAGCGCCACAAACTTTATAATCTGCACCATTTGATCTTTGCCCACTTCCTGTTCTTTTTTATCAAAAGCCTCTTGTGTAAGCCCGTATTCTTGATAATTGATAATTGAAAATTGATTATTTTCAAGAAACTCTCTGCGTTTCTTGTAAATAATTTCCCGGTGCTTGTTCATGACATCGTCATATTCCAGCAAGTGGTGGCGAGCGTCAAAATTAAAGCCTTCAATTTTACCCTGGGCGCTTTCCAAGGCCCCGGAAATCATTTTGGACTCTATGGGTTCGTCTTCGGGCACATTTAAGGTATTCATGACTGATTTTATCCGGTCAGCTCCAAAAATGCGCATTAAATCATCATCCAGTGAAACAAAAAACTGGGAAGCGCCCGGATCCCCCTGCCGGCCGGCGCGCCCGCGCAACTGGTTATCAATGCGGCGG
>MHOU01000012.1:16112-54044 GCA_001821935.1 Candidatus Staskawiczbacteria bacterium RIFCSPHIGHO2_02_FULL_43_16
CCCCGCGGCCAGCCATGTTGGTGGCAATGGTTACCGCCCCCCTTTTGCCGGCCTGGGCGATAATTTCTCCCTCCTTTTCGTGATTTTTGGCATTGAGAATTTGAAATGGCACGCCGCTGACTTCCAGTAATTTTCCCATGTATTCGTTTTTTTCAACGGACCGGGTTCCCACCAGCACCGGCTGGCCTTTTTGGTGCAATTCTTTGATTTGCGCCACCACGGACTTTAATTTTCCCGCCTCGGTTTTATATATTTTATCGGGCTGGTCTTTACGCAACATGGGCCGGTGCGTTGGCACCACCATCACTTGCAATTTATACACCTTATCAAACTCTTCGGCCGAAGTTAACCCGGTTCCGGTCATGCCGGAAATTTTTTTGTATAACCGGAAATAATTTTGGAAGATAATGGTTGCCAATGTTACCGATTCGGCCTGGATTTTCACCCCTTCTTTAGCCTCAACCGCCTGGTGCAACCCGGCAGACCAGCGCCGCCCGGCCAGCATTCGACCGGTGAATTCATCAATGATGACCACTTCCCCATTTTTTACCACGTAATCGCGATCTTTTAAAAACAAGGTTTTGGCGCGCAGGGCGCTTTCCAACTGGTGCGTTGCGGCAATATCATTTTGGCTCCAAGGGTCATTGCCCAAATGTTTGACCACCTTTTCCTGGCCTTCTTCCGTAAAAGTGGCCGTTTTTAACTTTTCATCAATGGTGTAATCAATATCTTTTTGCAATGGCGCCACCACTTTGGTAAATTGATGATATTTTTCGCTGGCGTCTTCAGCGGCCCCGGAAATGATAAGCGGCACGCGGGCCTCGTCAATTAAAATGGAGTCCACTTCATCAACAATGCAAAAATTAAAGCCGCGCTGGACTTGCTGGGCCAGGTCGTAAGCCATATTGTCACGCAGATAATCAAAGCCGAATTCGTGGTTGGTGCCATAGGTAATATCGGCCGCGTAAGCTTCTTTGCGGGAAACCGGTTTTAAGTAATCTTCAACCACCTTAAAGGCGCCAATAGAATCTCTCTGCTGGTCTTGCTGGGTATTTTTATATAAAGCGTCATACACAAAACCGCTCTGGTTGGTAATGCAACCCGTGGCCATGCCCAGCGCCCCGAAAATCTGCCCCATCCACACCATGTCGCGTTTGGCCAGGTAATCGTTGACGGTAACAATGTGCACCCCTTTGCCTTCTAAGGCATTCAAATAAGCCGGCAGGGTGGCCGACAGGGTCTTGCCTTCTCCGGTGCGCATTTCAGCAATATTGCCTTTGTGAAGCACCATGCCGCCCATCAATTGCACGTCAAAGTGGCGCTGGTTGAGGGTGCGTTTTCCGGCTTCGCGGACGGTGGCGAAAGCTTCGGGTAAAAGATTGTCCAGCGGCTCGCCCGAGGCGAGCCGCTGGCGGAATTCTTTGGTCTTTTCTTTTAACTGCTCATCTGAAAGTTTTTGTAATTCAGGCTCAAAAGCATTTATTTTTTCAACCAAAGGCTGTAGATTTTTTATCTGTTTTTGACTGGTCCCGCCAAAGATTTTTGAGAAGATTGACATACTACTACTTTATATAAAAATGAGGTGTTTGTAAACCAAAAATCGGGCCGCGGCCCGATTTTTGGTTTAGAATATTTCTTTTCCCATCTCTTTACGAATCTTGCGGCGGGGCAGTTCAATCACTTTCAATTTATGTTTTTTAATTTCTATTTCCAGTTCGTCTTTGGCATCAATAATGGCTTTTTGTAAATCCTCACCATGGGCTTTTGCCATCAAGTTTTTTCCCGGCAGCTGGATTTGCAGATGGGCAATAAAGAGATCTCCTTTGCGGTGGTGGTTAGTTTCTTTTTCAACCTCCACGAAAATTTCCATGGAATCTTTACCTAGTGTTTTAGCAAATTTTTCCAGCTTGCCGATTTTATCGTTGATGAATCTTTCCAAAAACCCCGTGAGTTCAAAGTTTTTTGTTTTTATTATTATTTTCATTTTGCTAGGGTTTAGGGGTTAGGGTCTAGGGGCTAGTCAACGCACCGACGTACGTTTTTACTATACCCTATCCCCTAGACGCTAGACCCTTTTTTATTCTAAATATTGCACCTCCATTTCCAACACTATCCCGTATTTATTTTTGACGTTATTCTTTACCATATCTATCAAGGCCAGCACATCTTTGGCTTTGGCGCCCCCTAAATTCACGATATAGTTTGAATGCTTTTGGGAAATTTGCGCCCGCCCCACTTTTTTGCCCGCCAACCCCGCGCCGATAATAAACCAAGCGGCCGGAACAATAGGAAAGGGGTCTTGTTTTACTTTGTCGGCGAATTCACTTTGGAATATGGGGGCCAAATCTTTGACCGCCACATTTTTAAATACGCTGCCGGCGTTGGGATATTCCAGGGGATGCTTTTCTTTGCGATAGTCTTTGCGCGAATTGGAAATTTCTTTCAGTTTTTTCTTATTGCCCTTTTTCAGTTTCACTTGAGCCGATAATACTACCCAATTTTTACGCTTAAAAATAGAAGACCGGTAAGAAAACCCAGATTCGCCATTAGATAATTTTCGCAAGTTAAACTGATCATCTAAAGCCCGGACGCTGACAATAGTATCTTTCATTTCTCCGCCAAAGGCTCCGGCATTTCCCCGAATACCACCGCCAAAAGTGCCAGGCAGCCCGCCAGCCCATTCCAGTCCTTGCAAAGATTTGCTGATGGAAAAATCTATCACCTTGCCCAACACCGCCCCGGCCGGCGCTTCAACCACGTTATTCTTTTTCAAAACCACGGGACTAGTTACCTGGTTTTTCACCACCAATCCCCTAACCCCGCTGTCCGAAACCAGCAAATTACTGCCTCCGCCCATGACAAACACGGGAAGCTTTATTTTTTTGGCGGTTTTTATGGCGCGCAGTATTTCTTTCTGGGTGGTGGCCGGTAAAAAATATTCAGCCGGACCGCCGATGTTAAAGGTAGTGTGGGCCGCCAACGGCACCTGTTTTTTTACGCCCGGCAGTTCTTTTTTTAACATTTCAAATGTCTTATCCATTCGTTTGCAAAAGAGCGTTTATTTTTGTCCGCGTTAAAATCCCCACAAATCCGGTTTGCAAAATACTGTATTTTTTTTGAAAGCGGATGGCCGCGGCTTTGGTGAAACTACCAAAAGTTCCCGTTACCAGGCCCTGGGGGTAAATGTCGGCTCCCTGCAAGGTTAAAAATTCCTGCAAGCAACGCACTTGGGCATTATTTAAAACTCCCACATACAAGTTGGCCGTCAGGGCGGCGCAAGAAACCGAAACAGAACTGCCTGATTGCAGGGCTTGCAGTGTTGCAATTTGCTTTTTGAGAGATTCAATTTGATTCAGCAATTGCTGGATCAAAACCGAGTCTTCTTCTTGAATCTGGCCGGAAATGGAGACTTTGAACGTGTACGGATAAGTAAATTCCGCGCTGGAAAAGCCGGCAGTTTTATTTTGCAGTAACGGAATAATAATCAGCGAACTGTATTGCTCGCCAAAATTTTCAATGGAAATTTTGCCTTTTTGGTTTTTATCCAGCGCCAAAAACTTTACCGTATAATTATTATTCTTGTCAAAAATAATATAGGGCACCTTGAAATTCACGCCCGGCAAACCGGAAAATTCCAATGTTAAATTACCGTTCCCACCAATGATTTTTTGCCAATTGCCCGCCCAGTTTTTGATCACATTGGTTACCGAAAGCGAACTATTGCCCGTTAACGGCAAAAAATTCAAGGTGGGGCTTACCCGTAAATTCTGGAGGTTTTGGCTCAGGTAACAATACTTGGTATTGCCAGAGCAATTATTAACAATATTAGCTATCGTCCAATGGGTAAAAATGTCGGCGAACGTTTCTTTATAACCGTTTGCCGCCAATATTTCATTGATACTGGCAATGCCCGTAGATTTTGATTGCAACGAATCCGACAACATATTGATGCCGTAATGATCAACCAGGTAATGCATAAAGACCGTGGCAACGCCATAATCATATTTATTTTCCTGCCATTCGGTAATGGAATCGGAGGGGTTGGCCAAAAAGTCCCGCACCCTTTTTTGCAAATTACTGCCCTCATAAACACTATCGTACCCCAAAATGGTCGGGGCATAATCGGCCCGAGCTTCGTTAAGCCACGTGTCTTCAGTAACTCCCTGGAGGCGGTCTTTTTGATTGAAGGTAATTAAATGGGTGAACTCATGAGCCAGAAAGTGTTTTGCCCGGGGGTTTTCAATGTGGGACAAAGAAAGATACATCATTTCCCGCTCATTGGAACTGGGGACTTGGAGTTTCAGATATTCGTCGGCTGAACGAAAATACCCGGCCGACCCATCTTTCATGGCATGAAACAACACGGTAATTTTACTATCTCCGTCAACACCGGGACGCCACTCTGATCCGAACACCGAAGTCAGCGTAGGGTAAATATTGTTATTAAATTCCGAGGCCAGAAAATCCAAATTGGCCAAAATTTCAGTTTGTTTTGCAAATACCTGCGCATCCCACCAGCCTTTCTCAACATAAATATAAAGATTTTGGGTATTGCGCACTAAAACAGCTTGAACTCTGCTATTTTCAAAAACCTCAAATTTTTGCTCAACATTAAAAGTGGCTGTGTCTCCAACAGTAGCGGCAAAAACACCTGGCGCAAAAACCAGGGATAAAAAAATCCCTAAAAAGAGGATGCTATTTTTTACACGTTTACTATTCATGAGTTACATTCTATCACATGCCCGCCATTATTTGTAGTATGGAATAATCTGCTTCAAAGCAACCACTAATTCTTCTGGTTTGCCATTTTGTAAAATCCCCCTTAATCCTATCATGTGTTTTTCCATATCAGAAAAATTACTCTTGGACATTTTCGCCATGAATATTTTTTTGTTTTGAGTAACCATGGTTCCCTCTTCAGCCGTCAGGATTTCTTCAAACAATTTTTCCCCGGGGCGCAGGCCGATAAAGGTGATGGCAATATCCACATCCGGCTTAAAGCCGGATAGGCGTATCATGTCTTTGGCCAAATCTAAAATCATAATTTGCTTGCCCATGTCTAAAACAAACACTTCCCCACCCCGACCCATGGCCGCAGCTTGCATGACTAATAGGCAGGCCTCTGAGGTCAGCATGAAATACCTTTGCATATCCCGATGGGTAACTTCCACCGGCCCGCCTCGTTTTATCTGTTCCCGAAAAGTCGGGATGACGCTTCCGCGACTATCTAACACATTTCCAAACCTTACCGATATGAATTTGGTCTGATTTTTTACATTATATGCCTGACATATCATTTCTCCCAGGCGCTTAGTAGCACCCATGACGGAAGTGGGATTAACAGCTTTATCCGTGGAAATAAAAATAAAGGTTCCAACGTGGTGCTCAACCGAAGCCTTAGCCAATACTTCGGTCCCGAAGACATTATTTTTTACCGCCTCTTCCGGTTGTGCTTCCATTAATGGAACATGCTTGTAGGCGGCCGCGTGGAATACGATATCGGGCCGGTGTTCTTTAAAAACCATTCCCATTTTTTCAGCATCATTTACGTCCGCCACTAGCGACTGAAGGCAGAGCTCCGAAAAACTGTGCTTTAATTCTTTTGAAATATTGAATATTCCGGTTTCATCCTGATCAAGGCATACCAGCAGCGATGGCTTAAATTTTGCCACCTGGCGAGCCAATTCAGAACCAATGGAACCGGCCGCCCCGGTGATAAGCACCACGTTATTTTTTATGAATTGATCTATCTGTTTTTTATCCAAATCTATCGCAGACCGCCCCAATAAATCTTCTGCGTCAACATTTTTCAAATTTTTAAAAGAAACTTTTCCGCTGATAATCTCATGGATGGGCGGCGCCATTTTAATTTTACGCAGCCCCGCACTCCGGCCCAATTCAACTACCTGCCGGATAACCTTGTTACCAGCCGAAGGGATAGCAACAATTAACTGCTTTATTCCTTCATGCCGCACAATTTCCGGAATTTGCGAAAGCTTACCCAACACCTTAACCCCATGTATTTTTATGCCTTGTTTCATTTTGCTGTCGTCTACAAAGCCAACAGGGACATAAGGGGAAGCGGCAAGCGAAAGCATGCTGCGCAGAATCTGTTCACCAGCATCGCCTGCCCCCACAATCAATGTTTTTTCTTTATTTGCTGTTATGTTGGATTGAAAAAGTCGCAAGTAAATTTTTTTAGAGAAACGCACACCGGCACAAAGTATAAATACCAACCCATAGCTGACGAAAATGGTTGATCGAGGAAAATCCTTAAATCCCGAAAAATCTTTTGACAAGTAAATCGCGATGGCCAAAAAAACAAAAGAGGCAGTAGTGGCGCGAAAGAGTGAAATAATTTCACTGGTACTGGCGTATGATAATGAAAAAAAGTATAGTTTTTGCAGATAAAATATGGGAATGACAAAAACGATTGCCAAGCCAATCATAGTGAAAATAAATGAGGAATACTGCGCAGGCAAATGCCCGTCAAAGCGAATTAAAAAAGATAACCATACAGAAAGCGCGATGACAAGCATGTCAACCGTTACAAAAAAAATCAAGCGAGTGGTTGCGGTCTTTTTAAAAGGATTAAACATTTTTAAAAAAACTTTTAACTTGTGCGACCATATAATCCATTTCTTTTTTGGTTAAATCGGGATACATGGGCAGGCTCAACACTTTATCGCAAATAGCTTCAGTAGCCGGCAAATCCCCTTTTTTATAACCGAATGTTTCCTGGTAGAAACTGGTCAGGTGAACCGAGTCATAATATACTTTAGCAAAGATGCCATTTGCGTTAACGTGTTTTTTGAGTGCATCACGCACGGTTTTTCCGCCGGTCAGGATAATGGTGTAGGTTTGATACATGTGAAAATAAGGGCTGGGGACTTCCGGCACCACAACGCCGTCAATGGCAGATAATTTTTTATTCAAATATTGGACATTTTTCCGCCTCATAGCAATAACCTTTCCTAATTTTTTAAACTGGGCTATGCCCAGAGCCGCCGTAATGTTAGACATCCTAAAATTATATCCCAACATAACATAATCCATATACTTGGTGGAAGAAAAATAATTTTCCGTTTCCAAGCGGCCATGAGATCTTATAAGTTTTAACTTTTCAAAAATATCTTTATTATCGGTCACCACCATTCCACCTTCTCCGGTAGTAATTACTTTTGAACCACAAAAACTGAAGACGGCCGAGTCTCCAAAGCTGCCGGCTTTTTTGTTGCCTATTTTGGCGCCCAACGACTGGGCAGCGTCTTCTATAAGCAGAAGCTTATGTTTTTTGGCTATTTTTTTAATTGCTTCAATTTGGCAAGCACAGCCACCGTAATGTACGGGCATGATGGCCTTGGTTTTTTTGGTTATTTTCTTTTCCAGCAAAGCCGGGTCTATACCAAAGTGCTTTTCTTCTATTTCAGCAAACACCGGCTTGGCGCCAACCATCACCACCGCGTTAGCCGTGGCCACAAAAGTATCTGAGGGCACAATAACTTCATCTCCCGGACCGAATCCGTACGCAATCATGAGGGCGTGCAGGGCCGAAGTTCCGGAATTTACCGCCACGGCATATTTCCGGCCAATATATTTTGCCACCATCTTTTCTAACTCCTGAACCTTCGGCCCAATCGCCCAATTCATACCGCTTTTAATCACTTCGCTGACAGCCTTTATATCATCGGCATCCGTATAAGTTTTAAATAAAGGAATGTTAGGCATTTTTTATATTTCGAATTACTTTCGCTGGAATGCCAAATGCCACCACATTAGCCGGGATATCTTTATTAACAAAACTGTGAGCGCCGATAATGGAATTCTCTCCGATGGTTACTCCGGGCATAATAGTAGAGTGGGTTCCAATCTTACAATTTTTTTTCAAGGTAACCGTCCCCTTTTTATCATCAATGGTAGAGATAGAATAAACAGAACAGTGTGACCCTATTTGGACAAAATCCTCAATAATTATGCCATGATTGGCGGCAATAAATGTAAATGCTCCGATGTCCGTTTTTTCTCCCATAGTAAAATTTTCCACATGGCTCACCATCCAACCATATTTAGTTGGTTTCATATTTTCAATAACTGGTCTTTGCCAGTTTTTAAATCTATTTTCCATTGAGATTATACGAAAGAGTCATTCACGCCATCTTTGCCGTAAACTCCTTCGTGGGTAATTAGTATTATATAAAATGTTTTAAGAATAATTTTTATATCTAGCCATAGCGACCAATTTTCAACATACCACACGTCCAGTTTTATCCTTTCCTCCCATGAAATTGCGTTTCTGCCATGAATTAATGCCCAGCCTGCCAGCCCGGGCCTCACTAACAGCCGCTTTTTCTGAAAATCATTATATTTTTCAATTTGATACATCATGGTTGGCCGAGGACCAACGATGCTCATTTCTCCCTTGAGAACATTGACCAATTGGGGAAATTCATCTATGCCCCATTTTCTTAAAAATTTTCCGACACGGGTGATTCTCTCGTCGTCACTTGCAACCGTATAGCCCAATCCCTGGTTAATCGCGCCATGAACCATCGTTCTAAATTTAAGCGGGTAAAAAGGTTTTCCATTTTTACCGCCTCGCTCATACCCAAAAAAAACCGGGCCATCAGAATCATTTTTAATCAAAATGGCAACCACAACAAATAAAGGGAATAAAACAATTAATCCCGCAAGAGCGATGCAAATATCAAAAATCCTTTTTATAATTACTTTAATTTCCATGCAAGCTGTTGCTCCATCTTATCAAAAACTAGCCTTTCGTCAAACTCGCATTCGGCTTTTTCCCGACCGGCCAGCCCCATAGCCTGCGCTTTTTGGGGGTCTGCAAGAAGATTGATTATGGCTTCTGCTAATTTTTGGGAATTTTTGACGGAAACCAACAACCCGGTTACCCCCGGTTCTACCGCACCCCGACAGCCCCGGATATTGCTGGCAATCACCGGCAACCCCATGGCCGATGCCTCCAGAATGCTATGAGAGAAACCTTCCCGATGGCTGGGTAGCACAAAAATATCCATAACCGCAAAAATTTCGTCAATATCAGTACGCTCGCCCAAAAAAATAATATGTTTGCCCTTGGCGGCGGCAATATCAATGCTGTCTTTCTTTTTTACATCATCTGATCCAGCGATCAAAAGCACGGTTTCAGGAAATGCTGCCAATACCATGCTGAATGCTTCAAACAATTCGGTGTAGCCTTTTTCTTTTACCAATCTGGCGACGATGCCAATTACTGTTTTCCCCTGTCCAATACCCAAGGCTTCTTTTTTTACCCGGATAAATTCTGGACTGAATCTGGCAGGGTTAAAACGTTCAATACTAATTCCATCACCAATATAATCGGCCCAACCAGGTTTAACAATCCGCTCTTTTTGGGCGGTTTCAAAATCTTCAATATTCCAGAAAAATACAAAATTAGAACAACTGGCCGCGATTTTTTCCACCCACACAAAAAACCTTCTTTTCAAAGGTGGCGTATTTTCATGAAAGTAAAATCCGAAGATAGTATTGAGTACCACGGGCGTGCCCGCCAAACGCGCGGCCAACTGTCCCAAAAGGCCGGGCTTGGGGGTAAAGGTAAACACCGCATCAAATTTTTGTTGCTTAAAATAAAAAAACATCCTAATCAGAGAAACTAAATCCGAAAACGGAGTAAAAACACCACGGTTAATTTTTATTTCTTTTATAACAATCCCCTCCTTTCTTAACGGCTCAACCCAAAAACCCGGAGAGCAAATGGTTTGCACCTCATATCCCTTTTCCTGCCAATACCTTATTTGAGGAAGTAAAATGAATTTTAACGTAATATCAGCCGCCGCCACCAAACAAATTTTAGTTTTTTTCTTTTGCATAAAAATTAACTGCCTGACGCAATCCTATTTCAAGTGAAACCTGGGGCGCCCAGCCAATATCTTTTTTTATTTTTTGAATATCTAAGGCACTCCGTTGGCTTTCCCCGCTTTTTGCTTCTTTATGTATGGGCACCATAGAGCTGACGCTGATTTTTTTAACAAGGCTAAAAAGAGTATTGAGACTTATTTCTTTTCCACTGGCAATATTATATGTACTATTGCTTCCTTTCTCCGCTAGCTTAACTAACGCATCCACCACATCATCTATGTAAATGAAGTCGCGCGTCTGGTTGCCATCGCCATAAATAATAGGTGGCTGCTCGGCCAGTATTTGCGTAACAATGGCAGGCACAATACCGCTTTTCCACTGCCTTTCTCCATATACATTGCTCAAGCGCGCAATGGCATATTGCAGGGACGAATCTTTGTAAAAATTTTCTATGTATTTTTCCACCATTAAGCTCGCTAGCGCATACAAAGAATCTGGCCGACCGACACAGCTTTCGGGCGTGGGAATAACATCCGCCTTGCCATACACCGCCCCACTGGATATAAAAATGATTTTTTTAACCCCGTATGTTTTACAAGCTTCTAATATGGTGTATGTCCGCTGCATAAACCCCAAATCTTTAATAAATAGCGGGTCGGTTACTGGGAGGCGCAAATTAATCACGCCAGCCAAGTGAAAAACAATATCGGGTTTTTCTTTTTTGAAAACCGCGGCCAACTGCTTGGCATCATCAACGTCTATACCGTCACTCTTATCAGCAATAGTCACTTTACTGCCCTGCTTTAAAAGGACTTCTGATAAATGGGAGCCGATAAACCCCGCGCCGCCAATAAGGAGATACTTTTTCATAAATTTGTTCAATGGGACCGCTTAACGCAATTGACATGACAGCAAAGAGCGCCATGAAAACTGGAATGCGGATCCTGGTGATAATGCCGTAGTTATTGATAAATAATGTTAAGGAGCCCATGGCCAATAAACTAAACAGTAGCAAGGGAACGGCAAACCGGTGCAAACCCAAGGCATGCTTGGCACCCCGTTGCCGAACCAACCGCACCAGGCTCACCAGGAAAAATGCTATCATAACATACCAAGGAAACGTTTCCAACAGCGCCACCCTTTGGCGGGCATAGCGTATCTGCCACGGGAAGGGCCCCAATAAGCCATACGTGAACGACAGCAGAGAATTCTTGATAAACACCAGCGGACCCTTGCCAAGCCCCGTTTCTATGACAAATGACGAGCCTTCGCCCGACAGCATATTTTGGGAGTAGGGCGATGCGGGCGCTGGTTGAGGCTGGGGAACGGGAGCGGGTTGGGGCACAGGCACAGGTGTCGGGATTGGAGCCGGCTCCGGCGCTAAAACCGGCACTATAGCCGTGGAATTATACGTCACTTCCCGGTAAGCAGTTATTTTTTGGGCGTTGAGAAACTCTTTAAAATTATCAAACCCGTAATAACCGCTGCCTGCAATCTGAGGGGCAAATCCCAAAAGAAATACGATGGCAAAGCCATAGACAATCTTATTACGCGCCCCAAAAGAAGCAATGAGAAACCAGCTGATGATAAAACTGAACATAAGCGCCAACCCCACATAAAAACGAAGATGGGTCAATGCAATCAAGAGTGTAAAAAAAGCTAAAAAATACCACCGCGAAAAATATTTGAGCATTTTCGCGGATAACAAGATACCCGCTAACGCAAGGGGAGTAACCATGGTATCTTTTAATAAGACGCTACCAAAGTATAAGTAGCTAGGATAAAAAACAGCAGCTATCCCCGCCAAAAAAGCCGCTTTTTGAGAACCGCCAATTTCAAGAATAATATAATACAACAATAATATAGAAAGAGCGGCCAAAAAAGCGGTGAAGAGCTGCCCCACTATCATTGCCGGAGTGGTGATCATATAGACAATGGCGATGGCTACCGGAAAATCATTTAAAAGCCCCGCCTCGTCTAAAGAAAAGTTTCCCTGTGAAAACCTATCTGCTATTAAAACGGCGCTTTTATGGTACCCTTCAAAGTCTGCCCCTCCGCCAAGGCGAAAACCCGTATATTGAATAACCAAAACAGCTGCCACGTGAACCAACAAGGCCAAAAGAAATAACCCGTAGATTTGTTTAGAATGCACGCCGGCAATAAGAAGAATAAGAAAAGTAATTGCCGTTAAACATACTATAAAGAATAGACCAATAGCCATTGGCGCATCAAAAAGGGAAATGGCACTGATAAAAATTAATACGTACGCAATTACCGCAACGTATGTTTTTTTCTCATCGCATAACCGGCGGATTTTTTTTAACATGATATTCAAAGTAATTCTGCAAATACTTTTTGGTATTCTGCGACGCTTTTTTCCACCAAAAAATCTTGGGCGCGTTTTTTCCCCGCAAAAGACAACATATGAGCAAGTGCGGAATCGTGCAAAACTTTAAGCATAGATTCTGCTAAGGCGGAGGGATTGCCCACCGGCACCAATAATCCGCTTACTCTTTGTGTGATAATTTCGCCGGGACCAGCCGGGCAGTCAGTTGAGACTACGGGAGCACCGCAGGCCATCGCTTCAATTATCACATTTCCAAATCCTTCCTGCAAGGAAGATAACACAAACAATGAAGCCCCTGCCATATACTTAAAAGGATTTTCTTGGAACCCCAAAAAATCAGTGTTTTTTACAATGCCAAGCTCGTCAGCCATTTTTTTTAGCCGATGTTCTTCCGTCCCTCTGCCTAAAATAACAAGACGAACCGGTTGTTTGGCCAACACTAAGCTAAAAGCCTTTAATAGGGTGGGATAGTCCTTGCATGGAACCAAGCGCCCCGCGGCAACAATGACTGGCACATTTTTGTTTGTAAACCACGGATGGCCAACTACTTCTTCTGCCAACCTGAAAATGTCATCGCTAATAATGGGATTATAAATAACCCTCATGTCCCGGGACGTAATAATCTTTTTTAAATCATCAGCAATTCCCTGCGAGACGCAAATAATGGCATCTGCTTTCGGATATACAAAACGGGCAATATTGGGCATAAAAAAACGGGCGAACAGCCTGCGCAAGGGAGTTTTAGCGATGACCGGCAAAAAAGAAAACACCGAGTGCTCGGTGATCACTACTTTAGTGCCAACCCGTGACCATATTTTTGCCAGCACACATATAACGTTAATGCGCGCAAATGCGGAAACAAAAATATCGGGCTTTTCTTTTTTAAAATATCCTGTCAATGCGAAAAATAAACCCAGGCTGCCCGATGCGTGTAAATTAACCACCGGGATATCTCGGTTAATATTCTTGAGAAAATCCCCCTCCGCTTTTTGAAGCACCAGGGTAACCGCATAAAATTTTTTGTCAATGGCGTTTACCAAGTTGACCACATTCCGCTCGGTTCCGCCCGGTTCTAATGACGGCAGAAAAAAAGCCACTGTTATTTTTTCTTGCATTTTAGGATAATTTGTTATATTATTTAACCATTAAAAAGACAAAAAATCAATGGAGCAAAACATCAAAACCATTATCCTGTGCGGAGGCATGGGCACCAGGCTGCGGGAAGAAACCGAATACAAGCCAAAACCCATGGTAGAAATTGGGAACAAACCGATTTTGTGGCATATCATGAAAATATATAACCATTACGGTTATCGTGATTTTGTATTGGCATTAGGGCACAAGGGCAGTTACATCAAAGATTATTTTTTAAAGCAGAAACACCATGCTAGTGATTTCTCATTTAATGTTGGGGAGGGAAAGATTACCAACTTTTTTGAAAATGAAAAAACCCAGGATGATTTTAATATCACCTTTGCGGAAACGGGTCTGCAAACCGCCCACGGAGAGCGGGTGTTAAAAATAAAAAAACATATTCCGGAAGATATGTTTATGGTTACCTATGGAGACGGTGTAGCCGATGTGGATATTAAAAAACTGGTTGAATTTCATAAATCTCACGGCAAGATAGCAACTATTACCGGCGTGCATCCGGAATCACGCTGGGGGCTGGTCAATGCAGACACTAATAATGTAGTAACTGAATTTGCTCAAAAACCTATGCTCTACGACTACGTCAATGGCGGATTCATGGTGTTTAATAAAGAAATTTTTGACTATATCAAACCGGGCGATATGATAGAAGATGCGGCCATGCGGCTTATCCCCCAAAAACAACTGGCGCTGTATAAGCACGAAGGTTTTTGGTATGGCATGGACACCCATAAAGATTTTTTACATTTAAACGAACTCTGGGAAAAAGACCCTAAGTGGAAAATATGGAAAAGCTAACCGGTAAAAAAATCTTGGTAACGGGAGGAGCTGGTTTTATCGGCTCTCATTTAGTTGACGATTTAATCGCTCTGAAAAACAGGGTGGTAGTGGTTGACAATCTTTCTTCCGGGAAAAAAGAGTATGTGCATCCCAAAGCTGTATTTTACAAGATCGATGTTAGAGACAAAAAAATTTCCGGCATTTTTAAAAAGGAAAGACCACGGGTTGTTTTTCATTTTGCCGCCCAGCCCCTAGTGGACGAAGCGCGCAAAAACCCGGCCGAAACATTTGAAGCAAACATTATGGGCACCGTCAACATTCTGGAAAACTGCCGAAAAGCAAATAATATTGAATCTATTGTCATCATATCCTCTGACAAGGCGTATGGAAAATCAGATACCATGCCCTACACCGAAGAAACCCCCCTGCGAGGAGATCACCCCTACGACGCTTCAAAGTCAGCTGCCGATCTGATTGCTATGACGTATTTTAAAACGTACGGCTTGCCGGTTGTCATTACGCGTTTTTCCAATGTATACGGCCCCAAAGATACTAACTTTTCCCGCATCATCCCCGGAGTCATGGAGGCCATTATAAAAAATAAGGAGTTCTTAATCCGCAGTAATGGTAAAATGGTGCGCGAATACACCTACGTAAAAGATATATCAAATGCCTGTGTTGTATTGGCGCAGAAAACTTCAAAAAATAAAGGGCAGGCTTTTAATTTTGGCAGCAATAACGTGTTCAGCGTTATTGAAACCGTAAAAAAAGTCCAAGATATTTTAGGTAAAAAAATCCCCTACAAGATCTTAAACATTGCCAAAAATGAAACTCCCGACCAATACCTTGACTGGTCAAAAGCCAAAAAAAAATTAGCTTGGCAGCCAAAAATCAGTTTTGAGAAAGGCGTTAAAGAAACCTTTGCCTGGCACCAAAGTTTATTGAAATAACCGGGCAGCTTCTGGAATAACGATTTTTTTATGATGTTCGATAATATTTTCGGGCAGTTGGCCAAGCGCAAACCACTCACCCCGCCCCACACCCTCATCCAATATACAAAGATAGACTAATGAAAAGAAATGACCGCGCTCTTCTTTGGGATTGTTAAAATGGAAGGCAAATTTTTTTGACAAAATTTTCAAACCGATTTCATTGTTTTCCAATCGCTTAAAAACATCATCAATTTCTTCTTGTGGGCGCATAGCGGAGCCGGGCAAATGCCATTGACCAGGGTAAGCGGTGTCGTCTAGCGCTCGCTGGATGAGGTATATTTCAACATCGTTAGTTTGATGATTGCGCCGCAGGCACGCCGCTTCGGGAGTTAGGGTGACCGCCAGTCGCGCAATAGCATTAAACAACTCTCTTCCTAATCCTTTTTCCGGATGCAAAACCCGATTCAACAATAAAACCGCCAGATTTTTAATTTCCTCTTGTGAAAGGTTTGGAATATCAATACTGTTTTTTGATTCCATATACTAAAACTATACTATACTTTCAGTAAAAACAAAAAGGATGCCTGCGATTGCAAGCATCCACGAACACAAAAGAACTATTTTAATTTGACGATTTTCACCTCTTCCACTGCCAGATACCCGTCTTCCCTGAGGGTCTTTTCGTAGGCAGGGTCAATGCGAGCTCGTCTGACCTCCTTGTAGAAAAACCACTGCAGAAGCGCCGCCTGACCCGACCGAATGACTCCCTTGTGAATGTTGTATTCAACCTCGTCTTTGTTGAGCGCGAAGACTTGCAGGCCGCCGTCTTCGGCAACGTAGGGCTCATACTTGAATCCCGAAAGAAAGACAACTCCGAAGTATTGCTCCAGTGCCAAATCGGAGCCGTACGGGCAGATTGGACGGAGGCAAGAATACCACAGAGCCGACTGGTCGGGAATGCCCGTTTCGTCGGTCAATTCGGCGATGAAACCAGATTTCAGTCCTTGGCCGGGCTCCACTGCGCCGCCAGGAAATTCCAGAGAACTGTGCGGACCGAACGCCCGCAAATCCACTTCCCTGCCAGCGATCTTGGCGACTGTTGGACGTACCGGAAATCGGCTCTGTGCCGGCCTCTGCTCGACCACCATGATGAAACGATTGTCAGGTAGCACCGGTACCATGCCGGCGCCCTGCTTAATCCATTCGTCCTTGGCGTTGACGAATTCAAAGTAGCCGGCGTACTTATGCTCCTGGCCGTCGGCAAACACCGCTTTTTGGCGGCCACCTTCGGTGCAGTGAATCACGAGCCGATGCCTGTACGATCCTTGGGCGACAGTAACAACTTTACCCTCCTCCCATGAAATCTCATGGAGCGACTCTTTCATTTCCTGCTGGCTTTTCATTGCCAACCCCCTCTAGTGTGTGTCTGGTTTATAGTAAAGAACACTGATTACTTACTAGCATAAACTAATAAAAAAGTCAATGATTTGATGGTTTGCATGATTCAAGAAAAAAGGCGACCCATCAAGAATCGCCCTTGGTCAGTAATTTAGTGAACCTTTACGGCGCACTAAATCCCAGTTTTAATAGCGCCGCTTCAAGTTCTTCAACGCCTTGTTTGCTACCGTCAAACCGAATGCTGGGGATGCCAAGTGTTTTGGCGGCATTGACATAAGGTATCAGGTCATCAATGAAAACGCAGTCGGAAAGGCTGACACCCTGTGAGCGCACGAAAGCAGCCACATCCTCTAAAAGTCCCGGCTTCTTGCGTCCGCATTCCCCAGAGATGAATACCTCCCGAAACTTGAGGCCGTGGCTACCAATCAGATGATAGACAAAATGGCGAACCCCCTCGGCGTCCCCATTTGACACTACCACCAACTCAAACATTTTCTGCAGTTGGCTATAGAGTTTCACCACGCCTTCGATCGTTTGAAGGTGGCGGCACCATAGAGAAAAGAACAGCGGATAAGATAATATTTTTTCAGAAACACCATGGTGTCCAATCAACTTTTCCCACAGATCACGAACCTGGATTTTGCCAATATCAAGGTCATGGTAGTAGTCTTCATCGCTGGCTTTTGATGTGTTGGACTGGAAAATACCACTTAAATCCAAGCCAGTAATGCCAACGCCAAGCATAATCTCTTGAACCAGGTGAGCACGGAACTTGAACGTGGCCATGATGTTGCCAACATCTGTCAGAATGTAACGAGGCATTTTTTACTCCTTAAAGGTTGATGGAACAAAGCCCGAGAAATATATACAACATACATCTTTTAATTGCGAATGTCAATATTTTCTGACATCGAAAAATGTATTACAATTATGTAAAGAAATGACCATCAAAGAACTTGCGATAAACGGCGTGTTTGAAATCCAGTTGGAAGCCAAAGAGGATTTTCGCGGTTTTTTTATGCGCACCTATGAAGATGCGGCTTTTGCAAAATATGGCCTTAATAAAAACTGGGTGCAGGAATACCACAACTTATCTTTGAAAAAAGGAACGATTCGGGGCCTGCATTTTCAGCTTCCACCCTACAGCGAAGCAAAGCTGGTGCGGTGTATTGCGGGAAGCACGCTTGACGTGTTTGTTGATTTGCGCAAGGACTCCCCCACGTTCGGAAAGTATGGCAGCATCACTCTTTCGGCAGATAATAAAAAAATGCTGTTTATTCCTCCCGGATTCGCTCACGCCCTCTGTGCATTGGAAGATAATACGATGGTCATATGCAAACTAGACAAAGCCTACGCGCCAGAATCAGAATGCCAAATACGGTGGAACGATTCGGATTTAAATATTGATTGGCACATTGAGAGCCAACCCATTGTTTCAGAAAAAGACGCCAACGCTACAAGTTTTAAAGAATTTACCCAAACTTATGGAGCAATATAACATTTTATTGAGCATTGCTATCCCCACTTACAACCGCGCCGACTATTTGAAGCGTTGCCTGGACCATATTGTTGTCCAATTTGGCGGTGAACAGGTGAGAAATTCGGTGGAAGTGGTTATTTCCGACAATGCCAGCCCAGACAATACCCAAGAGGTTGCCAAAGAATACCAAGCGCGATTTCCTAATATAAAATATTTCCGAAACGAAAAAAATGTCGGCTTTGACTTAAACGTCATTAATGCCGTTGAAAAATCCACCGGTAAATATTGCTGGCACATCGGTGATGATGATTTTATTCAAAATGGCGCCTTAAAATTTGTGCTTGACTTTTTGGCAAAAAGAGAGCCAGCGTTGCTCACATTCATCTTTCATCCTTTTTTTGACGACACAAAATCCCTAACAATGGTTTCTGATATCAGTGAAAAAAACATCAAATATGGCACATCAGCTGAAGACTTTTGGAGAAAGGAATACTGCCAAGGTACCTTGGCGCTTTTCGCTTTTAGGCGCGACTTGTGGCTGAAGGCAAAAACGGCAGTAGCAGAATATGAATTGTTTTGGGCGTATTACGAAATTATCCTTAAAATGATGCTTGGACCCAATCTAACCCTCGCATACTTAGACTACCCTGTCATTTACATGGGGCAAGATTTTAGGTGGAACAGCGGGCCCAACACCCACGCCCCCAAAATTCAGCGGGGCGTGGCCCTCTTTACCCTCATCCGGTGGCGTAAAGTCTTACAGCGGCTTAAACAGTACGGTTACAGCGAAGAGTTCATCAACTACAAAATTAGAACCACCGTACGCGACGGCCTCATCAATAATTTATTAAGCGCCAAAACTTTCGGTCTGGATGTTTCCTTGGAAAATTTGAGAATCCTTTTACAAGAATTTTACATGCACCCCTTCCACCTTGCCATTGCCCTGCCGCTTTTTTTCATCCCAAATTCATGGCTTCGGCTGGCAAAAAACCTGAAAAATTTACGGCGTATTAAAAAGGGTAGTGGCGCTTGAACTCAACCGCAATTTGATGTATTATTTATTGATAAAAGATGGACACCATCATCAGCCAAGATGTTGAAAATATCGCCAGCCGAATCAAAGATGATGCGGCGATTTTAGAAGGAAAAAATATCTTGGTAACAGGGGGCAGCGGCTTTTTAGGGGGATATTTTTTAGACGTTATCGCCTTCTTCAACGAACATCATTTTACCGAGCCCTGCAAGATTATTTGTCTTGATAATTTAATCGTGGGTGACCAAAAAAGAATGGCCGGACTTTTGGAAAAAGACTATTTTGAATTTATCAAGCACGATATTTCAAAGCCTTTTTCCTACGATGGCCCGATAGATTTTATTGTCCACGCGGCTTCCGTTGCGTCACCTACCTATTATCGGCAGTATCCGTTGGAAACGATTGATGCCAATGTGCTAGGAACCCGCTATTTACTTGAATTGGCCAAGGAGAAAAAAACCCGGAGCTTCCTTTTTATGAGCACTTCTGAAACCTATGGCGACCCAAGCCCAGAGAACATTCCCACACCCGAAACGTACCGCGGAAATGTATCATTCACCGGTCCGCGTGCCTGTTATGATGAATCAAAAAGATTAGGCGAAACGCTATGCATGGCCTTCTGGCAACAATATGGCCTGCCCGTTAAAATCGCCCGGCCATTTAATTTTTATGGGCCGGGATTACGATTAGACGATAAACGGGTCTTGCCTGATTTTGTAAATAACGTTCTGCACAACAAACCGATTGTAATACACTCTGACGGTAAGGCCACCCGAACCTTCTGCTACATTTCCGACGCAATAGCCGGCCTGTTTAAAATACTACTATCGGATTTTAATGGCGAGGCGTTTAACGTAGGGAACGACACTCAAGGAGAAATTTCCATGCTGGACCTGGCAAAAATGGTCCAAGATATCTCCGGAAAAAATGTTGGAATACTTCACAAAGCTTCTCTGGATAAAAACTACGTGACCGACAATCCGCAAAGGCGCGCCCCCGATCTTTCTAAAATTCGCCGGATGCTTAACTATCAACCGAGTATCGACCTAAAAACCGGGCTCCAAAAAAGCATCGCCTGGTATAAAGATAACTACCACTTGTAATGAAAATTTCTATCATTGGCACAGGGTATGTGGGACTGGTCACAGGAGTGGGTCTGGCCTCAAAAGGACACCAGGTGGTTTGCGTTGACGTTGATAGTGAAAAAATAAAAAAAATCAACGCGGGCCAAAGCCCCATCCATGAAAAAGGATTAGAGGCGTTGCTGAAAAAAGCTTTGGCAAAAAAGCTCTTTTCTGCCACCGCTGACTTAGCTTTTGGGGTGCAACAAAGCGCCGTAACGTTTATTGCCGTTCCCACCCCCAGTAAAAAAAATAATGACATTGACTTGTCGTATGTGAAAAAAGTTTCCCAGGACATTGGATTAGCTCTCGCAAACAAAAAGGAATATCATGTGGTAGCGGTAAAAAGCACCGTCACTCCTGAAACAACACTCAAGATAGTACTGCCATTGCTTGAGCAGTATTCCAAGAAAAGAGCCGGCACTGAATTTGGCCTGTGCATGAATCCGGAATTCTTACGGGAAGGAAGCGCCGTTGATGATTTTACTAATCCCGACCGGATTGTCATCGGCCAATTAGATGCAAAGAGCGGCGATGCCTTGGTTGATATTTACAAAAAATTTAAAACGGATTTGGTGCGCACATCTTTAAATAACGCTGAAATGATAAAATATGCCAACAACGCATTGCTGAGCACCCTCATTTCTTTTTCCAATGAAATTGCCAATATCGCTGAAAAAATTCCGGGAGCTAACGCCTTTGAGATATTAGAAGGAGTGCATTTAGACAAACGACTCAACCCCATTCATAGCGGCGCTCGAATCAACCCGGAAGTATTAAGCTATATTTATCCGGGCTGCGGATTCGGCGGCAGCTGTTTTCCCAAGGACGTAAAAGCCTTGGCCGCTTTTGCAAAAAAGAAAAAATACCAGGCTCCGCTTTTGGCCGCCGTCTTAGACATTAATAAGCGCCAGCCCTTGCGCATGCTGGATTTAGCCGAACAAAAAATCGGCAGCTTAAAAAACAAGCATATTGCCGTTTTGGGTTTGGCCTTTAAACCGGAAACCGATGATACCCGAGAATCTGCTGCTATCCCCATTATCAAAGAGCTAATTGCCAGGAAGGCCAAGGTGTTTGCCTATGACCCGGTGGTTAACGTAAACAGCAAAAATTCCCACTTTAAAAGTCTGGCTATTGAACTGCCAGGTTCTCTCCATGAAACCGTGAAAAACAAACATGCCTGCCTCATTGTCACCAACTGGAAGGAATTTGAAAAGTTAACGCCAGAATTCATCCAAAAAGAAATGGCTAACCACTTATTCATAGATGGCCGAGGCTTTTTTAGGGGTAAACAGAATGAAGAAATCAACTACCTGGGAATCGGGTTGGGCAAGGATAAAAAATCTACCCACCTTTCGTAATTCAAAGTAACCTATGAAATCTTTTTCAGATATTGCAGAACATATGGAGGGCAAGCCGACGTTCAAAAGCGCCAAGAAGGCAAAAGCGCTGGAAAGTCTTGGTAAACGCATTATCCACTTTGAAATTGGCGATCCGGAGTTTGCCACGCCACCCCATATTATAGAAGCCGCTTACGGAGCCATGAAAAGCGGCCAAACCCACTACGCCGACTCCATGGGCCTGCCTGATTTGAGAAAAGCTATCCAAACCTACAATCAGGCCTCACGGGGATTCAAGCCTAATATTGATCAAGTACTGGTGACCCCGGGCGCTAACATTATCTTGTACCTTGCCATTTTAAGCCTGGTGAATCCAGGAGAAGAAGTTATCATCCCAGACCCCGGGTTTGCCACTTTCCACCAAATCATTAAATTATGCAAAGCTAAAACTGTCCGGGTTCCCCTGCGAGAAAAAAATAATTTCAGCATGTCGGCCCAAGACCTGGAAAAAGCTATTACTAAAAAAACACGACTCATTGTGGTAAACTCCCCCAGCAACCCCACGGGCGCAATAATGCAAAAGCAAGAATTAGATGAGCTTTACCGCGTTGCTGAAAAACACCACGTCTACCTTTTGCTCGACGAGATTTATTCAAGAATTATCAATGGCCAACATGCCTTCTACAGCCCTTCTGCAAATGACAAATGCCTGCACAGCTGCATTGTCGTCAATGGATTCAGCAAAGCCTTTGCCATGACCGGCTGGAGACTGGGATTTGCCATTGGCCCCAAAAACGTGATTGAAAAAATGGGCATGCTGGGAGAAACGCTCTATTCGTGCGTGCCGCCCTTTATCCAGTACGCGGGAATCGCCGCCTTGCAAGGAGACCAATCAAAGGTGAATGCCATGATGGCTCAAGACCAAAAAAAGCGCAATCTGCTGATTGAAGGCCTTAACGCCATTCCGAGGATTTCCTGCCTAAAAAATGAGGGGGCCTTCTATATTTTTGCCAACATAAAAAAAACCGGCATGAGCAGCCAACAGTTTTCCGATGTGATGCTCAAGAAAGCGGGTGTTGCTTTGTTGCCGGGGACAGACTTTGGCAAACACGGCGAAGGATATGTCAGGATCGCTTACGCCGCTGTCAATATTGATACTATTAAAAAAGGGCTTGCCAACATGGAAAAAGCCCTTAAAAACCTATGAGCGAAGAAAGCATACGGAAAGAAATATTTAAAAAAGTTGAGGAATTTCACCGATCGAAAAAACCGCGCCCTTTTGTGCCTGGCAAAACGCCGGTACCTTACGGAGGCAGGGTGTATGATGAGAAAGAAATGGTCGGCTTGGTTGATGCTTCGCTTGATTTTTATCTGACAGCGGGCAGATTCGCCAAAAAATTTCAAGAGGAATTTTCCAAATTTCTGGGAGTTAAGCACTGCGTTTTGACTAATTCCGGATCATCGGCAAATTTACTGGCCGTCACCGCTTTAACTTCTCAAAAACTTGGGAAAAGGAGGCTCGTACCGGGCGATGAAATCATTACCGTGGCCGCCGGCTTCCCGACTACCCTAAACCCCATTATACAAAATGGATTGGTACCGGTGTTTGTTGATGTGGAGTTAGGAAACTACAATATTGACATTGTCAAACTCAAAAAAGCCATTACTAAAAGGACCAGAGCTATTTTCATCGCCCATACTTTGGGAAACCCGTTTAATCTTGATGAAATTTTAAAACTCAAAAAAAAGCACAAGCTATGGCTGATTGAGGACTGCTGTGATGCCTTAGGGGCAAAGTATCAGGGCAAATACGTGGGAACATTCGGCGACATGGGCACCTGCAGTTTTTACCCGGGCCACCAAATTACCATGGGTGAAGGCGGAACGGTCACTACCAACAATCCCCTGCTGTACACTATCCTTGTTTCCCTGAAAGATTGGGGAAGGGACTTTATCAACGACCCCAAAAAAAATACTGAAAAAAAGCGCTTCTCCTATAAATTCGGCAAGCTACCGTTTGGCTATGACCACCGGTACGTTTATTCGCACATCGGCTACAACTTAAACGTTACCGATATGCAGCCGGCTATTGGTTTAGCCCAATTGAAAAAACTGCCTGCCTTCATGCAAGCCAGAAAAAAAAATGCCGCCCGATTGCAAAAATTCCTTGCAAATTACGAACCTTATTTAATGCTCCCAACAGTGTTGCCAAAATCTGCCCCATGCTGGTGGGCGCTGCCTCTCTTGGTAAAAAAGAACCCCCACTTTACCAGAAATGACATGGTGCTTTACTTAGAAAAAAATCTCATTGCTACCCGCCCCTTGTTTGGGGGAAACTTGCTCAAACAGCCCGCCTACGGACACATTAAGCATCGTGTTGCCGGATCGTTAGAAAACAGCGATACGGTCATGCATTCGGTATTCATGGTGGGAGTATACCCGGGAATAAAAGAGGCGCAAATGCAACACATCATCAATACCCTTAAGAGATTCTTTTATGCGCATCGGATTTTATAGCAGTTATTCCGTTTATAATAAAAACCGGATGTTTTTAGACCCAAGCTCCCCTATCGGGGACAATTTAATGTACCCGTTTTTTTATTTGGGCAAACAGCTGGAAAAAATGGGCCATTCGGCTGCTACCATTGACACCGATGATTTAAAAAATTTTGACACGGTTGTTTTTTTGGAATTTCCAACATTTAAAAATAAGTACTTTAAGCACTTGGTAAAAAATAAATTTGAAAAATTATATTTAATGGTTATGGAGTCTCCCATTGTAAGACCAAATAACCTGGATCTTAAAAATCATGTGTATTTTAAAAAAATTTTCACCTGGCAGGATAATCTGGTAGACAACAAAAAGTACTTTAGAATCAATTATGCTCACGGTCTGCCTGCCCACTATCGGGTTGATACCGATAAGAAAGAGAAACTTTGCGCACTTATAGCTTCAAACAAGGGTGGACATGCTCCGGGGGAATTATATTCGGAAAGAAGGAGAGCTATTCGTTGGTTTGAGGCCAATCATCCCGAAGATTTTGACCTCTACGGGAAAAACTGGGACAGATTCAATTTTAGCGATATTCTTTTAGGGGTCAATCTGGCTCGGTTGAACCGATTAACGTTTTTAACTAAATTATTGGCCCCTCATTATCCATCATACCGAGGCCAGGTTATATCAAAAAAAACCACCTATCAAAATTACAAATTTTCCCTTTGTTATGAAAACGTAAGTGGATTCCCGGGATATATTACCGAAAAAATCATGGATGGTTTTTTGGGTGGCACCATTCCCATTTACCTTGGTGCCCCTAACATTACCGACCACATTCCCAAAGAAACTTTCATTGATAAAAGAGATTTTAAAACGTATGGAGAACTTTATCACTACATTAAGCATATGCCCGAAATTGAATACCAAAATTATCTTGGTGCTATTAAAAACTTTTTAGAAGGGCCGAATGCTTATCCTTTCAGCGCCGAATGTTTTGCCAACACTATTATTAAAGAAATCACATGACAAAAACCCCGCCGGTAACCGTAGTGGTTACCACATACAACAACGAAAAAACCATTGGCGAAACTTTAAAGTCGGTTCTGGCGCAAACCTACCCTAATTTTGAAGTGTTAGTCTCTGACAATGGCTCTGTTGATAAAACGCTAGAAATAGTGAGCTCCTTTAAAGACCCCCGGATTACAGTACGCCACAACATCAAAAAAATAAAATCAGACAAGTGGTATATCGGCGGCTACGACAACTACAATGGCTGTTTGGAATCCGGATTAATACGCGGAGAATTGGTGGCCTTTTACCATTCAGACGATGTGTATGAAAAAGATATCGTCAAAAAAGAAGTGGAATTTTTAATGAGAAACCCTGAGGCCGGAGCCGTATTTGCTATGGGAAAAATTATCAACAAAGACGGCCGGGTTACCGGACAACACCGGGTATCTGGAAGATTGTCAGCAAAAAGCACCTACGGCCTCCAAGACATGGTTGAAGACCTGCTCATGGACGGAAATCTGTGCCTGCTCACTCCTACCTTTATGGCCAGAACTAATATATTTGAAACCACGGGATTGTTCGTAGAAGAAAATTTTGAAACTTCAGCCGATGTTCAAATGTGGCTGCGCATCCTGCAGCACTACCGAATTGGCATTGTCAACGAAAACCTAATTTTACGCCGAGTGGGAGGCGTAAGCACAACCTACAATACTCTACGTACTAAACCGTCTGACCATTTTACGGTCATGGACGATTTTCTGGCAAAAAAGCCAGCCGGACTATCTATTACAAAAAAAATGTTACGCCAGTACTGCTACCAAAAAACCTTTGACCGGATTTTATGCGCCTTTCATTTTTCAATCCAGGGGAACATTCCAAAAGCAAAAGACATTATCAACACCTCTTTTTCTCAATACTATTTTTTGGCGCTTTTTGAAAACATGAAACTGTTGCGCTTAAAAATGCTGGCCTTGCACGTAGCACTCTTTTTTGGCATTAACTTGGGGCTAGGCAAGCCCCTGGGAAAAATGCTCTATAAACTTAGGTAGTTTCTATATACCAGGCAATAGTTTTTTTGAGGCCTTCAGTAAAGTCAGTTTCCGCCACAAAACTAAACTCTTGTTTGGCGCGGGTAACATCCAAACTGCGGCGCGGCTGGCCGTCTGGCTTTACGCTGTCCCACCGGATCTCTCCTTTAAAATCCATCAACTTACAGATTAATTCTGCCAAATCTTTAATAGAAATTTCCAGGTTTGTCCCTAAATTTACCGGTTCTGATTTGTCATATTTTTCTGTGGCTAACAAAATGCCTTCAGCCACATCTTCAACGTATAAAAATCCTCGGGTGGCTTTGCCCG
Organism: Candidatus Staskawiczbacteria bacterium RIFCSPHIGHO2_02_FULL_43_16; assembly: GCA_001821935.1. GTDB lineage: Bacteria > Patescibacteriota > Minisyncoccia > Minisyncoccales > Staskawiczbacteraceae > VGLO01. Next base: position 42,420 of record MHOU01000012.1, read on the forward strand.
TGCCCCACACCTCAATATGGTCTTTTCCATCACGCTTAGCCTCGTAGACTTTTTTAATCAAGGCCGCCACCACATGGGAAGATTTCAGGTCAAAATTATCTCCTGGCCCGTATAAATTCAGGGGCAGCAAAAAAATAGAATTAAAGCCATACTGCTGGCGATAGGCCTGGCTTTGCGTAAGCAACATTTTTTTGGCCAAGCCGTACGCGGCATTGGTTTCTTCCGGATACCCGTTCCATAAATCTTCTTCACGAAACGGCACAGGAGTATGTTTGGGATAAGCGCATACCGTGCCAATGGCCACAAATTTTTTAACCCCCGCCTGGCGGGCTGCTTCCATTAACTGCACCCCCATCATGATATTGTCATAAAAAAGTTCACCGGGCTTTTCTTGATTGAATCCAATCCCCCCAACTTTAGCCGCCAAATGGATTACTATATCTTGCCCCGCAACGGCTTTAACGCAGTTTTCCCATTTGGTTAAATCCAAATCTTGAGCTGTAGGTAAAAAAAGATGCTCCTTTGGAACATTTCTTTTTTCAAGCAAATTGGCAACCAAGTGCTTGCCCAAAAATCCATCCGCGCCGGTAACTAATATTTTTTTGTCTTTAAGATTAATCATTAACCCACCATTTATTTGAAAACCGTTCTTTAATAATAGTATCACCTTTGCCGGGCGCCTGCAAATTTAATTGTTTTATCACTTGGCGCATATCACTGTCCACCATGATTTTGCATAAATCAGAAAATCCGACTCTTGGTTCCCAACCCAGTTTTTCTTTTGCCTTGGCGTTATCCCCAATCAGTGATTCAACCTCTGCCGGCCGGAAATACCGCGGATCAATTTCCACGTATTGGGTGTAGTCGCCCAAGCCGGCGTAGGCAAATGTTTCTTGCAAAAATTCCTTGACCGAATGGGATTGTCCCGTAGCAATAATATAATCATCGGGCTTTTCTTGTTGGAGCATTAACCACATGGCCTCCACGTATTCTGGGGCAAATCCCCAATCGCGCCTGGCATCTAAGTTCCCCAAATAGATTTTTTTATCCAACCCAGCTTTAATGCGGGCAATGCCCCGAGTGATTTTCCGGGTGACGAATGTTTCTCCCCGGCGCGGTGATTCATGGTTGAAAAGCACCCCATTGCAGGCGAACATCCCATAAGCCTCCCGATACAATCGAGTTATGTCATAAGAAAAAACCTTGGCCACTGCATAGGGGCTACGGGGGTGGAATGGCGAAGAATCACTTTGCGGAGGCGGTGTCGATCCGAACATTTCTGAACTTCCCGCATTATAAAACTTTATGGGCAAGCCGGAGTTCCGAATTGCCTCCAAAAGCCGCAAAGTTCCCATAGCCACAGTATTGGCGGTGTATTCTGGCATATCAAAACTGACCCGCACATGAGACTGCGCCCCCAAGTGATAAACTTCATCTGGCTTAATTTTATTGATCAATCTCTCAATATTACTGCCATCCGTTAAATCCCCGTAGTGCAAAAAAAGCTTTACCCCATTAACATGGGGATCTTGATACAAATGATCTATTCGAGAGGTATTAAACGTGCTGGCGCGGCGGATAACCCCATGCACCTCATAATCTTTAGACAACAAAAGCTCGGCCAAATATGAGCCGTCCTGCCCCGTTATTCCGGTAATAAACGCCTTCTTTACCATAATGGGATTATACTACCTCAAGTCACCACTTTTTTCAAGGCACCGGGACCGGCCGGTGGCGGAAACGGTCAATAGGGTCGCCAATGAATTTTAGTAAAAGATATGAAAAGGCTACAGTTAATACGGCTGTTACCAACCCTAAATTTTGGGGGGCAATATGAAAAACGGGCATAACCGCCGCCTTGGCGATTGCCAAAACAAAAATGTGGCAAATATACACGGGGTAAGAAAAGTCCCCGATACGCCGAACGACAGCGCTGTTTCTGGTAAGTTCAAAAACGAATGGCAGGGCGACAATCAACAAAACGTAATATGCCCATTGTTTAAAATATTCACCCGGAATGTATTGATAAAATAGCGTTGCCGCGATAACTGCCACAAAGGCAAGGTAAGATACTTTTTTAAAAAGCAGCCCATAAAGATTGAAGATTTGGTAAAGCCGAAAGGTTAAGACCCCCGCGAGGAAAAATGCCAGTTCGGCAGGGAAGAATCGGTAAGTCCATGGATCATAATCAAAACCGGCACGCCAAAGCGCCAAGCGCAAACCAAAACTCGCGACAATCAATAGAAGCAACACCCAGGTTTTTCGTTTTACAAAAAACGGGGCAAGAAGATAAAACACCATTTCCAAGGACAGCGCCCAACCCTGGGGGACCAGCAGAAAATTGGTGTGCCCGGTGAATACCAAAATGTCTTGTCCGAATAGTATAATATGAGCTAAGACCAAGTAAATGATAAGCCAAATACCCAAGGGCTCATGCGGGCCGAACCAGGGAAGGTTGAATTTTCCGGGCAAAAAAAACTGAACCGTAATCAAAATAACCAATGTGGCGGCCAGCACCGCCCAATATATCGGATAAATACGCAAAATTCGGTTCCTCAAAAAAAGTTGATATCCTTGCCATCCGCTCTGGTATTTTTCTGAAAGAATCAGCGCCATGTAAAAACCGGAAATAATAAAAAAACTCTCCACGGCCACCCGGCCGCCAACAAGCGATAAGCCGAAAATCGGAGTTGAATGGTTTATGACTACCGACAGCGCTAATAAGAAGCGTAATATGCCCATAATGATTCACTTTAGCAATAGTGGATTTTTTGTTCAACCTAAATTTGACAAATAATTATAAAAATAGTATCATTTTTATAGTGTAGGAATTTTTGCGAGCTCCATTCTAAAAGAGGTGTCCTTTGAAAAACCAAGTGTTTGTTCCGACCGTGGCCAAGTTTCCCAACGACATTTTGGGAAGCTGGCGCATCCAGGAACCGTTTGTGCAAGCGAGCTACCAACGCGGGCTGATGCTCGTGGAACTTGGCGGTATCAAGGCCGTTACCGATGAAGCCGGTATCCAGATCAAAAACCTGGAAACGCTCAAAGACGAATACGGCGACACGCCAATTGTTACCATGCTCTCCAACACTCCGTTTGAAGAAATGGACTGGCTTCATAACGCCGCGCTTGCTGCCAACCATGTCAGGTGTGGTATCCATTTTGCGGCCGTGATTCCTATCGGCGGTCGCAAGATTGTCACCTTCCACCTCAATTCGCTGGTAACGGAAGAAACATTCCTTTCCAAATCCGCCGAAGATTGGCGAGAATTGTTCGACTTTAGAATTGCTCCAATGCTTAAAGATGTCGCCCAATACGCGGCAAGTAACGGAGTAGAATTGAAAGTTGAAACGGTTCCCGTTCCTGAATACGGGGATTGGACTCAAGAAAATGACTTGTCGTATCTTGGCAAGAAAGTGCGCCACCTGCGTAACCCCTTTTACCTGACCACTTACTGGGGTTTCCAACAACTGCGCCGGCTGGGCCTGGGCATCTGCCTGGACCTGTGCCACAACCGCACTATTTACCGAGCAGCAGGCCAGCTCGAAAGCCATGGCATCATCTTTGATGATGACAAATACATGTTGTCGTCTCCCAGCCATGACCTCATGACCGATGTCTTGGGACTCTTACCCACCGATCTGGTGCACTTAAACGACGGGCTGGGAGACTTTACCCAACAAGGCGATGTTTTCAAAGAAGGTGTTCCCCTTGGACAAGGAGATATTGAAGATCTTCGGGAAATCATCAACCACCTCAACCACAGGAAGATTCCTTTCGTCATTGAAGTGGATGAGGGCGGCGACTTCAAAAACCGCCCCGGAACCAAAGCTTCAATTGAGTATCTTTTGAAGCAATAACAACAAACACGGCGAAAGGATTACCCTTTCGCCGCTTTTTTATATGAATCTACAAAATTTACAATCTTTTTTTGCCATTGCAGACTCCCCATTTGCTTTGCGCTATTTTGAATATTTTCTTGGCGCAGCTTTTCATCGGTTACCATAGCATTAATTTTTTCAGCCATATCTTCGGGTTTGTGCGGATCGAAAATAAATCGCGCGTCACCCCCAATCTGTTCTGGCAACACAGTGGCACTTGAACAAACTACGGGCGCCCCGAGAGCCATCGCTTCTATTAGCGGGATGCTTTCGGCTTCATATAGCGTGGGAATAATCACCGCGGCTGATTTTTTCAGTAGAATTTTCAAATCCGTTTCGGGGATAAATCCTGTCCAAATGACAAACTTTTCCAATCCTAATTTTTTAATTTCCGTTTCAATCACCGGATAAAAATCATTCTTTGAGCCGGTGCACACCAGAGTAATTTTCCGCCCATAAGTTTTGTGCAGCAATTCCAACGCCCGCACCAAATTAATATGGTTTTTGTGCTTCCAGGTTACCGATGGATAAATCAAGTACTCTCCAAAAATGCCATATTTTTTCTGGATAGCAGGAAACTCCGCCGTATCAATGGCTGATTCATTATCATACCCCAAACCGCAAATGTCTATTTTTTCAGGCGTAATGCCGTAAAATTTCACGATATCTTCTTTAATATGCATAAACGAGGCCATAATGCGGGTGGCAAGTTCGGCCGATTTTTTCCCATAAATATCGCGTTTTTTTATATCTTCTTTCGTAAAAAATTCAGGGAAAATCTTGTGCTGTAAATCGTGTAGCGATATGACGGTGGGAATGTTAAAATCATACCTGTCTAACGCTTGGTATGGGAAATGGATTACATCCACACTTTTTTCAATACATCTTTTGTAATCTCCCGCCGTATGCAAAAGCCATGGGTAAAACTTGGTTTTTAACAGCCAATCCCACACCGCAGAAAGCAATGAGCTTTGGCGGATGTATTTGTTGGTCACAAAAAACCGCAGATACTTGCACCGTCTTGATAAAACTACCAAAGAAACTTTTGAGCTCTCATACACTTCAAACAGCTTTTTATTATCCGCAGAACAAAATACTTTTACCTCAACATCACTATAGTTACCTAAAGCGTAAATCAGCTGCTGGGCATACTGCTGTACGCCGCCGGACTTGCCTTCCGGCATAAAATAGACAAAAATTCCCACGCGCATCATAGATTTTTTAGCGTATTACAAATATATCTGATTTCTTTTTCGGTTAATTTGGTACTTGATGGCAATGACAGTCCTTGGTAAGCTGTTTTTTTTGAAACTTCTAAATATTTGCCGGTAAACTTTTTATAGGGAGGCATATCGGAAATGGGGTAAAAAATCACCCGACTGTCAATGCCTGCTTCTTTTAATTTTTTCATAACCGTGTCTCGGCTATAGCCCATCCCCTCTTTTATTAAAATAGAAAACATCCAATAACTATGCTTAGCATACGATTTTTCCACCGGCAAGATAATCCATGGAACATCTTTCAATAACTTTTTATAAAGGGCGGCATTTTTTATTTTAATTTTTAAAAATGCTTCCAGACGCTCCAATTGAGCACAACCAAGCGCTGCCTGCAAATTAGTAATGCGATAGTTATAACCCACCACTTCATGCCAATACTTTTTCTCTTTTCTCATGCCATGGTCGCGCAACAGCAGCATTTTTTTGTTTATTTTTTCATCATTGACCAGACACATCCCCCCTTCTCCGGTAGTAATGGTTTTGTTGCCATAAAAACTGAAACAGGAGATATCACCAAAGCCTCCCACTCTTTTATTTTTATATTTAGCGCCATGGGCTTCGGCCGCATCTTCAATCACTTTCAGTTGATGTTTTTCGGCTATTTTCATAATGGCGCCCATATCGGCCGGATGACCGTAGGTGTGCACCACGATAACCGCTTTGGTTTTTTTGGTTATTTTTTCTTCCAGTTTTACCACGTCAATGTTAAGGGTGTCAGACTCAATATCAACTAAAACCGGCGTGGCTCCTGTGTACAGCACAGAGTTTACCGTAGCCACAAAAGAAAAATTCGGCACGATCACTTCATCTCCCCTGCCAATATCCAGCGCCAACAACGCCAAGTGAAGCGCCACCGTGCCATTGGAAACGGAAACACCATGTCTGCGCCCGCAATATTTGGAAAAATCTTTTTCAAACTTTTCCACAAAGTAACCCAGTGAAGACACCCAGCCGCTGCGCACCGCTTTATTCACATAGAATATTTCTTTGCTACCGATATTGGGCTCAAAAATGGGAATAAACTTCATGATTTTTTGAAGATGAAAAGTTGTTGGTTAATACGGTTTTTGTTGATGTTTCCTACGATGGCAAGATACGCACCACGTAATGCCATGGGAATCACTTTTTTATACATGGGTATATTAGCAAAACCTTTAACGGAAACCACCCGTGAGACAACTGGCAAAAACCCGTACTTACCCATAAATTCCACCAGGTTTTTGGGCGAAAAAAAGAACGGGTCATGGCTGTTCATGGGCATGGAAACTACTAAGAAAGCGGTGGGATCTATTTTTTGCGATAACGTTTCCATGAAAACATGTTTGTCGTGGCTATCCAAGTAATACAGGGTTTCCATGAGTAACACCAATCCGTACTTTTTAATATCATGATTTTTAATAAAATAGGCGGCCGGGCTTGCGTAAAAATCAACATTACCCAAATCCAGATTTTTTGCCCTGGCAATAGCCGTTTGGGAAATATCAACCGCGTCAACCATATAGCCGCTGCTAGACAAATGTTTGGTAAAATTGCCCTCGGCGCACCCTAATTCAAGGACGTGATTTTTGGCTAATGGAAGTTTTTCAATAGCTTGAAGGGTAATATGGTAACGAGTTTTTTCCGCTTCGTCTTTTTCTAAGTTCCACGGGTCTGACTTTTTAAAAAAATCATCAAAGGCGCCCTGGCTTCCGCCTAATAGGGCGTGGTCTTGAGTTGTTGACGCATACCCCACCGCCACCAAGTCTGTGGTAAAAGCAAATTCATTGGTAAATGCCAACAGGTAGCCGGCCAGCTTCCTGATAATTTTTTTAAAAATATTTTTATCCGGTTCTTTAAAGATGCCCGTTTTAGCAAAACCGGCCAATTGAAAAAGTTCTTTGACCAGATAATCGGTAAAGGCAATTTCGTGCGTTAAGTCTGAATTAAAAATATATAAACCCGACAAGCTTCCCCCGTTGGGAACCTGCATAATAAACCGGCCATTCTTTTTCAATTTTTTACGGATGAGAGTCAGCACCCCCATGATTTCGCTCTTGGTAAAATGCTCCATGACATCAAAGGCCGTAATAATGTCAAAACTTTCGTCAACGGCAGATTCCAAAAAACTTTGAATCTCCCCGCAAACAACATTCTTGACCCCCATTTGTTCTTGGGAAAATTGGACAAACTTCTCGGCCACTTCCACGCCAAAAACATTAGCATACCCCTCGTCTAGGCAGGATTTTAAAAAAATCCCCCAGCCCGAGCCCAAATCTAAAATGGCAATGTCTTTTTGGGCCGGAAAAAAACGTTTAATAAAAAAATCCCTGTAGCGCCGCGATTTGACGCGCACAGATTCTTCGCTGGGCTTGGGAAAGGTGGCCACGTCATGTTCAGACCATAGACGGTACATTTCTTTTTTATAATCTGGTATCATAGCCGGCTTTTTGCATTTCCTTGCCGCAAATGGCAATAAAAATAAAATGCTCTAATTTGGAAAAATAATTTTTGTAGTCTCCAATCACCCCCTTCCTAAAATCAATGCTCTGGCGATTTTCCTGGCCCTTTTCGCGGCCGCTCAAGCGCTTGAATGAAAATGTTTCCACCGCCTCGTTAACCAGGGCATCAGAAGCAGGCTCCCCCGCATAATTCAAAATTCCCTTCACCACTTGCGCCGTATTAGTTGAAAGATTTTCGTATGTAATATGGTGCGACGCGATTCTTTCCCATCCCTGATAATGCTTGCTCCACTCAAGGGCGGTAATAATGTAATTTACCGGTCGGATGCCGTAGAATAAGTATGCCAAGCGCCTTTTGAAGGTTTTATAGTTATCTTGCTTAGCTAAATATAGCTGCCGAAAATACCGTGAAACGGCCGCGTCTCTGGGATCGCGGGTTAAAAAAACCACTTTATCGGTCAGATTGAATTTGTTGGCGGGAAAGCTATGGGTTTTCACCACCATGGAGTACTTTGTTTTTTGGCGCCCGGGCAAATTACCGCTGGTCAGCCGGATAATTTCTTTATCGCCCGAAAAATACAAACTGCCTTGCGCCAAATCGTAAGGCTCAATAAACTGGGCATTCAGAATATAACAAAGCATGCAGGTCAACCAGCCCTGTCCCGATCGACCGTAATCGGAAATTAAAATAATGTTATCATGGGGATTAGAATTTGATTCCATAACTTTCTTGTAATTTAGCGGTGATTTTTTTTATTGACTGTGCCACGGTTAATTCGTTGGTTTTTATTTCCAGATCCGGGTTCTTGGGAATTTCATACGGAGAGCTTTCATGAAAACCAATAAAATCTTTTATTTCTCCGGCCGCCGCCTTTTCATACAGCCCCTTCACGTCACTTTTGACCAATACTTCCAGCGGACAATTGAGAAAGATTTCCAAGTAGTTTTTGCCAAACACTTGGCGAGCTTTATCACGCGTTTGCCGGTAGGGAGAGATGACTGCCACGATCAAAAAATCATAGTCTTTTTCAATTTTTTGACAATAATCAATGATACCAAGATTGTTTTCTATAATATGCTCCCGGGAAAATTTGTCGTGCGTTTTATTTTTTTGGCGCACCACATCCCCATCTACCTGACAAACGGAAAACCCCGCCACCTCCAGCGCTTTTTTTAAGTAGTCCGATAATGTAGACTTCCCCGACCCCGATAGGCCGGTAAACCAAATAATCATATTAATTTCCCTCTTCAAAGAGTTTTTCTTTGGGGTTTTTGTACATGGCAAAAAGCATATCAGAAATTTCCTTGCGCATGACGTATTCGGGGATTTTTTTGTTTTCCAATAATGAAGTGCGGGCCAGGGTACCACTGATTTTCATTCTCTTGTTTTCCGCGTGGCCACAATCTACAGCTGTTGTGCCGCAGGCATTGCACCAGTAGGCCTCGCCAAACATGAGTGGTTGAATGCCAATATCCCCCACTTTCTGAAAAATTTCCTGGCTGGCGTTGGGTGCGTAAAAGTTTCCCACGCCGGTGTGGTCGCGGCCGATAACAAAGTGACTGCAACCAAAATTTTTCCGACACAAGGCGGTAAATACCGCTTCTCGCGGTCCGGAATATCTTGAATAAGTGGCAAAAGGGCCGATGACTGCCGGGTACGGAGCGTAATAGCCACTTTGAATCATTAAATTATAGGCAGCCAAAATGGGTTTAGCTTTAAAATCATTTTTCTTTTTAGGGCCGATAACCGGACTAATAAACAAGGCGTCTGCGCCCGCTCTTTTTAACGCCTCTTTTTGAATGTGTTCATGACCGCGATGAATAACGTTGCGGGTATGAAATCCCACAATCCTTTTCCAATTAAAATTACGGAAAATTTCCCGGGTTTGCCGGGGCGTCAAATTGGCGTGTCCCGCAAAAAATGGAGGCTTTTTCATCAACCAGATTTTCCCGCCAATAATATGGTCGCCTGAATCTAAAAAACGCTTCACTCCGGGGTGATTTTGACCTACGGTACCAAACCATTTTTGGGCAGTAGCCTGTTGGTCAACTTTTTTGATTTCAGAAACTTCCATAAGAGCATACACATCACTGCCTGCTTCCGCTTGCAATAAAATGTGCCCGCCTTGCTTAAAATTGATTTTTTCAGCGGGCAATTGCAATAAAATGGGCAGCGTCCAGACCACGCCACTTGGCAGTCGGTATTCATCTAATACAGACATTAAATGCTGGTAATCCATAAACCCCTCCAGGGGTGAATAAACGCCCTCGGCAATTTGAACCACATCTAGCAGTAAATTATTGGAAACCCGTAATTTGGGAAGCTTAGAAAAATCTTTAACGTCTTTTTTATGGATAAATTGCTGGACCAATTTGCCGCCATGGGGCTCAATAACACGGTGTTCGTACACCGAATCCAGGTAATTCGGATTTTCCTGGTAGCGCTCCACTTCGTCAATAATTCCCTGCACCATCTTGACGCTTTCAACGGGATGCTTACCAATGGCCGTTTCGGCCGCCAGCACCAAACCTTCCGCACCGGCCAGCAAGGTGTTGGTAATGTCGTTAATTTCCGCCCGGGTGGGTTGGAAATTAACCATCATGGTTTCCAACAAATTCGTGGCCACGTAGACCGGTTTTTTAAGAGTTTTGGCTGTTTCTAAAATATGTTTTTGAGCCAAACCGATTTTTTGCAAAGGAATGTCGCGGGAAAGGTCACCCCGGTCAATGAGCAGGGCGTCGCTGGCCTTGGCAATTTCCACCAAATGCTCCACCCCACTTTTGCATTCTATTTTACTGATGACAAACACCTTATAAGGAAACAGCTTTCGCAACTGCTGGACATCTTCTTTTTTTAAGGCAAATGAAAGCGCCACGTGGGTCACTTTTTGGCGAGCAGCCATCCTGAAAATCTGCAAATCTTTTTTGGTAAATGCCGGTAAATCAATGGCGCGATTAACGTTTACCCCCTTATTGGAACCAACCTGACCACCCTCAAGAACTATCGCTTTAACGGTTTTACCGGTAATTTCTACAACTTTAATGATAACGCGATGAAAATCCAAATATATAATATCACCCTCTTGCAAAACCCTTTCTGGCTGAATCGGATACAAGGGAATGTGCTTGGCATCACCCAAATAGTTTGCGCCAACCAGAAAAATAACCTCTTGCTTCTTAACCGTGGCGTGACCTTTTTTAAAAGTTCCCGTGCGAATTTGCGCCCCCTCCGAATCTACACAAACGATCTTTTTGGTCCCCGCCCGGATTTTCTTTAAAACAGCCAAAAAATCAGCCACCTTGGTGTGCGACAAATTAATCCTAAAAATATCCACGCCCGCTGAATCCATTCTCTCAAGGACTGACTTTTCAATAGAAGCAGGCCCCACCGTGGCCAAGATTTTTATTTTTGAATAATTTTTTTCCATTCTTAATAGGGTATTTATACCCTAAATTTGAGTGATTTACAAGGTTAAAAAAGGCGAAACGGACAGTTTCGCCTTGCAATAATTACCATCTTTTATCCAACGGGCAATGCGCCCAGAACCAAGAAATATAATCCTTCAACTCCTGGTAGGTGGCCACATCCCCGACTACTTGGTACTTGTCCATACGTACCAATTCACCCGCAACTGAAGCCCATGCATCAGCCCCCGATTCGGGAATGATTCTGTCAGGAGAAACGACGACCGGAGCGGGAATCAGGAAAATCTCCCTGCCAGCCTTCAAAAATGCTGACAGCACCGTGCAATACGCTCGCAACAGATGGTAAGGCGACACAAACAAAGCCATACTGGAAATGTCCAACTCCTGCGCCTTCTTCAAAAGCCAGCGCGCCTGCAAATTGGTGCCATTACCCCCTTCAGGGCGCATGTCCACATGAACCCCTTCTGTCCGCCTCAAGCCAACCGGAGGCTTTTGCAGATTTTCCACTGAAAGATCAGCCCAGGTTTTTTCCGCCTGGTTATGGCCAGCGATTAATAGGTAGTTATGTTTGCCGCGTCCCCGTTCCCAGGTAGAGAT
>MHOU01000012.1:54069-114783 GCA_001821935.1 Candidatus Staskawiczbacteria bacterium RIFCSPHIGHO2_02_FULL_43_16
CCCAGGCGCGCAAGACTGTAAAGCATAATCGTTGCCGCCATCTCGTCGGAACGAGCACTACTTTCCATCACCCTACTTAATGTGACATCAGACATGGAAACTCCTCCCAAAATAAGGAACTGAAACTAGTCAAACAATACCATATCTATCTAAAATAATCAAACTGAACGCTACCTGATTAAGAGCCAAAAACACTCTTTCAAGAGTGTCCGCATACCACCATGGAATATCTTATCGGCAAGGTAGGAAGATAAAACGTAAATAGCCGCACCTGCAACAACGTACAAAAAGAATGAGAACGGGTTGGAAACAACTAGCAATTTGATTGTAAAGACACCTGCTATCATAACAAGAGCGTTCGCCAACGGTAAACCAATGGCGGCGACCACATCACGCCAAGAAAAAGCCATCGCCCTAAACGACACGATAAGGTACCAGATAGCAGCTAATGATGAGCTAACAAGAACCGCCAGAGCCGCTCCGGTAATTCCAAAGTAGCGTATGGCCGGATATACAAAGATAAGTAACAATACTAAGCGGGCAAAACCCATCATGGTGTTTGTTTTAGGTTTACCCAGAGCCTGAAACAGTCGCCCGGTGATGGTGCCAAATGACCAGATCACACCGGCAACCACCAACATCTGCAAGGAGGCTACCATGGGCAGCCATTGCCGGCCCAAAAAGATGCTGACAAAATCGGACGCCACTATAACCATGCCGCCGGCCGCGGGAATGAACAAAAAAGCCAACAGTTGCAGAGTTTTAAGATAGGCGGATTTCAACCGCAGACGGTCATTTTGAATTTTTGAGAAAGCGGGGAAAATAGCCCCTGCGACAATATCAATACCCAAAATGCTGGAAATTTTATACGCCATCTGGTAAAACCCCAGTGAAACCGCGCCCAACAACTTCCCCACAAAAACGCTTTCACCCTGATTGATGAAAAACCCCACAATGTTACCTGCGAAAATCCATCGACCAAAGTAGGTCAACTCTTTGGCCTTTGCCAGGGAAAAATTCCACTCTGGCTTGAAGGCGCAAACCAGATACGAAACAACGGTCCTGGCCACATTGGCCGCCAAATACCCCAGTACTAGCGCCCAGACGCTTTGAAATAAGAAAACTGCGCCAAGAGAAACGGCCACATCAGCCACTGATCCGGCGACTTGATACATAAAAAGTTTATGGAATTCCAAGTCTTTTGAAAAATAGACAATGGCGCTGTTTTCCAGAGCCCGGATCAGTACCGCGATGCTGACGATTTGCAAAACCAATGTGGCCGGCGGAGTATTGAAAAAACTTGCCACATAGGGAGCGGCCAAAAACAACAAAACTGCCAGTGTTATGCCCCGTAACACCTGAACCACCCAGGCGGTGCCAAGATACGGCTTGATATCACCCGTTTTTTGTACCAGTGCCTGGAAAAAACCCGTCTGTGAAAATGATTCCAATAATGATATGGCAATAATGGCGATGCCGAAAATACCGAAGTCTCCGGGCGCCAGCAACCGCGCCAATACCATGGTTTTTACAAAACCAAACAATTGATCAAAAATCCGGAATAGCAATAACCAAAAGCTCCCCTTCATGGCGCGCCGTGAAACGCTGCCGGACGGAAATAGCAAGGTCGCGATTTTATTTTTTACGATTAATAACATAATAATATGGGGGTTTTCCAAAAACCAACTTGCGTACAAAAAAAATAGTAGGCCACAGCGCCTCCCTGAATGGGAAAAAAGAATACGCGTAACTGGCAAACGAAAGCATCAACGCCCTTTTCGCCCCAGGATAAAACCCCCGATAGGTGTTGTTGAGGATGATTTTTGCCCGTAATTTACGCCGTATCTGATAGTCGCGGACATGGCTCCGGCCACCATGTTCCTGGTCAAAGTAATTCACGAAAAATTCCGAAAAGTTGTATAGCTTGCCAATCTTACCCAACGCCATCCATAGTGCCCAGTCGGCAAAAAATCCGAAGCGCTCGTCATATCCGCCCACTTGCATGAAAGCCTGTTTAGAAAATAAAACCGCGCTATGGGCAAATACGTTATCAGCTAGAATGGCTTTTTTAATATCCTTATCTTCTTTTGGAAGTAAAAACCGTATCATTTCGCGCCCCGCATTATCCACCCTGACCACTCCGCCACCGGTTAACACATATTCAGGGCGGATCTCCATAAATGCCACTTGCTTTTGCAGTTTTTGCGGGTCAGGCCATGTATCGTCATCATCTAACCTGGCAATGTATTTGCCCTGCGCCAAACCGACAGCCTTATTCAAATTTTTTACAAACCCCAAGTTTTTTTCATTCCTGAAGACAACTATCTGCGGGTGTTGTTCTTTTAGCCCAATAACCGCTTCGTATGTACCATCTGTTGAACCGTCATCGGCAATAATGATTTCCATATTTCCATACGTTTGACCCAAGGCGCTTTCAATGGCCTTAGCTAGGATTTCTTTTCGATTAAAGGTGGTAATGATAACTGATACTAAGGGATTGGTGATCATGTCAATAAACCCATCGTTTTGAATATCTCCTTGAACCTTTGTTGGTAGGTATGGGTCCGTATTGTACGTTCGTAACCGGCCATAGCAATGGACTGGCGCTCACTGTCGTTACTCAAGTAGTGCCTAATTTTTTTAACCAGACTGTCAGTATCTGTAAAGCAAACTATTTCTTTACCAATAACATAGTAATCTTCCAGATGACTAGCATAGCCTGTCAATAAAAATCCACCACAGCCGGTAATTTCAAAATTCCTAGCTTTAATTTGATGTTTAGTTATGGCAGATACAACCGACTTAGCGTTTTTGAGCCAGCGCGCGGGTGATTCCAATAAAACCCGTCCGCGGGCATCCTTTTTGAAAAACACCTTTGCAACTGATGTTGCGTTTATTTGGCCGGAGGCATTAGAAAAATTAAGATTAATTTTGCTTTGATTGAATATATTAATCATTTCTTGCTGGGAAACCCTGCCGTTGGGCCACCCCCTGCCGAAACATTCCACAGCTATTCCTGCTTTTTTGAGCTGACCCACCAGCCTTTTGCGTCCGCTATGCGGTTGCCCCACAAACGTTACATCGTACTTCTTGGAAAGATCCGATTTTTTGTAGAAAAAATGGTTAACCCCCCACTGGCTTTTAATAATGTTTTTTTGGCTATTCTTTTGGTATTTTAGAAAAGCATCCGCGTCAGTGGTAATGGCAAAGGTGAAGACCGGAGCCCAGTATTTTGAAAAATTATCAAACCGCCAATGATCATCAGCAAACCAATTGCAGGTTACCAGGCCGCTAGCCGTGATGTTTTGAACCGTTTCCTTGCTGACCACATCTGACACCAAAAAGAAAAAACACAGGTTCGGCTTCTCGCGAAAGGCCGTTTCCAGCAACCGTTCGTTCATCTGTGCAACCCCTAATCGGCCGGCTACTTGGTCAAAGGGAAAATAGACAATCTCGTGTGTCCCATGATCCATATTTTTTAAAGAATCGTAAAAGTTGCAGTGCTCAAAACTGAGCCCGCGGGCGGGATCGCCATAGTCATATTGTTGGGCTACATATAAAATTTTCATGGTACCACCCTTATCATATCATCTTCTATTTCAATCTTATATTGGTTATTTTTTGACAGGATATATTGCCGAAGCTCCGGCAGTGTTGGATAACCATTATGACCCGTAAAACACCGCGCATCATCAATTAAAATAATGTGTCCGAAATTGTTAGAAAGAATTGTGGCCAGTTCTTCAAAAATTGGCGAATCTTTCTTGCCCCGGACAGTAATGCCGCCCGAATAATGGCCGTCTAACCAAAATATGGATCGCTCTTTTATCGTTGACACTAGTTTTTGCAGAACCAACCCGCTATCGCCATGAAGAATACTAACGGCAGGATTATTCTGAAACCGTTTTTTTGCGCCAGCAAACAACTTTTCCCCCAGTTCTATGGAAACAATCCGATCAAAAAATTTCCTCTGGGCATATACCATGTCTCCCAAATAAGTACCCGTTTCCACCAACAAGCGGACGTTATACTTTTTTTGATATTCCCTGATAACGAGTTGCTTAACACGGTGCGGAGGCGAACCGGGCTTTCCGGTCACTTCCCAAATTTTTTGATGAAGCCAATTTACCGGCCCATTACTCCGCGCGCCTTGCACCCAAGAATCAGGGATCAAGCGTTTTGCCAACCGCCTCATACGCAAGACTGACGCTTGCGCATTGAAGGTTGCATAAAAAACGCTTCCCTTTTCAAATAGTTGCAAGGAGGGACGAGTGAAGCCGTATTTCGGTTCTTGGGAAAACATATACTTTCCGCTATAGTCGGTAATGGCATACACCAGATGGTTGCCCAAAAAAAGCGAAGTCAAATCGGTATCATAACCTGCAAATTTTCCCGCGTATTCAGACCGCACAAAAAAACAGTTCACATCCGTAACGGCCACCAGAAAATACCCTTTTGATTTAGCCAGGTTCGCCAAAGCCAGCGCCGAAGCCCCAAAGTAACTTCCCTGCTTGGCAACCAATTCCATGTGCACAGGAACTGTAGGGTTATATTCGCAAATAATTACCCGCGGGGATATTTTCTTTAAACCTTGGAAAATATGGTAATCATCTCCATCGACGTCAATGGACAAAAGATCTATATCCCCGGTAATGCCTGCTTTTTCTAAAATACTTTCCAGGGAATGTTCACCTTCAGGCTCAACATGTTCATGAATGCAATGGCAATGATAGGGCTTCGTGTTTGCCATCAACTGCTGGAACCGCTTTCCGCGCGACTCAATCAAAATACCCCGCCACCCTTTTGTCCACAGGTTGGCAGTATTGGAGAGGTGAAATCCGTCCCAGGCGCCGATTTCAACGCAAATCCTGGACGCCACCCCGATAACACGAAAAATCTGTCCGGTAATCCCGTCCTCCCCGAATTGGGAATAGACATTTGAAGAATAGTCTGTTAACTTACTTTTGACCATGAAATATTTCTATATGCTGTCAATAAGATTACTGCATATATTACAACTCCAGAGACTATACCCATAACAATATTGCCGCCAAACCCGATCAACTGATACACTAACAACACCATGGCAAAACTGGCGGCAGCCGATAGTAAAAAAATGTTAAAAATCCTGGCATTGAAAATGGCAACGGACGTAAATCGTCGGGAAAAACCCGCGCTTAGCACTAGCAACACCACATAAGTGGCGATGGCGGCCGCCGAGGCTCCGTATAGCGAGTATCGTGGAATCAAGACTGCGTTCAGCATAACACTTACAACAGCTCCAGCCATATTGACCCAGACATACTTTGCCTGCTGTCTGGAAACAATCAGGATGGTAATGTAAGGATAACAGATAAAACTCATTCCCGCTACGAATATCAATACCCTAAATACCACAATGGATGGCTCAAACCCATCGCCAAAAATAAATGGGATAATACGGGGTGCAAGGAAAAACCCGCCCGTTACCACGGGAACCGCTAGAATAATCATGGCCTCCATGTAGTAATTCCACGCCCGCTGCAACAATTCTTTTGATTCGTGAAACAACCTGCTTAACAACGGATAAAAACTCATGGAAATAAGGGTTGCCACAATCACTATGGCCGATATCAACTTTTGCGCGGCATTGTACCAGCCGTTTTCTGTTGTTTGCCCCAGGTAACCCATCATAATAGAATCGGCGGATATGACCGTAGCTCCGAACACCGCCGCAAGGCCCAGTGGCCAGGAAATGGCCAGCAGCTTTTTCCAGGTACCGGTATGAAAGCGCAGTACTACATGTTGAACGTTTACATGGAACAACAGCAACACGACCGCCAAGGCAACCGCATTGGCGATAACGTACCCTAAGCTGATGTTTCCAAGGGACGGAAACCGGGCAATAACCCACGAAACAACGCCTGCCAATACCAATGAACGAATAATTTTGGCCGCCGCCTCAAATTCCATTTTCTGGCGGGCTCGGATAAAAGCGTACAATACGGAAAAAAAATCATTCACCAAAACAAATATCCCCATCATCCAAAAAGCCAGCCGGCTGCCGCTGTCGCCGGTCACCAAAAAAGAAACGCCCACTATGAAAACAAACGTCGTAACATTTAAGACCAACTTAAGCGACAGAATAGCCGGATAATCTTTTTCCGCAGCGCTACCGTAAGAAAGCTCGCGGGTGATGGTATTAAAAAGCCCAAGATCAAATATGACTGCCACCACAGACACAAAAGCTAAGGCAAAGGTGAATTTACCGAATTCGGCTACGCCCAAAACCCGGACAACCTGGATAATCAGTGCAAATTCCACCAGGCGCGAAACAACCTCGGCTACGCCCAGCCAAAACGCGTTCTTGATGACCATCTGGCGTATGCCAATATTTTTGAAAAAAAAATTTTTGATCACCTTGTTAATGTGTTGTTTAACAGCTCCTTCATGCCCCCTTAACTTTCTTCTGGTAGTCCAAGACCAAGTCGATGACCTTGCTATTCATGTGCTGGCTTAAAAGCTTCGCATTTGGCACTACACAGTGGCCGCCAATGTGCCCATCGGGGGCGGAAAGTACAGGTCTGACTACGTGGTGCTTACCGAGTTTTTTATAGCCTTCGTTGTAGGTGGTATTAAAATCGGTAACCGCGTCTTCAAAATTTACCCCCAATTTATCGCATAGTTTTTTCATCTCACCATGCCAGGCGATGGCTAGGCCGTAATACGTTGTATCAAGTAATTTGCCCACTTCCGTGGTCACCGAAGGCACAAAAAGCTTGGTGGTAATGCCCAATCCATCCAAGTGTTTTTTGGCAATCAGTCCGGTCTGTTCAACATCGGCTCCGATATATTTTACAAATGTTTTTATACCTTCATATAAATTGGGGTGCACGCCACGGGCCGGACTATGAACCACCATACCCGAGAATGCATCAGCTAATTTTTTGGTCGTCCCGGGGACAATCGTAGAATGAATGATGGTGAGTTTTGGTTGCAAGCTAGCAATTTCCCTATGGATTATTTTGATAAAATCCTTGCTATACGGAATACACACATGCAAAATATCAACTCCCTTCAAGCCGTCATCGCGGGTTAAATCTTTTACAAGGGGACGGGTATAAAACTTGGCAATCGCCTGGCCTATTTCGCCATACCCCAAAATACCGACTCTCTGCCCTATTGATGTTTCTTTTTTCATAAATAGTATTATGGTTTTGTCCAATTATCAATAATATAATCAATTTCCATGGTCTTTTTAATGCCTTCATCTACGGAAACTTTTGGCTCGTAGCCAAGTACCTGGCGCGCTTTTTGCACAGAAGGAATCCTTTTGACAATTTCACGGGAAACTTCCCGGTCTGAATCTTGCATGGGTACCAAAACTGGCTTGATGTCTTTACCTGAAACGGCGATAACTTTTTGGGCTAATTCTTTCATAGTAATAGGTTCGGCATCATTGCCGATATTAAAAATTTCGTTCTTGGCAGCCGGCTGGTTTAACACTTTATAAACGCCTTCTACAGCATCTTCAACAAAACAGAATGCCCGCACCTGCAAGCCGTCGCCGTACAGCACCGGAGACTCTCCTTGACGCACATTCTTGATAAACCTGGGCATGACAAACTGAGCCACCTGGCCGGGGCCATAAACATTGAAAAAT
Organism: Candidatus Staskawiczbacteria bacterium RIFCSPHIGHO2_02_FULL_43_16; assembly: GCA_001821935.1. Taxonomy (GTDB): domain Bacteria; phylum Patescibacteriota; class Minisyncoccia; order Minisyncoccales; family Staskawiczbacteraceae; genus VGLO01. Next base: position 61,712 of record MHOU01000012.1, read on the forward strand.
CTCACAACAGAAAATTCCAAACCATATTTTTGATTATACGCCTTGATATATTCTTCCGAAGCCAATTTGCTCACCCCGTAAGGAGATACCGGACTCCTTGGGCTGGTTTCTACAATAGGCGGATTAAGGGCTTCGCCATAAACTTCAGAAGAAGAGGTGAAAACCAGCCGCTTGATGTTTCCCTTAACACAAGCGTCCAGCACATTAATGGTTCCCAAGAGGTTCGCGTTCAAACATTCTAATTTATGCTCTTCGGTATTTTTCACCCCTAGCATGGCGGCCGCATGGATGACAAAATCACATCCCTGCACGGCTTTTCCCAACGCCTCTTTATCTAAAATGTCGCCGGTTATCTTTTCTACAGACCCGAATATGCCCAGTTTTTGCCAAAGAATTTCCTGATTCGCAAAATTCAGGTCAAAAAGACGTATGGAAAATCCCTTTTCCAATAATTTCTTTGCAATATGGCTTCCGATGAACCCGGCGCCACCGGTAATCAATACTTTTTTATAGTCAGTTGACATGTTTTTTCTGGACGCTTTGCAATAACCAGGATGAGCTTTGCACCTTGCCCCCGCCCACGTTGTTAACAACAGTTATATTAAAATCCCGACATACCTTTTTTTCGCTCTCGGGAAGATTATCAAAATTCCGATCCCCACCCTTGGCAAACACTAATTCATCCCCAGCATACCGTTGTGCCACTGCCTTCAAGCTTTCCGGGATAAATCCATCCTTATCAACAGATAAAAAAACTTCGTCCACCGAACGCAAAGTCCTAATGATTTCCATGCGCTCATTTTCGGGCATAAATTCAGCGCTTCCCTTTACTTTTACCTGCTCATCGTTATTGACAATCACTACTAAATAGTCTCCTAAATTCCTAGCTTCCCGTATCAAACTAACATGGCCCACATGCAAGGGATTAAAAAACCCCGAAGTTATTACTATTTTCTTCATAAAACTACCTGGAAAATTTGCCTTTTTAATGTTTTATTTATATCATAAGCTTACATGAAAAACAACCCTATGCCATACGAAAAAAATGGATCAAGCCTAGTATGCTGGTTTTTTATTGTTACCCTATTCTTGCCCATCCTGGTTCTCCCCCCAAGCTTCCAACCTTCTGACTGGACGCGCGTTATGCTATTTCGGGTGATCGTTATCACCTTGATTGGTGTATTACTCTTTAAATTTTTCTATAAAAAAGACCTCCGCCTGGAATTGCCCGCTTGGAACACATCCTTGTATGGACCGCTGATAATCTTGGTAGCTTATTTTGCAACCCTGCTGGCAGCCACGGTATTTTCCCAAGATATTCTTTTTAGCATCTTCGGCTCTCCTGCCCGTGCCGGTGGCGTATTAAGCATGGTGTGTTACTTTATATTTGCCGTCTTGCTGGCGCTTTTCATTAATAAGCGCCAATGGCAAAGGTTATTCCATATGCTCTTTGCCGCGGGCATTATGGCTTCACTGCTGGCGTTAGCGCAGTACTTTAACGTCTTTAAGAACATTTTTATTGCTTATGAAGGTGGCTCTGCCCCCTCATTTCTGGGCAACTCCACCATTTTGGCAATCTATATGCTGTTTTTGACCTTCCTTTCGTTCACATTTTTTATCCAAGGCAAAAGCCCGAAAATAAAAATAGCTTACGGCATGCTGTTCCTTTTGTTTGCGTCTACTATCTTCATTACTGGCTCTCGGGCGGCCTATCTTGGATTATTGGCAGGATTTCTATACTTCTTCTTATTCTTCCCCTATTCCCATAAAATGAAAGTGCTTAAAATAGCCGCGGTCGCCATTTTACTGTGTTCAGTGCTGGTGGTGGCTATGTTTAACCTGTTGCCCCAACTGGGCGAAAAAAATAATATCCTCAAAACTGTCTCAAGCCGGGTATCTTTGCAAAGAATCTCCCAAGATATTTTCGGAACGCGGCTTTCGGCATGGAAAATGACCTGGCAAGCGATAAAAGACAGGCCTCTTTTGGGGTGGGGCCCCGAAAATTTTTATATCGGATTTGAGAAATACTACGATCCCACCCCCTTCGCCACGCCAAAACTGTTATGGGACAAGCCTCATAACATCTTTCTGGATGTTGCGGTAAACTCAGGCATCTTTTCCGCCTTGCTGTACATTGCTTTCTGGATCGTTCTTTTCGCAAGACTTACGATTGCCAAACGCAACCAACAGAAAGATGAGGCCTACGCAGACAATCCATTAAGAATCCACGCCCTCCAGGCGATGTTCATCGGATACCTTATTGTCCTCTTCTTTAACTTTGACAGCTTTGCCACATACATCATTTCCTTCTTTTTTATCGGATACGCTTTTTACCTCATTACCTTAAAGCAAGAAAAAATCGCTCTGCCCATTGTGCAACATACGATATTTCAAAAAAAATTGCCGGCAATTGCGGCCTTGGCAGTTTTGGTTATTTTCTCCTGGTTTTGGAATATCAAACCCTTATATCTCAATGAAAAAATCGTACGAGCTAAAAACTTAGCTGCCGAAAAACACTGCCAACAAGCATTTGCCATCGCCAACAGCCAAGACTGGTCACGATCGGGCATCATGCGACCTTACGCTATTGTAAAATACTCTGAAGTGGTAAGCAACTGCGCCTTTATTGAACCGGAAAAAGAAGTGGAATACTCTCAAAAAATGGTTTCCTTGCTAAAAACCGCAGGGACCATCCAGCCGTCATTTTCAAAAATATGGGTTTTTATGGGCAGCTTTACCAATGTGCTGGCCGCCCGGGAAGAAAACTCTGATGCCAAAAAAAACCTTCTAAGGGAAGCCATTGGGTATTTGCAAAAAGCCATTGACTTAAGCCCTGGGCGGCAGGAAGCGTTTGCCCAAATGGAAAAAAGTTATTTAATCGCCCAAGATTACCCTGCTATGGAAAAAACCGCCCATGATTGCATTGCTATAGACCCGCGGTTTGGCGAATGCTATTGGCATCTGGGGGTTGCGCAAGTATTTTTAGGAAACCAATTAGAAGGCAAAAAAAACGTTGAATTGGCAGTAAAAAACGGTTACGAAAAACCTCCTTATAAACAATTAGCCATCGCCTATATGAGCCAGAAAAACTGGAAAGAGGCGGTATTAGCTTACGAACAAGTCCCGATATATTACGAGAATAAAGAGGAAGCTGCCAGCATACACGCAGTCTTGGCATTTTTATACGATAAAGCCGGAGACTATGTCAAAGCCGGCGAATCGGCGCTGGAAGTTTTCAAGCTTCAGCCTGAAAATCCCGAAACCATCCCCTTCATCAAATTATTACTGGGCAAACGTCCCAACGACTCCATTTTAAAATCGTCGCTGGCCTTTATTTACCTGCAACCGGGCCCCCAGCAAGAACTTTCCAAAGCCAAAGCTATTTACCTTCAACTGGCGGCCGACTATCCCGCCAACGCCAGCTACCGCTGGGAATTGGCCAAGATTTGTTACCAATTGAAACAATATGACCAGGCCTGGCGGCACGCTCTGGCTATTTTAGGTATAAACCCAAAGGCACGGGAAGGCGTAGAAGAATTCATAAAAACATTGCCGGCAGAATATTGGCAAAGTTATCTTCAGCGATAAATCCGGCACGAAAAACAAAAAACCCGCTTTCGCGGGTTTTTTGTTTTTCCCTTAAGCCCCGGCTAAACGCCGCAGAGCAAGGGTTTCATTCGGTGAGCAACTAGTCAGTCCAAGCTTCGCTGTCAATGGTATTGAACAGGTAGCTATTGGACCAATCCTTGGTGCTAGCATCATCATCCGGTGAGTGGGCAACTGCCGACTCATCAGACCAAATGAGGTTTGCGTCTTCAGCTGAAGCATCTGCCGTAGATGAAGAGAACAATCTTACAAAGTTGGTCGGTGACGCCGTACCCAAGTTCAAGAAATTGTACGTTAATGTCTGGGCCGCAGTATCAGGAATAAACTGCAAGGAAACGCTGTCAGATGCCGCATAAGTTGCAGCGTCGGTTACGTTAAATCCTTGTGGAGTACCCCGTAGAGTGTAGGTAGTGGTTGAGCCGGCTGAAGTAGTTGATTCTTCAGTATCTCCGTCCCAAGTTACTACGATTTTGGTATCCAGTTCACTAACTCCGCTGGTGCTTTCTACGGTCGCTCCGGTCAAGTTTCCGGTAATAGCTACCGTTGAAGTGATATCAACACCGTTTTCATAGAGCTTTAAGGACTCTAATTCAAGGGCATCAGTACCTCCTTCTCCATCAGACCAGCCCAAGTCAATCTTGAACTGCTTCATGTGGATTGTGCCCTGCGTCGGAGCGGCGATTGTAAACTTATACAAATCTACCGGGCTTCCGTTAATCAGGGTGCTATTGGTCAGGTTAACACTGCCCAATGTTGGAACAGCCTTGTAGACAATGGTCTTGTTGGCTGTGTTTGAAGCTGCCGTTGGCGGATCAACTTCGGTTTCAACGCCCTGGGAATCAGCATACTTGGTGTAAGTCATAATAGCCTTAGTATCAAGATTCCAGCTTGCGTTGGTGGCTGAAGGATCGGCGATCAAGTTGTAGTACAAATCTACTCTCTTTGAAGTAGAAGTAGGTACCGCAATGCTCAAACCGGTGAATCTGAAGTCACCTGAAGAGCTGACTGGCATGGTAGCCAATGTGGCGCCCGTGGCGGTATCTTTCAAAGTGGCAGAAGAAATCACGATCGCATTGCTGTTGGCCGTAAACCTCATTTCCCTAACCGTGTAGTTCTCGTAAGAAGAGGTCAACTTGAACCTTCCTGCCAAGACCGACTGATTGCCGGATACAATTTGGTTTTGAGGCGTACCATCAAACGTACTGGCGAATGCGCCGGTGCTGAAGCTAATCGTTTGGCCGGCTACTGCTGCAGAATTGGCGGCTACCGCAGAACTGGTGGTAGTTCCATCAACGTCAACAGTAACAACTCCGTCTCCAGAACCCATGGTTGACCTGACATCCATATAGACAGTTACGTCAATGGTTTGTCCGGCTGGCAAGTTGTAGTTAATTGACCATGAATTGGTTGCGGCAACGGTTGACTTAACCGAAGTGGTCTGGTCTCCGTACTTTACATAGATGTTATTGGATTCTCCGCTAACATCGTCTACGGCAACGTTAATGGCCGTCAAGTTAACCGCTTCTGAAGTAGCTGCAGTTAAGGTGTAATGACCCATTTTGTAGGCAGTAACCGGAGCAACTACGGTGTGATTGGTGTAAGCGGTGTACTTGGCTAATGTCAAGGTACCTTGCTTAACGGTTAAGGTATTGGCATCAGTGTCAGATGCAGGAACGTCCAACGTAGTCGCAGAGGTTAACCCTGTTGCGTTATTGTTGGTTGAAGCTCCTTCAATTCTTACCTTAAGGGTAGTATCCGTAACAATTGAGTTAGTGGTATCTGAAGTTCCGGTATCGTAAACGTCAGCCTTGACTTCCAAGGTTACCGGGCTTCCTGGTTCAACAATCAATGAAGAACCTAAACTGAAAGTAGTGTAGTCATTTCCTGAATCATCCGGATCATACAAAGTAGTGGTGCTTCCAATCTGTACGCCATTGGCATACAGTGCTCCATTCCTTAATCCGGAAATTCCTGAAGTGCTGCCGATAACTGAAATGTATAATGTTTCAATTTTTACTTTTTCACCGGCGGCTTTCAATTCAAATTTCGCCAGAGAAGCATTTGAAGCTCCGTCAACAATATCTCCTGATGGAGAAGTTGTCATTTTGGTAACGGTAATGGTTCCGGAATTAATGGTCTGTTCACCGGTTGAGCGCTTAGTAAATGAGGCGTCTGAAACCAAATCAGACAAGATATTCGCATTGTACTGCGTGTCAACAACGGTCACATCAGCTGAATTCCACAAATGCATGGTGAAAGTCAAGCTTGAGCCACCAATAACGTCGGCTACCAATTTAATAACCCTGGTTCCGGCTTCCAATCTTTTTGGAGCGCCTGACAAATCAAAGGTTACATAGCTTCCGGCATCCAATACGCTAGATGAAGACAATTGCATTGTCTGGCCAACTTGCACTCCGTCAACATAGAGTTTGAAGTTTTGCAAATCGGTATTGCTAGCGCTACCGGTCTTTTTGAAGCTGATTCTGGTCATATCGGCCGCACGAGTTGTAACAATCACGCTGTTTTGGAAAACAGTGTAACCATCCTGTGGGTCAATTGAAGCTTCGGCTGGGGTTGTAGTAGCGTTCCACTCTACTCCTGCCAAAGTTCCGGTGGCCAAAGTCATCAAGTTTCCGGTAATTGGGAATGTTCCCTTTACAGAGCTGGCATTGGTGGTTACATCAGATGATGTAACAACTTGCATGCCAACCGTTTCTCCGGAAGTTCCATTAACGTCAGACAATACCCAAATCGTTACAGAACCCATTGAAGGAACGGTAAAGATTCCGGCAGTGTTGGTGAAGTTAACCATGGTGCTGGAAACTGAAGCGGAATCAGTTAACCGAGTGGCTCCGTTGAACAAATAGACATTTGTCAAAGAAGCATCGGCTGAAACTCCGATTCTCTTCAATTTCAAACCGGTCACTTTTACTTCGGCGTTATCGCCATTGGTAAAGGTTAACGCGGCTAACGGGGCCAAAGCCTGTCCGTCAACAATGGTTCCGGTCATCGGATTGTTTGAGGCCAACATTACTGAAAGGCCTGCTCCGGTTGGAACTGGCGTTGGTGTTGGTGATGGTGTTGGGCTTGGAGTTGAACCAGACAACCAAGCATTCAATTTTGCTCTCGTCAGTGGACCAACCTGGTTTGCAGGCGTCCATCCTTGCTGAGTCTGGTATTTTTTAACAGCTATTAAGGTTAATCCACCGAAATAGGATGTTTCCATGCCAGGTGATCCTGCTCCCGATACTGCAACTTGGGTTGAAGCCGAAGCGTTCATAAGCGCTTGTAAGCACTTAACGTCTGAACCCGTAGATCCAACGGCCAAATTCCTAGTAAAGGTGATGCCAATGCAAGCCGAAGGAGTTCCTCCGGTATCGCTTGTTTGACCTTGTAATAAGGCCAATTGGGCCATCAATGCGTTAATCTGGGCTTGCAAATCGGCAACGGTCAAAGCGCCAGCTGTCGCAGGAGCAATCATGGCAACCATAGTCAAAGCGACTGTGGCTGAGATAATTGTTTTTCTTATATTCATTTTATTATTATTTTGTAGTGTTTTAATTATTTGGACTATATTTCTCGTCGCATCGACCGATTAATAGTTAAATCCCAGAGTATTCGTTTGGGCTCGCAAAGCGAGCTTTGGCGGTGAACCCTTGCGGGGTTCTAAATTTCGCGGTTTTACGTATTAACAACGAAGTTCATTGTCAAAACCCACTCGCGAATAATTTAACTATATTTAGCGACTCGTCAATTGTTAATGGTATTATTTCCGTAAATTGCGAAAACCTTTTTAAAAAGGTTTTCGCAATTTACGGAAGGTTCTTAATTACTCTTTATCGCCATGCTCAATAATAAGATACTTTCTAATGCGTCTGTGTATCGCTCTTTGTCATACAATTCTTTGGCAATATCCAGGGCTTCTTGTTGGCTTTCGGTCAAACTGGTTGCCTCTAAATCTTTAATCATCTGTTCTGCCACGGTTTTGTACAAATCATTTGAAGTGGCTTTCAATTCGGCTGAGCCTTGCACATCCAGGTAGGTTTTATTATTATTGATTTCCAGCGCTATTTCTTTTGCCACGCCCGGGTCTTTCTTAATAATTTCGGTTAACTGTTTGGCGGCGGCCTTCACGTTATCAACTGCCAACGAAACGGCAACCGGATCACTTTTTGCTGTTATGGCTAATTCCTTTGATTTTTCTTTAAACACTTCCACGTTGCTTTTCGCTTCTATGATTGCGGCCTGGGAGGCAACTTGAACTCCCTGATTACCCAACAAATCAAACTGCATAATACCTACCGAGCCCACCAACAAAATAGCTAAAGCCGCGTAAGCGTAAGCAAATTTTCTTTGAAAAACCATCCCCAATAAACCCTGTAGCCCAGCTGCAATTCCGCGTTTTTGGGCGTAAATTTCCGCGTGATTCCGCGAATCTAAGATTTGGATTTTAGACAAAATCACCCACTCTTTCCTTGGGCTGATGTTTTTGAGTTCCTTTAACTTAGTAATGAGTTCTTGTTCTTGCATTACAGTTACGACGCCAGACCCATTTTTTTGTTACAGCTACTAAGCTTCTTCAATAAGCTGATCTTTAAGCATTTCCAGACCTCGGTGGATCATTACCCTCACTGTTCCGGCCGGCCGGCCCGTCATTTGGGCAATCTCCTCTGTTGGCATATCTTCCAAATAGTGCCAAATAATCACATCCTGGTATTCTTGCTTCACACTAGCCAAGGCCGCCTTGATGGCGTCCATATCAGCATTCAGCACCGCTCTATCGTGAATATTTGTCCTATCATCAATCAATTGCGGCACGCTTTCAGTAGACACGGTTGCTTTACGATCTTTTTGGCGATAATGGTCTATGGCCATATTCCCGGCAATTTTATACAGAAACGCTCTCATATTTTCAATGGCTTGGCCTTTTTGATAGGCCTCCCACGCCTTAGTAAATACCCGCGAGGTGATATCTTCAGCCGTTTCCTGGGAACTAACCTTCAAATAAACAAACCGATATATTTTATCAATATATTGGTCGTAAATAAGGCTGAATTGTTCTTTATGAGTATCCATAGATAGTATCACATTGATAGGACATTATCAAGTCTTGTTAGGACATTATGAAATAAGGTGTGTCCCATCAATTTTTTGGTAAACAACCTGGTTAAATTCTCCCATCCGCGTGATTTTTCCCTTTTTTAATAAATCATCCAAATCACGCCTGATGGTTCTCTTGGTCACATTGGGCATTTCCTTAATAATATCTTGCACTTGTACCTTTTTCTTGCGATTCAGTATTTTTAAAATTTTTTCTTGGCGGTCGGAATAATTCTCTGAAGTAATACCCTTAGGACGTACTTTTGGGCTAAATATTTCATTTGTTTTTAATTTTTTGTCATCTAAGTTTTTATTGGGAATTGGAAATTGGGAATTGGGAATTTGTTTTTTAATGAGTTCCCATTCTTTTTTAACAATCAAAAAGTTAATGTCATGTATCCAGCCCTGGGCTCTGGCCAGTTCCAAATAATATTGGAGCATGCCAATATCATCATCCAACGTAGAATCAACCAGAACTGCGGCCAGTTTTTCCATAATCAAAAGTGTCTTTTCTTTGGCTTTATTTTTAAGCGGATCCCCTTCCGGAAAAAAATCCAAAAGCTTGTAGGTAGCGTTGATTATTTTTATGAAATTATTGTCCATGTAATTTTAGAATTTTATCAAAAAATCTCGGTAAAGTCAAAGATAGGACATGGGGAAAAATGAGCCAAAAAAATACCGCGCCCTATCGCGCAGCACTCGCCGGTGACTTTTTTACTTGCTAAAGTTGGCCGGGCGATCCGCCCACGTCAATACTGGCTTGCCAATTATCGGCGCTACTTCCCAATAAGAGTGTGTCTTTACGCTGCATAGTTTGCTTGGTCGTGTTGTTGCCCGCAAACCAACCGGTACTACAGTCCACTTCATCAACCACATTTCCTTGAGCACCGTAAAGATACAAATATTCCCCGGCATTTGCCAGGGCGCCCGTATATAATTGGTCTGCGACAACATCGGGCACAGAATCATCATCCGTCCTTTCCAGCAAATAAAATCCCTGCGCTTCAATGGAACCCGAAAGCTCAATAAGCGGCGCGCCATCGGCCGCTTGCAATTTCCAGCCCGAAAGGCTGACTGCCTGGCTACCCGGATTAAAAAGTTCTATCCATTCTTTATTGACCGAAACCACGCTTCCCATCCAGGCAATTTCATTAATAACAATGGCCAACTGCGATTCGGGCGAATCCTGGGAACCGGGCGGGTCAGCAGACGGGTCAGCCGGATAATCTGCGGGCAAATCTTCTGACGCGAGAGTTTTAGGGGCGATGACCTCATCAACCAACGCACCATTGGCATCGTATAATAAAATCACATTGGTGTCAGCAATAGAAAAACTACTGCCCGAATACCTCAAATCAGGCAGCGCAGAACCGGTGTAATTTTCTGTTCCGTCATCATTAGCTTGGGGCGCTATCAGAAAATATCCACCAGAACCAATACTTCCCGTAAAAGCGGCCGAAGAAACTAAATTACTTTCCGTACCACCGGCGGTTTTCTTTTTTAAAGCAAAACCTTGCAAATTCACCGCCACATCGTTGGGATTATACAAAGTAATAAATTCGTCTTTTACAGTTTGCCCCTCAGTTTGGACTTCATGAATCAACACTTTTTTAAACAAATATTCCTGCGCCGCCGGAGGCGGCGCAGGTGCCTCGGGCATAAGTGTTCGCTCGGGCTCCCTTATATACGCCACATTTTTTGCCCGAGGCGTTGGCTGGCCAATCTCAAAATCGGATTGGTTGTTATTAGTATCCTGGAGCTCGCCCGAAACCATTCTTCGGCTGATGCTCTGACCTTCGGCGGGGTTAGTGGCGGCCAATAATTCATAATCGCCGGCATCTCCAAATCCCACTTTATCAGAAATTTCCCCGGCCGGATTTTTAAGAGCCAGCGTGTTATCTTCGGTCAACGGATTATCTATAAAAATACCAGCCACAAAACCCGCCTCTTCTCGCGCAATCAAAAAATACCCATGGGCGGGTATCTTTTTACCGGAAAATAACGCAGCTGAGGCAAATGTAGAAAAGCTGGTAGCATTTTTGGTTTTGCGCTGTAAATACCATCCATCCAAACTAACTTCCACACCTTCCGTATTATATAATTCCACAAATTCCTGTTTTGAGTCGGCCAGTCCGCCAATCTGCACCTCTGAAATTAAAATTTTAGGATAGGTAACGCTGATTTGGCTGGTGGCAGTAACATGTACGGGATTATCCTGCGGAACCACCGTAATCGGGGCAACTGGTTTTGGGGGTGGTTGCGAAGCCAAAACATTTTCATTGGCCGGTTCAATGACCTTAGGCTCAAGATACTCCAGATCCCGAATTTGCCCCTGCAAAACATCAATTTTTTTCACAATATCATCTCTTTGGGCTTGGGCGGGGCTGTCTTGGGTACTTTTAGGCGCAAATGTCAAAGCAACTTCTTGGGCATCTGCATTTCTCACAGCCGCCGGTTCATTTTCTTGCGGTGGTGTTTCAAAAAAAGTAGGAATGTCCGTTTTGTTTGCCGGCTGCCCATTAAAAGAGCTCAGGCTCGCCATAAACGCCTTTGAACCCAAGGCCGCGCCAAAAATAATCTCTTTTTCAAAAAAGAAAATAGCAGACAGCGCCAAAAAAATTGCTACTGCCAAAAAAACTTTTCTCATATCTTGTTCTTTTATTGTACAATTCATCTACAACAAAAATCCACAGGCTGGGCTGTGGATAATTTATTTTTTAATAACTCCACCCAAATCCCCCTTTGTTGGTTGAAATTTTGATCATTTTTAAACCGCTGAATGTTTCGTAAATTCGACCCGAGGAATCTTTACCAACAACCATGGTGGTTTTACCGTTAAAGATTGTCTGGATATGAAAGTCATCTTTAAAGATTATTTGCTGAACCAGGGTTGATAGTTCCCCATTTTTATCCGCCATCCAGGCATGCACCATCATGTTACTGCCAATGTCAGCGAGCGCGCCATTGTAGGTAAGCAAATCAATGCGCGCCGTTCTGGTTATTTTCCGGTTTTTATTTTTTAAGGTTATTTGCGTTACATTGCCGGCTTGGTCAGCCAGGGTTATGACATTATCATTGTCAACCACAACGGCGCCGGGGTCATTTTGGGCCGAAAATTTCAAGTCTTTGCCCACCGGGTCAAATTCAATTACCGCCTCCGGCGCGGTTTTATCAATGGTAAAATTTAGGGTTTGTTGTTGTTTATTATTGCCCGCATTATCGGTGGCAAAAAAAGTAATAATATGTTCACCTGCGGTGGTGAAGGTAAGCGCGGCCGCGGCGGCGGCCGCGCTTTGCCACGCCCCGCCATCAATCTTGTAATGCAATGCCAACACGCCTGAATTTTCGTCAGTGGCATTGATCTCAACACTTACATCGCTTCTATAAAATCCTTCTTGGCCCGCGATTCCGGAAAGGGTAGCAACAGAAACCGGTGGCAACACATCTAAGGCCGCGTCGCCAACCACAATCGCCGAAGGCAAAATAGTTTCGGGCGCGCTTTCTGAATTTTCTTGTACGGTCAGTGTTGTTTGCCCGCCACCCAAATTAACCGTGCCCGTCAAATCCGCCGTCACCGGCAAATTTGAAAATATGTCAGCGCCCACCACCTGCCCGTCAACAATATCCTGGCTGCCAATGGTATACGTCCCCTCACCCGTCCCCTGTATGCTAATATCATACACCTGCCCACCATCCGTGGGTAGATACAAAAACTTATGTTTACCCATGATTTCAAACGCGGCATTGGGAATTTCATTAAAAATACTGCCATCTTGTGCCAAACCTAATTTATTGCCGTCTTGGTCTGTGGCAAAAATATCAATCGGGCTAAACACGGAAATGGCCTTGCCATTTAACTTACACTCATCAATATTTTGAGTAATAATATTGCCATCAACACCCAGACTGCTGCCCGCCAATAAGTTAACAATCTGCTGGCGAGTGCCATCTTGACTCATCATTTTACTATGTTCCCCCTTTAGGGCATAAAACTTTTTAGCAGTATCAATGGGCAAATTGGTGGCGCTTTCCAAGGGAACCGTGCCATCACCCGGTATAAATTTGGGCGTTTTATAATCAACCAGATTCTGGCCAAAAATACTTTTCTGGCGGTTTTCTATAATCGTGCCAATGGTCCCCGCCTTGCAACCGTCTATGGCATACAGATCCACTCCGGCAGTTCGCATATCAAAATCATCAAAGGCCTGGGTATGCAAACTTCCGGCATTGGTTAAGCCCTGCGCGTTTAAGCCATGGTCATTGGTTATAAAGTTTCCAAACTGGCTGTAATTTAAATTGGTTTCGGTAGTATCAAGCAAATTTAATAAATCACCCTGGTCAATCACTTTCACAAAACTGCCCTTGACATCATAATATTTTTGACTTGGGAGCAAGTCATACGCCGCGGGCAAATTAGCTGAAATTTTTTTCATTTCGGCATCATTAAGCCCAAGTACCCCAAAATTATCACCTTGCAATAATACTTTTACCGATTTAGGAGCCCCGGTACTTGGCACACCCACAAAGATAGACTTGCCAATGTGATGACTTGCTATATTATCAACCACATATTTTTTTACAATCAACCCACCCATACTATGGGCAATAACATCAACTTTGTCCGCGCCAGTTTGTACTAAAATATCCGCAACTTTTTGCTCCAACAAATCAACATTTGTTTTTCCATCAAGATACTTCCCCGTCACCCCATATCGCCAGTCATAGGGAAAAGTAAATAAGTTTTGGTTTTCTACATAGCCATGGGATTCGAATTCATTAATCAATTCTTGTGAGTAATCGAAAAGGTTTGAAGGATTCTTAATAATATCAGCCCCAAAAACATTGGCATTAGAAGGTATTAAATCTTTACTAAACGCAAGTGGATCCATAAAGCTATCTGCATCCAGGGGATTAACCATTCTAATAATATCCGCCCACAGTAATTCATTGCCATTCTTCATTTCCGTTCCCATTAGTCCTGGCACAATCAAAGCCGGAGTTTTTGAGTTATTCGTAATGGGATCTTGTATGTCGTCATAGTAAACATGTGAAGTTGCGCCGCCAACATTTCGATACAACGTGATACGGTGCAGGCCCGAAGCCCAAGGACTTATAGGAGAAACCCAAGGCGTAAAATCGCCCTCATTAAAACGATAACGAACCTTTTTATCAGAATCACGCCATTCGATAACCATTGAATACCATGTGTCTGCATTAAAACTTCCCATGATGATGTTTTGGCTAGAGTTATTCCTATAATGAACAGTATGGGCGCCAATATTAAAAATCACCTCAACCTTTACTGAAGAATTTTCCAACAACCTAAACCCACTATAAGGCGCACCTTCATCGGCTCTAAAATAGTACTTAATCCTACCCGTTGGGACTAAAACACCATTCTTATGAATACCAACAGCAATTTGGGGGAAATTACCACTACTTTTCAGTGCCCTTGATCCCTCTTTCACAATCGAAGATTGTATCGTAAAAAGCTCTTCTGACCCGAAACCCATCCAGCCCCCCTGTCCATGTGCGTTGCCATTAACATAAGAATTGAAATCATCGGTGAATATGGTCGCCGCACTACTAACATTCGCAAGCCCTAAGGAGAGAAATATTGCTATACTATATAGAAATATAGTTTTGTTTTTCATATTTTAAATATTCATCGTTGCTAACAAAACATAAAAGATAAAAAAAGAAATAATAAATAAAATAAAAAATAAGGCAGATATGGTTAATTTAGTTATATTTGTTAAAAATTTTAATGAAAAAATAAAACCTAAAAAAACTCCTAGGCACTGAATAAAGATTACTACTATTGCAAGTTTTCTATAGTCGGAATGAATTAAAAAGTTATCTCTTAATATTGCTGGCGTATTACCGCCGATATAAAAAGAGTAAATAAAGTTACTGACCGGACTCCACAACACCTCCGGCACTAAAAACATCCCGCCGAAAATCCATAACCACGTTTTTTGCATTTTTGAGATCATATAATAAAAATTTTAATAGTATTTATTAATATTATCACTTTGCAATAATTTGCACCACAATTTTATGGTCTATTGATAATTAATAGCAATATCATAATTAGTTGTAAATATAGTTGTGCTAGCACCGCCTACAAAAATTTTTGTTGTAGCTAAATCTTGTTTTTGCTCAACAGGAACATCGGGTTGCGTACTAACTTTTTCCGAGCAATCGCTACAAATAGGATAATGAACCACAACGACAATACTTAATAAAATAATACTTTTACAAATTTTACATTTTATTTCTTCTTTCATGTTTTTATTTATACATTAATTTTTATAATTTGATATTAAAGTTATCCACATTGACCGGCTTTTATGTTCGGTAAATGTTCGGTATAATTACATAATAATAACATTTTATAAAATTCTATGTCAACAAACTTAACTCCCAAACAAAAACAGATATTAGAATATATAAAAAAACGTATTACAAAGAATGGCTATGCTCCCTCTCTTGGGGAAATAGGGACGAGATTCAAGCTAGTAAAATCAACAATACATCAGCACGTTGATTCCTTGATAGAAAAAAAATACTTAAACAAATCAGATTATCGGGCGAGATCATTAGAAATCCCCGAAGATAAAAATGTAACTTTTGTAGAAATCCCGCTCTTAGGCACGATAACAGCGGGCAAACCGATTGAAGCAATCGAAGTTTTAGGAGAAACCATTTCTATTCCAAGCAATGGGGTAGGGAGAATAAAAGACTATTATGCATTGAGAGTATCTGGCGACAGCATGATTGACGAAGGAATTTTTGATGGAGATATAGTGGTCCTGAAGAAGCAATCCGTTGCTGAAAATGGGCAAACTGTGGTTGCTATAATTGATGACAATTCAGCAACTCTTAAAAAAATCTACAAAGAAGAAAGCCGATTCAGGCTACAACCAGCTAATCAAACGATGCTTCCTATTTATAGAAGAGAGGTTGAAGTGCGCGGTGTGGTGATAAAAATCATAAGAGATCTTGAAGGTCAAACTAAAAAACAATTTTCAACTTTAGACTTATTTGCTGGAATAGGCGGATTAAGGCTGGGTTTCGAAAAAGCTGGCTTTAAAACTGTTTTTTCAAATGATTTTGACAAGCAATGCAAGATAACCTATGATTTGAATTTCAAAGATTCTAAGTTGATAGTAGAAGATATAAACAAAATAGAAATTAATGATCTCCCGGAATTTAGCTTCCTATTAGGAGGCTTCCCCTGCCAGGCTTTTTCAATAGCTGGATACAGAAAAGGATTTAGAGATGAAAAGGGAAGGGGGAATTTATTCTTCAGACTGGCAAAAATAATAGATGAACGGGAACCAGAGGGATTTTTGCTTGAAAATGTTAAAAATTTGAAAACTCACGATAACGGAAAAACTTTTGGAATTATTAAAAAAACCCTCAAAAATCTTGGCTATCACGTAAAGGCAGAAGTGCTCAATAGTATGGAGTATGGCAATATCCCCCAAAATAGAGAGCGCATCTATATCGTCGGTTTCAAAAATAAAGATCACTACGAAAAATTTAGGTTCCCCGAACCTGTTGAGCTGACAACTAAAATCACTGATTTGCTTGAAAGTGAAGTTCCAGAAAAATACTATTACAATAAGAAGCCTCTATTCAATAAGCTTAAGGACTTCATTAAAGAAAGAGGAAAAGTATATCAGTGGCGCAGGAGGTATGTAAGAGAAAATAAGAAAAATGTCTGCCCTACTTTAACGGCAAACATGGGAACAGGAGGCCATAATGTGCCGATTATCAAAGATAAAAATGGCATCAGGAAACTAACTCCTTTCGAGTGTGCGCGCATACAAGGATTTCCAGTTGATTATAAATTACCCAAAATAGCAGATTCTGCTCTATACAAGCAATTCGGTAATTCGGTAAGCGTGCCAGTTATTGAAGCTATAGCAAAAAATATTAAAACAGCAATTACATCCTAAGCAACGCCTGCCATTGTTTTTAAAATGGCCCAATTTTCTTTATATCGAGCAATTTTTTTAAGCGATACTGATTTGCCCATTTCCGCCGTGTCTCCAATCGGTATGATATAACACTCACCGCTCCTTCCATCTACCACAAGTATAATATCGCAATCTTTAGTAGAATATTTATATGTCCTTTGAGCTACGGCTCTATTGATTTGCTGCCCGCTTCTTCCGCCACCCGTAAGACCTACGCTACCACCGGAAGTACCTTTGATTTGTATCCTTAGTAACCTGCTATTGCCCACATCAATAATCGCATCATATCTGCCATTAGTAACATCTACCCGCGAACACGGAAAACCAGCCTTTATACATCTGCCCACTCCGATCATTTCGTCAGAGTTGCCATTGATAGTCCTAAAGATCCCCTTATCAATATTTGTTAAATTTTTTGACCATTCATTTCCTTGTTGTGGCATATTTTATTAAATTTTAATTTTAAATGGTAATTATACCTACATTACTCCCATTTTGAGTGGTTTTCAATACAAAATAAACGCTCCAAGCATAGATTGAAGCGTTTATTTTTGGTTAAATTATGGGCAGGCTACTTCCTTGAAGAAACTTTTTCGAGTGAAGCCATTAGGGCCACGGAACGTATTAAAACTAATTTTAGCGGTGTAAATTTGGGCAAGATTCAAGGCGTCAGAAACGAAGTGTACCCATAGCGGTACACGAGTTTTGTAACAACGAAGAATCTTGCCCAAATTTACCCGCCCGAAGGGAAACAAAAAAGTGAAAGATTTCTTCGTTACGCCTCCTCGACGTAGCGCGCAGGCTATGCCTCGTCGGCAAGCCTCGAAATCTTTCACTTTTTAGTTTCTAAACCTTAGTTTTAATACGTTCCATGGCCCTGGGCAGCAGCCGTGGCAATTCAAAGGTGATACTGCCATCCTTTTCATCAATCAATACCCTGCTACCTTCAGCAATCTCGTTGGTAACAATTTTAATACTCAATGGGTCTAAAATCAACCGCTGGATAACCCGCTTTAACGGCCGAGCACCTAAGTTTGCATCGTACCCTTCTTTCAAAAGTAGTTCTTTCGCCTTTTCAGAAATTTTAATGCTGATTTCTTTGGCCGCCAGGCGTTTCTGAACTTTTGCCATTTCCAGGTCTACAATGTTTTTTATTTCCGGCGCCTTCAAATAATTAAAGATGACAATTTCATCAATTCTATTGATAAATTCTGGCCTAAACTGGTCGCGCAGTGAATTCATCACCTTATCTTTCATTGATTCGCGTTCGGCTACATCTTTTTGGCTGGAAAACCCGATGGCCGACATTTTATTGATAAAGTCAGACCCCACGTTGCTGGTCAGAACGATAATGGTGTTCTTAAAAGAAACTAGGCGGCCTTTGGAATCGGTCAGCCGGCCGTCTTCAAAAGTTTGCAGCAAAATGTTAAACACCTCCGGGTGGGCTTTTTCCACTTCATCAAGCAAAATCACCGAATATGGCCGGCGCCTGACTTTTTCCGTCAGCTGCCCCGCTTCTTCATAACCCACATAACCGGGCGGACTGCCGATAATTTTTGAAACGGTGTGACGTTCCATATATTCAGACATATCCAGGCGAATCATGGCCTTTTCATCGTCAAACAAAAATTCAGCCAAAGCCCGGGCGGTTTCGGTTTTACCCACCCCCGTAGGCCCCAAAAACAAGAAGCTTCCCAGTGGCTTATTTTCCTCGGAAATGCCGGCTCTGGCCCGGCGAATGGCGCGAGAAATGGCGCTAATAGCCTCTTGTTGGCCAATAACCCGTCGGTTAAGCGTGGCTTCCATGGCTTCCAGTTTTTTAGCCTCTTCGGTAATTAAGCGCATCACCGGAATCCCGGTCCAGCGTGAAACCACCCGGGCCACATCTTCTTCCGTTACCTCTTCTTTCAAAAAGTGGTGGGTTTTTTGCAGTTTCACCAATTTTTGCTCAATGGCTTTTTGTTCTTTTAAAAGGGTTGGGATTTTTCCATATTTTATTTCCGCCACCTTTTCCAAATCAGCCTCGCGCTGGGCAATTTCGGTTTGGTTATACAAGGCGTCAACTTTCTCCCGGATGCTTTTTATTTTATTAATCAGTTCTTTTTCGGCGTTCCACTTGGCGGAAAGCTCCTTCACCTTTTCTTTTATCTCTGAAAGTTCCTTGGCAATCACTTTCAGCCGCTTTTCCGAATCTTTTTCTTTTTTTAAGGCCTGTTTTTCAATTTCTAATTTGGTGATTTCCTCTTCATACTTTTCCAATTCCTGGGGTTCAGACTCAATTTCCAGGCGCAGGGCGCTACCCGCTTCATCCATCAAATCTACCGCCTTGTCCGGTAAAAAGCGGTCGGCAATGTAGCGGCTGGAAAGTTCCACCGCCGCCTTGATAGCCGAGTCCTTGATGCGCACGCCATGGTGCACTTCATACTTTTCTTTAATGCCGCGTAAAATGGCCGTAGCATCTTCAATAGAGGGCTCTTGCACATAAATCGGCTGGAATCTGCGCTCTAATGCTGGGTCTTTTTCAATATATTTTTGGTATTCTTTTAAGGTGGTGGCGCCGATAGCCCGCAATTCCCCGCGCGCCAAAGCCGGCTTTAACAAATTAGAAGCATCAATCGCGCCCTCGGCCGCGCCTGCGCCAACCAGGGTATGCAGTTCATCAATAAATAAAATATATTTGTCCGGAGCCCGGCTAATTTCTTTCAGTAGCGCTTTTATCCGGGTTTCAAACTCTCCCCGGTACTTGGTGCCGGCAATAATCTGGCCTAAATCCAGCGAAACCACTTCTTTGTTTTTTAAAAATTCCGGCACGTTGCCGCGGGCCACCCGCTGGGCGAAGCCTTCCACAATGGCGGTTTTTCCCACCCCGGCTTCCCCAATCAACACCGGGTTATTTTTCGTCCGGCGGGAAATAATCTGCATCAACCGGCGGATTTCATTATCGCGCCCGATAATCGGGTCAATTTTTCCGGCCGCCGCAAGATCCGTCAAATTCCGGGTGTATTTTTCTATCACCTGGTACTTTGATTCCGGTTCGGGATCGGTCACGCGCTGACCGCCGCGGACCTGCGCCAAAATCTTCAGCACTGCATCATAATTTATCATGGATTTTTCCAGCACTTCCCGGGCCATACTCTTTACATCCAGCAGCCCCAAAAACAAATGCTCAACGGAAATAAATTCGTCTTGCATTTTAATAGATTCCTGCCGAGCCTTATCCAGCACCTTAGCCATGTCCTGGGTTAGGTAAAACTGGCCAAACGAGGTTGGGTTGAGCATGGCGGAAATTTTTGAAATCTGGCTTTCGGTTTTCTTTTTTAAGACTTCATTGTCAACCCCCATTTTCTGCAAGATTGTCAAAACCAGCGACCCTTCTTGGGTCATCAATGCCATAAGCAAATGCAGGGCATCAATTTGCTGCTGCCCGCGTTCCTGCGCGATTTGCTGGGCTGCCATAATGGCATCCTGCGCTTTGTTGGTAAAATTGGCCCCTCCTGGTTGCATCATTTTGCTAGGGTTTAGGGGTTAGGGTCTAGGGTTTAGCCGTAACGCCATGTTGCGTTTTTACTATACCCTATACCCTAGACGCTAGACCCTTTAAACATCTGACATATTACTTTTTATATTATAACAAACCTCCAATTAATTCAATTAGCAGTTTACCACAGAGACTGCTAACTTTGCAAGCACCTTCATATTCCGCGCCAAAAATCCCGGCAAAAAGGCCAACGCAAAAAATTGCACCACCGTCAACTAGGCCTAAGCCCCCATCACCAGATGGGGTTCTTTTTTTAGAAAAAGTGCTCGCCCAACGCCTCAATGACTTTTTCTCCTAAGCTGCAAGAATCGCAGTGCTTTAACATTCCATAATATGATTGCAGAGTTTGGTGAAACGAAGATGCTGATATTTTTTCTTCTTTAAAATCGGCTATTTTGGCGTTTAATTTCCTAAACATCCGATGGCCGGTTTTCACGCGCAACATTTTATGGTGCGGAAAGCTTACATAACCCAAAAAATCAATCCCCTGGTGATATTTTCTGATTTCAATTTTATTGGGATGCAAAGATAGTTTTAAATTATCCCGTAAAAACGTATCAATCTTTGGAATTAATTCCTTCAGATATGCCACGTTCTCCGACAAAATAACTAAATCATCACAGTATCTGATGTAGTACTTTATTTTTAGAGTACGTTTTATAAACTGGTCCAATTCGTTTAAGTAAATATTGGCAAAAATCTGGCTGGTAACATTGCCCAAGGGAAGCCCCTTGGCAAAACTACTGATAATCTCTTGCAGCAGCCAAAGGACATTTTTGTCACCTATCCGTTTTTTAATCAAATCCATCAAAATATCCTGGTCAATGGAATCAAAAAACTTTTTGATATCGCATTTTAAGACAAAGCAATTGCGCGTGTTATTTTTACCAGCTTTATTGGCAAATGCACTAAGCCGGTTGACTGCCCGATGGGTTCCTTTTTCATCTCTGGATGAGTAAGAATCAAAAATAAAAGATTTGTCAAAAATAAGATATAGCTTTACAAATATCGCGTGGTGCAAAACCCGGTCTCTTACGGTTGCTTTGTTAATGGCGCGCAGTTTCGGGTCTTTGACGTAAAATGATTCATAGGGCGCGTGGTGATAGATTTTCTTTTTTAATTCTTCATGAAGGGCGCGAATTGCTCTTGCATGCTCTTTTTCAAAGAGTATAACATCAAGCTTTTTGGCTTTCCCTTGTTTAAAATAATCCCACGCTGAAAGCAAATTTTTAAGCGAAATTATTTCACTGAAAAGATCAAGGCTTTTAACCCCCCCCCCAATCAGTTTTTGGTTTTGAGTATCCATGTTTTTAGTGCGCTATTGCCGCCAGGCGCAACCAAGCGCCTGGCGGCGCCCCCTTTACTTAGAGACTTCGGAACGGGCGCGCCAGTTATCATTGCGATTGTCGGGATTGGCGTAGTTGACGTTGAACTCGTTGCCGTTGAGATTGGTGTTAGGAACATTGCCGTCGGAGTACCGGGAGCCCGTTATATTATCTAATTTTATCCGTATCACCGGCAGTTCAAAAATGTGAATGCCTGGGTTATCTGTGTCCGTCGCACAGGAGTCTTCCGAGCCCGAAGATGCTCGAGAAAATTAGACAAGCAGTTTCCTGTGGCCGGCGAGGGAAACCAGCCACGGATGCAGTATGGCAAAAAAACAGCGCGAATTCAAGATGGCTTGAAAGCCAATCTTAAACTCGCGCCTTAATTGCTCGTCCTCACCCAGCCTTGCGAGGCTAGGTTCGGCCGAGCAACCCTCACGACGAGGAAAGCTCTGCGGAACGGGCGCGCCAGCCACCACCGCGACCGACGGGACTGGCGCAGCCGACGCAGAACTCGCGGCCGTGGAGATAGGCGTCAGGAACACCGCCGCCGGAGTACCGGGAGGCGGGACATAGAGTGTAGTTTTTCACATCCAAGTGATTGCCACTCTCATCCCAGCACTTCAACTCGTGAAGTATTCTCTCAATGATGCCCTCAGTCGAAAGCTTGTTGTCCCAGAAATGCCGGGCTGGGAGGTTTTTGTTCTCCTCGTCGGCTTCCACCCGGTCCCGAACCAAAAGGGCGTACGTACCGTTTTGCGGGTGGCGGTCGTGGTTGGGAATGGCCGCATCCAGATTATTGGCGTATCGCCAACACTTGAAGTTGGCTTCGCAAACGCTGTACAGCCAATTAAGCGGCTGGACCCTGGATTTGGCATTACCCGTTTTCCACGGCTCCGCCAATTCCCGCGGGACGATGATCAGGCGGTCAAACCCCTCCTTATGCTGAGGAATTTTGACGCCACCCAAGTCCAGCTTGAAACCGAAATACTTCTTGAAAAAGTCCTCCTGTTCCTGGAGTTGGCGGTCAAAGGGCGTAAATGCCATGGCCACCACCTGGACTTTAGCTGGCGGCGCTTGGACAATGGCCGACCGTTCAGTGGGCGCCAGCTCGCCACGAACAAATTGCTCCAGACTCTCAAGAGAGATTTTCTTTTCGCGCATCTTCTTGAGCAGATCCATTTGCAAACCAGCCAATTTGGCCGCGTCTGCGTCGATGAAGGTGTTCATCATTTTCTCCTGAATCAAAAACATAGACCGCCGAATTAGCAGTCATAGCCATAAAACACTGATTTTTCAGTAGCTTATGGCTATGACTGCTTTCCCTCGTATATTCATCTGTAAAAGGGCTGGCTGTAGGCTCATTTGAGCCTTTCATAACTTAATCATATCACAAGCAAGAACCATTGTCAATAACAACCACAAAAACACCGTTTTCTGGTGTTTTTTCATCTATAACTTTAAGTCAAAACGCCTGTCAGATTCCTCGCCTTAACTCTTTTTTAACCGTAAATCAACTATTTCTTCCACATCAGCCACTCGAGATTCCAGATTATCAAATTCTTCTTTACGCACTACATCAACCGCATTCAAATTTATTTTTTGAACTTCTTTGTGAATTTCTTTGATATTTTTATCCAATCCGTCAATTTTTTCGTCAAATCTTTTGATAATTAAATCCTGAGTGCCTTGCAAAGCAGTTTTCACCATACCCGCCATAGATTCTTGATTGGCTTCAAGTTTTTTACCCACACTTTTCAATAGGGATCTTTGATTCTCCTTGAATTTAGTATCAAGAATGTCCACCAGTTCCTTCCTTGTAAAAGTGTTATTTTTTTGTTTTTTCATCATCAGAGAAAAATTTAAAATTATGTTTTTGCAAAAATTCCAGAACTGGCTTGTTACAATTACATGCACTTATTATACGCCCCGAAAAACCCATGTCAAATTTACTGCGGGCGTTCGGCCAGCACTGCCTCAACCATGATTTCTTTGCTATCACGCAAGATTTTTAAGGTTACCCTATCCCCCGGGCTATAGGTTTGGGTTAGGCTGGCCAAGGAAACTTGCTTGCTGATTTTTTCACCATTGATTTCCAAAATCACATCTTTTTCTTGAATGCCCGCTTTGGCCGCGGGAGAATCTTTAATGACAAACGGCTCGCCATCATCGCCCTTCAAAACCAAGGCGCCATAATCAACCGCCAAATCGTGTTCTTCTTTTACTTTTTCATCAACCAGCACATAACGCACCCCCAAAAACGGATAGGTGATTTTATTGGTCTTGATGACCTGTTCAATATCGCGCTTGGCAATGTTGATAGGAATAGCAAAACCGATGGTTTGAGCGCCCTGAGCGGTGGCGGTATTGACGCCAATCACCTCCCCTTTCAAATTGATCAACGGCCCGCCGGAATTACCTTGATTGATGGCCGCGTCGGTTTGGATAATGTTTTCCAGCGTTTCAGAAAACCCCTGGCTACCCGAGGCAAAAATGGTCCGGCCCAAACCCGAAATAACTCCCACCGAAACCGTGTTGGAAAACTGCCCCAACGCATTGCCAATGGCAATGGCGCCCTGGCCAATCTGGATGCCATCGGAATTGCCCAGTTTAATGGAGGGGAAGGTGCCGGCTTCTTGGATTTTTATAATCGCCAAATCCTGCACCGGATCTAAGGCCAAAACCTTGGCCGAATAGGTTTTGCCATTGTTGGTAATGACCGCGTACTGGGCGGCCTTGTCCAACACCACATGCTTGTTGGTCAGCACCAGCCCGTCTTGTGAAATAATAAACCCGGAGCCCGCGCCGATTTCTTTCAATTCCGTGCCTTTTTGCACATATTCGGGAACCTCAAACCCAAACGGGCTACCAAAGCCGAAGGGGTTGATCATCCGCTGTTCATATATGGGCATATTTTTTGAAATGACAATGCTGACCACCGAAGGCGAAGCAGACGCCACGGAATCTATCACCGCTTGTTCATAAGAAATAGGGGAAACATATTTTTTATCAGAAGCTGTTTCTTGCAAAGCTTGCTCCAAACCGTTTTGGGATGTTTTAAACAGTATGCCGTAGCGGTTTTGGATTTTTTCTAAAGAAAGGCCGCCCGCCGCGAAAGCCGCGGCGATAATAATGATAGCCACTAAAACCACCCCTTGGGTTATTTTATTGCGGGCTATTTTTTGGGCCTCATCCTGAATATTAAAATCGGGTAGTTGATACATAGTTATTTAAAGTTATTTTTTTCAAGAGTGTAATCTAAAAGCATCTGAAATATCTTTACCCACATCTTAGGACTCTTTAAAAACTTGCTGCTTTGCGCGCCCCCACTACGTTCTAAGTTAGGAATAGACACTTCAGCAATTCTGAAATTATTTTTAACCGCATTGATATTCATCTCTGTTTCAATATCAAAATCGTTACTTTTAAGCTGTAGCCGATCCCAGTCCCGGCGTCGAATCGCACGGAACCCTGCCAAAGGGTCAGACACATTCAAATTCAATACTTTGGAAATGGGCAAGGCAATGAAAGAATATATTCGGAAAATGTTACGCATTTTTTCTGACTCGCCTTCAATCTTCAATAAGTTATGGCAACCTAATACCAAATCCGCATCTTCCAAAGCATCCAGCATCTTAGGAATATAACTACCCGGGTGAGTTCCATCACCATCCATAAATACTAAAATATCACCCTTGCTCTTCTTTACAGCTAAGCGCATCTGATAACCTTTTCCCTTCCGATCAGCCCTAATAACCTGGGCGCCAAGACTGGTGGCGATTGTTGGCGTTTTGTCAGTAGAAACATCAACTACAAGCACTTGGGCATCTTTTTTAATACTGGCTGGGATGGAGTTAATAGTACGCGCAACTCCCTCTTCTTCATTGAGAGTTGGAATAATAATGCTAATCATTTTTATAGTGATTAAACTTGTAATTAAATATGCCAGACCTGACCGGCCCAATGAATATCATGTGCAACTGACATAAAAAAAATTTCCCGCCTATTACCAACCAACCATCTTTTTTAAACCTTCTGGTTGAAACAGAAACTTCTGCCGAACGAATAACCCCAAACCTTGAAAATTTAGAGCAACGCCTGGCAAAATCATGGTCTTCTGCCAATGTGATAGATTCATCAAAACCATTAATTTTACTGAAAAGCTCTCTCTTCACAAGTATCCCCATAGCGGCATGCGGTAAAATATTTTCCAAAACTACCATCATTTTGTTGTAAAACATATTTATTAAAAAGTATTCAAAACGATTCTCCGGATAAGGCCTTAGACAAAAACTGGCAATATCTAACTTCCTCTTACTGAATTCTCTTAAAGATTTTTCAAAAAAGTTTTCTGGCAACACCGTGTCGGCATCCAAAAAAAACAGCAACTCACCCTTGGCCGCCTTGGCACCGTTATTGCGACCCTTGGCCGGCAAACCGCCTTCTACCACCCTACAACCATGTTGTTTGACAATATCTAATGTTTTATCCTTAGATTTGGCATCCGCCACAATGATTTCATAATCGTGGACGTGTTGCTTTTTAATAGAATCCAAAAGTAGCGGCAGGCATTCTTCTTCGTTTAACGTGGGAATGATTATAGAAAGCATTAAACTATAAAACCAAAATGACCAGCCCAAAAATTATGAGCAATATGGCTATTGATTTTTGGATAACTATTTTCCTTGATATCCTCTCTTTCAGTATATTAGGGAAAAAAGAAGAAAAAAACAAGGTGACTAAAAAAATAAAAACATACTGAATACCACGTAGCGCATTAATAATTGCCAAACTGGAAACTGGCACCAAAGATATCGCAAATGTTTGGGAAAAGGCAGCTAATCCTCCGACCAGTTGAGTAAAAAGCACCAATAGTAAAGTTTTTTTACCGGGAGCTGATTGTTTGCCAAAAGCTTCTTTTTTAAAACCCGGGATAAACAAGAAGGTTAAAACCAGCAAAAGATTGCAAATTCCAATCCAAATGGTCCCCTGTAAAAATGTTTGCCGCAAAAAAACCATTTTAATAAACACTAAACTCAAAGCAACTAGCAAGGCAGTGACTAACGAAAATGTTAATAGTTGCTTATTGGGCGCTAGCTTCTTTTCAAAAGAGATTATGATGCTAGCCAACAATAAAATGGAAAAAGCCAATATATTATTAAATGTTATGGCTCTAACCCCCCAGAAAAACCAACCTAAGAATAACACCAAAATCGGCTGAACAGCACCTACAATGGGTACTACGCGAGAAACATCAAACTTAGCTACAGCAGAATAAAGCATGTACAGGCCCGCAACAGAAACTAACGATGTCAGGAAAATCCAAAAAAAACTTACTACATCGGGAATATGAAACCCCGCAAAGGGAATCAGTATTATCGCCAGCGAACTTAAAACTCCCACGTAAAAAGTATATAACTTAGGGTTCGGAGAACGGTTTAACACCAGCTTATCTCCAAAAGAAGATAAACCAAAAAGTAGGTAAGATGCGATAACGATAACGAGCCAAAGTAACATGGTCGTAAAAAAACTAATTTTTAACCAAATTATGCATAAAACGCTCGGCCGAAACTTCCCACGAAAATAACGATGCCTTTTTCCTACAATTTTCCCGGTTAATAGTCAGGCATTTCATAGCCGCTTTCCCTAGGTCGTCACTCAAAAATCCCTCCACGCCGTTTTCAATAATGTCTTTTGGCCCCATAACATTATAGGCCGCCACCGGCAAGCCACAGGCCAAAGCTTCTATTATGACTAAGCCGAAAGTGTCTGTCTTTGATGGAAAAACCAAGACATCTCCTACAGAAAGCAAATTAACCAATTCTTTACCCTTTTTATATCCCACAAACATCGCTTCTTTCCGGTACTTCCCTTCCAAAGAATTCCTCAACGGGCCATCTCCAATGATAAGTTTGATCCCCGGCAGGCGTAATTTTAAAAATGCCTCTACATTTTTCTCCCTGGAAACTCTTCCTAAATAGATAAA
The DNA here is from genome assembly GCA_001821935.1 of Candidatus Staskawiczbacteria bacterium RIFCSPHIGHO2_02_FULL_43_16. Taxonomy (GTDB): domain Bacteria; phylum Patescibacteriota; class Minisyncoccia; order Minisyncoccales; family Staskawiczbacteraceae; genus VGLO01. The sequence continues at coordinate 89,255 of MHOU01000012.1, forward strand.
AACTGGATGGGAAGAATGGTATTTTTGCTTTACCGGCGATTCTAAATTCTTTTCAAACAATGCCGTATCAACTCCGATAGGCCAGACTAAGACGTGCAAAAATCCCCGTTGTTGCACCTCTAACTTTAAACTTTCCGTTGCCACCATGGTTCCATTACTTGCATTATGAAACCAACACAAATAGGCATACCCGGCCATAGGACCATGATAACCGGGGTTACCAATCCGACGAAAGAAAAGATATATAGACTCAAGAAAAAAAAGAACTTGCAAGTGGAAATAATGCCTAACATAGTGACTAAAATTAGTATGGAATGATGTAGTAAATTTGTATCCATTTTTTATACAAAGAGAGCGAGTACTAACACCAATGGGTCCTTCGGTAAAAATATGGGTATAATCAGGTTTTTCTTTTTTTATGATGTTCTTTATTTTAACGCGACAAAAAAGAGAGAATTTTATTTCAGGATAAAACACCATGGGCACAGAATAAAAAAGGCCTGGATGTATTATGGTTACATGAAAATTATTTTTTTCTAAAAATTCTTTCGTCTCCTCCACGCATCGCACCACTCCATTTACCTGCGGATACCAGGCATCGGTGCAAAGGATAATTTTTTTCTTTTCAAGGTTCATGTCGATTGTACTTTAAAATTACCAAGTATAGTATGACCACACAAAAAACTGAAACTCCGTTTCCAAGCGCGCTATTGAATACATTTGGATACAAAAGCTCTATATCTAAAATATTAAAATAGTTAAGCACATACACATCTTTTGAGATTACTGCGAAAACAAAAAGGATTAACATGTGAACCATCGCCGAAAACAACATCAGCAAAAGTAGCGCATTAAGGTATTTATTGTCTACAATTTTTACATTCATCTTTATATTATACCATGAAAAAATTCCCAAGCTAAAATGGAGCGTAGAGTGCCAATGGTGGTGACATTAATTGGTTTACTGGGGAGACTTGGCAATACCAAAAAGATACATTTTTATTGACCCCCAAAAGCCAGATATAAAAAAATGATACGGAATGAAAAGGGCGTTATAAAAACGGTCAATAAAATGGTTGTGTGGGGCTTTTTCAAACGAAATAATCGTATCAGCTGCTTTGGGATTTTTAACATTATTCGAGGTCATGAGTAAAAGATAGGTTAAAAACCGCACACCACCAAACCACCAGGCATCATGAAATGCCACCACTCCGCCATTTGAAAGCTTAGGAAACCAAGATTCAAAATCGTTTTTTACAGCTTCGTATTCATGGGCGCCATCTATAAAAATAAACCCGACTTGTTTATCAAAAACTTTTGCCACATTCAGTGAGCTATCACGTATCGGTTCAACAACTTCAGCCACTCCATAGCTATGGATATTTTTTAAAAAATCCTCAAACGTATCCACTTTGCCAAACTGGCGCTGGTGTTCAGAAGATCCAACATGAGGGTCTATGGCATACACTTTTGCGTTCTTGCCATACTGGCTCCCAATACAAAGGCAGGTGGTTGACCTTCCCTTCCAAGAACCAATTTCAACAATCGCATTTTTTGCCGCCACCTTTTTGGCGTTCTCAAAAAGAAACAGTGCCTCGTTTTTGGTAAGCCAGCCTTCAATGGATTTTATTTTTTCAAAATCTAACATGCATCAAATAATAAAATATTACTTGATTATATCATAAAAAATTCAATAAAAATGCCCCGGGAAAGCAATAATCTTCCCGAGGCACTAAGTGAGTTTTTTATCCGGCTATTTCCCCTCCTCCTGCTCTAAGGGGTCGAAGTTGCCGGACGTAAAGTCAAGGACAACACATGGGACATAGAGCGGTATGGCAACAAGTGCCACCCATGTCACCACAGATAACCACGGGAGGTTGCCGGTGACGAACAAATGCCACAAGCATACCGCAACGGCGCCAAATCCCGCCCCAAAATAGACCGAGTGCATCAGGCCAGCGACGCTTACTTTGCCGGCCTGGGGAAAACCGTAATCGGGCTTGTGTCTTTTGCCAAGGCACATCACGGTAAACCCGATACCACTTATGTCTCCAATAATCAGACCCAACCACAGATTGGTAATGTCAGCCACTACCAAGTGGCTAAAGGCGTTAAATACCAGTGGTATGGCAAGCAAGTCGCCATAGGTCATAGTCCAAAACCCCCACGGCGCCAGAAACTTCTGCTCCGTCCCTGGAATTTTTGAGTTCCAAGGCGGCAAGCTTTTATCCAGTTGGGCAACCACATAAATGGCGCCCATGGCCAGTGTATTGGCCACCATTACCGTCACAAAAATCGGCCAAGAAAATTCCAATCTGCACCTCCTTTGGGTTATCTGTGGCTATTGAATTTTCACGCGATACTATTTTAATTATAGCACCTGCATGGTTAAATGTCAATCACCAGCACCAAAAAGTCCTCTTGATTCATTCCATATTTCTGGCTTATTCTGTGTTTCTTTCAGCCAATACCACCACTCTCCCCCCCAAAGATAGTATTGCTCAATTCCCGTGCGTTTCGCGAACGCAATGTTTAACTTGAACTGCTCAAAATTCATTGATTTTTCTTGCTCCTCCAGGGGGACATTATAAAAAACTTCCGAATTCCAGGGCTCTGCCTGGTATTCTACCACTATTACCTTCTTACCGGACAAGGCCTCTGCAATACGAGCCTTGATTCCATAAAAATTTGGTGGGTAAGGATACGTCAAATAAAAACCAAAATCATCTGTCACATGGACCCATACTTTCCGGTACATGGTAATGCCAAGAATGTCACCAATCTTAGTGGCATCAACCCATAAAGATTGATCTCCGGTATCGGAAACAATGACCGGACGCGAAGGGTCAAGCTGTTTTATCAATGCCACCTCTTTTTTTAAAAATTCTTTGTCGTACCAGGGGCATTTACCAAAATGAAATAAGGGTTCGTTTTCCGCCTGCCAGGCGATAATAGCAGGGCTATCTTTATATCTTTGAACCACCCGGGTGATATATTCCAATAACACATCCTGCTGGTCTTGCTTGGAAATGGTATCGGCCCACGAAGGAACATGACATTCGGGCCAGCGACCGGTTTTCATGCCCACCACGTAAATGATTTTGGCATTGTGGATTTCCGCCTGGCGCACCTGCCAGTCAATATCGTTAAAATAATAATCTCCTCTCTGCCCCTCAACCCAATCCCACTGAGTAAGTAGCTTGATATTTTTAACGCCCAAATCTTCCAAAATGGCTAAATACACCTTTCTCCAGTCAAGCTTTAAGTTCTCCGCTTGCATTTGGGAAAAATTCACCCCCCAGGTAATATTTCTTTGCGGGAACCTGTAGACGAAAACCCCATACAGAGCAATAAAACAAACGGTAATAAAAATACATAACCATACCTTAATTTTTATTTTTGACTTTTTCATTTTGAATTATCTTTTCAATGTTATACGTTCCCATTTTTTCAATTTCCACAAAGCCTTGCATGGCGACCTCCGCCAAATCTCCTGTCTCCAACATATCAAAAAGCCACTGATCAGTATACTTTGCATCTCCCTGATCAACACCGGCGCCAACATGCAAGAGCCATCTTCTATTAAAATCCTCTTGCGAACCCAATGGAGGAGCGATAACAATAGGAATGCCCAGCCCCGCGTAAAACGACAATTCCGAAGGCTTGGTCATTAAAATATCCGTGGTACGCAAAGCTTGGTTGAACTTTTCAAAATACTCGCGGAAGGTTGGCGCCCACAACAAATGTAACCAGCCATCTAGTTGTAAATCGGCAATATGGCGCTGAAAATACTCCCCTAATTTTTGGCGCGTGCCCACCGAAATAATAAACCGTAATTCCTTGGCTTTGATTTTTTCTTTCAGGCTTTGGATAATTTGCAAAGCGATTTCTTTTTGGGCGCCGGCCCCGCCAATGGAGAACATGATGGTCAACGGGTGGTTTGGCATGGCTGGCAATGCTCCCAGGTTGGCCTTGATGAGCGGTGCGTACAGCCGCCGGTAACGGTCGGTAGGATCAAGGTTTAGCAGGCGGTACGACACATCTTTTTTAACAATTTCCAAATTACGGCCAATGTTTTCTTTGGGCAAGGGATAACCGGTTAAGATGACATTTTCAGGCTTAACACCATAGAGCCCCAGCCGATCACGGGTCCAGTTGTTTGAGGCAAAATATTTTATCTCACTTTCTTTGGGGTTGAGCGATACCCATGCTCGAGCGATATCGGCATCACAAATCACACAGTAAATGGGAGCGGGGTACTTGAATTCCTCTGCCATAAAAGCCGGTGCAAAAAAGGTGGAAATAATCGGTACGGGATTTTTTGCCAAATTTATTACCAAATCGTGTCCCCAGCCTGTTCTGATAAACGAAAACATCATTTTCCCTGAAAAATTTGACTTTGACAAATCCCGTTTCGGGTAATACCCTACAATCCTTTGCAAGCTGTCATAAATCTTGTAAACCCTTTCCCCCATAAAGGGGATTCTCCTGAATCGTGAAATAAATTCATAAAAAGATCTGGTGTTATGCCAGAAACTCTTATCCTTTTTAGGAATTCCCAAATAGTTATTAGCATTAATAACCAACCGGCCCAGAGCAATATCCCGCAGTGGGTACGCGGTTCGCTGGTGGCCGTAACCCATGTCCACCGCCACCACCCAGGCTTTTTTCCCCTGATTCAGGTCGAAGGGTTTTTCTGATTGTAAGTTATTATCAAGCATAATGTTATTTTACCACAGTTATCTTTAACCTAAAAACGTGGGGCGTTGCTGGTTTTTTAAAAACTTGATCAAGACCGCCAAAATGCCGTAATACCCCGCCACCCAGAGAAAAGAAATGTGTTCCAGGGTTTTTGTGGCCCAGGGCCCGGAAAAAAGATCCAGCATTTTTAAAACGTAAAATAAGATGGCCTGGCACGGCAAAGAAAAAATAAATCCCAGCCATGCTGAAAAAACTCCTGCCACAGAAACGAAAAATCCGAAGACAGTCAGCAGTGGGATGATGGGCACCACCAAAAAGTTAGTGATGGGCGAAATGAGTGATACGGTGCCAAAATTATAGACAATAATGGGCAGGGTGATAACTTGGGCGGCCAGGGTTACCGAAACAATATCTAACCAGTATTTTCCGTGCTGAGCACGGCCAAGAAACCCCGCCCAGCGGGGGAAATGCTCTTTGGGTATGAATGTCAAATAATAATCAATTAACGGCTTAATATGAATAATGCCCAAGGAAGCCAGAAAAGAAAGCTGGAAACTGATATCATGTGTAAGCAGCATCGGATTTTGCATGAGCATAACCGCGCCCGCCATGGTCAACACCCTGCCGCTGGTATTCTGCCTGCCCAAATTTCCGGCCGCCAGGCCCATGCACCCCATGATGGCCGCCCGTATCCCGGAAACAGGAAAACCGATCATAATAATATACAGCCAGATTAAAACTATGGCAGCCCAAAATGCCCGGCCACGCCAAAACCCCAAGGCCAGCAGGGAAACCATGAGCATGGTAATTAAGATGACAATATTGGTTCCGGACACCGCCGTAATGTGGCTGAGCCCGGTGGCGTTAAACTTATCTTTTAGTTCCCGAGGCATATTGGCATCATTGCCAAAAACCACGCCTTCTAAAATGTTGCTTTGGGGTGGCAAGAAAATGGCGTTAAGGGATTTGACCAAGGTTTTTTTAACCCCTACGATTTTTTCGTAGGCAAATGAAACCCCGTTAGAGGCGGTGCCTCTAACGGGGTGGGGCGAGGAAAGTATTTCTATGGCGGGAAAATCCATGACCGAATAAATTCCGTCTTTTGCCAGGTAATTTTTATAATCAAAATCTAAAAACGCGGCTGGAGTTTTTAATTTTCCCGTCATTTGAATGGCATCTAAATACTTATATTCGGGATAGCGGTGGGTGGTCACCAAAACCACACTTTTTACATCATCAATTTTTACTTTTAGCTTTTGGGAAGAGGTTTTTACCGCTGGCTCGGCCACAATAATCCCGGTCAAGGTGATTTTTTCCGGCGCGCCATTAAGTTGACTCAACCTATCACTAGCCATGGCAAACTCAGAAATTTGCAATCGCGCCACCCCCAAAACCAAAAAAATCAGGCAAAAACCTGCAACCGCCGCCGGTTTTTTTACGAAAAAACCGGTGGCGATACACGCCACGCCCGCAAATAAAAATCCCCACAAAAAAATGCCGGGGATGGTTAAAAATGATTCACAAAATATTCCAACGGCAAACGAAATGCAAAAGTAACATAATGCCTTGGAGGGCGTCATCAAAATTTGGTAGCGATAACGGTAATTTTTATTTCTCCTTTTTTGAGCGAAGCGTCTTTCACCGCCCCGAAAATAATCTGGGCTTGCGCCTCCACGTTTTCCGTTATAATTTTAGCCGCTTCCTGAATTTCCTGCAAGGTAATGTCACTGCCCGAAGCATTGAACAAAACTCCCTTGGAGCCTTTGATGGAAAAATCCAACAGGGGTGAAGAAATAGCCTGGGTGGCGGCTTGAATCGCCCGGTTTGAGCCATGAGCGCGGCCCACGCCAAACAAGGCCCGGCCGGAATTTTTCATAATGGAAATAAGCGAAGCAAAATCAACGTTAATGATGCCGGGTGCCAAAATCAAATCGGTGATTGACTGGACCGCTTGCTTGGCCACGTCATCGCAAATTTCAAAAGCATTGGAAACCGTGGTGGTTTCATCAATAATTTTAAGCAAATTGTCGTTGGAAATAACCAGCAATGAATCTACTTTTCCTTGCAACTGCCTGATGGCATTGTCGGCAATTTTTTTGCGCTCGGCGCCCTCAAAAGAAAACGGGGTGGTAATGACCGCCACGGTTAAAATTCCCAGGTCATGGGCGATTTTAGCAATAACCGGCCCGGCTCCACTGCCGGTCCCCCCGCCAAAACCGCAGGTGATAAATACCATATCCAGCCCCTTGAGCATTTCGGTGATTTCCTGGATGCTTTCCTGGGCCGCCAGTTCCCCTTGCGTAACATCCATGCCGGCGCCCAACCCCTTGGTGGTATTTTTGCCGATCAACAACTTATGTTCAACATGGCAAAAATGCAAGGCCTGGGCGTCCGTGTTTACTGCCACCAACTGGACTCCTTTTACATCAAATTTTGCAATCCGCGCAACGGTATTTGACCCGCTCCCCCCAACTCCCACCACCTTGATTCTGGGATTCATTTTTACTAGGGTCTAGGGTCTAGGGTCTAGGGTCTAGTTAACGTACGTAACGTTTTTTTACTATACCCTATCCCCTATACCCTATCCCCTCACCTTTATGGAATAAAAACGCGAAACATCCTCCTAAACTTCGGCAGCCAGCCCTTCAGCGCCTCCATGGAAAGCCCCAATACACCCTCTTGGTGAATGTCATCAAAATAGGCGCTTCCCATCACCAATCCCGCCACCGTGGCCAGCGCCGGGTCTTCCTCAAGCCCCAAAATACCTTTAGGAATGCCAATTTGGACGGGCAGTTTCAACTGCTGTTTAGCCAAGTCTTTTATTTTAGGTAATTTGGCACCGCCGCCGGTCAGCACAATGCCCCCCGGCAACAGTTCGCTCCGGCCAATGGATTTTAACTCTTTTTGCATTAAGTCCAAGATTTCAGAAACCCGGGGCTCAATAATGCCAACCAATTGTTTTTTGGTAAAGGAAAGGGAATGGGCGCCGTCCGATACTTCCAGCTTCTTTTTAGTGGCCCCGGATTCTTTGCCGCTTTTTTGCAATATGCAGGAACCATGCTGTTTTTTAATATCTTCGGCAATGGAAACATCGGTGCGCAAACCAATGGCAATGTCATTGGTAATATTGGCCGATCCCAGCGGAAAAATGGCCAAATGGATCAAATCCCCCTCTTCAAACACGGCCAGGCTGGTGGTGGCCGAACCAATGTCAATCACCGCCGCCCCGATTTCTTTTTGCTCGCGCGTCAGCACCGCTTCGGCCGCCGCCAGGGGCGAAGGCACAATGTCATCAATTTGCAGTTTGGCGCCCAGCACCGCCTGGGTCAAATTGATAAAATATGACTGGAAATAACACAGTAAAATCACCTTGGCTTCCAGACGCACGCCTGTCAGGCCGATGGGCTGCTTAATGCCGCGCTCTTCATCAATAATAAATTCTTTGGGAAACACATCCAAAATCTCTTCGTTTAAGGGAATGTTAATGGCCCGGGTTGCTTGCAGTACCCGGTCGCGGTCTTCTTCGGAAATAATATGGTCGGCGCGAGAAACAGAAATCAAGCCGTCTGAAGGCGTCACATGCAAATGGCTGCCGCCAATATTAACCAGCACAGAATGTATTTTTTGGCCGCAATCTTTTTGGACCCCATCCAACAGCAATTGCAAATTTTTGGCGGTTTCTTCGGGGTTGACCACCGCACCGCGGCGCAGGCCAAAGGAAGGCATTTTAACATATGACAAAACTTCCCATTCGCTTGCCCGCTTTTCAGCCACCAAGACCTTGATGGTGCTGGTGCCAATGTCTAAACCGGTTACAATGTGACCCCTTGACATGAATTTCTAATTTTTAATTCTTAATTTTATAAATAATTTCTTAATTTTTAAAAATTCAAGCATTAGCGCATTCTTTAAAAATTAAAAATTGGAAATTAAAAATTTATTTCACCTTAGAAAAATAGTGCTCCTCCCTTTCCCGCATCCTATTTTCTTCAGATAGCGAAAGCTCATGGTCATACCCCAGCACATGCAGTATTCCGTGGATTAAGGTTTTGGCCAGTTCTTTTTTTAACGGCAACAGCGAATCTTTAGCCATGTCGCGCACCACAAACGGGCAAATCACCACTTCCGAATGTTCGTCTTTAAAATCGGATACTTTTTCAAAACTTAAAACGTCCGTTGGCTTGTCCTTATGGCGGTACTTTTTGTTAAGCTTTTGCATTTCCTGGGGACTGACAAAAGCCACGGAGACATGTTCCGTTCCCCTATTTTCACCTTTTAAAACCTTTTTTGCAACCCCTAAAAAAAACTTCTTATCCACAGCAAAATTAGTAAGGTTGTTGATTTCAATTGCCATATCATTATATTCTACATTATTTATAAAATTACACAAAAAAGCCCCGAGATGCAATTAAATCACGGGGCGGGCGCAAGTCCTGAACGGACCTTAAGTTTCTTCGTATTGGGCGAGGCGGTTGATCGGCTCTTCGAGGTCGTCGCCAGTGTCATCACTTAAGCGATACTCCATTAAGAAGGCATCTTCTCCGCTGTCTTCGTAGAAAGCACGCAGTACCCGGACGGCCCGAAACTCCTGCTTGCAAAAGAACAGCTGCGCCGCTAGGTTGGTCTCGCGAACCTCCAGGGTGATGCGGGTGCGGCGATGGCCGGACAGCTTGCTGATCATCTTCGCGACCATCTGCGCTCCCACGCCCATGCGCCGCCAAGCCGGATGGACCACGAAATTAAGGAAATGCAGTTTTCTTTTATGCAGTTCGTAGATCATGAAGCCGACAACCTTTTCGCCGTACTCCGCGACCATACTAATGCAGTTGCGCTGGCGCATACAACACAGAAGATCCTCTTCACACCAAGGATGCTCAAAACTGAGCTGCTCGGCTTGCAAAACTTCCGGGTAATCACGTCGAATCATCCAGCGAATGTGCACCCGAACCTGTTCCTTTAAGCCCCCCCCCTCATGACGCAGAGCTTCCATGAGAAACCTCCCATTGTAAGTGTGCGATCCTGTAAATTTGCCTTACTTGAATATACACCTATTAAAAATTTTGTAAATGGGGTTTGAAAAATTCTAAACAGGCTTTATTCTTTTTAAATCCTGGTAAATAACATACCCGAAAATGACGCAAAAGGGAATGACAAATAGAAAGTTAATGGCATCTCCCAAAATGGGAATCATGGAAATAATGGAAGAAAAAATCGTCAGTAAAAAATACCTGAAAAAGACCGGCCACCAATACCCCCGAACCAATTCACGGCTGGCCGAAAGCGCGGCCTTGCCCCGCTTGCCTTCAAAGACAAACATATAATTTGAAAAAACAAACCAAATGGCAACTATAATTCCGGGAATGATGAATAAAATAAGGCCCAGGATAATACAGAGGCTTTCCAGCAAAATAATCCAGGCGAAAGAACCGGCTTTTTTTGAAGCCAGGTAAAATAAGTCCACCACTTTGGCGGGCGCGCCAACTGGCTGGCTGCGTTCTTGGATAACATAAAAAAGGACAATATATACCAAAAAATTCGCCACGAAAATAATCAAAGAAAGGATTAAAAAGAACAATATTTGGGAAGGTGTGAGTGCTTTAAAAGAAGAAAAATCTATGCCATAGCTAAAACCAATCAAATATGACAGTAAAACCGGCACATAGCCAATAGCGCACACAATCAAGATCACTTTGATATTTTTTTTATAAAACTCAAAGCTTTTTTTGAATAGATCCTTGATTGAAATGAGTTTTTCCATATTATTTGGCCAATAGTTCTTTAATGATTTTGGAAATTTCCGACCCCTCTGCCTTGCCTTTCACCTGAGGCATCAGGTCCGCCATAATGCGGCCCATATCTTTTATTTCTTTGGCACCGGTTTTTTCAATGGAAGCTTGAACCAGTTTTTTCAATTCATCCACTGAAAGCTGCTGGGGCAAATATTTTTGCAGCATGGCAATTTCTTTTTTTTCAGTTTCAGCCAATTCCGGCCGGCCGCCCTGCTCATACAAGGCAATGGCGTCGCGGCGTTTTTTGACTTCAGAAATAATAACGCCCAGAGCATCTTCATCATTCAGCTCTGATTCTTGCAAAAGGGCTTCTTCGCTTTTTGAAGGGTCGGCCTTAGCCAATGCGTATCGCTTTTCGGCTTGCTTGGCATTAATTGCCGCCACCGCCATGCGCAAAACACCCACCAATTCCTGGTCTTTTTGCTTCATGGCTTCTTTAATATCGGCTTGAAGTTGCTGTTTTAACACTTTTTACGAGGGTTTAGGGGTTAGGGTCTAGGGTTTAGCCGTAACGCCGTGTTGCGTTTTTACTATACCCTATACCCTAGACGCTATACCCTAAATTAGTAACGGCCTGTTTTCGGCTTTGGTTTTTCCAATTTTTCCCTGGTGATTTTTTCTTTGCGTAAAATCACCCTGCGCAGAGCCGACCTTTTTTTGGCCAGGCTTGATTTTGCCCGCTTTTTAAATTGCTTACTGCGCACTTGCAGCAAAACCCCTGACTGCCTTACCGTTTTAGTAAAGCGGTGCACCAGGTTTTGCGAAGTTTCCCTGTCTTTTTTTGTTACGTTTACCGGCATAATACTTTTACTTCGTAAAAGAAACTCTAAATTCTAAACACTAAACTCTAAACGTTTTTGGATTTAGAATTTGGGATTTATTTAGGATTTAGGGTTTCGGATTTAGGATTTAACTTTATTTTTCATTTCTTGGACGACCTTGTCTAATGTAATTTCGCTTTGCGCCCCGCTTTCCATGTCCCGCAAGGTGATAAAGCCTTCCAACGCCTCCCGCTGGCCGAAAATCAACACCCATCGCACTCCCATTTTATTGGCGGCAGAAAGCTGACTGCGCAGCGAGTCTTTGGAAAATGATTCGGCCACTGGAATTTTTTCATCCCGGAATTCTTCAAACAGCTTCATGCTTTTGCGCTTGGCCATTTCCCCTAATTGGGCTAAAAAGATTTTTGGGCCTTCAGCCGGTTTTTTTTCCGTTTTCATTTCCTTTTCCATCATCAGTTCCATAATTCGGGAAATGCCAATGCCAACACCGCACGCGGGCGTATCCCGTCCGCCCAACAGTTTTACCAACCCATCATACCGCCCGCCCGAAGCCAGCGCCCCGTATACCATGCCAATTTCACTTTTTTCCGAAATTTCAAATACCGTTTTGGTGTAATAATCCAGGCCGCGCACCAAATACGGGTTAATCACATAGGGTAATTCCAATTCATCCAGAAATTCCAGCACCTGCTTAAAGTGGGCGTGGCACAACTGGCACAAGTGGTCAACAGTTTGGGGAGCCCCGGCTTTTACCTGCTGGCATTTTTCTTCTTTGCAGTCTAAAATCCGCAAAGGGTTTTCTTTCAGCCGGCGCTGGCAATCATGGCACAAGGAGCCCCGCTTTGATTTAAAATACCCTACCAGGATTTTTTTAAAATATGGCCGGCATTCGTTATCGCCAATGCTGTTTACCTGGATGCTGATATTTTTAAAACCCAAATCTTTAAGCACATCATAGCTCATCTGGATAATCTGGCCGTCAATGGAGGGGCTTTTATCCCCTAACGCTTCCAAGCTGGCTTGGAAAAACTGCCGGTACCGGCCTTTTTGCGGCCGGTCATGCCTGAAACACGGCCCGGATGCCCACACCTTCACCGGCTGGGGCAAGTTGTGCATGCCGTGCTCAATGTAGCTGCGCACCACGCCCGGGGTAAATTCCGGCCTCAAACAAATCAAATCACCGCCTTTGGTCCGAAAAGAATACATCTCTTTTTCAACAATATCAGAGGTGTCGCCGGCAGCTTTGGAAAATACTTCGGCGTATTCCAGCACCGGAACTTCTATTTTTTGGAAATTATAGTAACTGGTGGTGCCTTCAATGGATTTTTGGATCTTTTTAAGAAACGGCTGGTCCTTAGGCAGCACATCATTCATTCCACTCAAACTTTGCAGTTTCACTTTTTTTTCTGTCATGAATTTATGGAGCGAAGTGAATAAATTCACCTCGCAAATGTGGCTAATATCTATGGCATTCCTTGCGGCCACATTTGCGCCGGATACCTTGCCTATTAATACGTTAGACCTTTAATATACGAAATATCTGACAGCGGAAAAATTCTCATGAACGCCTTGCCAATGATATCCTCTTTGGGCAACACGCCCCACCGGCGCGAATCATATGAAAATGGCCGATTGTCTCCCATCACAAAATAATTATCCGGGCCAAGCACCATGTGGCTGCTGCCATCCGTGGCAAGCGAACCGGGTAAATAGGGCTCACTTAATACTTGGCTTTTGCCGTCTTTGGTAATGGTCACTTTGCCGTTTTTAATATCCAGCGTTTCGCCGGGCAAACCAACCACCCGCTTGATAAATCGCTGGCTGGCATCTAATGGATATTTCAACACCACCACATCGCCGCGCTTCACATCAGAAAATCGATAAGAAATTTCATCAACAATCAAGTAATCTCCCGAATGGAAATTGGGTACCATACTGTCACCCTTCACAATAAACGGCTGGAACAAAAAATAACGGATGGGCAGCACAATAACCGCCGCGATAATCAGGATTTTGATGATTTCCCAGCCCAAATCAAGATATTTTTTGAAAACACTTTGGGGCTCGGGAGTTGGGTTTTGTTCTTGGCTTGCTAAATATTCCTCCATAATAACCCCAATTTACCATGTTTTTTTCAGGAATGCAATAGCCAAAAACGTAAAAAAAGAGAGCTATGCGTTGAGGCGCACAGCTCTTGCGTAGCGGGAAAATTGAGGTGAATTTTGAAAGACAGAAGTGCCTGCGAACGGAGTCGCACCAAGTGTGCAACTACCACCTTCGGTTCTTTGCCATTGCCTTGCGGTATTGGCGCACCAAACGGGCGAACAGAACATGTGCCAAAAGGTACTTGATCCTCATCTCGGTCTCCTGCTCAAAGCAGACAAGATGGTCTTTGAGCCTCCCCTTTTTGAGGTTTTCAATACCCTTCTTCAAAGCCCATGCCTTGAAGATCTGGCAGACGGTGTTCTTTTGGTGCAAGGGCAACGCAGAGGCCTTCGTCATAACGATCTCCTGTCCTGAGGAAAACGGATGCGGAAAAACACGGTGCCTCTTCTGTATCCCTGTCTTGACTCTTAGCCCTTTGGCTTCAGGAAGTTCGTGAGCCCGGCAGCCAGTCTTCGTTTCTCTCCCCCAGCAGCCAAATCCCCTCGCTCTTTGGTGGTATATCCACGCGAAGAACCTGAAGAAGGCCGGTGAAGAAGTGGAGTCCCGGCAAGCCTGGCTTCAACCGCCTCCCAACTGCCCACAAACGGCTTGAAAGCCCCAGAAGAGTCAACAGCTTCGGGTACCTGAGATAGGTCCATGAGAACTCCTTGTACGCAATCTAGCGTACTCCATGCACAAAAGTGGTAAATCACGAGCTTCTTCTCTGTTCCGGCCCCGAACTTTGCTTGCCGTATCCTCCCATTACGGCTAAAAAAGGACATTTATCCCATTAAAACCAGTATATTCCTTTCAAAAATCGTGTCAATGGGCTAAGATAGAAACATGGTGATAATCGTTGGCCTGGGAAATCCGGGTAAAAAATTTGAAAACACGCGCCACAATGCCGGTTTTATGGTGCTTGATTTTTTTGCACAACAAAATAATTCCCCGGAATTTGAAGTTTCAAAAAAATATTCGCAGGCACTAATTTCAGAAAAAGATGATATTCTTTTAGTGAAGCCCCAAACCTTCATGAACGAATCTGGGCGAGCTATTTCAAATTTAAAATTTCAAATTTCAAATTTAGTCGTGGCGCACGATGATATAGATTTGCAACTGGGAAAAATAAAATTCTCAAAAGATTCCACCTCTGGCGGCCACAAAGGCGTAGCATCAATTATTCAAGCCCTTGGCACCAAAGATTTTGTCCGCTTAAAAATTGGTATCGCCACAGGAGACCACAAAGCCGAAGAAGTGGTTTTGCAAAAATTTTCCCCGCAAGAACAAGAAATTTTACATGAAGTCATAAAAAAATCCTCCAAAGCTCTAAAATGCCTCATTAAAAGCGGTCTGGAAAAAACGATGAATGAATATAACAAGTAAAAAAAGAAAGCGTTCCCCGAAAGGACCGCTTTTTTGCTTGCGCAAAGTCAAGCTTTGGATTTTTCCCTTTTGCTCTTCTTTTTCGGCTTCACTCGAATTTCGAGGCCACGCCGATCCAGATAAGCACACAACGCCACCAATAACTCCATGGGAATCTTTCTCATCGCTCGCCCCTTTTTGTTGACACAGAATTAGTCAGGCTCAATTGAACCGTTAAACATAAATCCCGGACCATCTGCGAATGTCACCGGCTCCAAACTGAGGGCCTTTTCTAATCGTGTGACGGCTTCAATGGGAAGTGGTTTTTTCTGGGCATAATCCACACGCCAGTAAATCACTTCTTCTTGATTCCGCGTGACTTCGATGAACTTACCCACTAGCATTTCCATGGTCATCCTGAAAGTTTCCAAACCCTCGTAGGTATGAACACAGAACCCGGAGCCGACTACCCCGTTTGCATCTTGAAAACGAGGACTCTGAATGAGGTTAGGATTACCATCAACTGCGCTCTTGAGGTAAACTGGGCAACCCTTCTCAAGGAAGTTACACCGGATTTCAACAATATCGGGTAAGGTCTCCCGGCTAAACAGATACTTGTCAACGAACGGATCTGGCATGATTAATCCTCCATTAGGGTTGAGTGAGTTATTTAATATTTTATACCAAAAAATTTTACTTTTTACAAGATTTACTTTATGATATTGGTGAGTGGAAAATTTAAATACATTACTTATCGTTTCAATCACCCCCTACTTTTTAGAGAAGCAGGTTTTTTGGTTTCAGGAAAATTTGGATGAAATTTTAAAATCCGCTAAAACTCAGCAGTTTTTTCAGGATAATGTGGTATTTTTAAAGAGCGGGAAGAATTTTGAGTTTATGCAACTTTTACGAAAGTTAGATGAAATGGGCTACGAAAAAGTATTTAAAGTGGAATCCCCTGGTGAATTTTCGCAAAAAGGCGGAGTTGTGGAAGTTTTTCCGATAAATATGCTGCAAGCTATTCGCTTAGATTTTTTAGGCAATAAGATTGACGCCATAGAATTGCTAAGTGTTAAAATTGAAGATGAGGAAAAATCTCGCGAATTATTAACCAAAAAGTTAAAATCGCAAAAATTATTTTCTGATTTAAAAAATTTGAAACTTGGTGACTATTTAGTGCACCTAGATCACGGCGTAGCAAAATTCACCGGTATGGAAAAAATGGAGGAACAAGAATATTATACTTTAGAATATGCGCTTCATGACAAACTTTTTATTCCAGTTGGGCTGGAACGCAAGCTCTCTCGCTATGTGGGTTTTGCGGATCCGGCGGTTTCGCGCCTTGGGTCGGCCATTTGGCAAACTACCAAACGTAAAATAAAAGAAGGTGTTGAAAAATTGGCCCGGGAATTATTGAACTTGTACAGCCAAAAAGAAATGGTGGTGCGCGCGCCGTATGAAAATGATGAAGAGTTAGAAAAACAAATGCTTGCCGGGTTTGAATACCAAGAAACCCCGGATCAACTACAGGCCATGGAAGATATCAAAAAAGATTTGGGCCTTCAAAAACCCATGGACCGCATTATTTGCGGAGATGTGGGTTTTGGCAAAACTGAAATTGCCATCCGTGCGGCATTTTTGGCGGCAGTGAATGGCCGTCAGTGCGCCATCATCTGCCCCACCACTATTTTAGCCAGCCAACATTTTGCCAACTTTAAAAGGCGCTTTGACGCCCTACCGTTTAAAATCGCTCTGTTAAGCCGGTTACAAACAAAAAAAGAGCAGCAAAAAATATTACAAGAAATAAAAGAAGGGAAAATTGATATTGTAATAGGAACTCATAGAATTCTTTCAGATGATGTTATATTTAAAAACCAGAGCACCGAAATTCCAAAGGAATTTGATGCTCGGCCGAGCTCTCAACGCATTGAGGGCTCTGGTTTACAACTATTAATTATTGATGATGAACAAAGGTTTGGCGTAAAACAAAAAGAAAAACTGCGCGCCAAAAATCCGGCACTGGATTTATTGAGCTTGTCAGCTACGCCCATCCCCCGCACCATTTACTTGGCGCTGTCCAGTTTTAAAAATATTTCACTGATGCAAACTCCTCCGCAAGGCAGAAGCGCCATTCATACAAATATCCAACCGTATAATAAAAGTAAAATTAAAGAGGCTATAGAAACTGAATTAGCGCGAAAAGGCCAAGTGTATTTTTTACACAATCGCGTTGAAACCATAGAAAAAACAAAGGTTGGTTTACAAAAATTAATCCCGGGCATTAACATTGGCGCCATTCATGGACGAATGAATGAAAAAGAAGTTATGAAAATCATGGCAGATTTTACGACGGGCAAAATTAATATCCTTGTTGCCACTACCATTATTGAAAACGGCATTGATTTGCCCAACGTCAACACCATTATAATAGAAGACGCCAGCCGGCTGGGACTGGCCCAAGCTTATCAAATCCGTGGGCGCGTAGGCAGAAGCCACATAAAAAGCTTTGCTTACTTGTTCTATCCAAAAAAATTAACGCCAATTGCCCGTGAACGGCTAAATGCTTTAGGCCAAGCCAAAGAACTGGGCGCCGGCTATCAAATTGCCCTGCGGGACATGGAAATCCGCGGCGCGGGAAATATTTTAGGCAGAGAACAATCCGGAAGCATCAACAAAATCGGCTTGAATTTATACTGCCAAATGCTGGCGGAGTCGGTGGAAAAGATGAGGCAATAAAAAAGCCAGCGATCGAAACCGCTGGCCCATCCTTTCTTAGGTTCATTGTCGGATACGATACCACCGATACCCCAAGGGCGATGCGATCGACCCCATCAATCCCCGCGCCTGTAGCGCGAGTAATGCGCAAGACACTGGAGTCAGCGTTGAACCCAATAGTCGCGCAACCAAGCCAGCGGTTGCGCCTGTGCCAGGTAGTGCCAATTCCTCCAACGCAAGAATCCTAGTTCGCAATGATGTCGGCATGGAATTCTCCTTGATAAAGGAACGAAATCAACACACTTAAAATACTACAACAAAGTTATAAAAATTCAAGCTTTGTGGTATCATTTATACATGCAAGAGATTAAAACCGTAAAAATTTCTGACAAAAATTATCCTGAAAGCATAAAAACACTTTCCGATGCGCCGGAAGTTTTATATTATCGCGGAGTTTTGCCTACGCCAGAAGAAATATGCGTGGCGGTGGTGGGCACGCGCCGGCCAAGCGACTACGGCCAACAGGCAACCATTGAAATTGCCGGCGGATTGGCTAGTGCGGGCGTGACGGTTGTTTCGGGTATGGCTCCAGGCATAGACACATTCGCTCACCGCACATGTGTTGAAAGAGGGAGACGAACCATTGCC
Source organism: Candidatus Staskawiczbacteria bacterium RIFCSPHIGHO2_02_FULL_43_16 (assembly GCA_001821935.1). Taxonomy (GTDB): domain Bacteria; phylum Patescibacteriota; class Minisyncoccia; order Minisyncoccales; family Staskawiczbacteraceae; genus VGLO01. The sequence goes on from MHOU01000012.1 coordinate 107,397, forward strand.
GTAATTGGTACCGGGTTGGATGAAAAAACTTTGTACCCACAACAAAATTTAGAATTAGCGCGACAGATTATCAAACACGGAGGTTGTCTTATATCAGAATATCCACCTAATACTCCCGGTTACGCAGGAAACTTTCCACAGAGAAACCGCCTAGTTGTGGCTTTAAGCGAGGGCGTAGTGGTAACTGAAGCAAAGAAAAGATCAGGGTCACTTATTACTGCCAACCTCGCAAAATTACAAAAGAAAGTGCTATTTGCCGTGCCTGGACAAATTTACATGGCAAATGCTAGCGGACCCAATAAACTCATCAAGGAGGGCGCCCAACTAATTGAAAGTGCGCAAGACGTACTAGACGTTTTAGGAATAAATAATGCTAGACTGGTTTCAGGAACAGTTAATTCCCCGTTAATTCCCCTGGGGGAATTAACTGTCCCTGAAACCTTGATTTTCACCGCCCTCAAAGAGGGCTCGCTCTATATTGACGCTATCATTGAAAAAACAAAATTGTCAGCACCTGTCGCCGGATCCACCCTTGCGCTTATGGAAATTTCGGGTAAGATACGAAACCTGGGAGGCAACACATATTCGTTAAATTAGAAAATTATGCAACTCGTTATTGTAGAAAGCCCGACAAAGGCTAAGACAATTCAAAAATTTCTGGGGGTTAAATATAAAATTAGGTCCTCGTATGGGCATGTGCGGGATTTGCCGAAAAATAAATTGGGCGTGGATGTAGATAAAAATTTTGAACCTTCTTATATTATTCCTGTAAAAGCGAAAAAGGTAATCGCTGAATTAAAAAAAGACGCCAAGGCGGCTGATGAAGTGATTCTAGCAACCGACGAAGACCGTGAAGGAGAATCCATTTCCTGGCACTTGGCCGAGGCGTTAAAATTGGAAAACCCAAAACGGATTGTCTTCCATGAAATTACCAAAACCGCTATTGAAGAAGCACTGGCTAATCCGCGTGAAATTGACATGGCTCTGGTCAATGCCCAGCAAGCCCGGCGCGTTTTAGACAGAATTGTAGGATACAAACTTTCCCCGTTTTTGTGGAAAAAAATCAATAAGGGGCTTTCGGCCGGACGAGTACAATCAGTTGCCGTAAGGTTAGTAGTTGAAAAAGAAGAGGAAATTAAAAATTTTGTGGCGGTGGAATATTGGACGGTCGAAGCTACGCTTCGACCGCAAATCACAAATAACAAATCACAAATCACAAACGAATTTATTGCGCAACTTACAGAGAAAGACGGTGAGGCAATTGATAAGCTGGAAATAAAAAATAGGGCCCAAGCTGATGAAATTTTACGCGGCTTGGAAAATGCTGAATACAAAATAGAAAAAATCACCAAAAAAGAAACCCACAAAAATCCCCTGCCGCCGTTTACCACCAGCACGTTGCAGCAGGCCGGGTCAAACAAATTCGGCTATTCGGCCAAAATGACCATGAGCCTGGCCCAGAAATTATATGAAGAAGGGCACATCACCTACCACCGCACCGACTCGCTGAATTTATCACAAATGTCCCTGCAAATGGCGCGCGATTTTATCACTAAAAGTTTTGGCAAAGAATATTCCAGCGGATTTAAAGCCTATAAGGCCGGCAAGGGCGCCCAAGAAGCCCACGAAGCCATCCGGCCTACGCATGCAGAGCACTCGCCCGAATCTTTGAAGGGCCAGTTAGAAGGACCGAAATTAAAAATCTATACGCTGATCTGGCAGCGGTTTTTGGCCAGCCAGATGGTGCCAGCAGTTTTTGATTCAACTGCCATTGAAATCAGTGCCGGCAGTTACGGCTTTGGTGCCAACGGCCAGATGTTAAAATTTGACGGATTTTTGAAGGTTTACCCCATGAAGTTTTCTGAAAATGATTTGCCGGCGCTGGAAGAAAAAGAAGTGCTAGATTTGGCGCGTATAACCTCCGCCCAGCACTTTACCGAACCGCCCGCGCGCTACAACGAAGCTTCTCTCATTAAAGCCCTGGAAAAACATGGCATTGGCCGGCCCTCAACCTACGCGCCGACGCTCTCCACCATTCAAGACCGCAATTATATTATCAAAAATGAGCAAAAGCGCTTTGCTCCCACGGAAATGGGCACTATTGTCACTGACATGCTGGTCAAAAACTTCCCGCAAATTGTGGATATTGAATTTACCGCCAAAATGGAAAAAGAACTGGATGAAGTGGCTGAAGGCAAAGACAGCTGGCAAAAAACCATTGGCGATTTTTACGGCCCCTTCGCCAAAAATTTAAAAGAAAAATATGATGAAATTCCCAAAGAAGATTTAACCGTCAAAACCGATAAAAAATGCCCCAAGTGCGGTAAGGATATGGTAGACAAAATGGGGCGCTTCGGCCGGTTTTATGCTTGCACCGGTTTTCCTGAATGCAAACACACCGAGTCTATTGTAAAAACCACTGTTTCCGGCCCCGCCATAACGTTGGATATTGATTGCCCAAAATGCGCGCAAGGCCTGCCTGCCGGCAGGCAGGGAAAAATGGCAGCCAAAAAAACCAGGCGCGGCAAAATCTTTTATGCCTGTGACCAATATCCCACCTGCGACATGGCCACTTGGGACAAACCTATCAACGAATTTTGCCCGACTTGCAAATCTATTTTAGTGCAAACCATCAAGGGCTTGGTAAAATGCTCCAGCAAAGAGTGTGATTTTAAGAAAGAGTAGTCTTGAAAAATAGGCTAAAATAAGCTAAAATTAAGGAAATTAGCCGAGGTGGCGAAACGGCAACCGCACAGCACTCAAAATGCTGCGAGCTCATGCTCTTGAGGGTTCAACTCCCTCCCTCGGCACTTTTATGCCAAAAGCAAAATTATCAAGCATAAATTTTGATTGGACATCAGATTTGGCCTACGTAATCGGACTCCTAGCAACCGATGGCTGTCTTTCTAATGATGGCAGGCACATCACCATGCGCTCGTCAGACATCCAACAATTGGAAACCTTTAGAAAATGCCTAAACATTTCCAATAAAATAGGACAGACCTTCAATGACGGCTGGGCAAAGAAACCGGCATATAGAATACAGTTCGGCAACGTGCAATTTTATAAATGGCTTTTAGAAATTGGCCTATTTCCAGCAAAAACTTATACCATAGGAGAAATAAAAGTTCCCGATAAATACTTTTTTGATTTTTTACGGGGACATTTGGACGGAGACGGCTCAATTGTAACCTATACTGATAATTGGAATACTTTCAAGAATCCAAAATATATTTATAAAAGAATTTATATACGTTTTATATCTGCCAGCGAAAAACATATAGCTTGGTTGGCAGAAAATATTTTCAGATTAAGTAAAATAAAAGGGCATTTACATCAGAACAAGCCAACAAGGGATTTTCAAACTACGAGCATATGGGAGATAAAATTTACAAAGAATGATTCTTTAAAATTATATCCCTACCTATATCCATCAAATGACATTGCCTGCTTATTAAGAAAAAGACGAAAAATAGAAGATTTCATTAAAACATTAGCCCAATAAACGCTTCGGGCTATGTTTGAAGTGTTTATTTTATTAAAGAGAGAATAAGTAAAAAGGGGACAAACCCAACTACTATGCCCGCTAAAATGTCGCTGGACCAATGAACGCCACAGAACACTCTGGCCAACCCGATGAAGCCGCTAACCGCCAAAAAAACAACTGCCGAGGGTGCGTTGAATAAAAGCAAGGCAAGGGAAATCCCAAAAAAGAATGATGCGTGGCCCGAAGGAAATGAAGGGTGGTTCGGCTTTTTTATTAAAGAATTTATTAGTAAAACTTCCATCGGCCGCTTGCGTTTGTAAAAGAAATAGATTACTTCGTTGATAATAAACCTGGCTGCCAAACCCGCCAACAGGGAAATAAAAAAAATCTGCCAATGAGCGGTTATTGCGGCATAGAGTAATAAAATAACAACTAACGCGTATCCAGCATATTCAGCAAAGCACACGGCAAAAAAATCCAGTATTCTGGATTTTTTTGCATACCCGTTTATCAGATTAAATAAGTATAAATCTACTTTGGCAGCGGGAATTTCTTGCATAGCTTTTTAACTTCTTGCGCCACTTTTTTGGCTGAAGCTGGATTACTAATAACTTCATTAATCCAACCGGCAATCAGTTTCATTTCTTTTTCTTTCATACCCCGCGTCGTAATGGCCGGCGTGCCCAAACGTAACCCCGAAGGCTTAAACGGCCCGGCCGGGTCGTAAGGAATACTATTTTTATTGGTACTCATACCCGCACTTTCTAATAAATTTTGCGCATCAGCGCCGGTTATGTTTTTATTACGCAAGTCAATCAACAGTAAATGGTTTTCTGTGCCACCGCTGACCAAACTAAAATCATGGCGCTTTAATTCTTCAGCCAATGTTTTGGCATTTTTTACAATTTGCTTAGCATATGTTTTGAATGCCGGCGCCGCCGCTTCCTTCAAACAAACGGCAATGGCGGCAATGGCGTTTTCATGCGGCCCTCCCTGAAGTCCGGGGAATACTGCCTTATCAATTTTTTTAGCTAGATCAGCATCTTTTGCCAAACCTTTTTTGGTCACCATAATCATACCCCCTCGTGGACCGCGCAACGTTTTATGAGTTGTGGTGGTAACAATATGCACAAACGGAACAGGACTTGGATGCGCGCCTCCCGCGATCAACCCAGCAATATGAGCAATGTCAGCTACCAAATAGGCTCCCACAGAATCTGCAATTTGACCAAGCCTTTTCCAGTCAAATATCCTCGGATATGCTGTTGCTCCCACCCAAATTAATTTAGGCTTATGCTCTGTTGCCATTTTCTGGACATCATCATAATTTATCAAGTGAGTTTTTTCATCCACGCCATATTGCACCGGCTTAAAAAATTTCCCGGTAGCGCTTACTTTCCATCCGTGCGTTAAATGCCCGCCCATAGGCAATGCCATTCCCATTGTTACATCGCCCGGTTCGCAAACAGCTACATACACCGCCATATTGGCCGGACTACCAGAATACGGCTGTACATTTACATGTTCAACCTTAAATAATTTCTTGGCCCGTTCAATGCAAAGATTTTCCACCATATCAATAAACTGGTTGCCGCCATAATAGCGCTTTCCCGGATAACCTTCAGCATATTTATCCGTTAAAATACTGCCCAAAGCCTCGCGCACCGCTGGCGTGCAATGATTTTCAGAAGGAATCATCTGTAGCGTAGTTTTCTGCCGCGTAGTTTCCAAATCAATCAATTTAGCAATTTGCGAGTCTTTTTGCTTAAGTTTCATGGTATTTTAGATTCTAAAACTTTTAACAATTTTTGCTTCATTTTATAACTATTTCCATGGCTTATCAATCCCAAAGCCGGCAATAAGCTCAAGAAGTTCCTGCTTCACTAAAAATGCATTACAATGCTTGAGTATGCCAAAGTATGATAGTAACGTTGCATCAAGAGACTCTTTTTTAATTAATCCACTGCGAAAATCAATTAACCAGGATTTTACCCTTTTAAACATCCTCTTTTTCGTTTTTACCCTTAAAACAGTAAAATAAGGAAAACTGACATAGCCTAAAAAATCTATCCCTTGGTGATACTTAGAAATCGTCACCTTATTGGGATGAAGTGACATTTTCAAACGGGTTCTCAAAAAAATATTTATCCTTTGGATCAAATCTTCCAAATACTTTTTGTCTTCGGACAAAATAACAAAATCATCGCAATAACGGATATAATACTTTACGCGCAACGTATGCTTTATAAAACCATCAAGTTCCGCGAGGTAAATATTGGCAAATAATTGGCTCGTAATATTTCCCAAGGGCAAACCTGCCGAAAAACTTTTAGTGATCACTTCTATGAGCCATAAAGATTGCTCATCTTTTACTCGTTTCTTGATAAGGTTTAATAAAATAGCCTGGTCAACATTGTCGAAAAACTTTTTAATATCACATTTTAAAACAAAACAATTCTTGGTATTGTTGTTACTTTCTTTCTGGAAAAATTCATGCAAACGGCGCACAGCCCGGTGCGTACCCTTGCCAATCCTACAAGAATATGAGTCATAAATAAACGTCTTATCAAAAATAGGGTACAATTTCCTAAATAACGCATGATGAACCACCCGGTCACGCACACAAGCTTTGTTTATTTTCCGCAGCTTGGGATCCTTAACATAAAACGTCTCGTAACCGCCATGAGAGTATGTTTTACTTTGAAGTTCTTTTTGGATAAAGTTTAAATTATTCTTTAAATTCTTTTTGAATGCAATAACATCCGGTTTTTTAGTTTTGTCCAGCTCAAATTCCGCCCAGGCATTTTTAATATTTTCCCAACTAGTAAGCCCCCCCCCCCATTTGTTTCAAAATTTTCATGGATTTTTTAATTAACACAAAAGGAGTTTTTCAACTCCTTTTGATGTGGAGACTTCGGGACGGACACGGGCATTCGGATTGGCATAGTTGGGATTGTCGTTGTTGACATGGACCCTGCCCGGATTGGCGTCGAAGTAAGCGACGTTGCCATTGCGAAAGCGCGAGCCCATCATATTGCATAGTTACATCCATGTCACCGACCGCACAATAAGCGTACGCTGTCTGGGTTGGGAGTGCGAAACGGAATTGGCATTGTTTTAGAAACCAAAAAATGAGATGATTTTCAGGCGCGGCGAGGAGGCATAGCCTTGTGCTACGCCGACAAAGCCGCAACGCAGAAATCAGCCATTTTTTGGTTTCCCTCGGGGCGAGCGAATTAAGGCAAGCTTCTTCGTTGCTCATCGAAAACGATGCGCAGAGGCATCGATTTCTTCTTCGCGCCTTGAATCTTGCCCTAATTCGCTACCGCTAAAACAATGCCAATTCCGTTTCGCACTCCTCACTCTGTCCGTAGCAGAGAAGTTTTTTGAGTCTTTGATACTCATTATAATTATGCAAGCAGTTTCCTGTGGCAAACCATTTCTTGCTTATTGGGAAAACTATTTACCACGTCAGTATGTTACATAAAAAAAGAGCGCTTTGCAACAGATTGTTGCAAAGCGCATGAACGTTAGCCAACTTACGCCTTCGCTCCGCTCGGCTCCAGTTGGCGGGAAACTGCGGGACGGACACGGGCAAACGGATAGGCATAGTCGGGACCGTCGCCGTTGACAAGGACCCCGCCCGGATTGGCGTCGAAGACAGCGACGTAGCCATAGCGAAAGCGCGAGCGGGTCCGGGTCAACTTCTCGAGGTTCAAGAGCTGTTTCTTGCCGGTGGCAAGATAGACTCCCAAATCAAGAAGCAAGCCGTCGCGCAGGATGGGGTCGTTGTAGCCTTCCACCCCATCCTGGAATTTCTTCCATCGCTGGTTGGCAGACTCGTTGCTCGGCTCACCGGTCAACGACCGGGTAAAGCCGAGCAGATACGGGCCTTCTTCT
>MHOU01000012.1:114815-148860 GCA_001821935.1 Candidatus Staskawiczbacteria bacterium RIFCSPHIGHO2_02_FULL_43_16
ATCCCAGTCCCTGCACCAATCCGAAGTTGCCAGACCGAGGCCTTGGAACTTGGCCATGATCAGGTTGCAGGTGACTTCGGGCAATACCAACAGATCCCACAGATTCGGATCTTGTGCCGGCATTTTCTTGCCCTCCATCGCTTTGGCGTACTGGTCTTTCATGCCCAGCGTCTCATAGAGCGCGCTGTTGTCGAGGGGCGGCAGACTCGCCTGTTGAAGTTGTTGGAGAAACGACGCCTCCACAACCACCAATTCGCCCCGAAGAAAACGCTTGGCGTTTTCAGCGCCCTCGAACTTATTGAACAGGGCTTCCACGCTGACACCATCAACCGACAGAATGTACTTCATGACAAGCCTTCCTCCGACTTATAGTCGGACTTACTTTCTCCTGCTAGGCAGAAAGCGGATATAGGCCGCGAAATGCAGCCATAGGCACAAATTCCCCTCCAAAGAACTTATGTCTACGGCTGATTTCGCAAGTATTTAGCTGTAAACGTACCCCCTTAATCGTGTCCTAATTATAGCATACCTACCTAATTCTTGTCAAGGTTTACGTAGTTAAATCAATGATTTTTGAGGACTTGCTCTTCAGGGGCTTATCAACGGTAATAATGAGTCCCACAAGCCTATTTTCCCCGAAAGTGGTCATTATTTGCTCTGCGGTTTTTAAAGGCTCCTGGGTTGAAATATTAACAGAGGTTTGCACCAGCGGCCGGTTTACTTTTTTGAGCAGTTTTTGTAAAAACGCGTGGTTTGGAATACGCAAAGCTATTGTTTTTTTATCTTGGCCGTAAAGTACCCGACGCCCGACGTCGGGCAGATTTCTGCTTAAGATAAATGTATATTTTCCAGGCCAATACTTTCTTAAAATTTTAAACTGGCTGGCGTCAATCTCCGCCAACTGGCGCGCCATTTTTATGCTAGAAACAAAAACCGGCAAAGGTTTTGCCTTTGGCCGTTTTTTTATTTTGTAAATTTTCTTAACAGCTTTTTTGTTACCGGCATCAGCAATAAAACCGTAAACCGTATCGGTGGGAACAATGACCACGCCCCCTTTCTTCAAAACCGAAATAGCCTTATTTAACTTTTCCATCTTTTAAGAATTCATTTCTAAACTTTTCGATATCATCGGCTTTTCCAAAATCCATCCAGTTATCTTTTAACTTTTTAATTTTCACCTTTTTGTCTTTTGCCAAAAGGGTCAAAACATCTGTTATTTCATATTCGCCGCGCGGCGATTTACTAGTCAACGGCAACTTGTCAAAAACCTCCGGCGTAAATTTGTATAAACTGGTGTTTATCAAATCCCCCACAAATTCTTTGGGTTTTTCTATAATTTCTTTTAGCAATTCACCATCTTCTATCAACACGCCAAACCGCTCGGGGTGCTCTGCCTTCAGCCCCCCCACATAACAATACTGGTCATCAATGTTCATGCCAGCCAAATCATCAGCCGAATAAAAATTATCGCCCACCAAAGAAATAAACTGATCGCCACCCGCAAAATCTTTCACGCATTTTAACGGGCAAGCCGTGCCATACTCTTTTTCTTTTGGCCCCAGCACTTCAAACTGGTTTACCATGCCAATGGTCACGCCGGCAGGCAATTTATACGTTTTCAAAAATTCAGCAATCAAATCTTGCCTGAATCCCACCACCAGCATAATTTGGGTGTAGCCCGCCTTGATAATATTATCTAACACATACGCCAAAAACGGCCGGTTATTAACGGTAATTAAATGCTTGGATTTATCTTTGGAAAGTTCCAGCATGCGCGTGCCCTGCCCCGCCGCCGAAACCACTACCTTCTTAATTGGCATATTAAATAACAATATTAATCAACTTATTGGGCACGAAAATAATTTTACGCACCTGCTTGCCTTCAATCCATGGTTTTATCTTGGCGCTTTCTTCCGCCATTTTTTCTACGTCTTTTTGGCTGACGCCGCCGGCAACTTCCAGTTTATCCCGGACTTTTCCATTAACCTGTACCATGATCCACAGTTTTTCACTGCCAACCAATGTTTTATCAAACACCGGCCATGTTTGAAGGTGGATTGATTTCTTATTTTTCAAAACGCTTTGCCAAAGTTCTTCAGCCACATGCGGCGCGAAGGGCGCTAAAAGCTTAAGGAAGGTTTCGTATTGCTGTTTTGAAAGGTGATGCGATTCTATTTCATTTAACAGCTTCATCAAATTACTAACTCCGGTGTTAAAACTTAAGTCACCAATATCAATGCCGATTTTATGAGTATAGTTATTAAGCGCGCTGGCTGCAACAGAGCTTGGCTTAACTTTAACATCATATGTATGTACAAAATTCCACACCCGGTTCAAAAACCGATACACTCCGGTAATGCCGCCGGGATTCCACGGCCCGCCATGCAAATACGGACCCATGAAAGCCAGGTACATGCGTACGGCATCGGCACCGTATTTTTTCACTTCTTGGTCAGGGTCCACCACATTGCCGCGTGACTTAGACATTTTTTGGTTATCAGGGCCCAAAATAATCCCCCGGTTGCGCCGGTTTAAAAAAGGTTCGCTGGCATTCACATAGCCAAGCTTATGCAGGGCTTTGGCAAAAAACCGGGCGTAGAGCAAATGCATGGTGGTGTGCTCGGCGCCCCCAAGGTACGAAAATACCGGCAGCCATTGTTTCATTTTTTCTTTGGAAGCAAAGGCTTTTTTATTCTTGGGGTCAGTGTAGCGCATGAAATACCAGGAAGAATCCACAAAGGTATCCATGGTATCGGTTTCGCGCTGGGCCGGGCCCTTGCAGGTTGGACAGGTTACGTTAAGCCATTTTGTGGCTTTGGCCAAGGGTGAACGCCCGTCATCGGCCGGCTTAAAATCTTTCAGGGGTGGCAATTTGACCGGCAATTCTTTTTGGGAAACCGGCACATAACCGCAGGCCGGGCAATGAATCATGGGAATCGGCACACCCCAGTACCGCTGGCGGGACAATATCCAATCACGGAGGCGATAGGTTTTTTGGAAATTCCCCACGCCTTTTGATTTTAGCTCTTCAACTATTTTTTTCTTGGCTAATTGAGAATCCATGCCGTCAAACTTACCGGAGTTTACCAAAACGCCATTTCCAGAGAAACAGACTAGCGAGGGCTGTAAAAATCGCTTAACAAATTCTGACTCATAACTGATGCTCGTATTAGAATCAAGCTTTTTAATTGATTCTTGCGCATTCATCCAATGAAGTTCCATATCTTCGTGCGCATCCGGCTTTAGCGGAATAGAATTTTCATTTTTCAAAATTACATGATAGGCTTTCTGAAATTTCGTTCTTTCAACATTTCTAGCGGACGCAAAAAAATTGGTAGATATTTGCCCAAGATATTCTTTAATTTCAAAATCCGTATAACCCGTTTCTTCCTTTACCTCCCTGGTTAAAGTAGTTACATCGTCATCATTGCTATCGCGACCCCCGCCGGGAATTGCCCATTCATTATTTTTTTTATTGAGTACAAGGAGAATTTTATCATCTGATGATCGCGTTACAATTGCCGCTACACTGTCACGAAAAATAGCATTTGGTTTTTTCTGGCCAAATTCCGGCAAGACTACTTCTTTAACCGGCAGGTTATATTTTTTGGCAAATTCAAAATCGCGCTGGTCATGTGCCGGAACAAACATCACCGCGCCGGTTCCGTAATGGCCCAGAACATAATCGGCCACCCAAACGGGGATTTTCTGGTTATTAATGGGGTTGACGGCAAAAATTCCGGCATCTATTCCGGTTTTTTCTTTGGCTTCCTCGCGCTCCAATTCCCTTTTGGCCAAACTTTTTTTAACGTAACTTTTAACTTCACTGCTTGCCTGCCAGCCGATACTAAGCCACTTTTGCGCGATTTCAGGAGAAATAACAATGGCGGTTGCGCCGAAAATCGTGTCCGGCCGCGTGGTAAACACTTCCACAAATTCATTTTTGGATTTTGAATTTTGATGATTGGGATTTATTTGTGATTTGTAATTTGGAATTTGGAATTTTATAGTTGCTCCTTGTGAACGCCCCACCCAATTTATCTGGCCAAGCTTGGCCGTTTCCTGCCAATCAAGATTTTTTAAACCATCAATCAGCTCGTCTTTAAATTCGGTTATTTTAAACATCCACTGGGCCAGTTCTTTTTGGGTAACTTCAGATTTGCACCTGTCACACTTACCATCAACCACCTGCTCGTTGGCCAACACGGTTTTGTCGTTGGGGCACCAATTAACGTTGGTTATGGCCCGGTAGGCCAGCCCCTTTTTGTAAAATTCAATAAACATCCATTGGGTCCAGGCGTAATAATCCGGGTCTATGGTGCTCACTTTGCGAGACCAATCAAACATGGTGCCCATAGACTTTAACTGGCGGGTCATGTAGGCAATGTTTTGCTTGGTCCATTTTTCCGGATGAATATTATGTTTGATAGCCGCGTTTTCAGCGGGCAAACCAAAGGCATCAAATCCAGTGGGGTAGAGCACATTGTATCCTTTCATGCGAAGGTATCTGGCCTTAATATCCGGCAGGGAAAACGCGTACCAGTGGCCGATGTGAAGATTGCCCGAGGGGTAGGCAAATTCGGTAAGCAGCATCTTATTTTCCTTTCCGGCAACCTTGTCTTTGGTAACATAAAACTTCTTGGCTTCCCAATATTTCTGCCACTTTTTTTCAATTTTTTGCGGACTGTATTTAACCATATTTTCAAATATCGTATCATAATTCAGGGGCAAAAAAAAGTCCTACCTTGGGCTAGGCAGGACATGTGTTGCGACGCAATGCATCATTCCCCCTCCGGATCCAGCTTTTTCAGAAACGTCAGGGTTTCCTGCTGTTGCACGCCAGGGCCGGGAACCGATGCCCATCGGCCAACCAAGCGCGGGGCGCCGTTGACCGCCTCAATGCGGTAGAGGTTTACGCCGCGCACCAGGCCGCGCTCGGTGGTGATCGCCCAGCTGGCGGCTAGGTTACTCCCCTGGCGGATGGCAATGCCGCTGAAGTTGGAACCGCCACCGACCACCCAGGTGATGAGGTAGACGTCGGCCTTCTTGGTGAGGACAACGATACCACTGTAGTTCTTGCCGCCGGCTTCCTGACCTTTGCAGGTGTAGTAACCGCTCAAGTCCGCCATTTCAGGCTGAATTTGGCGAACAGGCGGCGGTGGTACCTTCCCCGGTTCAACCACGCCAATAATGAAACCAAAAAGAAACGCTGCCCAAAGAAAGAGGAACGAAGTCATGTTGACCATGGAAATCCCTCCAAAAGATGTGAAAGGTGCACGTTATCAAACTATACACCCGCCTCATTTTTTAAGCAACGTCGATTATATACCAAATAGTTTTTTAGCATTCGTAGTGGTTTTATCTGCTACCTCTTGAACACTCACCTTTTTCAATTCTGCGATTTTTTCAATAGTATATTTCATAAAAATGGGCTCATTGCGTTTTCCTGGTGCCATGGGCGGTGTTAAATACGGGCAATCAGTTTCCAGCAGCATATGTTCTAGGCCAATGTTTTTTATTACTTCTTCTAGTGGAAACTTGAACATGATGCCATTCATGCCCAAGTAAAAACCCAGCTCAACATATTTTTGAGCCTGCTGTAATGTTCCGGTAAAACAATGGATAACACCGCGCAGCCCCTGGCCTTTTAGCATTTCCAGCATTTCATCATGCGCCTTGCGGCAATGGATAATGACGGGCAAATTGAGTTCTTTTGCCAAAGCAATTTGCCGCAAAAAAATATCTTTCTGCTTTTCTTTGTTATATGGTTCACGGAAATAATCTAAACCAATCTCGCCAATAGCTACTACCTTTTTTGATTTGGCCAAATCGCGGTATTGTTGCGAATCGAATTCTTCATCAACATCGGTTGGGTGCAGGCCGATAGCTGCATAAAAACCATCATGCTTTGCGGCCAATTCAACTGCGCTTTTACTGGTTGCAAAAGAAGTGCCAACATTAATGCAGGCAATGTTAGCGGCCAGAGTTCTGCTAATCACTTCATTGCGATCATGGTCATACGCATCAACTTGCAGATGCGCATGGGTATCAATCATTTTCATATATTTGATTCTAACATAAAAAAAGAACGCGCAGAGGCAATCTTGGTGATTGCGTGCGCGCAAAACGTTATCTCTTGGCCACGAGGGCGGGCTTGTCGGCGGCGGGTTCCTTGCCATCTTTGTTGCCCAAGAGCTCCTGCCGGAAGATCGTCACCTCACGCGGGGCTTCAATGCCCAGGCGGGTTTTGTTGCGATCAATATAAACAACAGTGATGCAGATATTGTCGTTGATGTAGATCTTCTCACCCAATTTGCGACTTAGTACCAACATTTATCACGTCCTTTCAAAAGAGGGCGATTCCTGGTGTTTAGTCAACAGGTTTGGCAACAGCGCTGGGGTTGGGCTGGGTGTCGGCGGGTTTGCCATGAATGGCTTCATAAACTTCCTGGCGATGCACGGGCACCTCTTTGGGTGCGACAATGCCCAGGCGAACCTTGTCACCACGAATTTCCACCACCGTAACGGTGATGTCATTGTTGATGACAATACTCTCATTTTTTTTGCGTGAGAGTACCAACATGATGCAATCTCCTTTCGTTGAAAAAGTGGTAAGCCTTCCTTTGCTTATGGGAAGGTGAGCTACTTATGTTATAGCAAACTTATTTATTGGCGTCAAGTCTTCACCATACCAGATGGTGAAGACTCAAGCCTTGGGAACAAAATCTCCGATGTTTTGGTTTCAACGGCAGTTTTTATCTTTTGGGAAGTTTCCGGTAAAAACGGCAACAGTAAATCTGAAATTTCACTCAAAGCAAACAAGACATCAGAAACAACCTGCGGCGCATTCTCTTTCCCCTCCCAGGGCTTCTCTTCATTGATGTATTTGTCGCAAAAAGAAATTAATTCCCAAATTGATTTTAAGGAATCATTAAATTTAAACTCTTCCAAATATTTTTCAACATCTTTTTTTGTTTTTTCAGTTTCTTTTTGAATTTGTTTAGAGTTTAGGGTTTCGGATTTAGAGTTTAATTTGTTGGCCATCACAACTGTACGCGCCAACAAATTACCTATGCCTCCCGCCAAATCCGCATTATAGCGCTGCTGGAACTTTTCAATGGTAAAGTCACCATCTTCTGTCGGTGTAATTTCCCGTAATAAATAATACCTAACCGCATCAACGCCATATTTTTTAACTAACTCAAAGGGGTCAATCACATTCCCTAAAGACTTAGACATTTTTTGGCCTCCAACCGTAATAAATCCGTGAATAAAAATCTGAGTTGAATTAGGCAGTCCTGCTGATAAAAGCATCGCCTGCCACATGCTGGATTGCTGGCGCAAATTATCTTTCCCGGCCACCTGCATACCAGGCCAAAAACTTTCAAAATTTCCATTGTCAGGCCAGCCCAATGCTGAAATATATCCCACTAGTGCGTCAAACCAAACATACATAACATGTTTTTCATCCCCTGGCACCTCAACTCCCCAAGGCATTTTTTCTTTTAATCTTGAGATGCTAAAATCTTCCAGTCCTTTTTTGGTAAATTCGGTAATTTCATTTAAGCGCGATGCTGGAACAACAAAATCGGGATTCTTCTTGTAAAAATCTAAGAGCGGTTTTTGATAACTTGAATATTTGAAAAAATAATTTTCTTCTTCTATCAGTTCAATTTCTTGGTTTGGGTGAACGGGGCATTTGCCGTTTTCAAGCTCTGAATCGGTTTTTTCTAATTCACAACCCACGCAGTACTTCACACTATAATTTTTTTTATAAATATCGCCGTTTTTTTGGCATCTTATCCAAAATTCTTGAGCGGCTTTTATATGATGCTCGTCGGTTGTCCTGATGAAATTATCATAAGTAAGGTTAAGCGCGCTTTTTAAGTTATCAAATTTGGCGGCATACATATCGCAGTAGACCTTGGGATCCATGCCAACTTCTTGCGCTTTACGCAAAATCTTAACCCCATGTTCGTCCGCACCCGTATTAAAAAATACCTCAAAGCCTTGAGCGCGTTTGGCGCGGGCAATCACATCTGCTTGAATGATCTCCATGGCAAAGCCGATATGAGGGTCGGCATTTACATACGGAAGGGTGGTGGTAATGTAAAATTTCTTATTCATGGGCTAGTTGGCCAGCGGACTCTTCCTTCCTCTTCTCCAAAAATTCTTTTAAGAATTCGTATATGATTCCAAATACTGGCACCATAAAAATCATTCCTAGGAAACCGAAAATAATTCCTCCAACCAATAAAGATGCCAGCACCAAAATCGGCGGCAAATCCAAAAACTTTTTCATTAGCAGGGGGGTAACCAGGTTATTTTCTATAGACTGAATAATCGCCAATACCACAATCACATAACCGGCCAGCACCCATGAATCTGAAACCCCGATGAAGAGCACCGCCAAGATAGCGGTAATCAAAGGGCCCACAAACGGCACGAAATTCAAAAAACCGGCTAGCAGGGCCAGCAAAAAGGCGTATTTTACACCCAGTAAAAATAACACGGCAAATGAAGCCACCCCCACGAACAAACAGGCCAAGATCCTGGCCCCAAACCAGCCGGAAACCCGTAGTTGCGCCTTCGCAAAAATCGCCATGACATAGGATTCGTATTTTTTGGGCGCCAGCAAAACCAGCACCCGTTCCGGACCCCGGTCTTCCAAGGAAATGTAAAAGGCGAAAACGAAAATCAATACGGTGGAACTGAGGCCCCCGAAAAAGACCGAAATGGCTTTGACAATAGAACCTGAACTTTCCTGAAGGGCTGAAACCAGAGTGGCGCTGAAACTTTCAAAATTTTGGGCCACGGCAAAGCCCAAGCCCGTAAAAATCGGGTTGAGTTTTTCAAAATAATCGGGAATGTTTTGTGACAGCTGTTTAACCTCAAAAATGAATACCGGGGAGGCAATGTAAATTAAAAGCCCCAGCAGCCCGAAAATGGAGAGGTACACCAAAATGACCGCTATCGCCTTGGGCAGGCGCCAGCGCACCAAAAAGTTAATGGGTGTTTCCAATAAGATGGATATGACCAGGGCGAAGAAAAACCACACCACCACATCCCTGACCAAAAAAAGCACATAAAAAGCAAAAGCCGCCAGGAAAATCTTGGCGATGGCCATCCATGAAATACCCAATGCTTGATCAGCCATTTAGATGCGCAATATTTTTAATAACTTTTCTTTCTGTGCTTCTTCAAACGGCCCGATTACCGATAAATTCAATCTTTCGTTTTTGAAAATATCCTCTGCTACTTTCTTTATATCACTTATCGTAACTTTATCAATCAATTTTATTTTTTCTTCCGGTGTTAACAACTCCTTGCCCATTACCTCTTGGTTGGCATAAAATGAAGCTTGGGCATCCGTTGCGTCCAGCGAAAGAGCCATGCTGCCCCTGATGTAATCTTTGGCCTTTTTCAATTCTTTGGGGCTTATTTTCTTGTCGCGCAGACTGCGGTATTCATCAAGCACCAAACCTACCGCTTTTTGCAAGCTGTCATTTTTAACCCCCGATTGGGTTACCAAGTATCCGGTGTCAGTAGTAGTATCAACCGAAGTATGCACATAATAGCCAAGGCCATTGCGCTCCCTAACTGAAATAAATAAACGCGAACTCATATTTCCCCCCAAAATGACTGACATTAATGTTAGTGCGTGCCGGCGCGGGTCAAACATATCATAAGCCCGTACTCCCAGGCAAAAATGAGTCTGATCAGTTTTTTTATGATGCAATAAGACTTCCGGCTTATTCTGGAATTCTTTTACCGCCAACTTTGGCAGGGCGTCTTGATTCTTTGATTTGCCAAAATACTTTTCCATTTTTTGGCTCATTTTTGCAACATCAATATCCCCGGCAATAGCAATAACCGTATTTTCGTTTGAATAATGGGTTTTGTAATATTCCACCATTTTTTCACGCGTGTAGGATTGGATGTTGCTGACCTCACCAATAACCCGCCAACCGGCCGGTTGGTCTTTATATAACAAATCTTCAAATAGTTCTGAAACGTAAGAAGTGGGCGTATCCAAATACATGTTTAGCTCTCCAATCACCACACCCTTTTCGCGATCAATTTCTTGGGCCTCAAACTTGGCATTTAAAAACATATCAGAAATCCAATCCAACGCCACATCCGTATGTTTTCTATCAACTTTCGCCCAAAAACCCGTGGTTTCTTTTGAAGTGAAGGCGTTATACTGCCCACCAATCATATCTAGGGTTTCTGAAATTTTTAGCGTTGTGGGGCGCTTTTTTGTTCCCTTAAAAAACATGTGCTCCAAAAAGTGGGAGATACCGTTAATATCCTTGGTTTCATATTTTGACCCCGTTCCCACCAACACCAAAACTGTCACGCTCTGGGCGTTTTTCATCGGGACTGCAACAACTCTTAATCCATTTTTTAATTTAGTTTTTTTAAACATCTATTTTTCTTTTTTATCTTGATACCAAGTATCTTTCTCCTCGTTATAGTCGATTGTAATTTGACGCTCTCTATCGTATAAATCTATTAAAAACTTTTCTTGGTCATTCAAATCTAATTCTTCGTCTTCTGGTATTAACCCTCTCCCTTTTGCCAATAAAAACTCACTTTTTTTCTGCCTCGCCTCCCTTGTAAGTCTTTTAAGCATAAGGGAGCCAATTCCACTTTCTTTTTGAAATTCTTCTTTCTCTTTATTTATTTCCTCTAGGCGCTTTTGCATGCGCGAAAACATTTCGTAATCATCAGACTGCCCTTCTTCAATCGTCGGATCCAAAGATGCTAAAACTTCTTCTTGCGGAGGCGCTTTTTCATCTGGAACGGGATTTGGAATTTTTAGCTCTTCACGGGGAGTCCCCGGTTTTTCGCCCATATTCTCAGAAATTACTTTTTATAAATATCGTGGTCGTCAATGTCGCAATAAACAACCTGATTATCTTTTAAAAACTTGAATAGTATCCGATGGCTTTTCGTTACCGAAAACGCCCAAAATTCTGAAAATTCTCCGTGGAGTTTGTGGGTACGTAAACCGGGATATAAAAAGTTATTCTCAAAAACTGCTATTTTTTGCATAGCAGTTTTTTGGATTTTCATTTCGAGCTTATCAAAACTGCGTTCAAAAGAAGGTGAAGTAAAAGATTTACTTATCCTTGGCATGAAATTCTGCTAAAAATTCTTTGAATGGTCGTATCTTGCCTTCGCGGATTGCCAGTTCGCTTTCTAAAACAACTTTGGTAACCTCACGAAGTTCGCGATTTTCTTTTTCGATTTTTTGCCACTTTTTTAAGGGCACCAAAACCATACCGCTGTTTTGTAAAGCCCTTAACGTTGATAATGAAATAATTTTTTCTGCCATGTTTTTAATTACTTAGATAATAGCACACTTATATAACGTTTCAAATCGGAAATATTTACTCTTTCCTGTTTCATGGTATCACGATCGCGGATAGTCACCGTATTATCTTCTAATGTTTCAAAGTCAACCGTGATACACGCCAACGTTCCAATTTCATCTTGGCTGTAATACCGTTTTCCAATATTTCCACGGTCGTCCCAAGCCACCACAAAATCTTTTTTCAGTTCGTTATAAATTTCGCGAGCCTTAGCCACTAATTCCGGTTTGTTTTTTAGCAATGGGAACACGGCAACTTTGTAGGGCGCCAACGCCGGTTTTAACTTCAACACAATTCTTTCCTCTTCTTCTGTGTAAGCATCGCAAAGCACCGCCAAAACTGACCTGTCCACACCAAACGTCGGCTCAATCACATGCGGGTATGATTTTTCATTGGTTTCTGTATCTAAATAAGGCTCTTCTTTATAATGATTCTTCAGATCAAAATCAGTACGATACGCCAAGCCATATAGTTCTTCTTCGCCAAAGGGAAACTTATAATCAAAATCTATTGTTCTTTTAGAATAGTGAGCAAGCTCATCATCCAAAACTTCTGTTTCACGAATACGTTCTCTTTTTAAACCAAGGCCATTGAACATCCAGCTCAACATTTCTTTTCTCCAATAATCAAAGGATTCCTGCCAATCTTTTTCATAAATGAAATACTCAATTTCCATCTGTTCAAACTCGCGCGTCCGGAAAATAAAATTTCCCGGCGTTATTTCATTCCTGAACGCTTTGCCGATTTGGGCAATGCCAAACGGCAATTTTTTCCGTGAAGTTTCCAGCACATTTTTAAAATCTACAAACATGGCCTGGGCGGTTTCCGGGCGGAAATAAACAATAGAATCTTTGTCTTCCACGGGGCCCAAAAAAGTCTTGAGCATCAAATTAAAATGTTTGGCAGCGGTCAATTCTCCGCCACAATCGGGACATTCTTTAGCATCAATTTTATCGGCGCGAAACCGGTGATGGCATTTTTTACATTCTACCAACGGATCCGAAAACGTTGATACGTGCCCCGAAGCCTCCCAAACCTTTGGGTTCATAATTAATGCCGCGTCAATGCCCACCATGTCATCGCGCATATGCACAAAACGTTTCCACCACAGCTGCTTGATGTTGTTTTTTAACTCAACACCCAGTGGGCCGTAATCCCAAGAATTGGCCAGTCCGCCGTAAATTTCAGAACCGGGAAACACAAAACCCCGCCGCTTGCACAGGCTAATGATTTTTTCCATTAAGTTATCTTTTTGCTTTTCCATATTTTGTAATGTTACTCTTAAAAAAGAATAATTTCAATGCAAAAATTGATATTATGTAATAAAAATTGTAAAATTACAGAATAAAGAAATGCGCATAATATTTATGAAAATAGAAAATATATATCTTGGAACGTGGATGCCCAGGGCGTCCATGCATTTAAAAGAAATTTACCACTTTCTTGGTGGAACTAAAATGCCGGTAAGCGGGCTTGATGCTAAAAAGTTAGCCCAGCTTCTTTCGAGACTGGAAATCAAAGAGGTTAATTTCATCGGGGGAAACACCATAGATTTGGTGATGGCTTCCGGTAAAAAGGCAGACATTACCGTTTCAGAAGAAGGAACTGCCATCTTGTCATTAAAAAAAGGGGAGGCCATCAGCTCTCCCGAGCAAGGACTGAGATTACTGGAAAAGTTCTTCATTGAAAAATTTTCCCCATCATTAAAATACCTTTTTAGCCTGGGGGCTCCCCTGCCTAAAGCATTAGTGAAGATACAAGAAGTATATCCGGCCATCATCGTAGTAAAAGATTGCCTGCCGAGAGAGTTAGAGGAGTTTATTAAAAAGGAGAGAATTGCAATTTATTCTAAAAATGTTTCCCCGAAATTAGATTTCTTTTTTGGAGAGAAAATCAACATACTGCATATAAAAGATGAATCTATAAATATACAAGAAATTCTACTGGATACCATATTTCTTAAAGAATTTCCCGAACAACTTAAAAACTACCTTACTATCCACCGGCTGATATGGGAAGAAATAGACCACATCAGGGAGGCGAAAACCATTGCCTACAAAGATTTTTCCAAACGCAGGAAGCAGATTAACGATTTCTTGAAAACCCTTTCTTTGATGAAAGCCAGACTACAGCAAATGGGCGATGTTATAGAAACAAAAGAAAAAATAAAAAAAGGGGTGATCCTGGAGGGGCTGGATACCCTGAACATGAATAGGATCAATAATCTTATCGGCGACGTAAAATATATTGAAGACCTGTGGGAAATGACCATTGACTACACAAAAGACACGCTAAACTTGATAGAATCCCTTTCACAAGAAAATGTTCAGCGAGAATTGGGCGCGCTTAAATTTATCACGCTGATTTCCGCCATTACCAGTTTTTTTGGCATGAATATTGCCTTCCCTTGGGACGAACAATGGCCGGTAATTTTTAAAAGCTCATTTGCGGTAGTCGGCATTATTATTCTTGTTTCCATCGCATTCTATTACTTCCTGAAAATATTCATCTACAACAGGAAATTTAAAATAACTAACTAGGGGCCTACTGCCCCAGATTGAACTCTAAAAGCGTTGGATTAGCGCTGCCGGCATTTACATTAGTGATAAATTCTTGGGTGACACCGCCGGAGCTAACCGTATTTTTAATAACCTTATCAGCCTCGGCAATAGTGTCTTTTAGTTTAATGCTGAAATTCACAGATGCTTCTTGGCCCGGCGCCAGCGCCGGCAACAGGAAGGTAATGGTATTACCGGCCAGCACCTGGCCCTGGGAAGATTGCAAGGTAGAAAAATCAAAAGCCGGACCGCTTAATGTTGAAACCGCTTGCATGCCGTCAAGTTGCGCCTGGCCGGTATTTTTAAAGGTCAACTGGTAATGCAAGACTTCCCCGGGCCCGCCCGTGTCTGCAAAAGAACCGTTGATCTGCTGGGAGATAACCAGCAAAGGCTCAATAATTTCCACCTCTTGCTTTACCTCTTTTAAAACAATAAAAATTCCTTTCACCCGCATGCCAAGGCGGGCAGAAAAGATTATCCGGCTGCCCGCATCAGCCTTGGAGGCCCCGGTAATGGAAATCTTTCCCTTGCTTTCTTTTTGCAGTACCGCCAGTTTCCATTCCACATTATCCAAAGATTCCGGATCCGCCAAAACAACATCAAAACCGCCGCCGGTTTCCACTTTGATGCTTACATTTTCCAATGGGTAATCAACCCGGGAAAGGTAATTAAGAGCATAGGTTACTTCTTTATTTTCTTCAATTTGGGCGGGCAGGTCAAAACCCAGATCCATATCCACCACCGTGATTTTTGTGGCAAAGGCGGCATCGGATTCATACCGAGCCGATAAATTATGCGGCACATACGAAAGCCGCGCCCGAGCCGTTTTTACATCATCTTCCTTGCCCAGCAGCCGCGCTTTAAACCTTACCAGGCGCTCATCGCCCGGATGGATATCTTTGATATCCTGGGTCAGGCGCAACTTGCCGTCTTCCGTCAAAGAATAATCAGGTAATTCAAATACGATTTTTACTTCTTCCAGCGTAAAATTGCTGTTATTTTTATAGGTTACGATGTATTCAATTTCTTCTCCCGCGGCGGCGGTTTTCGGACCGGAAATTTCCAGATGCACAATTTCCCTTGAAAATACGGTATTGCGATAATGAAAAAACCCGACCACGCCAACGGCCAAAAGCCCTGTCGCAATGACAAAAATCGTTATTTTGCTTTTGAGTATTTTTTTTATATCAATTTGCATAATGGGCGTTGTCGTTTAAATAATGGTAATAACTGTCCGAAATTGCTTTTAACATCTTCTTTGATGGTGGGGAAACTTTTAATTTTAACAACATGCCCCATTCTTGCTTCACCATCAAGCGCAATATTTTTACCGTATCGGCATTGACCTTTGTTGCGGTTTTGTCATGTGCGGCGCACATGTTGCAGGCTATGCCCCCGCCCGCATAGGAAAAATACAAACTGGCGGGGTTCAATGCCTGGCGGCAGGCAACGCAATTGGCCAGTTCCGGCCGGTAGCCAAGCAGTGAAATAAAATTCCAGAAAAAATAATAGTACAGCAATTTACTATTGGTGGCGGGGTCTTGGAGTTTTTCAAAAATATCCGCTATAAAATCCCAAATTCCCGGGTCAACCTCCTGCCCTTTTATAAAATCCCCCAGCACCCGCGCTATGGCATTGGCAACTGCAAATTTTTCAGGTTCCTTTGCCAGGGCGCCATATCTTTTTTGCAACAGCGCATCTGTCAGTATTTTTTTGTTTTTGCCCTGAATAAATTCAATTTCTGAAAAAGAAAATAGTTCCAATCCGCCGCGCAATTTTGAATTAATATGGCGTATCGCCTTACCAAAAATTTCCAGCCGGCCGAAATCCCTGGTAAAAACCGAAAAAATCCTATCGGCGTCCATCCTGTCTTCCTTCTTGAATACAAAAGCCTCCGTAGCGTATTTTACGGCCATTGTGTTTCTATTCTTTATTGATTAGCTTCTTCAAAGCTTTTATTTCTTCGTGCCGTTGCTCTCTTTCTTTGATTCTCACATTTACATCAGGATCTTTAGATTTTTCTGTTGCCACTTTTTTCTCGAGTTTAACAACATTTTTTTGCTTAACAGCAAGATGGCCCCCAACTACTTCATGCGCCAAGGCCTTCCTTTCCGATTCTTTCATACGTATGTTTGGGTCCCACTTTTCTATTACTTTTTTAACATCTTTTGGTGAAGCTTTCCCGCCTTTCCAAAATGTAGGCTCGCTTTCTTTGGCGGGTTCTTTTTTATCCGGCAACTTGGGACCCCGGAGTAATTGTGACAGCAATGTTTGTTTCCTCGCGCCGCTCTCGCCTGTATATGGATTAGGGTAGGGATTTTCT
The DNA here is from genome assembly GCA_001821935.1 of Candidatus Staskawiczbacteria bacterium RIFCSPHIGHO2_02_FULL_43_16. Taxonomy (GTDB): domain Bacteria; phylum Patescibacteriota; class Minisyncoccia; order Minisyncoccales; family Staskawiczbacteraceae; genus VGLO01. Next base: position 131,075 of record MHOU01000012.1, read on the forward strand.
TTGGGAGCCAGATGGCTTGATTCATCCATGGGTTCGGGCAATATATTGCTGTTAAATGGCGGCATGGTTTGTTTTTTTAATAGTAATAATATTTTCTTGGGATAGACTTAGGGTAATGTTCGCCGCCCGCATTTCCTTTAATAACATAGTTTTGTTTTTTTCTATGGCCGCCAGCAATTCTTTTGCGCCCGCAATTTCAACCAAAATTTCATCGACTGGCTTCAACTCCGCCTCTTTTCTTTTGCCCTGTACATCACGGATCAAATCACGCAACATACCCTCTTCCCTTAATTCGGGGGTGATCTGGGTGTCCAATGCTACTTCTTGCTCTATTGTATCATCAAATAGTACTTCTTTCACGTTCACCTCGTCTTTGATTAATTCTAGGAGTTCAGTATTATTTGTGATTTGTGATTTTGAATTTTTAATTTTGAGCGAAGTGAGCGGTTGCCGCACTTTAATCGCCTTGGCATTTCTTTGAGCCAATGCCAACGTCACTACCTGCCTTATTTGCGCCATTTTTTCCAATATTTCCACATTAAGTTTTTTAGGAGTCGTTGGCCATTGAACCAAATGTACGCTTTTTGCATCACCATCACCGCGTACGGCGCTAAAGAGATACTCGGCAAAAAATGGCATGGCAGGAGCCATTATTTTAGAGAGTTGCTGTAAAACGAACCGTAGCGTGGCCAATGCCAATTTTTTATCATCATTATCCTCCCGCCCCGAGTTTTCGGGGCGAGGCCCGCCATCAGCGAGGTTCGCCCGAGGCGACTCGCCCCCTTGAGGGGCGGCTTTAAACCTATCGCGGCTACGGCGCAAGTACCACACCGAAAGATCGTCAATAAAATCGGCTAAGGGGCGGGTAGCCACATCTAACTGATAGCTTTCGTAACCTGCCGTACAGGTAGTTACCAGTTCCGCTAACCTGGCCAAAATCCACCGGTCAAGCACGTTTTTGCTTGTATCTTGAGCAAGAGTTCCATTTTCGTACAGCTTATAAAATTCAAGCACATTATACAGCCGGCCGATATTTTTTTTAGCTATTTCATCAACGCCTTTTTCAGAAAACGAGAGATTTTCTCCCGCCACTACTGGAGAAGTTAGAATGTAAAAACGCATCGCATCAGCTCCGTATTTTTCCATAATATCGCTGGGATCAGGATAATTTTTAAGCTTCTTTGACATTTTTTTCCCGTCTTCGGCCCAAATAAAACCTGTAGCAATAGCGTTCTTAAATGCTGTTTTTCCAAACAGCGCACCAATCAACACATGCTGATAATAAAACCAGGCACGGGTTTGGTCTTGCGCCTCGCCAATGAAATCGGCAGGAATCGGACGTTTTGTCGCAAACGCAACCGACCCCGAATCAAACCACGTATCTAGCACATCCGGCACGCGCCTAAAACGCCCCACACATTCACAATAAAATGTCACCTCATCTACTATTTCTTTATGTAAATCAGTAACCTTTACTCCACTAGCTTTTTCAAGTTCAGCAGCCGAACCAAAAACTTCCTGCTGTCCACATTTATCGCATCTCCACACCGGAATAGTATTAGCCCAAAACCGCTGGCGGGAAATAGACCAGTCCCGCGCCCCTTCAAGCCATTGGCCAAACCGCCCTTCTTTTATATGCTCCGGGGACCAATTAATTTTCTTGGCCGTTTTTAACAATTTTTGTTTTATTTTTTCCACCGCCACAAACCATGAACTGGTGGCGTAATTTAACAGGGCTGTGTCGCACCTCCAACAATGCGGATAGGCATGTTCATATTTTTCATAACTGAAAACCAGGCCTTTTTGTTCCAGGGCTTTCACTACGGTTAAATCAGCTTCGCGGATTTCTTCCGGCTTATTCTTGGCCCGCGGTTTTAAATCAAGTCCTGAAAACTCTCCGGTTTCAGGCTTAAATATGCCGTCCATTTTCACATGCTGGACAAACGGCAAATTGACTTGCTTGAGCAACGCCCAGTCATCAGCGCCAAAGGTTGGGGCTTCATGGGCGATACCGGTGCCATCAGTGTCGGTGATAAAATCGGCAGCATACACCTTCCAACCATTTTCCCGATTTTTTAATGCCGCATCTTGAGCATAAAAATCAAACAATGGCTTATATTTCAAACCAGCCAAGTCTTTGCCTTTTAGCGTTTGGACTATTTCATAAGGCTTGTCTTTTAACACTTGTTCAACTCGGCTCTTGGCTAAAATAACCACCTCTTCTCCCGGCTCGCCCGTAGGGCTATGCCCGAGGGTTTTCACTTTCACATATTCAATATCAGCCCCCACGGCCAAAGCTACATTCCCCGGCAACGTCCAGGGCGTGGTTGTCCAGGCTAAAATAAATGTTCCAGGCTGGTCAATTAATTCAAACTTCACGGTCACCGACAAATCTTTGATGGTTTTATAGCCATCGGCCACTTCCCCCTGGCTTAACGTGGTTTCACAGCGCGGGCAAATATGCATTGACCGATAATCTTCATAAATAAGCCCCTTATCATAAAGCGCTTTAAACGCCCACCATTCACTTTGCATGTACTCAAAATCCATGGTGCGATAGGCATTCTTCATATCAACCCAGCGCCCAAAACGGGGAATAATTTTTTCCCATTCTCCAATAAAGGTAAAAATACGCTCACGGCACAAATCATTAAATTTTTTGGACCCCATGGCCAAAATATCTTTCTTTGATTTGCTGCCAAGTTCTTTTTCAACAATATTTTCTATTGGCAGGCCATGGCAATCCCAGCCCCACTGGCGCTGGACATAAAACCCTTGCATGGTTTTATAGCGGGGAATAGCATCTTTAATAACGCTTTGCAGTAAGTGACCGTAATGGGGCGTACCTGTGGCAAACGGTGGGCCGTCATAAAACACAAAAGGCTTGCCCTTCTTAGTTTGCTCAAGGGACTTCTCAAAAATCCGGTTATCCCGCCAGAATTTCAGTATTTTATTTTCTTCCTCAGAAAAATGGTATGGCATAGCTATAGTTCTCTTAATTCACCTTTTCTAATCGCCCCCTCATCTCCTTCCATTTTCATGCCCCGGGCAACCGTAACCCTTTTTATCCTCCACCCTAACATTACCAAGGTCGCCTGATGGCTAACAATTAAAATACTCTTTCCTTTATAGTTTCGTTGTATTTCTTTTAAAAAGTCTGACACCCGATCATACACATCCTGATAGCATTCCCCGCGCGGAGGGCATTTCTTAGCCTTTTCGCTTTCATTCCCAAAAAAACTCCTAAAACTTTCGTAAGGTTTTCCATTGAAAACCCCAAAACCAATCTCTCGTAATCTTTTATCAAACTTTAAAGGCGTATTTAATTCTTTGGCCACAATTTTAGCCGTCTGCTTCGCCCGCAACAAGGGGGAGGCTACCACCATGTCAATCTGTTTTTCTTTTAACATTTCGGCGGCGGCCATAACCATTTCCTGCCCGTGCTTGGTCAGCGGATTTTTAAACTTTTCCGGCCAGCTGGAACATACCTGCTTTACATTACTGAGCGCCTCTCCATGCCGTAAAATATAATATTTGTTGTTCAGTTTCATCACATCTTGTCTGGCGCCTGTATCCCCAGCAACCATAACCCGTTTTTCATAATAATTGAAAATGCTTGTGTTAAGGCAACTTTATACGGTGAAAACTCATCAGCCCTATCAACAATTTTGCTATTGGCATAATAATTGTTAAATTCGCGCGCCAGTTCGGTTAAATACAAAGTAATAACATGTGGTTCATATTCTGCGGCAGCTTTTTCAACCATTTCTGGAAAATGACTCATCATTTTTTCCAGCGTCCCGACGCCCGACGTCGGTGGATTTTTAAGTGATGCCTTCACTTTTTCCGCCCTCGCTTTTACCAGCACCGAAACCGCCCTTACATACGAATACTGCAAATATGGCCCGGAATCGCCTTCAAAAGAAATTGATTTTTCAAAATCAAAAATAATATCACTGCCCACAGACTGCTTTAAAATAGAATATTTCAAAGCTCCAATGGCAATCATTTCAATCGTCGCGTCATCCAATGCTTTATCAGCCGCTTTTTGGCGCACCATTTCTTTAACTTTTTCAATCAACGATTCCGCCGCCACCACCTTTCCGGTACGCGAAGACATTTTTCCTTCGGGCAAACGCAACATGCCATGGCCAATGTGTTTGGTTTTTGCCGCCAATGCCGGCTTAATTTTTGCCAGCGCGGCCAGCATCACGTCAAAATAGGCATTTTGTTCGTGGGCGGTAATAATAACCGAGGCATCGTATTTAAAATATTTGTATTTTAATTCCGGCAAAGCCAAATCTTTAGCCTCATAGGTTGGCAGCCCTTCAGAATTTACAAATACCCGCGTATGCAAACCCACGGCCTCACCCTTGAAAACAATGGCTCCCTTTTCTCCTTTTTCAAAAACCTTGCCCAGGCCATCTAAAACAATCTTTTTCCCAGCATCAGCCACTTCACTTTCAAAAAAGAGCCGGTCAAAATCTGTTCCCAGTTTTTTATAAATAGTATCAAAGTAGGCCAGACTATCTTTTCTGCCCCGGTCATAGAGTTTGTTTATTTCTTTATCCGATTTTTCAAAAACTTTTTTATTGATACCAACTACTTCCTTTTTGGCAGTTTCATCTTCTTCGTATTTGTTTGCCCCAAAGGCATAGGCCTGAGCCCAGGCCATATCAGGGTTTCTTAATTTTCCCCAAACTGCTTTGGCAATGTGCATGCCCACATCTCCCTGATAATTAACGCGTTTTAACTTTACCCCCTGAAATTCAAAAAGGCGCGATATAGATTCCCCAATCGCATTGCTCATTAAGTGTCCAATATGGAATTCTTTTAAAATATTGGGGTCGGTATACTCAACAATAACCTTCTTATTTTTTAAACTCTGATTTTTACCAAAGTTTTTATCAACTTTTTTCAGTTGTTCAACAAAAAAATTGTTGGATAAATAAAAGTTAATGAATCCCGGCCCAGCAACCTCAATTTTTTCAATCATCAGCTTATTCTCACGAATAAGCACTTGATTCACCTGTGCTATAATTTCATTGGCAACTTCTACTGGATTTTTGCCAAGTTTCTTTGATAATACCAAAGCCACATTAGAAGAATAATCTCCATGCGTTTTTTCTTTGGGAGCTTCAACCAAAAAATCACTCTCCCCCGTTACCTTCTCCAATATTCTTTTTATCTCATCTTTCATTGAATCGTTGTTCCGATAAATTCTTTTTTATTCAAAAACTTTTCCAGGCGATCTAAATATTTACCATTAATCACTGCCACTTTTATTTTTAAAACTTCTGCCATCTTGCTGCCCCGCGGGTCAAAAGGCATGCTCATTCCCGGCGCCCATTTGTTGCCCACTATTTTCCTAAAATCTTTCCAAGGTATTTCTTTAAAGGCCTTCGCATCTTTGTACTTGGCCGGATCCTTGTCGTAAACGTAATCAATGTTGGTAAGGTTAACAATGGTTTTAATTCCCATATTTTTTGCCAATATAACAGAGCAATAATCCGTTGACCAACCCGGCTTCCAACCACCAGCCACTACAATATCTTTTTTAGTACTTATCTTTTTAGTTGGGTTAGTAACAATTTCAGAAAACGCCATTTCGCCAAACACTTGCTTTACCACCCGCGCATTCAGGCGCGAGATATCAATGCCCATTAAATCTCTTTCGGCGTTATCTGCCCCAAATTCCAGCATGGCTTTTTGATAATTCCGGCAAACTTTCCCGCCGCCCACAATAATAAAAAATTTATTACCTGCCCTGAGCGGAGTCGAAGGGGAATCCAAAAATTTCACCACGGTTTTTTTAAAAATTTTCAAAAAACCAGTATCAATGTCGTTTGGGGCGACAAGAGAGCCACCTAAAGAGATTATTATCGTTTCTTTTGGCATATTATGGTTTAGTCTAGCCTATTTTGCTTAATTTTTAAAGGTTTCTAGGTAAAAAAAGAAGCCCGATGCGTGACGTCGGGCCTTTTGCTAAATAGTGGTTTCCCCTATTTATCGTTTTCACTTGCGAGGGCGACCGAATGCCCAGAGAATGCTGCCAGCCCAGACGCCCCCCGCACTACCAGAGCGGCATCCATTGAGCAACGAATGATCTGAGTACCGCTTGACGCAGAACAAGTCAGGACCGCCATCCCCATCGGGGATGGGTTCCTGGGTGGCGATGAAGACCCCATCGTACATGAGCTTGGTGTAGTCCTCGCACCACGCTGGAGCAACCCAGTCGGGGAGCATGACCAACCCGAGGCCGACGGCTTTGTCATAGGTCTGTTGCCGGGTGGCACCGCTTAAGCCGATGTCCGAGTTGGAGTAGACGACGATGTCTACTTCATCCTCGGGGCCTCCGTAGTTGGCGTTGGCCAACATCTTGTTAATATACGGATCAACCCGGCACTTGCTGCAAGCCAGTTGCTTCTGGGAAGCGGCGGCGTTAGTGTGTTCGCCACGCTTCACGGTAGCGACGAGACGGGGTTGAGGCAAGGTAGCAATAGACATGGCAGTTCCTCCTTTTTGGTATTTGCCATTTTAGAAGAATATCCAGAACAAGTTATGCGAAAGTACTTTTTGGATCCAGCCTATATTGATATACGCATTTATTTTTAAAAATGTCAATGGTTTCAGAAACAACAATTAAATGATAATCTAAACGCATGAAAGTCTACTCCGACAACCCTCCTTCGCTAAAGCTTCGGACGGGCAAAGCAAAAAAGCCCATATAATATGAAAATTTACTCAGAAAATAAGAAGGCTACCTATGACTACGAGATCCTGGAAAAATACGAGGCCGGGTTGGTTTTGACCGGGCAAGAGGTGAAAAGCATCAAAACCGGGCATATTAACTTAGCCGGGTCTTATGTGGTAATGTCCACCCGCAACGCTTCGCGTAGCGATGCGGACGGGCAGGGCTTCGGAGCCTTTTTAATCGGTGCCAAAGTGCCCCCCTACCAACCCAAAAACGCCCCTGTTGACTATAATCCCGAACAACAGCGCAGACTCTTACTAAACAAAAAAGAGATAGATTATTTGGCCGGAAGGGCAAATGAGAAGGGATTTTCGCTGATACCCTTGAAAGTTTATGAGAATAATGGTAGGATTAAGCTCGAATTCGGGGTTGCTCGCGGAAAAAAGAAATTTGATAAAAAAGAGAAAATAAAGAAGCGAGATGTCGAGCGCGACATAAGCCGAGAATTCAAGTAAAGTCATGGGGATGCAAGATTCGATGATTTGTTCTTTAAAACAATGCAAGTCCAGTATTCTAGAATCTGGTAAAACTTCTAGAAAAAACATATTTGCCAACTTTAACTTCGGTTTTAACCGGCAACTAGCTCCCGCTTTCGCGTAAGCTACATCGCCCCATCAACTCCTGATAGGTGGCCAGCGGTGTTATACATCAGGATAGATAATTATTTTAGCTTTAGGATAATTATTGAAACTAATAAAGATCGGGCATTAGAATTTCGCACATCTTTTATCTAATGCCTTAAACCAAAGATACGCTACACTTGTAGATTTGTTTTTTAAGAGCTTTTCAGACGAGGATTCAAACCCTCCATCTCCACTTATAATTTAATTAACCACTTGGAAAAAGTTTTAATCAACAATTTCATAAAGGCAAAAGAGGTACGGGTGATTGCCGAAGATGGCACCCAGATGGGAATCATGAATATTTTTGCCGCCATTGAATTGGCAAAGTCTAAGGGTTTGGATTTGGTGCAGGTTACGGAAAAAGTGACCCCGCCCATTTGTAAAATCACCAATTACGGAAAATACCTCTATTCCCAGCAAAAGAAAGAACGAAAGATAAAGGTAAATACCAAAGTAACCAAATTAAAGGAAATACAGTTGGGATTTAACATTTCACCCCACGACATTGAAGTGAAAGCCAAACGTGCCCAAAATTTCCTGGCCGATGGCGATAAAGTGAAAGTGGCTCTGAACCTGCGCGGCCGGGAAAAGGCCATGGGAGACATTGCCAAAAAGAAAGTGGAATTTTTCTTTACGGAATTAAATAAGTTAATCCCCATTAAAACCGAACGGGAATTAAAACGTGAACCGAAGGGGTTTACGATGATCATTTCTAAAAATTGAGGGACTAGGGGATAGGGTCTAGGGTCTAGTAAAAACGTTTGCGTTGACTAAACCCTAAACCCTAGACCCTGAACCCTAGCAAAAAATGAATAAAACAAAAAAAGCGATAATTAAAAGATTTAAAATTACCAAAACTGGTAAGATTTTGCGCCGGTTGGCTGGCCAGAACCACTACCGATCCAAAAAAACCGGTGAAGACAGAAGGAAGGGCCGCAAATGGATTACTCTTTCAAAATCGGAAACGAAACGGGTGAAAAGATATTTACAAACTTAGGTATTAGGTTTTAGGTGCTAGATATTAGCCGAAAAACGGTGAACTAACATCCAAAACCCAACACCTAACACCTAATCATGACTCGAGTTAAAAAAGGAGCCTCAGCCCATAAACACAGAAAGCATTTACTGGCTCACACCAAGGGTTTTAAGTATGGCCGCAAATCAAAGTACAAGCTGGCCAAAGATGCCTTGCGCCATGCCTGGACATATTCTTACCGGGACAGAAAAGTAAAAAAGAGGGATTTCCGCCAATTATGGCAATTGCAAATTAACGCAGCTGTACGACCTTTGGGAATTAACTACAGTAGGTTTATTAACGGATTGAAGAAAAAGAATATTGAAATTGATAGAAAAGTAATGTCACAGCTTATCGCAAAATACCCTGACATTTTCGCCAAGATTGTTGAAGAAGTGAGAGGAGAAGCAAAAGAAGTAAAATCAGTAAAGTAATCAAAACAAAAAACGGACGCCAAGCGTCCGTTTTTTGTTGTTCCACTTACTGGTTGTTAAACAATGCCAGCAACTCTTTTAATTTTTCTAGAAGCGATGCTAAAAGATTAATCCACTGGCTTTCATCATAAACTGTGGGCGAAGTAAGTACTGGTGTGGGAGTAGGGGTTGGTTCTGGAGTAGGGGTTGGTTCTGGAGTAGGGGTTGGTTCTGGAGTCGGAGATGGTGTAGGGGAAGGCTCGGGTGTTGGCTCGGGTGTTGGCTCGGGCACCGGAGTTGGTGTAGGAGTTGGTGTTGGTGTTGGAGTTGGAGAAGGTAAGGGAACTGTATCTGGCATGGGGGTGGAGGTTGATGTCTGAGTTGGTGTGGGCGTTGATTCTGGAACAACCACGGACACTGGAGCTGTTTCGGGAGCAAGGGAAGTTGAAGCATTAACCCTGAATTCCAAGACGGGAGCAGAAAGACCGCCACCAGGAGCTGGATTAAATACCTTAACATAAAGCGTCCTCACGCTTGCAAGGCCCGTAGGAGATATAGAAAATCTGATTTCTGTTGGTGACATAAATTGAGTGGGTTGGCCATTTCCCAGTTGGCTGTAAGTTCCAGCTACAGTAAGTGTATAAAGTCTTACCACAGAACCAGGCACAAAATTAGTTCCAGTAACCGCTACCATAATGCCCTGGGTGCCCGCCACCGCCTCTGCTGGATTTAAGCTGGCAGCAGTTGGAACTGGATTTGCTGAAACGGTAAATGTTGTGTTTTCTGCAGAAAGACCGCCACCAGTACCAGGATTAAACACTTTCACTACTTTTGACCCTGCAGCAGCGATGGCTGAGTTAGGAATTACTGCCGTTAATTTGTCTGAAGACAGAGCGGCAGTTACTCTATTTGCGGTCGCGGTTGTGCCGCCAAACCTGACAACAGCTCCTTGCACAAAATTACTGCCATTAATGGTCAGCGTAAAGGAACCAGATCCAACAGATGATGTTGCTGGAGATATGTCGGCAATACTTGGTGTTGGGTTATTACCCACAACCACCAGAAACTTTGCCGTGTTAGAATCACCGCCTGCGTTGCCGGGATTACGAACTTTAATCTCATAAGTTCTGCTAGCGTTAGGGCTTTGCTTAAGAATGGCTTGTCGGATAAAAACCCGTATTTGAGTTGGTGTAACAACAATAACTCTAAAACTATTAGCAGTTATGGGATTTGCGCCTGTCACCGCAGAAAAAGCCTGCGATTCGTCAGCATCAACTAAAACTGTTGAGCCGACTACAAAGTTCCTGCCGCTAATAAGCAATGAACTATTCATGATGGTAACAGCATTTGTGGCGACGCCACCAGCATTGGCAAATGGCACTGATATGATTCCAAGACCTGTAATAACGGGGGGACCAGCATTGGGGGCATCAAGATTAACGGCACTTAAAAAATCTGGAGCAGGCGACGACAATACCAGTTTTTCATTTAATGCCTCGAATGTATATGGCCCTGCATACCCTGTGGCCTCCCACCCCTGATCAATTTGAAATTGAGAAACAGCCGCCCGGGTTTGTATGCCAAAATATCCGGTAGCACCTGCGGGAATCCCATATCCAGCACTCATTAGAGCCTGCTGTAGGTTTTTTACAGCTGCACCAGAACTTCCCATCGTTAATGTTTGCGTAATTGGCATAACTGAAGAATCAGAAGTATTATTGGCGACCATTCTTTCATTTTGAATGAGGCATACATCACTTCCTCCTGCACCAGGTCTGAGATTATTGCAGGGAAAAGGAGTTGGAAGTTCGCGCCAACCAAAAGTAACATTTTCAGTTACTGAAAATGACGCCGGGATAAGGGGAGGGATAATAACATTTATCGATCTTCCTGCTGTGGCATAACCATTAGCATCAGCGATAACGGTAATGGAAAAGTTCAGTGGTATAACTATACCTGTTCCACTGAGGGAAAAATTAAAAGTGTAAGTGGTATTCGGGGCGCCATTTGTAATTTCTTTCCTAACAGTAATGCGGCCGATACCTGGAGCATTCAGAGTATCATCAACTTCTCCGCTAATTGTTGGCAATGTATCGCCACTTGAAGGACCCGTATTAGTCGTTACCGATAAAACATCTGCCGCCATGGACGTCTGGGGTCCCAATGCGACACACATAATAATAACGGCCAAACCAAAAATAACTTTTTTACAATTCATAAAATTAATTTTGTTATTTTTTTTAATATTATTTATGATTCCACCAAGTTTTAATTTTTGTGACAATAAACCAAGCCACCCCAACTAATATCATTATTAAACCCAAACTCTTGGCAAAAGGAATGCCTATAAAAAATAATGCTATTCCCACAAAAAATATCAACCACGAAATAATAAAATTCCTTTTGAGCGACTTACTTGTGAGTTCAATGGTTACCTTAGGCTGATTATATGGCTCTTGCAATGTCATATTATTTTTTTGAAACCTATTAACTTATAATACCCCCCCCCCAGCCGAGTTATACAATGAAAGTTATCCACACACATCAAATCACTCCTCTTTGATACCTTTTCTTGAAGTAAGAAAATTATGCGCCTTAGTAAAAACCGTTTTAGCGGGTTTATAGGTTAACTTTTTTAAAGCTTGTTCATACGGAAGCCACACAAAGCCGGTATTTTCTTCATCGAGCTTTACTTCTTTTGTGGTAGTTTCAGCTAGAAAAAAATAAACCAGCTTAAAAACCCACGGCGCTTTTTTCTTTTCCTCAGGTTTCAAATTATATTTCTTTTTAAATAAAAACTTCGTGTATTCTTTAAATCCCGGAATTATTTTTAAATCTTGTATGCCTGTTTCCTCAAAAACCTCCCGCCGAGCCGCTTGTTCTTCGGTTTCCCCATTCTCTATATGCCCCCTGGGAAATTCCCAATGCCCAGATCTGTAACGCAAAAGCAAATAGTAGGTTTCACCATGTTCTTTCCTAAATATTATTGCCCCAGCTGATTTTTCTTTTGGCACGTTACTTAAACTGCTTTAATAATTCTTCAACCGACAGGGTGTTTATTATATCACTCTTCTCTGCCCAGCCGCGTCTGGCCTGTGCTACGCCGTATTCCATAAAGCCCAATTGTTCTTTTTTGTGCGCATCCGTGTTGATAATCATTTTTACGCCCTCGGCCTTGGCGCGCCGGATATACAAATCTCGTAGATCAAGGCGGCTGGAAGAATTAATTTCTAAAATAGTCCTTGTTTCTTTGGCAATCTGTAACATGTTATCAAAATCAATTTGATATTCATCGCGCGCGCCTACAATTCTTCCGGTTGGGTGGGCAAAAATATCTACATGAGGGTTTCGCATCGCCTTTTCAATGCGCGCCATCATCTCTTTCTTTTCCATTTTATTTAATGAATGGATGCCAACAATCACATAATCTAACTTTTCTAACACTGCATCTTTAACATCAATAGACCCGTCTTTTCTAATGTTGGCTTCACAACCATGTAAAATCCTGAAGTTCTTCTTTTTATATTTTTTATTTAACTTTTTAATATAAGCATTTTCTTGCAGTAACTCTTTTTCGTTTAAACCCTTTTCTACATTCAAATCATTGGTGTGATCGGAAATGCCGATATACTCATATCCTAATTCCATGGCTTTTTTTGCCAACACTTCAATAGAGTCCTTTTCACCATCGGGTTCACTCCAATTAGAATGAACATGCAAATCTCCTTTAATATCCTTCAATTCAACCAGTTTGGGTAATTTACCCTGTAAAGCTGCATCGATTTCACCTTGGTCTTCGCGCAGTTCCGGCGCAATATACGGTAACCCAAGCGCCTTATAAACATCTTCTTCCGTTTTTCCGGATATCTGTTTGGATCCGCGGAAAATTCCCCACTCACTTAATTTTAACCCTTTATCAATAGCGATTTTCCGGGTAGTGATGTTATGCGCTTGGGAACCGGTAAAATATTGCAGTGCCGAACCATAACTTTTTTCAGGAACCACCCTCAAATCCATATCATAACCGCCCTTCATGTGCACTGATGCTTTTGTTCCGCCCTGCCCCCATATTTTTTCAACACCAGGCAATTTTACAAAAAAATCCATCACTTTTTTGGGATTATTCGAGACCACCAAAAAATCTACATCACCAATAGTTTCTTTCCCGCGCCGAAGCGACCCTGCAATACTTATTTTTTCAACCTCTTTTAAGGCTTGAAGCTTTTTTAACACTGCCATAGCCGCGGGTTTTATATCAGAAATTAACACCCGCCCCTTGCTGGTTTTTAAAAATTCCAACCCCTGCAAAATGTTTTTTTCGGTAGTTTCACCAAACCCAAACAACGGAGCAATTTGGTGTTTTTTGGCAGCGCGCTCTAAATCTTTCAAATTTTTAACTCCCAATTTTTGATACAACACTTTTACTTTTTTTGGCCCCATGCCCTCAACCCGAGTCAGCGCATCCATATCCACCGGCAAACCTTTTTTAAATTCTTCGTGAAATTGTACTTTTCCGGTTTTTAAATATTCTTCTATGTGGTCAGACATGGCTTTCCCGATTCCTTCAATTTCTTCAAGAGCTTTGCGCCCGCCGGCAATATAAATTTGAGCCACATCATCTTTTAGTGTTTCTAATGAAATAGCCGCACGCTCATAAGCGTACGGTTTAAAGGCCACGCCATCTATGCGTAAAAACCTGGCAATGTCATTAAAAATTTTGGCAATTTCCTGGTTTTTCATTGAGTAATACTTTCTTTGTCGCCAGAAATGGGAAACCCATGAATATTCTGCGCAACTTTGGGCAGCATGTCTTTTTTTACCCAAAAGATCAGGGCAATGGAAATAAAAGAAAAGACGCTGGTTAAAATAAAAATGGCATTAAAACCAATGTAGCTTACCATAATTCCCCCGATAGCACCGGTAACGCCCGCACCCACCCCAAAAAAGGTGCTGTCCAAGCTACTTTCGTAAGCCTCTTTACCCTTGTCTGTATGGCGGATAAAAATGGCATAGGAAGATGGAACAATCATGGACATGCCCAGGGCGTGGACAATTTGGAAGGCGTAAATATGCCAAGGTAAAAAAGAAAATAAAAAGCCTAGTGGCACCAGCGCCACAATGAATGTACCGATCACAAAAAACCAGAAATCGTCTATCTCACCGTGGTTTTTATCCAAATATCGGCCAATGGGAATTTGTAAAATAGATTTGGTCACCCAATAAAAAAAGGTGGCAAAACCAATCAGTCGCGCGCCGTGGGCCACGTCCCCGGTGGCGATTTTTTCCAATAAAAAAATGGCAAACACCGGGCCCAAAAGCCCCCAGGCGGAATTAATGATAAAATCCCAGTAAATATACGCGCGCATCACTTTGTTGACACCCTTGAACATGGTTTCATTGTATCACAAAAGCGCCCGATTGGGCGCCTTCGCTAACTAACCTCGTATGTGATGTTTTTTATTTTATACTTCGTTTTCTCAGGCGAATCAATTACCACCTCTTCACCAATTTTCCGGCCCATTAAGGCCGCCCCAACCGGCGATTCGTTGCTGATTTTGCCCAGTTCGGGGTGAGCCTCCAATGTTCCCACCATGACAAATTCATCTTTCTTGCCATTTACCTCAACTTTCACCCTGGCTCCCAAATTCACAAAGACCTGTTTTTCTTTGGGCGGTTTTTTTATTAATTGATGGTGCTTTAAAATATCTTCCAATTTATCCATACGGGCGCGCATTAATTCCATGCCTTCCTGGAAACTGACAAATTCCGGGTTTAAATCGTCAGATTCAACCATTTTGGGAGCCTCCTCATCAATGGCCTTGGTGTGTTCGGCCGCCACCAGCGCGTCATACTCTTTTTTTAGCTCCTGGAATTTAGCCTTGGTCAAATGAAATATTTTATTTTCCATATTGATGGTTCCCCGGATTTTAGTATTAGTAAGCCTGTCGTTCATCTTATTTTAAATCCCATTGCGAGTCAATTCTTGGCAAATTTCCGCGCCGTGGGATAGTATTTATTACATCAAAATAAGACGGATGCCCAATGTCTTCCTTACACCTTATAGACCCTATAACCCTCCCTGACTTTTTCTTTTACCTTTAGGCCTACCGAGATTCCCTTTTTAGCTTTTTTCAAAGGCTTATGGTCAAATTGCATGGAAACGACCGTTTGGTTAAAATCTGTGTTTTCCCCGCCCACAATCCTAATTTCATCGCCTTCGTTTAAGGGAGCCGACAACGCAATCACCCCCACTTTAATGTGGTCAAAATAATGGGTTACTTTTCCCGCCAATTTTCCGAACTTTTGCACCGGCAATTTTTTGATTTTGGTTTTTGCTTTTTTGATCGGCGCTTTTTTTATTTTTGATTTGGTTATTTTTTTCATAGATTTTTATTTTCATTGTAGCAAAAAACCGCGCCATTGCAATGGCGCGGTTTTTTGCCTAACCACGAAACACGGTTAACCATTTACCTAATTTTTTATTATTAAAAAGATTGGGTGAAAGGTCAACTTGAAAGTGAAAAAGCTCTCCGAAGAAAGCTTTTGAGAATTTGTTTTTGGGTTGGGTTGGTGTGACGGGTTTTGGGGTGGGCAGATTTTGAAAGGTTCGGGGAACCAACTTTTTTCAAACGAGATGTTTGTGAAAGTTGACTCACCCTTATTTTAGCAAACCACAAAACCATGTCAACACCCACCCTGTGGATAAGTCAGGGAGCGCAAGAAACAGTTGCGCGAACACTGATACCCAACTTACCTCTGCCGGAGGCAATAAATAAAAGGGTATAAAAGGGGGCATAAAAAGAGCCACGCCGACGAATCGGCATGGCTCATAAAAACTAAAGAAGTGTCCAGCCTATGTCCCTGCCCGCCCAGAACGGCTCAACAAGCCAGGACCCAACTTCATAGGCGTTAGGAATCCTGAATGGCTTTCTGACCAATATCGCCTTGCGCGAACAAGGCCTAAAACCATGCAGTCGCCGGGCATTGCGGCTCGTAAAATCCACGAATTTTACAATGCCTTCTTTTGTTTCCAGCATCCTGCCAAGCGCATACGCATAAAGTTGCAAACCAAACGGAGCCGTGTATGCCCCACAGGCACAGCAATCCTCATGCACATGTTTTGCATTAGTAGGATGCGGCGCATCATCCAGCCCAGCCACCACCCAGCTATGGCCTTCTTCAATCAAGCTTATCAATCCAAGCTGATCGATTAAGGTCTTGATGGTAGGCTTGCAGGCCGCGCGCACATCGCCAAACGACAACGTTTCAGTTGTGGCCAAGTGATGGGCGGTAAGCGTCACAAAAAATCTTCCGGTTCTTGCCATCTGCTTCCAAAGCGGAATGCAGCGCGCGTCCGTACCATGCTCCCACACAATTGTCGCGCCCTCATTAAGAAACATATCGGCAATCGGCCAAAACTGATACTCAGCATCCCGATTGTCAATCAGCATGCAAGGATGTTCGGGATGCAAGTGGACCTTAATCCCCAGCTTGCCGCAGTACTTCACTCGATGTAGCAGTGAACCATAATGCGCAACTCCGTTGTGTGATCTAGTAGTACGGTTTAAGGGATAAATTTTGCAGTCCTTAATGCCTGCAGCCGTCCAATCACGCAACATATCATAAGTTGTTGCCTCATTCATCATGGCGATGGGCAGAACCTGGATGCTGGGCGACACTAAGCCACAATACTCCTTCACTTGCCTGGCCGTTGTCAGTCCAAGTGCAGTATTGGGCATAGGCCCCAGCAAATCCGCACCACCCTTGATGGCAAGTTTGATTAACGGCTCCATCGCCTCACCTTCACGAAGATGACAATGCGGATTAGCCAGCATCTCAACAAATACTTCCGAACCCATGACTACCTCCAAGTAAGAGAATTTGCATAACGGATGATCCCCGGTACACACAGGGAACGCGTCGGAATAACGGTTGATACAAAACAGGAAGAAGCGCCGGCATTGCGATATTCCCGGACATGGCCACCAGAATAGATACCTCCGCCTCCGCGAATGTGCTTGGTGAAACCGGCTTGGCGCAGCTTCCTGATATATGCCAACACATGCTTTCGCAATGCCGGCCCGGAAACTCCGCCGCCGCCGTATTTTTTCAACGGCGAAACTTTCTGGCCAAACACTTTTTCCCCGAATCCATCCAAGTCATAGTGCCAAGTATTGGAAACACAAATGCCATCACAGTTGTCATCGTCCTCTAAAAGCATGATGGCTTCTATGGGTGCCGAGGCAACGGTGTATTTGGGCACCAACTCCACCTCTAGCGGAGCATATGCTGCTAGTACATCGGTAGAACCTTTGATTTGCTCACTGGGACTTTCTTCGCCATTGGGACAGGACAGGTTAAGTTCCAAACTGAAGGGGGCGCGAAAGTGCTTTTTCTCGCCGCCAAGAACGTCAGCCATTCTGCGGTGCTCAGCAAGACGAAGCTCGGGCGTGGCCGCCATAGACATTAAAGAAATGACAAACGGCTTTTCCATCCGTTGCCAGTTTCCCGTAGTAAGCAGGGCAATTAACCCTGGGGTCGGAACGCTAACTGCATTAAGCCCGTTGCCGGTCAAAAAATCAAAATGAATACAATCCGGATACCAATGGGCGGGCTTGTAGTCTTTGGTTAGTTCCATGTTTCCCGGCCGGCCATCCATGTTAGTTGTCTTAGAAACGAAAGTCAGGCCGTCTTTATACTTGATACCCAGGCGCCGCAAAAGAACCTGATACCAATACTCGTCCTGATTGAAAAAACCCAAGGCTCCCGAGCCGTTGAAAATGTTTCCAAACTTGCGCAAATCTTTCATAGGGAAGTCTCCGATATTAAGTTGTGAAAAGGACATTGCGTAAAATTACCACAAATAGCCTCATTTTTCAATTTTCACTCTGAATTACGAAATGCTTTCGCGGTATTTTTTCCAAATTTGGAAAGTGAAAATTTGATAGAATTCCAAAACGTAGCAAGCTACGTTTTGGAAT
>MHOU01000012.1:148886-166561 GCA_001821935.1 Candidatus Staskawiczbacteria bacterium RIFCSPHIGHO2_02_FULL_43_16
TTGCTGCCATACTATAAAGATGCCTGCTGCTTCATCCGCTTGCCCCGACTCTTGCGCCAGCGCTTATTAATCCTGGCATTATGTTTGGTTGAGTTTCTCTTCATGGTAATTACTTTTTAACAGCAACTTTTTTAGGAGCTACTTTCTTTGGTTTTTCAACTTTTGACTTATTCACCCCTTCATCGTTCCCGCGTTTTTCCGCGTGCACTTCCGCGGATTTCTGCGGTGCCGCGTTTTCACTCGGCACAAGCTTTTTATACAATTCAGAAATCATTTCCCTTTGCTTTGCCATATCCAAAAACTGCCGGCGGATGCGGGCTTTTTCGGTTCGGATGAATTTCCTATCAGAAAATTTTAAGTTTGGGTATATGCTAGGCATGATTAAGCACTATAACCTAAAATTAATAAAAAAACAAGGTTTTTTCAAAAAAATGCCGGCCTTCCCTAGGGAAAACCGGTCAAACCAGACTAGGCTGGTTTGCTTATATAAGTGATCGGCGCAACAGCAGCTTCCAGCTCGATACCAGACTTGCCAAGGTATTGATGGAAAGATTCCAGCACCATGCCCGCGGGTGCTGCAAATTTGAAACGCCTTCCCGAAATACATAACTGGAGACGAAAAAGGCGAACCACTTCCCAGAATGCGGGCTCAACCGCCATAACCCCGGAAAGATCAATAGTGACGCTTTTTTTACTTTCACTATTGGCGATGAAGGTAAAAAAATCCCTCAATTTCGCTAGCAGTTCGGCGCCCTTGATTTCTTCCTGGTGTAACTCCAAGACAATACCATCATGGTATTCTTCAAACAAAACTGACATGAGCGGACTTACGGGTTCTTGTGATTCCATGGGCTTCTCCGATGTGAAATCTGTGAAATATTTTATAGCAAAGGACTACTTTCATGCTACGCCTTATTTTTTGCCTGTCAATATGGGCATATTTTCGCGCACGATTTGTCTATCAGCCAGCTAAGCTGGCCTGGAACCCCGCTTAGCGGGGTCGTCCCAATATTTCTCTAACAATCTCTCTATCGTCCCATGGTATCTTTTTGCCATCTTTTAAGCACATTAACGGCTCCGCTCCTTTGCCGGTAATTATCACTGTATCTTCAGGGTCTGCTATTTCCAAGGCCTTCTTAATAGCCTCTTTCCTATCTAACACAATGCTGTGCGGTTTTTCGCCAACACCCTCAGCTACTTGCTGCATAATTTCTAACGGATCTTCATCGTAAGGGTCCTCATCCGTAATAATAATTTCCCGGCAATATTGGCTGGCTACTTTTCCTAAAATAGGGCGCTTCCATTTATCTCTTCCTCCGCCGCATGCTCCAAGCACACACACCAATGGCCGACTGTTTAATGATTTATACGAAGCCTCAAGCTGTTCTTTAGTAAAAGCATAATCTACCACCACCCAAAAAGGCTCTTTGGTAACCACCTCCAACCGGCCCGGCATTCCCGTTACTTTTGCCAGTGCGCTTTTACAAATATCCAATGGAACATTCTGCGAAATGCCAACCGAAATCGCCGCTAAGGCATTCATAACGTTAAAATTGCCTAAAACGTGAAGCTTGAAGCTTGTATCTGGAAGCTTGAATTCAATTCCGTCTTTTGAAACTTCTATCTTTTCAGCTTTTAAATCCGCTAAATTATTGTGAATGCCAAAAAGATATTTTTCTTTTGCGGGGATATTTACAAAGTGTTTAGCGTTTTCATCATCAGCATTGATGATATGCAAATTCTTGGTTGCTTTAAACAATTCCAGTTTTGCCGCGCGATATTTTTCAAAAGTTCCGTGAGATTCAATGTGTTCAGGTGTTAAATTTAAAAAAACGGCCGCATTAAAATTGATAAATTTATGGCGGAATTGTTTAATGCCTTCAGAAGTAACTTCCAGCACCGCGTATTTGCAACCGGCATCCACCGCTTGGCGCAAGACTTTTTGTATCATAAAACGCCCCGGCATGGTCATTTTCATAGTATTTTTCCATTCCTTATCTGCCACTTTAAATCTTATAGAGGATGTAGAGGCCACTTTATGCCCAGCTTCTTCCAATATCCTGCAAATAAAATCTATGGTGGTGGATTTTCCGCTAGTGCCGGTCACCCCGATAACAATTAACTTGCCTGAAGGAAAACCATACACCAGGGCACTCAAAAAAGCCCATAGCCAATGGTAGGCGCTCAATAAAAAATACGGAGTAAATTTTCTTAATATCCTTTTAAAATTCATGCATTTAATTTAGCATATTGTTTATACAAAAAAAAGCCGACTTCCTTGCCGGCTCACACCTCCTCATTTGTCCCGACGCAATTCTTGTTGGCGCTTCTCGTTGAGTGTTGCTACCCTTTGCTCATTCCACCAGATAAATAAAGCAACCAATGAAGCCGCCAGAATCACGGACAATAATAGCCTGGCCCACCAGCGCTCACTTAACCATTTGCGGATTTCCAGGTGCAGATCGTCAGGTTCGCGACCCATAACATGAACCTCCTAGACAGAAAAAGAAGAAAAGACTTACTTCCCTTATAACAAAGAACGCCCTTGAAATCAATCCTCCCCCCGCCTTTCAGCGCTAAGCAGAAAATAGACGCCCGACGTCCACTTTACGTCCACTCTAATTTAGTTTAGCCAAAATATCTTCGTAGACCGCCAGTTCTTTTTTATACAAAATCCAATCCATAAGATTATCTTCCAAACCTTTTTCGCCGCCCATGGCATTCAAAATAAAATCCCGATCAGTAACCGAAGAAAAATTTTTAAGCCCAACATAATCAGGAAAACTTGACCACCGATGCCCTGTTTTTAAAAATTCCAAAACTTCTTCCGCGGAATGGTTTTTAATACCTTCTTCTTTAAACTTCGGCTCAATCAAAGAAATCGGATTGGCGTGAATATAGTTAACAACAACTCGCAACTGATTATCATCTTCAATATGCACCGACTGGAATCTCCCCTGAAACACATACCCCTTACGCTGATTTTTTTCATTGGAATATCTTCCGTATCCGCCACCCACTTTCACAATAAACTTATGAATCCCATTTTCCTGTCTTTGTTTCAACAAAAGATGGATATGGTTGGGCATGAAACAAAAAGCCAGGATATCAACCAGCTTATCTCGATTATCAATAAATTCCACTAGATTAATAGAGCCAGTAGACGTCGGGCGTCTACTCTCTTGTTCTGTAACTAATTTTTTAAATCTATTTCTGGCTTCTCTTCTTTTTTGAATAATAACTGGATTGCTATCATTAAACTCATAAATAGAAAAAATGCCACGAAAATAATCGTCCAAGTCTTTGAATATTATATTACCATCTATCCCCCTTAAAATAATATGGTAAATTTCATTATTGGAAAATTCTACCTTTCTATATGGCATAAATTAAGTGGGTAGACGCCCGACGTCTACTGGTTTTTTCCTAAACTTTTGAGTGCTAATTTTATCCTTTCTTCCACGTCTTTTGCGCTGGCAGGCAGAGTAGCTAGTGCCTCTTTGGCTTGCTGAGCGGAAAAGCCGAGTTGCACCAAAGCGTCTTGGGCCGGATCAGCAGAGGTTTTTTGCTTTAACGAATCCAATAGTTTTATCTTCCCCGTTAATTCTAAAATAATGGTCTGGGCTTTTTTCAAACCGATGCCGGGAATTCCCACAAAAATCTTTTCATCCTGTTTTAAAATTTTATCTTTTATATTTTCCAGGGAACCAAGTGAAGCAATATCCAGCGCCGATTTTGGCCCCACGCCGCGGATTTCCATGAGCGTTTCAAAAAATTCCAGCTCTTCATGCGCCATAAATCCGTACAGGTCCAGCGCCTCTTCTTTAACATTTTGAAAACAGAATAATTTTACATCGCCGCCGATTTCTGGTAGTTTTAATCCTGTTTTGGCGGAAACAAACACTTTGTAGCCGATGCCAGCCACCTCAACGATGATAAATTTCTCCTTTTTGAGAATGATTTTACCCCCTAAAAATGCTATCATTAAGTAATTATAATGGAATTTAAGCTAAATACCAAGTTCAAGCCAACCGGAGATCAGCCGCGCGCCATTAAACGGCTTGTAGAAAATATTAAAAATGGCGTTAAAGACCAGGTGCTTTTGGGTGTAACTGGAAGCGGTAAAAGTGTGACGGCGGAGACACCTGTTTTAATAAAGTTTAATAGGAAAATTACATGCAGCCCCATTGGCAAATTTATCGACGAATTATTCAAAAAATATCCCAATAAAATTAGGATGGTAGACGGAAGTGAAGTAATTTTTACCAGCTTCATTAAAAATGAAGACCACTTAGAAACATTTTCTTTCAATCCTAAAAATAAGCAGAGTGAATGGAAAACCGTTTCTCAATTAGTTCGCCACACTTCTCCTAAAAATCTTTATGAAGTAAAAACAACCTGTGGCCGAGAAATAACTGTTACTGGCGACCATAATTTTTGGGTATTGAGAAATGGCAGGTTAACACTTGTACCGACCAAAGAAATAAAAAAAACTGATTTCATCCCCCTGTCAAAAGAAATAACCACCGAAGAAAAAGACTTATCTTATATCAATGTTCTAGAAATTCTAAATAAAAGTGTATTATTTGCTGATGCGAATTTGTTCATTTCAAAATTACTGAAGACGAAAAAACTCTCTGACGTGATTGAAGTCATGGGTGAATATTATGCTTTCCCTAGACACAAAGTATACCAGGTGGTGCATGGAGATTATTGCGGGATGCCCGTCTCCACAATAGCTCAAATGAGCCAAAAGTTTCAAATTGATACCTGCCTGGAAGATTTTAATAAAATAGTTGTCGGTTCTCAAATCCATGACTATAGTCTGCCTGGCAAACTTTTATTGACCAATGAGTGGTTAAAATTAATGGGTTACTATGTCGCCGAGGGGCACGGCGAGCCAAAATCGAGGTTTTTCACTATTACTGCGGCAGAAAAATATATCCAGAAAGATTTAAAAAGTATTTTTAAAAAGCTTGCGCTAAACTACCATCGAGGAAAATACAGAGAATACGACTTTAATATTGCATCAAAAATCCACACTGAATTTTTAATTTCTCTACTAGGAAACAACTCGCGCTCTAAAAAGTTGCCAAGCTTCTGGCCGGATCTCTCCCAAAAGCAACTTGCTACTTTGCTTCAAACCTACTTTAACGGCGATGGAGGCGCTTTTCCTGAAAGCGGAGAAGTCATAGCTCCAACAGCAAGCAAGCAGCTTGCCTCTGATATTAGTTACGCGCTTTTACGATTTGGCATATGGGCTCGAATCAATAAAAGATGGAGTCGCGCCACTAATTCTCACAATCACGCAGGAGACTACTACTATTATATTGCCATTTCGGGGAAAGAAAACCTAGAAAAATTCAAAAATCATATTGGATTTTCTCTGCCGCGAAAACAAAAAAGCTTAATTGCGCTATGTAGCAAGAGCAGAACAAGTAATGTAGATATTATCCCAGGTATCGGCCCGCAAATAAAAACCATAAGAAAGTCTTTAAAAGTTTCGCAACGAACTTTTGCAGAACTTGCCAATATGCCACAAGGTACTTTAAATGCCATTGAACTTAACATTAATAACCCAAGAAGGGAAACCTTTGAAAAAATAGTCAATTGCTTAGCAAAATTTCCCAAGGGAAGTAAGGAAATGGAGGACTTAAAGAATCTTCTTAGTTGTCGTTGGTTAAGAGTTTCCGAAATTAAAAAAATAACTTCTCAAAATGCCCATGTCTATGACTTCGCGGTAAAAGATAATGAAACGTTCCTTGCTGGTTTTGGAGGATTATTTTTACATAATACTTTTACAATTGCAAATGTGATAAATGAAATAAAAAAACCAACTCTTTTAGTAGCTTGTAACAAAACATTGGCCGCCCAACTGTACCAGGAAATGAAAGAATTTTTCCCCGATAATGGGGTGCACTATTTTGTTTCATACTACGATTACTACCAACCCGAAGCTTATATTCCCCAAACCAACACTTATATAGAAAAAGACGCCAAAATCAACCAGGAAATTGACCGCCTGCGCCATTCCGCCGCCCAAGATGTGCTTTCAAGAAATGATGTAATTGTAGTGGCTTCCGTAAGTTGTATTTATAACATTGGTTCACCAGAAAACTATCAAAACGTTTCTTTTCAAATAAAAGCCGGGCAAAAAATAAACCGTAGAGATTTTATATTGCACCTGATTTCAATGCAGTACAAAAGAAACGATATTGATTTTAAACCCGGCACATTCCGGGTGCGTGGAGAAATCATTGAAATATATGTGGTAACGGGAGAAAAAATTATTAAGGTGGAATTCGGTGCAACTAAAGTAGAGAAAATATCAGAATCACCGGCCGGACTTAATACCAAATACTTAATACTTAATACTGCATACACGTTATTCCCCGCCACATTCTGGGTTGCACCGCAAGACAAAATAAAAGTAGCCATTGCTAATATAAAGCTTGAGTTACAGGAAAGGTTGAAAGTACTGAAAAAACAAAATAAATTGGTTGAATACCAGCGTTTAGAAGAAAAAACAAACTACGATTTGGAAATGCTGCAAGAAACCGGTTTTTGCCACGGCATTGAAAATTATTCCAGTCAGCTGGAATTTAGAAAACCCGGCAGCCCGCCGTTTTCACTAGTGGATTACTTTGGCCATGCCACTAACAACGACTTTTTAATTTTCATTGATGAGTCCCACATTTCCATCCCCCAAATCAAAGCCATGTCTATTGGTGATAAAATGCGTAAAGAAACCTTGATTGATTACGGCTTTCGCCTGCCCAGCGCCATAGATAACCGGCCATTAAAGTTCCAGGAATTCCAGCAGCGTCAGCCGCAGTCCATTTACGTTTCTGCCACACCGGCTGAATACGAAACAACTGCCTCTGGCAAACATATTGTTGAGCAAATCATACGGCCTACGGGGCTTCTCGAACCCTCAATAGAAGTAAAAAAAACTGAAAATCAAATAAAAGATTTGATGGCTGAAATTGAAAAAGAAGTGGCTAAAAAACACCGGGTGCTGGTTATCACCCTTACCAAGCGGCTGGCCGAAGAAATTTCCGATTACCTGGCCGAAAGAAAAATCAAAGCCCAATATCTGCACTCAGAAATAAAAACCATGGAACGCCCGGAAATTTTAAAAAAATTCCGGCAAGGGGAATTTGATGTGCTGGTTGGCATAAATCTTTTACGAGAGGGGCTGGATTTGCCGGAAGTTTCTTTGGTAGCAATACTAGATGCAGACAAAGAAGGATTCTTAAGAAACAAAACCACATTAATTCAAACCATGGGCAGGGCCGCCCGCCACTTGCAAGGCCGAGTAATTTTGTACGGCGATAAAATCACCATGTCTATGCAGGGCGCCATTGATGAAATAAACAGGAGAAGAAAAATCCAGGAAGCCTACAACAAAAAACATAAGATTACCCCGCAAGCCATTATCAAAGACATCCGCGACTGGGGATTTTCAAAACCACAGGACATTGCCGAAGAATTTTACGTGGCTCATGACCGCAAACTATTGGAAAAAGAAATGAACGTCGCGGCAAAAAACTTAAACTTTGAACGCGCGGCAGAAATAAGGGATTTACTTAAAAAACTTTAAACATGCTGATTAAATAGAAAATGGCGCGCCAGCTGGCGCGCCATTTTTTTTAACAACCCATTTATTTTTCCAATTCCTCACCAAGAGCCTTAATAGGAGTTGAACCCCTATAATCCTTCAGAAACTCTTTTTTAATCTTGTTTTCCCTAAACTGTGAAGCTTCTTTCCTTATTAAATCCTCCACCCTACTTTTCACAATGGCGGTTAATTCTTCGTCGTGTAAATTAATTTCCTTTCTGTCTAATGTCATCCGTTTTTTTTGTTCTCTCGTCAAAAATTTTTTGTTTACATTATACATATCAGCACCATCTTCCAAGATAGGCTTTGCCGCTGTTACTGCCTTATCGGCCACATCCCGATTTGTTGACATATTTTTTATCAATCTCTCCGAACCTTCTTTTATCTTTTCTATTACTAAAAAAGCATCTTTGTATTCTGATTTTATGAGTAAAATATTTAGCAGTTCATCAAAACTACCAACCGCTCTGATGCGCCTAATATAATCTTCGCGTTCTTGTTCTGGCGTCATAGGAATTAAATCCGCTGTATCTGGTACATTTGGCTCTCTTGGCTCTGGCATAGTTTTTATTTTTAATTATTTCACCCGCTAAATTCTTCTACCATATTTTTAATTCCTTTCCAAAAAGAATCGTCTGCTTTTATCCTCTCCTCATTTTCTTCGCTCAAAACTATGTACTTATCTTTAGTAATAAATTCATATTTATTTTCCTCAAACTTCTTTTCAATTTGACCCGTCAAATCGTTTAACAAACGGGCGAATTTCACTCTTATTTTGTCATTCGTAAACTTTTCAAAATTGGGCGACCACATGTTACTTGCAATATAGTAATTCCTTCGGTAAATTTGAGAAATTAGAGATTCTTTAGACTTCTCTATATTTTTCTTCAAAGCCTCTGCATCAGGATTTTTACTTTCCTTGAGTATCACAAGTAGCTCCTTAAGATTTTCAGCGCCCTTTACCAATGCTTCAGTTAATCCATCTAATTTATCTCTTTCTCCCGCTTTCTCTATCCCATCCAACTTCTTATCTTCTGGTTTTTGGAGATCATTTTTATCATCCAAGGTTAAGTCAAATTCCCCCTGCAAACTTTTTAACTTTTTCCTTAATAGTTCTATTATTTCTACCCCTGTTGCACCTTCGTCCACATACACAGATTCCTCAACGCGCAATTTTCCATCTTCGTTTATTGGGGGTATTCGAATAAACTGACCCATATCAAAAACATCTTCGCTGGCATCAAGGGTGCCAACAGAATCAAGCTTTGCTTTCCTTAAATCATACCCCCAATCAGTGAACCCAATATAGATATCTTCTGGGATAGAAATTTCTGATAAATTCTTAATCTCCTCTGGCTTTTTCTCTGCTTCTTTTCCTGTGGGTTTTTTAGCTTCTGGCCCAGTAACTTCACCAACAACTTTGGCCTTCTCTATCTCCCCTCTCATTCTTTCTAACTCTTTTTCATCCAGCCTCAAACTCTCATCAAATTTTGGCGCCTTTTCAGCTATGCCGCCCTTGGCCCTTGGAGTATTTTTTAACTCGGCAGCAATCCCTGGCTCTAGTTTTTTTTGCGCCTCTTTTTTGCTTTCTTCTTTCACCTTTTTTGCTTCTGCTGCGATGTCAAAATTTCCCCCTTTTCCCAATAGCCTTTTCACGTTCGTTGGCCAAAAATACAGCTCCTTACCCATCAAAAGAGCAACTGCCTTTTCAACAGAATAGCCACCTTTTTTAGGATCAATTAAATCTGAAAAGGCACTAAGTGCATCTTTAATGACTCTCTTGTATTGTTGGTCAAATAGTTTTTTAGATAAATCTTTGTCCGCATAGTACAACTTTTTATTTCTGGCTTCCTTCAAAAAATCGTATTTTACTTTTTCGCCGGAAAAAGTTACTGTTTCAATCATTCCTTTAAGCCAGCCTTTTTCTTTGGCAATAAATAGCTCTTCTAACTTTGCCTTATCCGTTCCCACATTATGGAATGATGTAATAATTTCATCCCTGACACTATTTAGCGCTTCTCGCTGTACTTGCCGCAGATACTGCTCTAACTTTTTCGCTTTCTCTTTTGGATCTTTTTCATTTCTGTAATCCATATAGTAAACTGTTTCCTCTTGCCCACCTAAAACTTCTTCCAAAACATCATTTTCCGCGTGTTGGAGCTCGTGGGCCAAAACCTTTTCTATATCCTTTTCACCAGATAGTTTCGTTATCAGTTCGCGGTTTATAACAACATAATGGGGGGATTGTTCAAGCCAAGACCCTGCATTGTGAAATCCCAACCATTTGGCACTTTGTTTTGATTGTTTTGATCGTAACTTTTGTGTCATCTCATCATTGGCCTCGATAACAATCGCCATGGATTTAACTGATATTTTATAAATACCCTTCATGTCTTCATCGGTTAATGTCTTGCCGGTCAACTTTTCAAGAAGACCCTTGTCATCATGTCTGTGATCTGCCAAAAAGTCTATCGCCCTTTTTCTCAACTCCGTATACTCATTAATCATTCTCCATGATTTTGATATTTGTTCTTCGGTAAAACCGTAATTTTTTGAAAATTTTTCAACAATATCAAAAAGTTTTTGTTGGGCAACACCAGGATTATTTTCAATTTCTTCTTTGATAACATTATAACAATCCGCCAGCGCTTCTTGTTGTCTCAATAGCGTTTCTTTATATATTTTTAAACCTTCTTTTCTATCAATCCCCATTTCCCTGATCATTTCTTCCACTATTTTTCTCACTTCTGGCCAGCCTTTTCCCGAATCAAAAACACCTTCTATTTCAGGATTACTATCAAATATGGTTTGAATTTTCTTATCTAGTTCAGTTTTAGTTTCCGATGATAATTTTGGCTTTTCAGTTGTTGGCTCCGCTTTTTTAGCCAAGACTACCGGAGGTTTTTCTTGCTTTGGTGGCAATACCGGCCCTGAAGGCTTAGTTTCAACCTGCTTTACCTCAGATCTTTTTACTGGCGCCTGTACCGGCTTTGGAGCCTCTGCTTTATTCTTTGGCGCAACAACCACTTCTACACCACCCGGTAGCACGATCCGCTGTTCGCCAAAATCCCAATTTTGTGCCAAAGGATTTTCCTTGCCATACACATCGTAATATTTCACCTCTGCGCCATCAAGCAATTCTTGGGCAACTTTTGCGCGACTTTCCCTCAATTTTACACGGCCCTCTTTCAATCTTTGAACAAATTTTTCTTCCTTGGTTTTTTCTAGCTGTTGCCGGGTTTGATTTGCTTGATTAAGCAAAAACCCCTCCAATTCATCTTCTGATAAATAAATAGTATCCCCACCATCAATTGGTATGATATATTTATGCGCCACGATTTCTTTACCCCGGACAAAATTCCAAGCGCTTTTCCAAAAAGCCACTTTTTCTTTAAAAAGATCCACTCTGACACCTCGGCACACCATGGCGTAAAATTCATTCGGTTCAAGCCCCGAAGCCTCTATTTTTTCATTCATATAGGCTTCCAGCCAAGCGTCGCCGGAATTTTTATGGTCTTTTTGGTACACCAGCGCCTCGCCAGACTTGGCGCACATTTCCTGGGCCTTCAACTTTTGCTCGGCCTCAATTTCGCGTATTATTTTGGGCATTTCTTTAGCCTTGAATCTTTCGGGACTCATTTCTTTCTTGCCCAATATTTTCTTGGTTTCTACATTCACCTTTTGCTTAAAATCTTCCCCAACCAGTTCACCAATTTGCTTAAATAATTCTTCCCTTTTTTCTAAAAGATATGTTTCTACGTGATCATTCTTAGAGCCAGCATACATCTTTTCAGCTTCCAGCCGGTTATTTGATTGCGCCAATTCATCTTTTTTCGCTTCAAATAACTCCTTTTTTGATTTTGGCAAAGCGGCCTCCTGTGCCCTCTTGTCTTCCGCTTCTTTGGCCCGCAGTTTTTCAATTTCTATTGATTCTCGATTAAATCTGCCCAATTCATCATCTTCAAATTTTGGTACGGGCATTTCCGGCTTGGTATCCACCCCCGCCTGCAGGTCGGGCTTTGTTTCTCCCGATTCCCGCCTGGCAATATATTCTTTCAGCTTGGCAACTTCTTGCGCCAACCTTTTTCTTTCCTCTTTTTTTGCATCTTTATACTTTTCTTTTTGCTCCTTGGACGCACCAGTAAAACGATTCATTTTTTCATTGCCCCAAAAGTTCACGTACGCATCAACCATGCCTGGGCGGTCAGCCGTGCCCAGGACACCCATTTTCAAATTCAATTCATCTTTTAATTGATCAATGGTTGATAGTGCCCATATTTTTTCCATGCCAACAACTGATCCACCTTCTTGGGGTGCTGGCCGCGACACCGGCTCCGATGCTGGTTTTGATTCCGGCCTTGGCTCTGGTTTTTGTTCTGGTTTTGATGGCGGCGGAATTACCTCCTCCTGTTTTATGTTAAACAGCTGCGCCAACGCAGCATCTATTTGTTCGTTTGGTTTTTCTTCTTCACCGCCATCTATTTTATTAAGAAGATCTTTGATTTTATTAAAGTTTCCCGCTTCATTTTTGGCAAGAGGTCTTGCCCCATACTCATCATATATGGTAAATAATGCCTTTCTTAATTGTATTGGAGAAAGTTTTTCTAAAGGATATCCATTTTTCTTTAACAAAACAGACCAAGCCGAAATTTCTCCCGGCTTTAATGGATTAATTGGCTCTTCCTTTTTAATTTCTGGATTAGTTTTTGGCGGCTCCGTTGGCTTATCTTTTGTTTTTCCTGTCTCCGGTCGTTGCTTGATTATTTCCTGGGCTAACACATTTAACTTTTCAATAGCCTCGTCTACTTTTGTTTGCTTTTTAGATTTAACATGCTTTTCAACAACCCCAACCAAACTTCCATCCTTTTTATAAATTTTTTTATAACTTTCCGGATCTTTTTCTTTTAATATAGCTTTTTCCTCTTCTGACAAACTGCTAAAATGTTGCTGGAAAATTTCATACTTTTCCAAAAAACTTTTTGGCGCATTTTCTGCCCCTCCCCCCTCTTTCGCCTTAAGGTCAAAAAAATTCTCTATAAACTCGTTTTGTATCCTTTTCGCCTCCTCATTTTTCTTTTTTTTAATTTCTTTTTCGTCTGTCGCTCCCCCTATATCAATGCGGGCTGGGATTTGACTATCTAATTGGTTTATAAATTCCTCAATGCTTCTTGCATCTTCTTCATCTTCTGAAGAATAGCCCTCAAGGGCTTCAATTATTTTTTCTGCAGTAAGCTGCTTATCCCCACCAAGACCCAATTTATTCAAAATCTCAGAGGGACTCAATTTCCCTACTTTTACTTCTGGTTGTGGCTCCGGTTTTCTTTCTGCCATAGATTTAAAAAATTATGACTACGAAAATCTTAGTCAATATTACAACTTTTATAGAATAGTGTCAAGGCCTTGCAAAAATGATCCCTATTTGGTAAATTGTATCATATAAATACACGCCATGGCAATTACAGCTTCAGCGAAAAAGGCGATAAGGCAAAATAAAACTAGAAGGGCTCGAAACCTTATCTATATCAATAAAATGAAGGCCCTCTTAAAAGATGCCAAAGCTTTTGTTATGCAAAAAAAGATAAAAGAAGCAAAAGAACTTTTACCGAAAGTCTATGGAATTCTGGACAAATCCGCCAAAGTGGGAATCATCAAAAAAAATAACGCCTCAAGGAGAAAATCACGGATAGCTAAAATGGTAGACAAAGCTTCAAAATAAAAACAAAAAACAGCGGCGCCCACGGGCGCCGCTGTTTTTTTAAATAATTTCTACCAAATTTTCCACCAAGGTTTTTTTTCTTCTGATTTTTTTACTGAAGGCTGGGAAACTGGACCATCCGCCTCTTCGCCCCAATCCGCGCGCATTTTTTCCCGAAGCTCTTCTTTTAATTCTTCTATTTCCTCCTGTGATTTTCCTTTATCTTCCGCCATCATCACCCTAAGATCATTGGTTCTTTTTGCAATCCGTTTTCTTTCTTCTTCATCTTCTGCGCGTTGAGGTTCACTCTCTATTAGTAAACCTATTTTTTCTATGAGGGCGTCGGCTTCTGCATCGTCCATATATCTAAATTCTGCCATGAGTTGTTCGCGGGCAGTTTGATCTAGTTGGTGCAAGGAAGATTGTTCTGTTCTTTGCTTAAAACCAATCGCCGCCCAAATGCCTTTTACCAAGGCTCTTCCATTATAATTCCTTTCTTTACCATCCTGCTCTAAAAAATCTTGCAAATCAGCGTAGGTGATTATGGCGCGCAATGCCTCAATAAACTTGCTTGGGTTGTTCTCTTGACCCTCTTTTGGTTCTTCTGGATTCATGTTTAAAAAACTAATTTATATTTTGTTTACTTTAACAAAAAAACTAGATGCTTGCAACGAATATATCCAGTGCTGTTTCCGCCTCAATCTTCCCCGTTTTGATATCCAAGTCAACCTGAAAAATCTTTTGATATATTTTTTTTAATTCTTCAAAACTGAATTGATTACAAGCATAATAGGTTTTTTTGACCACAAACGGGTGCAGCCCGCTTTTTTTTACAATAGAGGCGTACATCAGGCCCTGCTGGGCCAGCTCTTTTACCACCAGTAAGTTTTTGAACTGGTAAGCAATCATACTCAATAAATACAATGGCACTTCACCACCATCCAAGTGCTTGTGCAACAGCGCCAACGCCTGCTTTTTATTTTTTGCCGCCAGCGCGTCAATGGTTTTGAAAATGTCCAGTTCAATGCGCGGCCGGACGTGCAGCTCAATATCTTCTTTTTTAATAACGGCGCTGGTTTTGTAATTTGCCAGTTTGTTGATTTCCCCCGAAAGCCGCCACAAATCATTGCCCGCGTAGTTTAGCAACAAATCTAACGCGTCTAAGTTTATCTTCTGGCCTAACTTTTGAAATTCTTCCTGCGCCCATTTTTTCAAACCGGCGCCCGCCAGCGGCGCGAATTCCTGGCACTTGCAAGACTTTAATAATGTTTTAAAAAGTTTCAGTCGGGCATCCGGCCCTTCGTTTTCATACACCAAAACCACATCTTTTAAACTTTCTATATTCTTAACTTCTTGCACAAAGTCTTCTTGGAAATTTCTACCTGCAAACACATTTTTTAAAATAATCAGCTTCTTCTCCGCAAACATAGAAGAAATTTTGAAGTTGTCATAAAAATCTGAAAAGCTGACATCTTTAGCATCCAGAGAAATTAAATTCAGCCCGCTTTTGCCGGAATCTTTGTAATGCAGAACTATTTCATCCAATTTTTGCTTTGACCTATATGAATCTTGGCCGTATAAAAATATAATCATATGTATAAACTCTAAATCCTAAACACTAAACTCTAAATAAACTTAAAATTAAAAATCTAAAACCCTTTTGCTAAAAATTGCTTAAGCTGTCTGGGAGAATAAAACCTTTTTAAGTTTTGTGGATTGCTTTTTGAAAGCGCCTCTTCGATATCCATGCGCTCACCCCCCTTTAGCACCATCCAGAAAAAACTTGGCTTTAATCTTTCTAGCGCTTCCTTGGGCAACTCTGGCCTGTTTTTATTGTGGTATTTTAACCGACGCAGTATTAAATGCCAAGCACAACGAAGCCCTGAATAATCCAAATATATTACTAAATCAGCATTCTTAAGCCGACTTGCCATCTTTCCGTCAATATATCCTTCAATAATCCACTCTGGTTTTTCAACGAGTAGTTCGTGCGCTTCAAGATATTCCAACTCAGGCACTGCCCGCCAATTCTCTTCCCAATACAGCATATCCATATGAAAAAGTGGCAGCTTCATTTTCTCTGCAATTTTCCTAGAAAGAGTGCTTTTACCCGATCCACTTATGCCAATAATGGCAATTTTTTCGTTCATATTATTTTGACTTTTCAACAATCGCGCCAAAGATTTTGGTTAACTCTGTGGCCTCTTGTACCAATGCATCTCTTTCTCCTTGTTGGTCATTTACTGGTTCACCAAGCAGTAACCAGTATTTGCTTTCCTTGGCCTCTTTGCGTGATATTTTAATTCTCATTGCAAAATCTTTTCTGCTTAAAGCCTCTTCTGCTTCAATATAATTAGCACCAACAGAACCTGCGGACCGCATTAACTGTTTACCTATTTCAATACCAGTAACTGTTTTAGGTAATTTATTGACATAGGCTACCACCCGCTTGGCGAATTTCAAGGTTCGCTTACCCAAGTCATAAGGTTTAGAATTTTGATTTTCGGGTTTAGAATTTAGCATCTTGGATTTATTTAGAGTTTAGAATTTAGGGTTTAGAGTTTGACAGGCCGGGCAATAAAAGCTACTGCGTTGACCTATTTTTAACCTTTTAATGAGTGTTATGCAACGTAAACATGGTTGACCCGTCCGCTGGTAGACTTTTTTCTTTCCTTCAAATTTGCCTTTATTACCGTCCACGTCGCGGTAATCTGAAAAACTGTCACCACCAAATTCAACCCCCAAGGCCAGGACTTTTCTAATGGCATTATACAGCACCCGCAGTTCTTTTCGCCCCAATTTTGAAATATCTTTAACGGGATGGATTTTTGCCTCCCACAAAGCTTCTGAAGCATAAATGTTGCCAATGCCGGCAATGAATTGGGGCACCATAATCACCTGTTTAACCTTGCCACGCCTGCGGGTAAATAGCGCTTGAAACTTTTCAAACGTGAAACTTTTTTCCAAAGGCTCGGGCCCCAACCCCTCAAATTCTTTGTGCAAATCTTCGGTTTTTACCAATTCCACCTTGGCAAACTTACGCATGTCAGACAGGGCGATCATTTTTCCATTATCCAAAAAAAATATGATATGCAAATAACCGTTTATTTTCTCTTTCAAGGGGCCGTCTTCCACCGACTTCCAGATTCCAGATTCTAGATTCCAGATTCCCACCAAGAGGTGCCCCGTCATTTTCATGTGGATTAATAACGAATACCCGCCCAATAATTCAAACACCACGTTTTTTGCCCGCCGCCACACCCGCAAAATGCTCCTACCCTTTAATTGTTTTTTGAACTCCTTAAACCTGGCCG
This sequence comes from Candidatus Staskawiczbacteria bacterium RIFCSPHIGHO2_02_FULL_43_16, assembly GCA_001821935.1. Classification (GTDB taxonomy): domain Bacteria; phylum Patescibacteriota; class Minisyncoccia; order Minisyncoccales; family Staskawiczbacteraceae; genus VGLO01. The sequence goes on from MHOU01000012.1 coordinate 165,517, forward strand.
GCCGCTTAACCATTTTCTCCCAATCCGTCCACACATCAATAAAGGTCCCGCCAAGGACCTTTTTTTGTAATCCATTTACCGTGGTTTGGACTTCAGGTAATTCGGGCATTAAACTTCTTCAGTTATCATTTTTTTAGACTTTCGCACCATTAATTTTGCCATCTGGCCTTTCAAATCAACCAGCTCCGCTTCTTTAAGCAACAAATCAATCTGCATTTTTTCGGCCACTTCATTGGCTTTATGGAATTCCATGGTTCGGTTTTTCGCTTTTTGTTCTAACGCCTCTATGGTATCGTGTAGCGGCCGGACAATGAAACTTACCTTCATGGCTACGGAATGCTTCAAGGTTTCTTTTTCCTGGTGGGTTTTTTCCATGGCCTGGGCAATTTTATTGAGGGATGCCGCCAACTGCCCCATCTCATCAGAGCCCGCCACATTGGCCCGGCTTTTTACATTGCCTTCAGCCAACTCGTTGGCAGCTTTGGCAATCCTTTTTAGGGGCCGGGAAAAACGCTTTCCTACAAACAGGCCGAACAACACTACAAAAAGCACCAAAAAATAAATCAGGGAGTAAAAAATACCGCTGGTATTTTGATAGCTGGCGCCAACCAGCGCCAATATAACAAACGCTCCGGACAAAACAATAAAATAGGTAATTTTCCAAGAAAAACTAAGCATACTCCTTTATGTTAAGCTAAAATATTAAAGAGTTCAACCGGCTCATCAAAGTAGTGAAATTTAATTGCGCAAAAACCTGCTGTACTTTGGCGCGGTCAAAACTGCCAAAGGCGCAGGCATCCAAGTTAAAATCCATCTCCACATTTTTGTCGGTGTCCACCAGCTGCAAAGACAAAAATGCTTTTTCTTTGTTGGTTTTTAGGGCTTCTTTTATTTTTGGTTTTAACACCGCCGTGTCCGTGGCCAGTTCTTCGTATAAGTTTTTGATGCTGCCGAAGCGCTGGATTAAGTCCGCCGCCGTGGTTTTGCCAATGCCCGGCACGCCTGGAATATTATCGGAATTATCACCTGTTAACGCCTTGAATTC